>JAERTE010000103.1 GCA_016845145.1 Rhodospirillaceae bacterium
CAACAGACGCCACGAATAGAAGGCGGTCAGGAATGCAGCCGCAATGCCAAGCCAAAACGCGTACATGCCGATACCGGTGTGTGCGCCGTAGGCGGCCTCCAGGATGATATCCTTGGAATAGTAGCCGGCGAAGAACGGCACACCCGCCAGCGCCAGCGAGCCGATCCACATCAGCGCATAGGTCGCCGGCACCATTTTCCAGATGCCGCCCATTTTGCGCATGTCCTGCTCGTCCGACATGGCGTGGATGACCGAGCCGGCGCCCAGGAACAACAGCGCCTTGAAGAAGCCGTGCGTCATCAGGTGGAAGATGCCCGCCGAATAGGCCGACACGCCGCAGGCGAAGAACATGTAACCCAACTGCGAACAGGTCGAGTAGGCAATGACGCGTTTGATGTCGTTCTGCACGCAGCCCACCGTGGCGGCGAAAATCGCCGTGGTTGCGCCGACCACCGTGACCACCGTGAGCGCGACATCGGAAAACTCAAACAACGGCGACAGACGCGCCACCATGAACACGCCCGCCGTCACCATGGTGGCGGCGTGGATCAGGGCGGAGACCGGCGTCGGGCCCTCCATGGCGTCCGGCAGCCAGGTATGCAGGCCCAACTGCGCCGATTTGCCCATGGCGCCGACGAACAACAGCAGGCACGTAATGGTCAGGGCGTGGAAATCGGTGCCGAAGACATTGATCACCATATCCGCCTTGCCCGGCGCGGCGGCGAAGATGGTATCCAGATGCACGCTTTCGAACATCATGAAGACCGCGAAGATGCCCAGCGCAAAGCCGAAATCACCCACCCGGTTGACCACAAAGGCCTTGATGGCGGCGGCGTTGGCGGACGGTTTGTTGTACCAAAACCCGATCAACAGATAGCTTGCCAGGCCCACGCCTTCCCAGCCGAAGAACATCTGCACCAGGTTGTCGGCGGTGATCAGCATCAGCATGAAGAAGGTGAACAGGCTGAGATAGCTCATGAACCGGGGGATACAGGGGTCGTGGTGCATGTAACCGACCGAATAGATATGCACCATGGCTGACACGCCGGTGACGACGATCATCATCACGGCGGTCAGGGTATCGACTTTCAGCGCCCAGGAAATTTCAAGCGCGCCGGAATCGATCCAGGTAAACAGATCGGTCGTATGCGCGTTGCCGCCAAGCGCCACGTCCCAGAACACGGCAATGGCGCCGAGCATGGATAGCACGAGCCCTGTGCAGGTGATCCATTGCGCGGCGACATCGAGCTTGTGCCTAGATTCCTTATCCGGCGCATCAACAAACGTCAGTGCACCCGCCAGAATGGCGCCGACCAATGGGGCAAAAACGACGAGGATATCCAGCATAGTCTATTCAGCCCCTCATCATATTCACGTCTTCGACGGCGATAGAGCCGCGATTACGGAAAAACACCACCAGAATGGCCAGCCCGACGGCGGCCTCGGCGGCGGCAACGGTGAGTACGAACATGGCGAACACCTGTCCGACCAGATCGCCCAACTCGGCGGAAAAAGCCACCAGATTGATGTTCACGGCAAGCAGCATGAGCTCAACCGACATCAAAATGATGATGACGTTCTTCCGGTTCAGGAATATGCCGAAAATCCCCAGCGTGAACAGGATTGCGGCGAGTGTCAGATAATGGGAGAGACCGATCTCAAACATTGGTTAGATCCCCTTCCCGGTGTCGACCTTGCGGACCTCGACCGAATTGGCCGGGTTGCGGTCCAATTGGCGCGAGATGACCTGTTTTTTGACGCCCGGGCGTGAGCGATGCGTGAGTACGATGGCGCCGATCATGGCCACCAACAACACCAAGCCCGCCGCCTGGAACAGATAAATGTAGTGGGTATAAACCAACTCACCCAAGGCGTGGGTGTTGGTGACGGTGTCCGGCGTTGGCGCGGCACCGCCTTTCGCGGCTTCGGGTGCGATCACCCAGCCACCGACCAGCGTCGCCAGTTCAACCAGCAAAATCAACCCGACCAGGCCACCGATGGGCAGATACTGTAAAAAGCCCTGGCGCAGTTCGACGAAGTTGATGTCCAGCATCATGACCACGAACATGAACAGCACCGCCACCGCGCCGACGTAGACGACGACCAAAATCATCGCCAGGAATTCCGCTCCCAACAGCACGAACAGCCCTGCCGCGTTGAAGAACGTCAAGATCAGGAACAGTACGGAATGCACCGGGTTCTTGGCCGATATCACCAATACCGCCGAAGCGACGGCGATGGCGGCGAACATATAGAATGCGAGAGCTTCAATCATCATTCATTACCTATAAGGCGCATCCTGCTTCAGGCGCTCGCCGAGTTCGACTTCCCAGCGGTCGCCATTGGCCAGCAGTTTCGTCTTGTCGTACATCAGTTCCTCGCGGGTCTCGGTGGCGAACTCGAAGTTCGGCCCCTCGACAATGGCATCCACCGGGCAGGCTTCTTCGCAGTAGCCGCAGTAGATGCACTTGGTCATGTCGATGTCGTAGCGCGTGGTGCGGCGAGAACCGTCATCGCGCGGCTCGGCTTCGATGGTGATCGCCTGCGCCGGGCATATGGCTTCGCACAGCTTACATGCGATGCAACGCTCTTCGCCGTTGGGGTAGCGTCTGAGCGCATGCTCACCGCGGAACCGTGGGCTTAATGGGCCCTTTTCATACGGATAATTGATCGTCACCTTGCGCCGGAACATATAGTTCAGGGTCAGCGCCATGCCGGTGACCAATTCACCGAGAACAACGGTGCGGATGCTTTTGCCGATGAAACTCATGTCAAAGCCTCCCCTACCCTTGTCCGACGATTGGTGCGAGATCGAAGGCCACCAGAACACCGCCGACGATGGCGACGCCCGCCAGTGAAATCGGCAGGAACACCTTCCAACCCAAGCGCATGAGCTGGTCGTAGCGATAGCGTGGGAACGTGGCGCGCACCCACAGGAAGATGAACAGGCAGAACGCGATCTTCAGGGCGAACCAAACCGGCCCCGGCACCCAGGTAAACGGCGCCATATCCACCGGCGGCAGCCATCCGCCCAGGAACAAGACACTGGTCATGCCGGCCATGAGAATCATGTTGGCGTATTCACCCAAGAAGAACAGCGCGAAGGTCATGGCCGAATATTCGACGTTGTAACCGGCCACCAGCTCGGCCTCGGCCTCCGGCAAATCAAACGGGTGGCGGTTGGTTTCGGCCAATGTCGAGATAAAGAAGATCACCGCCATCGGGAACAGCGGCACCACAAACCAAACGGTGCGTTGCGCCTCGACGATATCGGACAGGTTCAACGATCCGACACACAGCAACACGGTGATGATGATGAAACCCATGGAGACTTCGTAAGACACCATCTGCGCCGCCGAACGCATGGCGCCCAGGAAGGCGTAGCGCGAGTTCGACGCCCAGCCCGCCATCAAGACGCCGTACACGCCGAGCGACGAAATGGCGAACAGATACAAGATGCCGACGTTGATGTCAGCCAGCACCATGCCTTGATCGAACGGCATCACGGCCCAGGCCACCAGGGCCAGAACAAACGTCACGCAAGGTGCCAACACAAATACACCCCGGTTTGCGCCGGCGGGAATGATGGTTTCCTTTAAGAACAGCTTCACGCCATCGGCAATCGGTTGCAGCAAGCCGAACGGCCCGACCACGTTGGGACCCTTGCGCAGGTGCATGGCGCCGATGACCTTGCGCTCGGCCAGCGTCAGGTACGCGACGGAGAGCATCACCGGTATGACGATGGCGACGATCTTGATCACGATCCAGAGCGTCGGCCAGATATATGTGTCCCAAAGCTCAACCATCGGTGCCGGTCTTTCTTTGTTCGCCGCGAATGAAGGTTTCCGTGCAGCGCGCCATCGTTTCCGATGCGCGGCTGATGGGGTCGGTCATGTAGAAATTGTCGACGCCACCATGGAATGGCGCGGCATCGATATCGCCATCCGTACCGAAATCCTGCCACTCGGCGGGTGCGGTTATATCGACGTTGAGGAAATTGGCATTGAGCTCGACCATGCGGGCGCGCAACTGGCGCAAGTTGTCGTACGGCAATTTTTGGCCCATGGGGTCGGACAATGCGCGAACGATCGTCCAGTCCTCGCGGGCGTCACCCGGTGGGTAAACCGCCAATCGGCCCAATTGCACACGGCCCTCGGTGTTGACGTAGGTGCCGTTCTTCTCGGTGTAGGCGGCGCCCGGCAAAATCACGTCGGCCCGGTGCGCGCCGTCATCGCCATGGTGGCCCTGATAGACGACGAAGGCGTTACCCAATCGCGAGGTGTCAATCTCGTCGGCACCCAGCAGATAAACCATCTTGATGGAGCCGTCTGCCGCGCCAGCCAAAATACCGTCGACGTCCTTGCCGCCCTCGCCGGGCACGAAGCCGATATCCAGGCCGCCGACGCGCGACGCTGCGCGCTGCAGTACGTTGAAGCCGTTCCAATCATCACTGACGACACCGCAGGCATCAGCCGCTTTGCGGGCCAATGCCAATACGGCCGCGCCATCGCCGCGCGCGAGCGCATCTTGGCCGACGATAATCATCGGGCGCTCGGCGTCTTGCATCATCTTGGCGAAATCGCCCTTGCCGTCGGCAATGGCCTGCAGCGCATCCGCGCCATCGCCCTGGTGCGCCGTCGGATAGGTCATGTCGGCATCGGGGCCGACGACCCCGACACGGAAGCTATCGCCGGCAGCGCTTGCCATCACCATACGCTTGCGGATCCGCGCGTTGAGCACCGGCGCATCGAGGCGCGGGTTGCAGCCGACCAGCAAAACGTTTGAGGCGCGGTCGATACCGGCGATGGTGGAGTTGAAGATATAAGAGGCGCGAACACCGGCGTCCGATTTGGCGCCGTCCTGGCGGCAATCGATATTGGCGGAGCCCAGCGCCGTCATCAGGTCTTTCAGCGCCGTCATGGATTCGCAATCGGCCTGATCACCGGCAACGGCGGCCATTTCTTCACCCTTGAGGCCCTTGGCGGCATCGGCGACGGCGGAAAGGGCTTCGGGCCACGTGGCCTCAACCAGCTTGCCGTCCTTGCGTACATAAGGGCGGTCGAGACGTTGCTTGGTCAAACCGTCGCAGGCGAAGCGGGTTTTGTCGGAAATCCATTCCTCGTTGATGTCTTCGTTGAGGCGCGGCAATACGCGCATGACCTCGGGCCCGCGCGCATCGATACGGATGTTGGAGCCCAGCGCATCCATGACATCGACGCTCTCGGTCTTTTTCAGCTCCCACGAGCGTGCGTGGAACGCATACGGCCCGTTGGTCAGCGCACCCACGGGGCAAAGGTCGATCATGTTGCCCGACAATTCGCTTGAAAGCGCCTTTTGGACATAGGTGCCGATTTCGGTGTTTTCGCCGCGCCCCGTCGCACCCAACTCCGGCACGCCGGCAACCTCGGAGGCGAACCGCACACAGCGCGTGCAGTGGATACAGCGCGTCATGATCGGCTTGATCAGCGGGCCGAAATCCTTGTCTTTCACCGCGCGCTTGTTTTCGTCGTAGCGGCTGGTGTCGGCACCGAAGGCCATCGCCTGGTCCTGCAGATCGCATTCGCCGCCTTGGTCGCAGATCGGGCAATCAAGCGGGTGATTGATGAGCAGAAACTCCATCACGCCTTTGCGCATTTTCTGCACTTCCGGGGTATTGGTGCGGATCACCATGCCTTCGCCGACAGGCATGGCGCATGACGCCACCGGCTTCGGCGCGCGCTCCATATCGACCAGACACATACGGCAATTACCGGCAATGGAGAGACGCTCGTGATAGCAAAAGCGTGGGATTTCGATACCGATCTGCTCGCAGGCCTGCAATACGGTGAGGCCGGCTTCGACTTCGTGCTCTGTACCGTCGATGGTGAGTTTTACCATGTCCCTGCCTTCACCCTCACGCCGCTTCCGTGGATTTGGCGCCGCCGCCGAGGCGTGCTTCCATTTCGCCCCGGAATGCCCGGATCAACCCCTGGATCGGCCACGCAGCCGCGTCGCCGAGCGCACAGATGGTGTGACCCTCGATCTGGCGGGTGACTTCTTCCAGCATATCAATTTCCTCAATGGCGGCGTTGCCCGCGCAAATGCGCTCCATCATCCGCCACATCCAGCCCGTGCCCTCGCGGCAAGGCGTGCATTGGCCACAGCTTTCGTGCTTGTAGAAGGCCGACAATCGGGTGATCGCCCTGATTACGTCGGTGGACTGATCCATCACCATCACCGCCGCCGTACCAAGCCCGGAGCGCGCTTCACGCAACGAGTCGAAGTCCATGGTGACTTCCTCGCATTGGTCTTTGGTCAACAGCGGCACCGAAGCGCCGCCCGGTATGATGGCTTTCAGGTTGTCCCAGCCACCGCGTACGCCACCGGCGTGTTTCTCGAGCAGCTCTTTTAAGGGAATGCCCATCTCTTCCTCGACGGCGCACGGCGTATTGACGTGACCGGAGATGATGAACAGCTTGGTGCCGGTGTTGTTGGGTTTGCCGAGACCGGCGAACCATTCGTGGCCGCGGCGCATGATTTCCGGCACGACGGCAATTGATTCGACGTTGTTCACTGTCGTCGGGCAGCCATACAGGCCCACATTGGCCGGGAAAGGCGGCTTCGAACGCGGCTGGCCCTTCTTGCCTTCCAGGCTTTCGATCAGTGCCGATTCCTCGCCGCAGATGTACGCCCCCATACCGCGGTGAATGTAGAAATCGAACTTGTAGCCCGATCCACATGCGTCGTCGCCGATCAGGCCGGCTTCATAGGCCTCGTCGACGGCGCGCTGCAAGGCTTCGGTCTCGCGATAAAACTCGCCACGTACATAGCAATAGGCGGCGTTGGCGCCCATGGCGAACGATGCGATCAGCGCACCTTCGACCAGCTTCATGGGGTCGTGACGCATGATCTCGCGGTCTTTACAGGTGCCGGGCTCGCCCTCATCGGCGTTAATCACCAGATAATGCGGACGTTCGCTGGCTTCTTTGGGCATGAACGACCATTTCATGCCGGTGGAAAAACCCGCACCGCCTCGGCCGCGCAGGCCCGATTCCTTAACCGTCTCGATAATTTTTTCGCGGCCCAGTTCGAGAATCTTCTTGGTGCCGTCCCAATCGCCACGTTTTTGCGCGCCTTTCAGGAACGGGTCTTCCAGGCCGTATAAATTCGTGAAGATGCGGTCCGAGTCTTTCAACATCAGTCGTCACCTCCAGCAGCCGCAAGTAAGTCTTTTTGATGTTCCAGGCTGGTCAATCCACCGGCCGGCTCGCACGTGAAACGTCCTGATTGAGAGCCCGTCTTCGGTGTTTTGCCGGCTTTCAACTCGGTCAGGACCGCCATGGTGCTCTCGGCGTCCAGATCTTCGTAATAGTCATCGCCGATTTGCATCATCGGCGCATTGACGCATGCACCCAGGCATTCCGCCTGACTAAGCGTGAACATGCCGTCGACGGTGGTTTCGCCGATTTTAATATCCAGGTAGGTCTCGCAAGCGCCAACGATCTCGTCGGAACCACGCAACCAGCACGGCAGGTTTGTGCAAACCTCGACGTGATGTTTACCGACCGGCTTGAGATTGTACATGGTGTAAAAGCTGGCGACCTCGTAGACGCGGATCGGCGGCATGGATAGCCGCGCGGCGACGTAGTCCATGGCGGCACGGCTGAGCCAGCCGTCATTCTGGCGTTGCGCCAAATCAAGAAGCGGCATCACGGCGCTCGCCTGCCAACCTTCAGGGTATTTCGCTATGACCTTCTCCGCCTGGGCTTCGGTCTCCGGCGTGAAGGAGAATTCACTATCGCTTGCGGCGTTCATCGATCAATCTCACCAAATACAATGTCGATGGAGCCGATATTGGCGACCACGTCGGCCAGCATGTGACCCTTCGACAGAAAATCCATGGCTTGCAGATGGGCGAAACCCGGCGCCCTGATCTTGCAGCGATAGGGTTTGTTGGTACCGTCCGACACCAAGTACACACCAAACTCGCCCTTGGGCGCCTCAACGGCGGTGTAGGTCTCTCCGGCGGGTACGTGCATGCCCTCGGTGAACAGCTTGAAGTGATGGATCAGCGCTTCCATGGATTGTTTCATGGCGGCGCGCGGCGGTGGCGTGACTTTGTTGTTCTCAGACTTGCATGGGCCGTCGGGCATGTTGTCGATGCACTGGTGGATAATCTTCAGGCTTTCGCGCATTTCCAGCATGCGGATCAGATAGCGGTCGTAGCAGTCACCGTGCTTGCCGACGGGGATGTCGAAATCCATGTCGGCATAAGCATCGTAGGGCTGCGACTTGCGCAAATCCCAGGCAATGCCCGAAGCTCGCAAGTTGGGGCCCGTGAAGCCCCAGTCGTAGCACTGCTCGGCGGAGATGATGCCGATATCGACGGTACGCTGTTTGAAGATGCGGTTCTCCGTCAGCAGCGTTTCCAAGTCGTCGATGATACCGACGTAGTGATCGGCCCATTCCTTGATATCCTCGGCCAGGCCGTCCGGCATATCGTAAGCAACGCCGCCTGGACGGAAGTACGCCATATGCAAGCGAGCGCCGGAAACCCGTTCGCAGAACTCCATCAAACGCTCGCGCTCTTCGAATGCCCAAAGCATCGGCGTCATCGCGCCGACATCCATGGCGTAGGAGCTAATGTTCAAGATGTGATTGAGAATGCGGCCGATCTCGCAAAACAACACCCGCAGGTACTGCCCGCGCGGCGGGACTTCCAAACCAAGCAACTTCTCCGTCGCCAGGACGAAAGCGTGCTCTTGGTTTTGCGGCGCGACATAGTCGAGGCGATCGAAGTAAGGCACAGCCTGGACATAGCTTTTGTGCTCGATCAGCTTTTCGGTACCACGGTGCAGCAACCCGATGTGCGGGTCGGCCCGGTCGATGATCTCTCCGTCCATCTCCAGCACCATGCGCAACACGCCGTGCGCGGCCGGATGCTGTGGGCCGAAGTTGAGGTTGTAGTTCTTGATTTCCGTCTGCGCCATCAGGCTTCCTCCCCGTCCGCTTGCGCGTCAGCCTCGGCCTTTTCATCGCCTGGCAACACAGGGGTCATGCCTTCCCAGGGGCTCAGGAAATCGAAACTACGGAAATCCTGTTGCAGTTTCACGGGTTCGTAGACGACGCGTTTTTGTTCGTCGTCATACCGTATCTCGACATAACCGGTGAGCGGAAAGTCCTTGCGCAGCGGGTGTCCCTCGAAACCGTAATCGGTGAGGATACGGCGCAGATCGGGATGGTCCGAGAAATAAATACCGTACATGTCCCAGGCTTCGCGTTCCCACCAATCGGCAGCGCTGAAAATACCGGTCACCGACGGCACGGGCACATCTTCCGATGTCCAGACCTTGATCCGAAGACGCAAGTTCAGGGGCAGGCTCAAGAGGTGGTAGACAACGCAAAACCGTTCATCGTTTTCCGGATAGTCGACACCGCAGATATCAATCAACAGCTTGAACTGGCAATTGACGTCGTCGCGCAGGAATTTCAGGGTTTCAACAATGTTGTCGCGATGAACCGTAAGCGACAGTTCATCGCCGCAAACTTCATGCGCCAGTATCTTGCCGCTCATCTGAGCGGAAACGAATTCGTCGAGTTCTCTTAACGCCAGGTCCATATGCTTTGCCCGCGTCCCTCCCGTTAACGGAAGAGGGTCCCCGTTCTTTTAATTTTTTTCTGCAACTGCAAAACCCCATACACCAGGGCTTCCGCCGTCGGCGGACAGCCGGGAACGTAAACGTCCACCGGGACAACGCGATCACAGCCGCGTACCACCGAATAGGAATAGTGATAATAACCACCGCCGTTGGCGCATGACCCCATGGAGATCACGTAACGCGGCTCCGACATTTGGTCGTAAACCTTGCGAAACGCCGGCGCCATTTTGTTGGTCAGCGTGCCGGCAACAATAATCACATCGGATTGGCGCGGGCTGGGACGCGGCACGACGCCGAAGCGGTCCAGGTCGTAGCGCGAGCAATAGGCGTGGATCATCTCTACCGCGCAGCACGCCAAACCGAACGTCATCGGCCACAGCGACCCGGTACGGGCCCAATTGACCAACTTGTCCACATTGGAGATGACGAAGCCCTTGTCTTGCAATTCGCCGGTGACCTGGCGCATGACCAGGTCCTGATCAGGGCCTGGTGGCAACGGCGCGTTCGGATCGATTATTCCCATTCCAGAGCTCCCTTGCGCCATTCATAAATGAAACCGACGGTCAGGATGCCAAGGAACACCATCATCGACCAGAAACCGAACACACCGATCTTGCCGAGGCTGATGGCCCACGGAAACAGGAACGCCACTTCCAAATCGAAGATGATGAATAAGATGGCGACCAGATAAAACCGTACATCGAACTTGTGCCTAGCGTCGCTGAACGCCTCAAAGCCGCATTCGTAGGCGGAAGTCTTCTCAACGTCGGGGTGCTGTGGAGCGATGATAAGCGAGGCGCCGACGGCGATTCCGGCAATCGCGATGGCAATCCCAAGAAAGATCAAAATGGGCAGATATTCAACGAGAAGCGCTTGCAAAATCCAACCCCACTTTCTGTCGCGGGGGCATCCAATCCCCGGCTCGAATCCTCACGAGCTACCCTGCCCTACCTCATCGGGTGAGGCAACAATAAAGGCGTCCGTTTATAACGGTTTAGAACGGTTGAATATGTCGGAGAAAAGTGGCGGGAGTGACGGGACTCGAACCCGCGGCCTCTGGCGTGACAGGCCAGCGCTCTAACCAACTGAGCTACACCCCCTCCGGGTGTTTGTCACCGCTGTCTCGGCGACGGACGATCATGTAAGCCACCCCTGAATGGGTGTCAAGCAATGACAGGGAATAATCTGTCAATTCCGCACTTATTGGAAATGGTGGGCGGTGAGGGGCTCGAACCCCCGACCCCCTCGGTGTAAACGAGGTGCTCTCCCAGCTGAGCTAACCGCCCTTTCCAAGATCGTTCCGCATATTACGTCCGAAGCCCGGCTTGGCAAGGACATTGGCATGTCAAATGCGCACAAAAAAACCGACCGTCGCGATTGACGGTCGGCTTTCCTGAAACTCAAAATTTCCGTCAGCTTAGTTGACGGCGGTTTTGAGGCCTTTACCAGCTTTGAACTTCGGCTGTTTGGAAGCCGGAATCTGGATCGCCTCACCCGTGCGCGGGTTGCGCCCGGTGGTGGCGGCACGGTTGGACACGCTGAACGTGCCAAAACCTACGAGCCGGACTTCTGAGCCACTCTGCAAAGCGCTGGTGATGGAATCGAAAACGCCATCAACGGCTTTCGCCGCGTCGGCTTTCGAGAGGCCAGAACTACCGGATACGGCAGCAACGAGATCATTCTTATTCACGGGTCAACCCCCTCTCTGTTGGTTGGGTAATAACTCAGCGAAACCCACAAAATCCGGGCAATCGCCATCTCTAATGACACAAAGTCTAGCGATCAGGAAAATTGCCCGTCAATTGGAGAAACGCCCAAAATCGCGGTTTTCTGGGGGTTTCAGGCTAAGTCACGGTAAACATGAGAGAAAATGCAGGTCGAAAAATGAGGTCTTGCGCCGAAAATGAGCGATTGAGCGCGCCGAAACCCGCAGAAAACCGCAGAAAACATACGAATCGGCGAAACCGATTCTCTCATCATGGGCTTCATAAAACCGTATGCCTGCCTGATTCCGTCGCGCGTCGACGCAAAAATGCATGTAGCGCCATCGCGCCCTCAGTTGACCTACCAACGTTCGGCAACGCGTGTGTTCGCGGCAGATTTCAGATCGGCAGTAAGAGAAACGCTCAGCCAACGAAAAGGGCCCCGAAAAACGGGGCCCTGTTGAATGACAGCGGGACTGTTCGACTGCCTCTAGTGCTTGACCAGCCCTTCGACCTCTTCGTCATCGCCCGCGCTGGCAGGCAGATCAACGTTCGCGTCCTCGTCCCACTCGATCGGTGTCAGCGGCGCCACCAGGGCACGTTCCAGCACCTCATCGACCACCGTGACCGGAATGATGTCGATGCCCCGTTTCACGTTGTCGGGGATCTCGGACAGGTCTTTTTCGTTGTCCCTTGGGATCAGCACCGTCTTGATACCGCCCCGGTGTGCCGCCAGCAGTTTCTCCTTGAGACCACCAATCGGCAGCACCAGCCCCCGCAAGGTCACCTCACCGGTCATGGCGACTTCCTTGTTGACCGGCACACCCGTCAGCACCGACACGATGGATGTCACCATCGCCACGCCGGCTGACGGTCCGTCCTTGGGTGTTGCGCCTTCGGGCACGTGCACGTGGATGTCTTTCTTGTTGAACGTGGGCGGCTCGATACCGAATTCGATGGCGCGCGATTGCACGAACGATTTCGCCGCCTGGATCGATTCGGTCATCACATCGCCGAGCTTACCGGTGATGGTCATCTTGCCCTTGCCCGGCACCATGACCGCTTCGATGTTCAGAAGTTCGCCACCGACTTCCGTCCAGGCGAGGCCGGTGGTAACGCCGACCTGGTCTTCTTTCTCGATTTCACCAAAACGGAACCGCTTCACGCCCAGGTATTTCTCAACGTTGCGCTTGGTCACCTTAATTTGCTTGGCCTCACCCATCAGGATGTCCTTGATCGCTTTACGCGCCAAGTTGGCCAGTTCCCGCTCCAGATTGCGGACGCCGGATTCTTTGGTGTAATAGCGGATGACGTCACGGATACCGCTATCGGAGATCGCCCACTCATCTTCCTTGATCCCGTGTTTCTCGATTTGTTTGGGGATCAGATGACGCTTGGCGATTTCGACCTTTTCGTCCTCGGTGTAGCCCGAAAGACGAATGATCTCCATGCGATCCAGCAGCGGCGGCGGCATGTTGAGGGTATTGGCCGTGGTCAGGAACATCACATCCGAGAGATCGTAATCGACTTCCAGGTAGTGGTCGTTAAACGCGTTGTTCTGTTCGGGATCGAGCACTTCGAGCAATGCCGATGCGGGATCGCCGCGCCAATCGTTGCCCATCTTGTCGACTTCGTCCAACAGGAACAGCGGGTTCGATGTCTTGGCCTTCTTCATGCCTTGGATGACTTTGCCGGGCATGGAGCCGATGTAGGTACGGCGGTGGCCGCGGATTTCCGACTCATCGCGCACCCCGCCCAGCGACATACGCACGAAACTCCGTCCCGTTGCGCGCCCGATGGATTTGCCCAACGACGTCTTGCCGACGCCCGGAGGGCCCACAAGACAAAGAATAGGCCCGGTGACCTTGTTGGTGCGGGTTTGTACGGCCAGGTACTCGACGATACGTTCCTTGACCTTCTCCAGCCCGTAGTGATCGGCATCAAGGATTTCCTGCGCGGCGCGGAGATCCTTTTTCACCCGCGAGCGCTTCTTCCACGGAATGGACAGCATCCAATCCAGGTAGTTGCGCACCACGGTGGCTTCCGCTGACATCGGCGACATGGATTTCAGCTTCTTCAATTCGGCCAGGGACTTTTCCTTGGCTTCCTTGGAAAGCTTGGTCTTGTTGATCTTCTCTTCCAGTTCGGCGGTCTCATCGCGGCCGTCGTCGGTCTCGCCGAGTTCCTTCTGGATCGCCTTCATTTGTTCGTTCAAATAATATTCGCGCTGGGTCTTCTCCATTTGGCGCTTGACCCGATTGCGGATTTTCTTTTCCACCTGCAACACGCCGATTTCGGCTTCCATGTAGGAGTAGACACGCTCCAGGCGTTCGGCCACGGATGCCGTTTCCAGCAGTTCCTGTTTTTCCGAGATTTTCAGCGCCAGGTGCGAGGCGACCGTATCGGCCAATTTGGCCGCATTCTCGATCTGGTTGACCGAAACCAGCACTTCAGGCGGAATCTTTTTGTTCAGCTTGATGTATTGCTCGAACTGAGTGATCACCGAGCGCGACAAGGCTTCGAGTTCCTCATCGTCGCCATCGGTTTCGTCAATGCCAAGGGCGTCGACCTGGAAGAAATCGGGGTTGTCGTGGTAGTGCGAAATCTTAGCGCGCTGGGAGCCTTCGACCAGAACCTTTACCGTGCCGTCGGGCAATTTCAACAGCTGCAGCACCGTGGAGATGGTGCCTACAGTGTAAATGTCGTCCTGGCCCGGATCGTCATCGCCCGCGTTTTTCTGGGCGACGAGCAGAATTTGCTTGTCGTCCTGCATGACGTCTTCGAGGGCGCGCACGGATTTGTCGCGGCCAACGAACAGAGGCACGATCATGTGAGGGAACACGACGATGTCGCGGAGCGGAAGAACGGGAAACGATTGGGTCGGCTGGGTCACTGAGTTCTGCCCTTATGCGGTTGATAACGCGGTTCGGCCGGCAAGCGGCTTAAACAAGAGATTGGCAGGCCCGGCGGAAACTTCAAGCCCCGCCGGCACACTCACGCGGAAGTCTCGACGTCGTCTTGCCGTTCGGCATAAATAAACAACGGCTTGCCGTTGTCGTCGGCAACTTCGCGGTTGATGACGCATTCCTCGATTCCCATCATGTCCGGCAGATCGAACATGGTGTCGAGCAAGATGTTCTCCAGAATCGAACGCAAGCCTCGAGCGCCCGTTTTGCGCTCCACGGCCTTTTCCGCGATCGATTCGAGTGCGCCCTCCGAGAAGGTCAGCGCCACGTCTTCCATTTCGAACAGGCGTTGGTACTGTTTGACCAGCGCGTTCTTCGGCTTGGTGAGAATTTCCACCAAGGCGTCCTGATCAAGGTCTTCCAGGGTGGCCACGACCGGCAATCGGCCAACAAATTCCGGTATCAGGCCGAACTTCAGGAGATCCTCCGGCTCGACTTCACGAAGGATTTCGCCCGTCTGGCGCTCCTCGGACGAACGCACGTCGGCGCCGAACCCGATGGAGGTCCCTTTGCCGCGTTGCGAGATGATCTTATCAAGCCCGGCAAAGGCGCCGCCGCAAATGAACAGAATGTTGGTGGTGTCGACCTGCAGAAATTCCTGCTGCGGGTGCTTGCGTCCACCCTGTGGCGGTACGCTGGCGACGGTACCTTCCATAATCTTCAGCAACGCCTGCTGCACGCCCTCGCCCGACACGTCGCGGGTGATCGAGGGGTTATCGGATTTGCGCGAAATCTTATCGACTTCATCGATATAGACAATGCCGCGCTGTGCGCGCTCGACGTTGTAGTCGGCCGATTGCAGCAGCTTGAGGATGATGTTTTCGACATCTTCACCGACATACCCCGCTTCCGTCAGGGTCGTGGCGTCGGCCATGGTGAACGGTACGTCAAGAATGCGCGCCAATGTTTGCGCCAAAAGCGTCTTGCCACAACCGGTCGGGCCGACCAGCAGTATATTGGACTTCGCCAATTCCACGTCGGCGCTCTTGCCCGAACCGTGTCCCAACCGCTTGTAGTGATTGTGCACAGCCACCGACAGTACACGCTTGGCGTGGTCCTGGCCGATGACGTAGTCGTTCAATACGGTGCAGATATCGTTCGGGCTCGGCACGCCGTCGCCGGATTTCACCAAATTGGTCTTGTGCTCTTCGCGGATGATGTCCATGCACAATTCGACGCATTCATCGCAGATGAACACGGTGGGTCCCGCGATCAGTTTGCGGACCTCGTGCTGGCTCTTGCCGCAGAACGAGCAGTACAGGGTGTTTTTAGAGTCGCTGCCGGACGATTTGCTCATGTGCGCTCCGTAGGCTGCCAGCGAACCGGCATATGTTAAACGCGAATTTCAAGACGGCAAAATGATTTCGAAACGAATTCACTTCGCCGCTTATCTTAGGCGGTAGCATCGACGCTCAGGAGACGCAAGCTTCCTGAGCGTTTCAGCCTTGCTGATGAAGGATTTGTGATCACTCCATCATCTTGTCAATGGATGATGACTGGGTAAGGTTGCAGAACCCTTAAGCGAGCCCAAAAAACCGAATCAATCGGTTTTTTCGGTATCCTCGCCTCCGTCCTCATCTTCCTCGGCGGGCCGTTGCGACACCACTTCATCGATAAGGCCGAATTCCAGGGCTTCGGTCGGGTCCATGAATTTGTCGCGCTCCATGGCCTGCTCGATGGTATCGAGGTCCTGGCCGGTGTGTTCGACATAGATCTGGTTGAGGCGTTCGCGCAGTTTCAGGATTTCCCGTGCCTGAATCTCGATGTCCGTGGCTTGGCCCTGCGCACCGCCGGAGGGCTGGTGCACCATAACCCGCGAGTTCGGCAACGCATAGCGTTTGCCGGCTTCACCCGCGCACAACAGCAAAGAACCCATGGAGGCCGCCTGCCCGACGCACACGGTGGAGACATTGGGGCGGATGTAGCGCATGGTATCGTAGATCGCCAATCCGGACGAAACGATGCCGCCCGGCGAATTGATGTAGAACGCAATGTCCTTGGTCGGGTTTTCCGATTCCAAAAACAGCAACTGCGCGCAGATCAGGCTTGAGACCGCATCGTTGACGCCGCCGGTGAGAAAGATGATGCGCTCCTTCAACAGGCGCGAATAGATATCGTAAGCGCGTTCGCCGCGGTTCGTGGTCTCCACAACCATGGGCACGAGGTTGTTCATGGTCACATCATTCATGGTAGGAAATGCCTTTGTTACGGCCACCGTTACGGATCGCCGCGCGTTTCGGGGACTATTCGTCAGCGTCTTTCTTAGCCGCTGGCTTTTTTGCGGCAGGTTTCTTCGCCGCCGGTTTCTTTTTTGCCGCCGGTTTCTTAGCGGCCTTTTTCGGTTTCTCGGACTTTTTCTGCTCGTCCTCGGAATCTTTTTCCAGCGTTTCGATGAACGATGCCAGCGGCACCTTTTTCTCGTCTACGTTCGCCAGTTCGAGAATAAAGTCGACAACCTTCTCTTCATATAGCGGGGCCGTGACGTTTTCCAAGGCCTGCGGGTTTTCTTTGAAGAAATTCAGCACCATCTCTTCTTGCCCCGGATAATTGCGGGCCTCTTCCATGATGGCGCGGTTGACGTCGTCCTGGGCCACCTGGATATTGTTCTGGCGGCCAACCTCGGCCAGCAAAAGCCCAAGCTGCACGCGGCGTTCGGCAATTTCGCGGAACTCAGCCTTCTGTTCTTCTTCGGGCTTGTCTTCGATTTCAGCGGCTTCTTCTTCGCTGGCTTTTTCTTTTTGCTCTTCGTACTGCGCCCAAATGGTGTCGAACTCATTGTCGACCATTTTCTGCGGCAACTCGAACTCGTGCGCTTCGAACAATTGATCGAGCAACAAACGCTTCACGCGCGAGCGCGCCAAGTTGATGTACTCGCGCCCCTGCTCTTCGCTGATCGCGGCCTTCAGGGCGTCCAGATCATCGAGCCCGGCTTTCTTGGCCAACTCGTCGTCGATCGGTGCGGGTGTGGTTTCACGGATTTCCTTCACCTTGACTTGGAACACGGCATCCTTGCCGGCCAAGTCTTCGGCGCCATAGCTCTCCGGGAATTGTACTTTGACCTCAACATCGTCATCGGCGTTGACGCCGACCAGCTGATCTTCGAAGCCGGGGATGAAGCTGTTGGAACCCAGTTCAAGCGGATAATCATCGGCTTTGCCGCCGGGGAACTCTTCCCCGTCCACGGAACCGACGAAATCAATCGACAATACGTCACCGGATTTGCTTTTGCGTTTTTTCGTGATCGGCTCGGAGGTCTGATGCGCTTTGGCGAGATTCTCCAGGGCCTGCTCCATATCTTTGGCATCGGCTTCCGGCACCAGGCGTTCGAGCTTGATCTTGGCAAAATCGGTCACTTCGATTTCGGGCAGCGTTTCGACCGCGATGGTGTATTCCAGGTCCTTGCCGTCCTCGAACCCCTCGGCGATTTGAATCTCCGGCTGCATGGCCGGGCGGATGCCCTTCTCTTCCAGCGCTTGCTGCGAGGTATCGCCGATGGCTTTTTCCAGCACCTCACCAAGAACGGCCTGGCCAAAGCGCTTTTTCAGCACGCCGACCGGCACTTTGCCCGGACGGAAGCCCGGCAATTGCGCGGTGCGCTGAATTTCCTGCATCTTGGTATCGACTTTCTCGGCGATTTCATCGGCGGAAAGGCAGACAGTGTACTCGCGGCTGAGGCCTTCGGATTTGGTCTCGGTGATTTGCATGGTTCGGTTCGCCAATATTTTCTGCGCCACGGCCTAATTTTTCAGGTCTCGCGGCTGGATCAAAAACTCGTTGCTTTGCGGACGGTTCGGCGACAAGCCATAAACATCCCGGGGCTGTGTTGGTGCGGGCGGAGGGACTTGAACCCCCACGGCGTTTCCGCCACCAGGACCTAAACCTGACGTGTCTACCAATTCCACCACGCCCGCCCCGGTATGCTCAGGTATGCCGTAACATGCCCGTTTCAAGCGGTGCGCACTCTAATGATTTCGCCCCCTCTGTCAACGAATGACCGCGCCTGATTTTCAGGTCTTATAACAGTCCCCGGATATCCGACGATGCGGTAATGCGGCCACCGTCCGCATAGGCTTCGTGATTGTCGTCAATACTGCCCAGATCATAGAGGTAATTGATCATGATTCCGGCTGACTGCTGGAACCCTTTGTCCGAGGTATCTCCGAGCCAATTGAGACGCTCCATAACCGCGCCATTGGTCAGATGAAAATGCGCCACGGGGTCAAGCGCCGTGACGCCGCCGCTGCGCTTCTCATCGACCAAGTAGCAGGCCGCCAATCTGAGCAATATGGGTTTCAGGGTCGACGACAAGCTTTCGTTCTCGGCCCAGGCATGTTCCGAAAGCAACGCCTTCAATTGCCCTTTGGCGCCAGTGCTCTCTCCGGTCGCGGCAAGCAGGGCCTTGCGCTCGGCTGCACTCAACAATTTGGCTTTGCCTTCGGCAAACGTCGCATCAAGCCAGTTCATAAACCCGGGGACCGGCGACAGCGTAGCGAAGGTTTTCAGCCCCTTAAACTCGTTGGATAGCTGCGCCGCGACACGTTTGATCAAGAAATTGCCGAAGCTGATTCCCGCTAACCCTTTCTGCGCATTGGAAATGGAGTAGAAAATAGCCGTATCGGCGTCTTGCGGGTTCTGTACCGGCGCGTCGGCATCTAACAGCGCCTGCACATTGCCCGCCATGCCATTGACCAATGCCACCTCAACGAAGATCAGCGGCTCATCGGGCATTTTCGGGTGGAAATAGGCAAAACACCGGCGATCGGAATCAAGCCGGTTCTTCAGATCGTCCCAGCTTTCAATCGTGTGCACGGCCTCGTAGGCGATCAGCTTTTCCAGCAGTGCGGCGGAGGCGTTGTCCCAGGTGATGCGGCGCAGTTCCAAAAAGCCGATATCGAACCATGAACTCAACAGGTGTTTCAGGTCTTGCTCCAGCGGCCGCAACGACGGGTCTTTGCGACTCAAGGGCAATAGCGTTGCCCGCATGTCCACCAAAAACTTAACACCATCCGGCAGGTCGTTGAATTGACGTAATAATTTTAGGCGCGGCGATTCCAGCGCCTCGCGTAATCCGGCCTCGGCCTTGGAGCGTGCAACGGGGTCAGCCGCCGCTTGGTAGTCACTGACGGCGGCATCGACGAGATCGGTCGGTACACTGAATTCATCGTTCAGGGTGCGCAAATAGCGCTCCTTGCCGGTGTCGTCGAGGGCCAGATAGACATGTCCCAGACGTGCAGCGCGGGTGCGGGCTGAAACCTCACCGCCCTTGCCTTCCAGGCACGCCGCCATCTGATCGCGCAGGCGGGCCAGGTCGTCGTCAGGGAGATCGGGCCTGCTGGACGCGTGGTCGGCGTCGTAGCTGGCGCCAGCCATACCGCGCAAGCCCTTGCGCAGGTTACGAAGCGTGCGATCGAGAAATCCGGCTTTTGCTTGTACGTTCATGGTAACCGTAAGATCGGTCGATTTGGCTCGCCGATCAAGGCTATTCCATCAAATCGGCCAAAACATCGGGAACCGCGTCGACCAGGTCTTCGGCGATCAGGCCGGGACCAAACTCTTCCGCACAGGCGCCGTGGACCCAGGCCCCTGCCCGCGCACCGTCAAAAGCGTCCATGCCTTGCGCCAAAAGCCCGACGATCATCCCAGCCAGCACGTCGCCGCTGCCGGCAGTGGCCATAAACGGCGTACCGATGGCGTTAACGGCCGCACGCCCGTCAGGTGCGGCAATTACCGTATCAGCCCCTTTCAGCAACACCACGCCGCCGCAGGCCCGTGCCGCGCGACGGGCGCGGGCGATTTTATCTTCATCATCCATTGCGCCGAAAAGCCGGTTGAACTCCCCATCGTGCGGGGTCAGCACACAAGGTGCGTTGATGGCTGCAAACAGCGTATCGGGTTCTCCGGCAAACGACGTCAGCGCGTCAGCATCAAGCACGCAAGCTTTTCCCGCCGCCAATGCCGCCAAGGTTTTGGCGCGGGTTTGCTCGCCAATACCAGCGCCTGGCCCAACCAGCACCGCGTTGCGCCTGGGGTCATCCAAGAATGCCTCAAACGTGTCAACGTCATCGGCCTCAACCACCAAATTGCCCGGATCGCCGCCGGCATAAATGGCAAACGCCTCGCTGGGGGCGGCAATGGTCGCCAGTCCTGCCCCCATGCGCCGCGCCGCCGTCGCTGCTAGCCGCGCCGCACCGGTCATGGTGTCGCCACCGGCAATCACGGCGTGTCCGCGCGTATACTTATGCCCATCTGCCGCCGGCCACGGGTAACGCCCGGCCCAGATTTCCGGGCCATTTAGTTGTGCAGCGGGACGAATCTCTTCCAGCACGGTTTCAGGAATACCGATATCGGCGACCACCAATTCGCCGCAGTGCGAACGGCCCGGCATCAGGAAATGTCCGGGTTTCGGGCGGAAGAACGTCACTGTCAGATCAGCGTGTGGCGCTGTGCCCATGATCTGGCCACTGTCGCCATGAACGCCGCTCGGTGTATCAACCGCAACGCAGGGCAGCCACTGCGCATTGACGGCGTTGATGATATCCGCCGCCACGCCATCGACGGCGCGCGCCAACCCGGCGCCGAACAGCGCGTCCACCACCAACTCGGCG
Source organism: Rhodospirillaceae bacterium (assembly GCA_016845145.1). GTDB lineage: Bacteria > Pseudomonadota > Alphaproteobacteria > Rhodospirillales > Casp-alpha2 > TMED8. The sequence continues at coordinate 20,913 of JAERTE010000103.1, forward strand.
CCGCTCAAGGCGTCCAGATTCAACCTCATTATCTCACCTGACCATCGTTCGGCATTGGCGGCGGCATCGCCCTTCAGATGGGAAGCATCCCCTAACAGCGCCAGCCGCACCGGCCAACCCTGCCCTGCCAGCAATCGCGCCACCACAAATCCGTCGCCGCCATTGTTTCCCGGGCCGCACAAAATAGCGACTGGGCGCGGTGCCCAGCGCTTGGTAATGGCGTCGGTAATGGCGCTGCCGGCGTTCTCCATCAACTCAAGCCCGGGCGTACCGGCGGCTATGGCCGCAGCATCGGCTTTGTACATCTCCTCGACGGTCAGTGTGGCGTTGGGGAACATTGGTGCTTGCCGCTCCGCTAATTCAGTCCGAAAAGCATAAAGCCATCGACGAAAAGCGGAAATGATCTTTCGCAAGCGGTGTTTTGCGTGGAAATGACAATGATTCCTTACTCACCTTGGCTTGCGCCGACAGATAAATGTGCCTTGTGACGTTTTGACCAAGACCCGGTCCAGCAAGTTGTTAGCGCAATCGACAGACGGCGCCAATTCTTGCAATACGTCTGTGATATAGGGGTCGATCACAATCGGCCAAATAATATTGGCTTCGCGGAAAGTGTCTACCAGATGCTCTTTACTTGCGACCTGCTGCCAAATGTTTTGAGCTGCATTCGCAGCCCAACTGACTTGCGGTGCATAGCGAAACAACTGCTGCGGGGCACCACGGACACCGTCTAGTGCGTACATCTTGGCATAGCCCAGTATATCGCGATCCGTACCTTGACTGATAAACTGCACCAACATTGGCTTGGGGGTGTCCGAAAAGGAATTTCGGATGAAGTCCCTGGCTGCGCGCACCTCGGCAATTCTTGTGTCGACGGCCTGGTAACGGCGAGCCGTCACATCCTCGACCGAACGATATAATTGAACCGCTTGCCATGAAAACAGCATGGTGCATGTCAAGCCTGCGGCAACCCAGAAGATCCTTCGGTCAACGAACTTAGCAACGGGGCCTTTCGCAATGAACGGTAATGATCCAACCGCGATGGCAACAAGACCAACAGCGTGGAAGGGTTGTATGACGACCCGCATGAAGCGGGGAATGGAATTGAGCGTTTCAAAATAGTAAGGCCCGAAGCACGCCAGATGGTACCAATAAAGTGCGGCTACATAGACGATTGCGAACGCGCCATAAACTATCAGCCATATCCATTTCCCCCGCATCAAAGCTGCCGCCGCCCCTGCTGTCGCAGCCAACAGCACCAACGTTTTATAAGATGCTACGTAGGCGCCAATTGCGGCGCTATAGCGAACCAAAAGGCCTTGCCAGTCCAGCCCAGCGATTTTGGCAATGGAATCGGGGGTCAGCGTCATTAGTGGGCTGGATAGACAATTCTTAGCGGTTTCCACCGCAACGCCCTTCCACATCGCGATGACGATAACTGTTGGCAACATGAGAATTGCGCCCTTCCGCAACATGCGGGCAAAGCGCCGCGACCAGGGTATTTCATGGGGTTGGCTGACAACAAACGCCAAAACCAACAGCAACCCAGGCATAAACGTCAGCATGGCGGATTTGAGGAGATATCCGGAGACAACGGTGAGACCGACATGCAGAAAGAGCCGGTCGGTTGGTATATCTCCTTCGCTAAGTAAATAAAAATACAGAAGGCATGCCGTAATTGCATATATCTGGGGCTGTTCGATAAGCAGATTGTAGGTCCAAAGCCGACCCGTGCCCTCAGCGGCCAGGTACAGCAATACAACACCCCAAGCCATTAGCAAGGTCGACAACTCACTGAAGCTTCTGTGTCGCCGGGCTTCATTGCGAACGATCTCGAATATCAGGGTAACCAACCCTATATGGAGCACCAGTGGTGCCGCTGCTGATTGACCCAGGTCCAATTCCTGGCCAGCCAGCCAAGGTACGATCAACAATAATCTCCAACCCGGAAGGTACCCGGGTAGGTAAATGGTCTCGGCGGTCGCCGTGTAACCATCGTTCAGGTAGATTTCTCGCGAGACTCCGATCCAGTTGGTGAACTCGTCGACGGTGTACGGCAAATAACCGATCTCGCCGTTTACCACGATGGCCAGCACTGCGAACACCGGAAAAATCATGCCCGGGCTTGGCTGACGACACCAATCGCGAAGCCACGGCCTCAACCGTATCCATCCTGCCGCCGCAATGGCAACGATGAGCCACAGTGATACGGGCATCGACGTATCCAGCACCACGAAAAACAGAAAAAGCGCCAACAGCAACAAGGCGTAACCGCTGAGAAGCGTCGCACCAAAACTGCGGACTTCACCGAATTTTATCGAAGGGACCCATGCGCCGAGTCCGCCTGCGAGAAACAAGTAAAGAAGAAGGCCTAGCATTACGGTTTTTGTTCCGCTTCCGTGTTCTTCGGTCGAGCATACAAGAGCCGAGCAAGCTCACCCATAGAAACTTTAAATTGATGGTGAGAATATTAGAAGCTTCGGAAAAACCCTGAGGTGCTTGTTACCCGAATTGCTAAGCCCGTCCCCGGCCAGAAAGCGGCACTTTCGACCATCGCCGGGGCGATTCAAGAGGAAATCTGAAACGGAAGTCGCGGCGGACCTCGTGTAAATTAGGCCCAACCGAGTTGTTTCAGGGAATGTCCATCGTTCCAGATCTTCGTCATGTGGCTGATTTTATCGCCGTCGAATTGCATGGCATAGACATAATCGGCCGCAACGGTGTTCCCTGTCGGGGGAATTGGGCCGCCTTCGCCGGTCTGGGTCCCATGAAACACGGCCGCGGCAACGACGGTGTTGCGCTCTTCGTCGCTGGCAAAGGCCGTCAATTCATAGTGGCCGTCCGGAATAGGTCCTAATAACCCCTGCATCCAGTCGGCATAACCGGCAATCGTCGTTACGTCACTCAGCACATCGGCCTGACACGAGAAGGTGGCGTCGTCCAGACAGTAGGCCGTGCACCCTTCCCATCCTTTGCCGGCTTCGCAAGCCTCAAAGAAATCTCGCGCAATGTTCGTCATGCTATTTGTCATATTTTTTTCTCCCCGTGTGTTGTCCCTTATGTTCATTGGGCTTGAATAGCCGCGTCCTTTTGTAAGGTATTTATAGCACACGGTGGTATGCAAAGCTATTGAGTCATGGCACGGCAACGGTTGGGGGTGGGCGTCGCGTGATTAAAAAGAAAGCCCGCCCTAGCCATACATCAACTTGACCTCGCGTTTGTTCTGAATTAGAATATAATGAGAACATTTAAGGTCAAGTCATGCCCACACAAGGTCCGAAAGCGGCTCTGTTGGACGATCTGCGGCGGCGGATTGCACATCTGGAGCATCCGGTTTTAAACCAGGAAACGCCGCCGGCATTGGCGCTGGGCGTGCCGGAGATCGACAGCCATCTGCCCTGGGGCGGGCTGGCGCCGGCGGCCATGCACGAGATCGTTCCCGCCGCGCCGGGCGACGAAGCCTCGGCGCTGGGGTTTGCTTCGGCGCTGCTGGGGTTGGCGGCACAAAAAGCACCCGTTTTGTGGTGCCGCAGCCATAGCGACCTCTATGCGCCGGGCCTGGAAACCCTCGGCCTCAACTCAAGTAACTTGATTATAGTTAATGACCTCAAAGATCGAGATTTGCTTTGGGCCATGGAGGAAGGTTTGCGCAGCGGCGCCCTGGCGGCGGTCTTGGGGGAAATCCGCACACTTTCACCCAGCACCACCCGGCGGTTGCAACTGGCAGCGGAGGACGGCGCAACCTTGGCATTTTTGGCGCACAGCCGCGCCGCGGCGTCAGCTATGACCCGTTGGCAAGTGGCCGCTGTCGCCAGCCGAAACCCGTTAGGGAACTGGCCTGGTGCGGTTTGTTGGCAATTGACGTTGCAACGCTGCCGGGGGGCAGAGAGCGGCCAGTGGTTGGTGGAATGGTATGATGACAGCAACGCAACAGGAACACGGGAGACGCGTGGTTTCCGTCTGGCTGCCGCGTTTCGCGACGGACCTCTACGTCCGGCGGCAACGGACGCGCCGCAACGTCTCCCCCAGCGGCCCTCCCTGCAGGCCACGGGTACCGGTTGATTTCACCCAAACACCTCTGGCCAATGTGACCGAGGAGAACGGCCATGCGCTTTTAGTGGCCGTCAACCGGGCGGCGGAGATATCCGGTTTGCAGCCGGGATTGCCGCTCGCCGATGCGCGTGCACTGTGCCCGGGCCTTTACACCGCGCCTGCCGATCCGAACGGTGAGCGCGCGGCGCTTGGCCGCTTAGGCGCTTGGTGTAACCGCTACACCCCCTGGACGGCGCCCGATCCCGACAGCTTCAGTGCGGGGGCTGGCGGTTTATGGCTCGAGATCACCGGCAGCGCGCATCTGTTCGGCGGCGAGAGTGCCATGCTGTCCGACTTGAGCGAACGTTTGTCGGTATTGGGCTATGCGCACCGCCTGGGCGTTGCCGATACGCCCGGCGCCGCCTGGGCTGCGGCGCGCTTCCTCCAGCCCTTGCGCAATCCCATTGTCGTTATCCCGACCGGTGCGGCGGAAGAAGCCCTCGCCCCTATATCCGTGGCGGCGCTCAGACTGCCCACAAACACAGTGGAAGGGTTGTTTCGCTTAGGCTTGCGCCAGATCGGCCAGCTTTGCGAACGTCCACGAGCGCCCTTGGCCGCGCGCTTTGGCAGCCTATTGCTGAACCGCCTGGACCAAGCCCTTGGGCAGAGGCCAGAGAGCATTGAGCCCGAACGCCCGCCGCCAGCCTATCAAAGCCGCATGGCATTTGCCGAGCCGCTCACCCATCGGGACGGGATCGAGGCATCCCTGGAACGCTTGTTGAGTGCCCTGTGCAGACAGCTGGCAACAGCACACATCGGGGCGCGGCAGGTGCGGTTGAGCGGCTATCGGGTCGATGGCGGTGTGACGGAAATCACCGTCGGTACCGGCCGCGCGGTGCGCGAGGCGGGGCACCTGCGGCGCTTGTTCGAGCAAAAACTGGACGATTTCGACCCCGGCTTCGGCATCGATACCTTGATCCTCGCCGCGACGCTTACCGATTCCCTGGCATGCGCGCAGTCATCGCTTACCAGTGACGGCAGTGCCGAGGCTTTAGCCTTCCTACTTGACCGCTTAGGCAACCGATTGGGCCGGAACCGCGTGCACCGTCTGGCCCCAGCGCCCCGCCATCCGCCGGAACACGCGCAAACAGCCGTCGCGGCACAAGCCATACCGACAGCGCTGGAAGGTCATGGCCCGGTATCTCCGCGTCCCCTGCAACTGCTGGCCAGCCCCGAACCGATTGAGGCGATTGCGCCGGTGCCGGACCGCCCGCCGGTGATGTTCAAATGGCGGCGTACACGCCACCGTGTGGCCTTGGCCGACGGGCCCGAACGCATCGCGCCCGAATGGTGGCTGGAAGATCCGTCGGAACTGTTCTCCAGCCACACCCGGTTGCGCGACTATTACCGTGTCGAGGACACCAAAGGCCGCCGTTTCTGGTTGTTCCGCGCCGGGCTTTACCGGCCCGACCAGGCGCCCAAGTGGTACATGCACGGGTTTTTCCCATGAGTACCGCTTACGCCGAGCTTTGCGCCGCGAGCAATTACAGCTTCCTGGACGGCGCTTCGCACCCGGAGGAGTTGATGGTGACAGCCGCCGCCCTGGGGCTGCAAGCCATGGCGATTACCGACCTCAACAGCGTATCGGGACTGGTGCGCGCGCATACGGCGGCCAAACAAACAGGCATCCAGTTGGTCATTGGCTGCCGCCTGCAATTGACCGACGGGCCGGACCTGCTGGCTTATCCGAAAGACCGCGCCGCCTATGGCCGGTTAACGCGGTTACTGACACGGGGCAAGCGCCGCGCGCCCAAGGGTGAATGTCATATGGCGCTGGCCGATATCCTGGATCACGGAGATGGACTGATGATCGCCGCCGTGGCGCCAAGTCGGATCGACCCGGCATTCGAAAACGCCTTGCGCGAGTTGTCGTGCAGATTCAAAAACGATTCCTATCTTGCTGTTTCATATGATTATTCCGGCGGCAACGAGGCGCGGCTGAAGACGCTGAGCGATCTCGCCACAAGTGTCGGCGTCAAGCTGCTGGCCTGCAACGATGTGCGCTTCCACAACGCCCAGCGCAGGCCGTTGCGCGATGTGCTGACCTGCATCCGTGAGGGTTGCTCCGTGCATGAAGCGGGCTGGCTGTTGGCGGCCAACGCGGAGCGCCATTTGAAAGCACCGGCGGAGATGACGCGGTTGTTTGCGGATTATCCAAACGCCCTCGCCCACAGCCTGGAAATTACCCGCAAATGCACCTTCAGCCTGGATGAATTACGTTACGATTATCCGGTCGACCCCGTGCCCGATGATTGCACCCCGCAACAGCACTTGACGCGCCTGACCTGGCAAGGTGCGCGTGTGCGTTATCCCGACGGCGTACCGGATAAGGTTGCGCATCAAATTGAACATGAACTGGATCTTATCGGATCGTTGGGCTTTGCCCCCTACTTCCTCACCGTGCACGATATCGTGCAGTTCGCCGAACAGCGCGGCATTTTGTGCCAGGGACGCGGGTCCGCAGCCAATTCCGCCGTTTGCTATTGCTTGCGCATCACCGCCGTGGACCCGGCGCGCATCGACGTGCTGTTCGAGCGCTTTATCAGCGCCGAGCGCGGCGAGCCGCCCGATATTGACGTCGATTTCGAGAATGGCCGGCGCGAAGAGGTGATCCAGTATATCTATGAGAAATACGGCCGCGAACGCGCCGGCATGACGGCGACGGTGATTACCTACCGCTCGAAAAGCGCCATCCGCGAGGTCGGCAAGGCTTTGGGCGTCACCGAGGACACCATTTTAGCGCTGCAAAGTGCCGCGTGGCGGCGACCGTGGGACGATATCGCCGATGATCATATCCGAGACGCCGGTCTCGACCCGGCGCAACCGACGATCCGCCGCGTGATGGCGCTGGCGGGGCTTTTGCGCGGTTTTCCGAGGCACTTGTCGCAGCATACCGGCGGCATGGTGATGACACGCGGCCGCTTGGACGAGATGGTGCCCATCGCCAATGCCGCCATGGACGCGCGCACGGTAATCGAGTGGGACAAGAACGACCTGGATGCGCTCGGTATTCTGAAGGTCGATATCCTCGCACTTGGCATGCTGACGTGCATCCACAAGGCGTTTGACCTGCTGGCGGCGCATCATGGCCGGGACGTGACGCTTGCCACCATTCCGCCAGAGGACCCGGTCGTTTACGATATGCTGTGCGAAGGCGACAGCGTTGGTGTGTTTCAGGTGGAAAGCCGCGCGCAGATGAGCATGCTGCCGCGCCTGAAACCGCGCAATTTTTACGATCTGGTGATCGAGGTGGCGATCGTGCGTCCGGGCCCCATCCAAGGCGATATGGTGCACCCCTACTTGCGCCGCCGCGATGGCAAGGAAGCCGTGGATTTCCCCTCCGCCGAACTGGAGCACGTATTGGGCAAAACACTAGGCATTCCGCTGTTTCAGGAACAGGCCATGAAGATATCCATCGTGGCGGCGGGCTTCACGCCCGAAGAGGCTGACGGGCTGCGCCGGGCGTTGGCGACGTTCCGGCGCATGGGCGATATCCACAAGTTCCGCGAACGCTTCATCGCCGGCATGCTGGACAACGGCTACGAGCTGGATTTCTCCGAGCGCTGTTTCAAACAAATCGAAGGTTTCGCCGATTACGGTTTCCCCGAATCGCATGCCGCCAGTTTCGCGCTGCTGGTCTATGTATCGGCTTGGCTGAAACGGCACTATCCGGCGGTGTTCACCTGTGCGCTTTTGAACTCCATGCCCATGGGGTTCTACGCAGCGGCGCAATTGGTGCGTGATGTGCGCGATCACGGCGTCGAAGTGCGGCCGGTGGATATCAACCAAAGCCAATGGGACTGTACGCTGGAGAGCGATGCTTTGCGCCTGGGCTTCCGTCAGATCAAAGGGCTGAAACAGGTCGACGCCGAGGCCTTGGTCGAAGCCCGTGATCTCCCCTATACCGATGCCCACGACCTGCAACGGCGCTCAAACCTCGGCAAGGCGGCATTGGAGCGTTTGGCCAGGGCCGATGCCTTTGCCGGCCTAGGGCTGACGCGGCGCCAGGCTTTGTGGGCCATTCGCGGCCTGGACGACGCGCCACCGCCCCTGTTTGCCGCCGCCGGGCTTGACCATACGGGCCGCGAGCCACGTGTGGCGCTACCACCCATGGCCTTGGGCGAACAGGTGGCAGACGACTACCGCGCTTTGTCGCTATCGCTGAAAAGCCACCCCGTCGGCTTGTTGCGGGGGGGGTTGGGCAGACGCGGTTGCGTGCCGTGCGGCGATTTGACCTACACCCGGCACGGCAAGCAGGTGCGCGTGGCCGGCCTAGTCACCGCGCGCCAGCGCCCGGGCAGTGCCAAGGGGGTAATGTTCATCACGTTGGAGGACGAAACCTCATACGCCAATCTGATCGTCTGGCCCGATGTGTTCGAGACCTTCCGCCGCCACGTGCTGGGTGCGCAATTGCTGGAGGTGGCCGGCGAGGTGCAGAAGGAAGGCAAGGTGATCCACGTGGTGTCGCATCGATTATGGGATTTGACACCATGGCTGCGCAAGCTCGATACAGCACAGGCAGAGATGCTGAATATCCGCTCACGCAATTTCCATTGATGGCGAGTAAACCCTCCGTTCAGGCCACTGTCAGGCAGACAAACTATGCTTATCGGCGGTCGAGTCGATTAGGATATTATCATGCGTAGGTTTGCTGTTCTTGTACTCATGTCCGTACTTCTGCTTGGAAGCGCTGAAGCCTGGGCGCGCTCCGAAGGCATTGTCGCCAAGCCCAGCGCTTTCTCCGTGAAAGTCACCATGGACCGGATGGAGGCGCTGTTCAAAAGCAAGGGATTTCGCATCTTCGCGCGCGTCGATCACACCGCTGCCGCCGCGAGCATCGATCGGGAAATCGATACGGCCGAACTGCTGATTTTCGGCACGCCGAAGATCACCACGCCGCTGATGCAGGAAAATATCGTCGCCGGCCTGGATTTGCCGCTAAAAGCACTGGTGTACGAAGAAGAGGATGGCCAAGTGTTTTTGGTTTATAACCATCCCGGCTACATTGCGCGCCGCCACGAAATCAAAGGCCGCAATAAACTCATCGGCGCCATCAGCCGCATCTTGGCGAACTTGACGGATCAGGTGGTTAAGGAGAAGCTATGAGCGTATGTCCGCTCTAGCTGTCGCCATTCATGCTGTTGCCGCCACCCTATGGGTGGGCGGCATGTTCTTTGCCTATCAGATACTGCGCCCATCGATGCCGCTGCTCGACGGCCCGCCGCCGCGCCTGAAACTATGGCTCGGCGTTTTTGACCGCTTTTTCCCGTGGGTTTGGGGCATCGTGATCGCCCTGCCGCTGACGGGATATTGGCAAATTTACAGTGATTACGGCGGCATGGACGGTGTCGGCCCGCACATCCACGCCATGCAGGGCGTCGGCTGGGTGATGATCGTGCTGTTTGGGTATCTCTATTTCGGTCCCTACGCCAAGTTCAAGACAGCGGTCGTGGACGAAGCCTGGCCAGCTGCGGGGGAACAGCTCAACTCGATCCGCCGTATCGTCGGCACGAACCTGATATTGGGCCTCGTCACAACTGCCGCCGGTGCTTCCGGGCGTTTGTGGGTGCTCTGAACGCAAGCCGGAACCCATCCAATGGCGAGGTTGCGACGTTGGTCGGCTTTGCGGTTAAGAAGCGGAAATGGCCCCGTCAATGGTGAACCAGAGCATCGTATCAGAACCATTCCTTGACCCGTCGACTTAACGCAGCGTTCGCGCGAATGCCCTGATGTCTTTGAGCAACAGGTCGGGTTGCTCCATGGCCGCGAAGTGGCCGCCGCGGGGCATCTCGGTCCAATGCTGGATGTTGTAAATTCGTTCAGCATAGGAGCGAGGCGGCCAATTCAGCATCTCGGCGGGAAACACCGCACAACCGGTAGGTACTTCGACCCGCTTGCCTTCCGGAGACAAGATGCGTCCGCCTTCTTCGCGCCGCCCATAGTAGATCCACGACGCCGAGTTGAAGGTCCGGGTGGTGATGTAAATCATGATATTGGTGAGTAGTTCATCCTTGCTATGAACGGCTTCAATATCACCAACAGCTACATCGGACCAATCGTGGAACTTCTCGACAATCCAAGCGGCAAGTCCCACAGGACTGTCCATCATCGCATAGCTAAGCGTCTGCGGCCGGGTCGCTTGCTGAGTTCGGTAACCGTTTTGCATGACCTGATCGCGGTCGAACTGCGCGTCCCAGGCTTTTTCCTCGGGCGTCCGCGGGCCGTCGGGATGGCGCATGGTCAGGACGTTGATGTGAATAGCCGAACAGGCCGGCGCATGCTCATAGCCCAACCACGAGCAGACAGCGCCACCCCAGTCCCCGCCCTGGGCCAGGTAGTTGTCATACCCCAAGGTTTTGGTCATGAGGGAGTTGATGACCGACGCCATTTTGCGTGGGCCAAAGGGCCGCGGCGGGCGCCCGGAGAACCCAAAGCCGGGTAACGACGGGGCAATCACCGTAAATGCGTCTTGAATATCACCACCGAACCGCTCGGGGTGCGCCAGCGGTTCGATTAGATTGATAAATTCGGCGACCGAACCCGGCCAGCCATGACTGATCATCAGTGGCATCGGATTATCTCCGCTGCCCTTTTCACAGATAAAATGCATATCGATGCCGTCAACTGGTGCCTTGAAATGGGAAAAGCTGTTGAGCCGTTTTTCTTGGGCTCGCCAATCAAAATCTTTTACCCAATACGCGCACAGCTCCTGCATGTATTCCATATTGGTGCCATAGTCCCAACCACCATCATCAGGCATTTCATGCCACGGATAAGTCGCGACACGATTCGTGATGTTTTCCAACACGTCTTCGGACACGTGAAATTGGAACGGTGTCACGTTTGGTTTCATTTCAATACAATCTTCCAAAAAACCAGTTCCTTGACTTGATCGGTTACGCGGAAATTCAAGAAAGCCTAGGCATCTTCCGATATAGATAACCGGAAATATGAGAGCTAAACGAGAGACAGGTGTTGGATTTCGAAGGGACAGATGGCGCAGAATCCGCAACTCCTTTCTTAAAGAACCGCCCGAACTTCCTCAGCGATTATCTTGATACCATCTTCCAGTTTAGAAATCGGGACATAGGCAAACCCGAGCCGAAAACTTCTGCTGTTATCGCCGTTCAGATAATAATCCTGCCCTCTGTCGATAAGGACCCCTTTGGACCGCAACCGCACCGCCAGCTCCGATGCATCAAATCCCTCAGGTCCTGTCAGCCAAAATGAAGTGCCGCCTTCTGACTGTGTCCGCTCTAGAATTCCAAGATGCTTGGTCATCGCGCTGTCCATAGCGTGCCAGCGCTCCTGATAACGTCGCTCGATGTTGCGAAGATGCGCGTCGTAGTGACCAAGTTGAAAGAATAGCGCTACGATTTCCTGCACGATTGTCGGCGGGTGACGCATCATCACGCCACGGGCAACACGTGCCTCGCGTATGATATCGCGATGAGCCACGATAAATCCCAGCCTGATGCCCGGCGAAACAGTTTTTGACAGGCTTCCGACATAAATCACGCGACCTGTGGAATCCATGGAACGCATTGAAGGTGACGCCTTGGCAACGTAGTTCATCTCGGCTTCGTAATCGTCCTCAATGATCAAAAAATCCTTGGCAGCCGCCGCTTCCAGCAACTCTTCGCGGCGACTGAGACTCATGGTGATCATGGTGGGGAACTGATGGCTCGGCGTCGTAAATACCAGCTGGCATTGTTCTGGAATCTTCGACGGAATAATGCCAGCACTATCAATTGGCACACCTATCAGTTCGCTTCCGACGAACCGGAATGCGTTGCGCGCACCAAAAAATCCGGGATCCTCAAGCGCAATAGGCTTACCCAATCGCGCAAAAATCGTTCCAAGTATGAACAACGCGTTTTGCGAACCAAGCGTGATCAGTATCTCGTCCTCATCCGCATAGATGCCACGGGTATTGAGTAGCCGTTGACGCAGTTGTTGCACCAGTTGCGAACTATCACTTTCGACGGAATCACTGGTCCAGACAGGCATCTTTTTACGCCCTAGTGCCTGCCTTGTGCACTCGCGCCAACTGTCTACAGGAAACAGGTCTGGATCAATCTGATTGTAAATGAAGGGATAAGGATAGGCGCTCCAGTCCAACGGGTTTACTATGGGCATCAGATTGTTCGACGGGAAGCTGACGGGGCAAGGAATTGGGTCTCTATCGAAACCGTTTCTATCGTTTTCCAGCATCTGCAAATCTGCCATATGCGGATTGACGAAATATCCCGATCTGTTGTGGGATACCAAAAATTCCAAATCCACGAGGCGATTGTACGCTGCAAAGACTGTATTTCGGGAGACGCCGAACTGGATCGCCAACTCTCGGCATGACGGCAAAGGACGGTCGTGTGCCAAAGATCCAGACATGATGGCAGCGCTGACCACCTCGCAAATCTGGTCCCTCAAGCTTAATCCTGAGGATTCGGGGCGTTTCAGAAATCGTGGTGTCGTCGAATTTTGCATAGCCCCGCTTGATATTGCTCCCACCAAATTGATGCCAAATCATACTCAGTTTGACCCATGAGTGTCAGAAGGAACTCTAACTGTCCCTTTTATTTGAGTCATCTGTCACTTTCATTTAGGCGCGGTGCGATGAAAGATGGCTTCAAAGCAATGTTCATGAAACGGGAGACAAATCTGATGAAAATGAAATCTATATGCAAGGCGCTCTACATTGCGTCGGCGGTGGCATTGCTCGCGCACCCGGCCGCCGCCGAAAAGGTATTGAAGCTGGGAACGGTGGGCTTCAAGGGAATGCCGATTGGTGACGCCATTGATCAGGCGCTGATTCCGACGCTGGAGAAAGTATCCGGCGGAAAGATGACGATCGAGCCGCATTACCGAAAGTCGCTGTGCAGTGAACAATCTTGCGGCGAGCAGGCAAACCAAGGGCTTCTGGCGCTTTGGACAAGCTCAACCGCGAATTTCGGCAACTTCGGCACGGCCCTGGCGATTTTCGATCTGCCTTATATCTTTAAAAGCATCAAAGACGCCGACCGAATTTCTTCCGAGTGGCTAGCGAAAAAGCAGTGCGAGATTGCGGCGAAAGAAGCCGGCCATGTCTGCCTGACCGTTTATTCCAGTGGCGGGTTCCGTCAACTGGGTAATGCCCACGGACCCGTCCATGCCCCGGCGGACATGAAGGGTATTAAATGGCGCGTCACCAAAAGCCCCATTGAATACACTTTGGTGAAAAACTGGGGTGCCGTGCCGGTACCGTATGACTGGAGCCAACTGTATCAGGGCCTGCAAACCGGGGTCGTCTCGGGTCAATACGTCGCCACGCCCTGGCAGCATGTCGCCAAATTGCACGAAGTTGCAAAATACTTCACCGAAATTGGTGGCTCGTGGTCGGGCAACCAGTTGTCCATCGACAAGCGTCAGTATGACGCGTTGAGCGATCAGGAAAAAGGATGGCTGCACACCGCCGCCAAGGCCTTTGGCCAAAAGGTGCAAGAGCTTGATCGCGCATGGGTTGAAGCGGGCGAAGCCGAAATCAAAAAGTCGATCAAGGAATGGTATGTCCCGACCGAGGAAGAGATGACGAAGTGGCGCGCAGGCGCAATTGACGCGTGGCTCAACGCCAAAGGCTCCTTCGATCCCGAAACCGCCCGTCGTGTTCTGAAAGAACAAGGTATGACCGGATTTATCGCACAACTTGAGAAAGCTGGCGCACTGTAACCTATCACAATATCATCAAGCTTAAGGGTGGCGCGGAAACGAATTCGCGCCACCTTTCGGCTCTGAAACTGCTCTCGTGATCAAAGAACGGATTGGGACCGCCCCTTTATGGAAAGCATTGCTCTTCTGATCATACTCGTGCTGTTGATCTTGCTCGGCGCACCGGTCGGCTTCACCATGGTCCTGATCCCGGTGGTGTATATTCTCATCACCGATGCCGCGCCGATGATCCTGATCCCCAGTCAAATGTTCAGCGCCATAGACTCGGTGCCTTTGACCGCAATCCCGTTTTTTATGCTGACCGGTGAACTGATGACCAGCGCTACGATCACCGATCGGCTGGTCGAGTTAAGCAAACGCTTGATCGGTCGGATGCGGGGCAGCATGGCGCAGGCAAATGTTCTGGTCAGCATGTTCTTTGCCGGAATGAATGGTTCAGTGGTCGCCGACACCGCCACAGTCGGGTCGTTGCTCGTACCGGCGATGAAAAAATCGGGCTACCCTGCGGCCTTCGCGGCGGCAATCACTGCAGTTAGCTCCACCATCGGCGGGATCATTCCGCCCTCCATCATGATGATCGTTCTGGCGAATGCGGGCGGAATCTCGGTGGGCGCGCTTTTCGCGGGCGGCATCATACCGGGTATCTTGATCGGTGTGTTGCTGATGATCATCAATTACGTCATTGCTCGCCGCAATAACTTTGAACGGAGCGAGGAGCCCTTCAGTTTTAAGGCGATCGCAATTGTTGGCTACAAATCCTCATTTGCGCTCCTGATCCCTATTGTACTGGTGGGATCGGTTGTGTTCGGCATTGCAGGTGTGGTTGAGGCCGGCGCCCTTACCGCGACAATTGCGCTGTTTGTCGGGCTTTTCATCTATCGCACAATCACCTGGACCAATTGCAAAAGTGCGTTTATTCGGGCGTTCAGAAACTCTGCGATGGTATTTATCATCATTGCCGCAGCCGGGCCATTTAGCTGGTTGCTGACGTCGCTTGGCGCGATCACCCAGCTAGAGCAATGGTTACTCAGTTATACTTATAATCCGCTTCTCTTCGCACTGGTGCTGGTGTTGTTCATCTGCTTGCTCGGAATGGTCATGGACTCAGCGGCCAATATCATCGTTGCAGGGCCAGTGTTGGTCGACGTCATGGTGAAGGCCGGGTATCCAGATGTTCAGGCCGCACTTGTCGTGGTCGTCGGTTTTCTGATCGGCTCAGTCACCCCGCCTGTTGGCGTTGCGTTCTTTACTGCAGGCGCCATAGCCGAAGTGCGTCTGGAAAAAGTGGCGGTGGCGATGATGCCCTATCTCGTTGCGCTTTTTGCGCTCTTGTTCGTGCTGATCGTCGTTCCGGACATTACGATGTATCTTCCGCGTGTCTTTGGGTTTGTCAGTTGATGCATGTTCACGCTGACATACGCGCCGGTCATCGGGGAAGCACATGTGCCGTGAAAAATAACCGGAGGTCTACCAAATGCTGACCGCTGTCGTTTTTGTAGATCGTATGGTCAAGAAGGTATTGACGGCTTTCTGCGCCGTTCTTCTGGGGTTGATGGTGGTGTTCACGGTTTACTCCGTCGTCATGCGGTATGTATTCGAAGACCCGCCCGTTTGGGGAGACCTTCTTACTGTTTTAAGTAATATTTGGCTGGTCTTTTTTGCCCTTGCACTGACAGTGCGCGATAAGGACCATATCGCGTTAGACCTCGTCTATTCTTGGTTGCCCCTAAAAGCCGCGTTTGCTATTCAGCAATTTTGGTCGCTTGTTATTTTCGGCCTGAGCATTGTGATGATCGTCTATGGAATGGAAGCGGTTTCGACCATGGGCGGCAAATACTGGGAGATGTGGCATTTCGCCTGGGAGGATGGAGGGTTTGTTTTCAAACCCAATTACATGCCTAAGAAGTATGCTATTTTGATTGTCCCAATCTCAGGATTTCTAGTCAGTATCGCGGCGCTCGCGTCAATCATCGCAGACAGTGTGCAGTTGAGGGCGGGCACATACAAGCTGACAAAGGATACCGAGTTTCAAGCCATGGCCGATCAAACTTGATCGTATTTGCCAATTCTTTTGCTACCCCTTTAACTCGCTCTTGATATTGATCTCGCCGTGCAGCGTGCGATGTACCGGGCATTTGTCGGCGATTTCGAACAGCCGCTGGCGGGTCTCAGTGTCCAGATCCCCTTCGATCTCAATATTGACGGCGATGTCATCGACCATGCCGGTCTCGGTTTCGCATGCGGCGCAGTCGTCGGCGTGGATTTTCTGGTGCGTTAAAGTGACACGCGCTTTCTTCAAGGCAATTCCCTTGCGTTCGGCGTACATGCGCATGGTCATTGATTTGCACGCCCCCAATCCCGCGAGCAATAAGTCGTAAGGGGTTGGGCCCGTGTCGTCGCCGCCGTATTTGGGCGGCTCATCAGCGCGCATGGGATGTTTACCGTTGACCGAGATGGCATTGGTGAACTTGCCTTCGCCGGTTTCCTCGACGACCACGGCGCCGGGTATACCCGCGAGCTCTTCTGCCGAGGCCTTGTGCTCGGTATAGCGCTCCCCCCATGCCGCGATGACATTGGCGACATAAACAGCATCTTCATGGCGGCTCAACAGGTGATCGGCGCCATCAAGCGAGACGAAACTTTTCGGGTGCTTGGCGGCCTGAAAAATGGCCCCGGCGTTCTCGACACCGACCGTCTGATCCGTCGGCGCGTGGAACACCAGCAGGGCTTTCTTCATGCCAGCGACCTTGTCTTCCAATCTTTGAGCGGCAATGTCGTCGAGAAACTGTTTTTTCACCGTGAACGGACGTCCGACCATTTGTACGGTGGCTTGCCCCTCGGCCTCAATTTCATCTCGGGCATGTTCGAAGTGATGCGCCACGTGGGCCGGGTCAGCGGGTGCGCCTACGGTGCAGACCGCTTTGGCCTCGGGCACGTCGGAGGCAGCGGCCAATACCGCCGCACCACCGAGCGAATGACCGATGAGGATCGCCGGCGCCTCGAAATGCTCACGCAAGTGATCGGCGGCGGCAATCAGATCACCCACATTGGACGAAAAATTGGTGTTGGCGAACTCGCCCTCACTGGCGCCAAGGCCGGTAAAGTCAAACCGCAGAACCGCGATGCCATGTTCCGTCAGCCCGCGCGCAATCCGCGACGCGGCGAAGATATCCTTGGTGCAGGTAAAGCAATGCGCGAACAACGCGTAGGCATCTGGCTTGCCGTCGGGTAAATCGAGGCGGGCCGCGAGCGATTCCCCCAAGGCGCCGGTGAAGGTGATTTTTTCGGTACGGGCCACGGCTGGTCTCCCTTCAGTTCATGCAGTCGATGCTCTGATCTAAGCGTCCCGGCGATCACTGTCCAATGACGAAAGGGTGAGCCATATTCTGGAGCCTGGCACCCAAATCAGTCACCGGGATACCAGGATGCCTCGCGCTTCTCGCGGAAACTGGTCAACCCCTCGGCCGCTTCGTCGGTGCCGCGTTTGCGTGCGTGGTCGCGGGCCAGCGCTTCGGCTTTTGCATCATCAATCGATAGCCCAGCCGTCTCAAAGATGATGCGCTTGGTATCGGCAATGGCGTTGGGGCCGTTTTTCAAAATCGCATCGATGATCGGCTCGGCAGCTTCATCCAACTCCCCTTCTTCGCAAACCTCATGCACTAACCCCAGTTCCCAGGCCTGCATGGCATCGAACCGCTCACCCGTGATGGCGAACCGCCGCAGATTGCGCGTGCCGATGGCGGCGCCGAGTTGCGGTAAAATCGGCCCTGCATGCAGCCCCCACCGCACCTCGGCGATGGAAAACAGCGCATCCATGGAGGCAATGACGATATCGCAGGCCGCGACAATGCCCGTCCCGCCACCGAAACAACCACCATGGACCAAGGCTATGGTCGGCTTCGGGCAGGAATCCAAGAACCGTACCGCATCGGTGGTGTTTTGCGAAACCGCGAGATTGTCAGCTTCGGATCGCGCTGAGACTTCGTTGATCCAGTTCAGATCCGCGCCCGCCTGGAAATGCCGGCCGTTACCGCGCAGCACGATAACCCGCACGTTGTCATCAGCCGCCAATTGCGCGCCGCCATCCAGCAGGGCTTGGATCATGTCGCCGTTGTAGGCGTTGTTCACTTCCGGGCGGTTGAGGGTCACGGTGGCGATGCCACGCGCATCAATTTCGGTGAGGACCACGGGTTCGGACATCTTCGTCTCCTGGTTGGCTGTTGCTTCGCCTTTTTTACCCTTCCCGGCGCGGCTGGACAAACCTGCATCGCAGCGCCACAAAGGAGGTAGTCTGAAAGGGAATGGTATGGACTCACAAGACGTCGACGTTGTTGCCAAGGAAACCCCGTTCGAGGGTTATTTTCGTATCGACCGTTATCATCTGCGTCATCGCCTGTACGAAGGCGGCATGGGTGCGGAAATTACCCGGGAAATCTTCGAGCGCGGCCACGCTGCGGCTTGTCTCTTGTACGATCCGGACTTGGATCTCTTGGTCATGGTCGAGCAGTTTCGCGCCGGTGCTTATGCCGCAAAGCAATCACCGTGGTTCAATGACGCCACCTCGCCTTGGCTGATCGAAATCATTGCCGGTATCATTGAAGATGGAGAAGAGCCGGAAGACGTCGTGCGCCGCGAAGCGCTGGAGGAAGCCGGCTGCACCGTCCAGGAAATCGAGCCCGTATGCCACTACCTGGTGACACCCGGCGGATCGTCCGAATCTATGTTTGTCTATTGCGGGCGGGTCGATGCTTCCAACGCCGGCGGCGTGCACGGTTTGGAGGAGGAAGGCGAAGACATCCGCGTGTTCACTGTCTCTCCGGAAGAAGCCTTCGCCATGGTCGCCGACGGACGCATCCACAATTCCATGACGATGATTCCGCTGTATTGGTTCAAGGAGCATCGTGAACGCTTGCGCGCCACATGGAAACACGCGTAACGGGTCGGATTTCCGCCATTGCGCACCTTGCGTCTGCTGGCGTGGCTACCTATTTTGAAAACATTCTATCTTCCGCATCCTCCCCGATTGACCACTAGCAGAACGGACACGACCCATGGACATCCGCACAGGCTTTATCGACACCGTTGGCAACACCCCGCTGATTCGCTTAAACCGCCTTTCCGATGAAACCGGATGCGAAGTTCTGGGCAAGGCCGAGTTCCTGAACCCCGGTAGCTCAGTGAAAGACCGCGCCGCTCTGTTCATGATCAGGGATGCCGAGGAACGCGGTGCGCTGAAGCCGGGCGGATTGATCGTCGAGAGCACGGCTGGAAATACCGGTATCGGCTTGGTGTTGTGTGCCAACGCCCTGGGATACCGCACCACCATCGTCATCCCCGATACGCAAAGTCAGGAGAAAAAAGACGCGCTTCGCCTGTTTGGCGCCAATCTGGTGGAGAGCCCGGCACTGCCGTTCTCCAACCCCGACAACTACCAGCATGTCGGCAGGCGCATGGCCGAGGAATTGGCCGAGACCGAATCCAATGGCGTGATCTTTGCCGATCAGTGGAACAATCTGGCCAACCGCCGCGCCCACTATGAAACCACGGGACCTGAAATCTGGCGCCAGACGGACGGCAAGGTCGATGGCTTCATTTGTTCCATCGGTACCGGCGGCACCATTGCCGGCACGTCGACCTATTTGAAAGACCAGAACCCCAACGTCACCATCGGTCTTGCGGACCCGTTCGGCGCTGCCATGTACAGCCACTTTGCCCACGGCGAGATCAAATCCGAAGGCGGCTCAATCACCGAGGGAATTGGCCTTGGCCGCGTGACGCCGATCATCGAAGACATCACCATCGACAAGCCCTATCAAATTCCGGACGATGAAGCGTTGCATATCGTGTTTGATTTGTTGGAGCACGAAGGGCTGTGCCTGGGTGGCTCAAGCGGCGTCAATGTTGCCGGCGCGGTTCGGTTGGCGAAAGAAATGGGACCGGGCCACACGATCGTCACCATGCTTTGTGATTCTGGCACGCGCTATCAGTCGAAGCTTTTCAACCCGGCATTTTTGCGGGAAAAAGGTCTACCGACACCGCAATGGCTGGAATAGAGAGACAATGAACTACGTAAACCCCGATGCACTGGTGAGCACCGAATGGCTGGCCGAACACATGAACGCTCCCGATGTCCGGATAGTTGATGCCACCAGTTTCCTCCCCACCGTGGATCGCAATGCACGCTCGGAGTATGAAGCCGAACACATCCCCGGCGCGCTGTTTTTCGATATCAACGATATTGCCGATACCGACAGCGACATGGCGCACATGCTGCCGAGTGCCGAGAAGTTTTCCTCGAAAATGCGCAAGCTCGGCCTAGGCGACGGCAACCGCATTATCGCATACGACCGCAACGGCGGCAGCTCGGCATCGTGCCGGGCGTGGTGGATGTTGCGAGTGTTTGGTCACGAAGACGTAGCCGTCTTAAACGGCGGCCTACCCAAATGGCTGGCCGAAGAGCGCCCGGTGGAAGACTTGCCGCCGGTGCCGCGCGAGCGGCATTTCTCGGCGCGCCAGAACAATTTCCTCGTCCGTGATGTTGAGCACCTGATTGCCAATATCGACAACGGCAAGGAGCAGGTCGTCGATGTCCGCAGCGCGGGACGTTTTGCCGGTACCGACCCGGAACCGCGTCCGACACACAAGAAGGGCCGTATCCCAGGCAGCATCAACCTGCCGTTCCCCGATCTTCTCGACAAAGATGCCGGTGGCGTGTTCCGCTCCGCCGATGAGATCAAGGGTATTATCGATGCCGCCGGTATCGACCCCTCGAAGCCCATCGTCACCACATGCGGTTCAGGCGTTACGGCATGCGTGGCGGCACTCGCGCTATATCTGATCGGGCACAAGGAAGTGGCTGTCTATGACGGCTCGTGGGCGGAATGGGGCAACCATTTCGACACCCCTGTTGTCACCTGATGGCCGCGAATTCCAACGACGCTTCAGCCCAGTTGTCGACGGTCGTCACGTATCTGGAGATGACAACCCAGCCGTCATCGCCAACGCCGACACGTCCAGCGCTGCCTATCGCCTTGATGCGCGCGGTGGACATGCCGTTGTCGTTCTATCGCTATCTCTACGACACCATCGGTGAAGACTGGCTCTGGTACGAACGCCGGCTGCTTGATGACGCCGCGTTGACAAGGATTGTCCACGACCCCGACGTCGAGGTTTACGTTCTCTACGTCAACGGCGCGCCGGGCGGTTATGGTGAGCTAAATCGCCGCGGTGGCGACGCTGAGGTTGACCTGGCCTACTTTGGTCTGCTGCCGGAATGCATCGGTCGCGGTCTCGGGAGTTATTTTCTGCGTTGGCTGGTGGATCAGGCCTGGAGCTATGAACCCTCCCGCGTGACGGTCAACACTTGCGACTTGGATCACCCACGCGCGCTCAGGACCTACCAGAGCATCGGGTTCGTCCCCTTTGAGCGCGAGACGCTGGTGTTTGATGACCCGCGCCAGGACGGGTCTTTCCCGAACTGGCAAGATCACCGAATTTAGATGACCCCTTCGTCTCGCAGCGAAGCAATTTCCTCTTCACTCAGGCCAAGCACCTCGGCGTAGACGTCATCCGTATCCGCCCCATGCGCCGGACCGGACTTATAAACCCGCCCCGGTGTGCGGTCGAGACGAGGCGCTACGGCTTGCATCCGAACACTCCCGAGCGCCTCATCTGGCACGTCGACAATCATATCCGCCGCCTCGTAATGCGGGTCCGTAAACAGATCTTCGATGGTGCTGACAGGTGCATTGGCGACTTGGTGTTCATTGAGGATGCGGCAAGCGTCGGCAGCGTTGTACTTGGCCATCCAAGTGCTGATCGCCTGTTCCAATTCATCCGGGTTTTCGACCCGCTTTGGATTGCTGTCGTAGCGTGGATCATCGGCCAATTCCGGCCGTTCAACGGCCGTCATCAAGCGTTCGAACAACGCCTGCGTGGACGCCGGAATGGTGATCCAACGGTTGTCTTTCGTGCGGTAAACGTTGCCTGGTGCCGCATAGGGATTTCGGTTTCCTTGGCGTCCGCGCACGGCGCCCAATTGATCGTACTCGATGGCCAAGAAGTCGAGCATGCGAAACATCGATTCGACCAGCGACACGTCGATGACCTGGCCCGCCGATTCGGGGGTGTTGCGCCGCTCCAATAACGCCAACAGGATTCCGATAGTGCCATAAAGCCCGGTGATCGGATCGGCAATGGGATAGCCTGGGTGCGTGGGCGGTCCGTCCGCGTCGCCAACCAAGGTTTGAAACCCGGACATGGCCTCGCCGACGCGCGCAAAGCCCGGTCGCCCGGAATAGGGGCCCTTCTGGCCATAGGCCGAGACACGGAGAATGGTCAGTGCCGGGTTGATTTCGTGCAGGACCTCGGGCGCAAAACCCCACTTTTCCAGCGTGCCGGGACGAAAGTTTTCCACTAAGACATCAAAATTCGGCAGCATCGCCTTGAACAGTTCGGCGCCCTTTGGGTTGCGCAAATCCAAGGTGATACAGCGCTTGTTGCGGTTGGTGACTTTCCACCATAACGGCTCGCCATCCTTGTGCGGCGGCAGGTCGCGGAGACCATCGGGGCGCGTGGGCAATTCAACCTTGATCACGTCGGCGCCGAAATCCGACAGCATGGTCGACGCCGTCGCACCGGCAATGATCGTCGAGATATCCAACACTTTCAGGTTTTTCAATGGACCTGCCGCTTGATCGTCCGTCATGGGTCTGTCTCTCCGTCGTCAAAATGAAGCCGGCCCGCCATTACTGGCGAGCCGGCTGCCTCCTCCCCGCTTTTTCCTTACGCGGTCCCTTAATGGGCAAAAATCCTAATGGGCAAGAATCTGGCTGAGGAACAACTGCGTGCGTTCGTGCTTCGGATTATCGAAGAACTCATGCGGCTCGTTTTGTTCGATAATCTCGCCCTCATCCATGAAGATCACTCGATCGGCGACCGTTTTGGCGAAGCCCATTTCGTGGGTCACGCAAATCATCGTCATACCGGTGTCGGCAAGCTCAACCATGGTGTCTAGAACTTCTTTGATCATTTCCGGATCGAGCGCCGATGTGGGCTCATCGAACAGCATGATTTTGGGGCTCATGCACAAGGACCGCGCAATCGCGACGCGTTGTTGCTGACCACCTGAAAGTTGGCCCGGATACTTCAACGCCTGCTCGGGGATTTTCACCCGCTCCAGGTATTCCATGGCCGTCGCCTCGGCTTCCTTTTTCGGCGTTTCGCGCACCCAGATCGGACCCAGCGTGCAGTTCTCCAGCACCGTCAGGTGCGGGAACAGATTGAAGTGCTGGAACACCATACCGACCTCGCGGCGGATGGCGTCGATCTGCTTGAGATCGTTGGTCAGCTCGATGCCGTCGACCGTAATGGTCCCTTGCTGGTGTTCCTCCAACCGGTTCAGGCAACGAATCAGCGTCGATTTGCCCGACCCCGAAGGTCCGCAAACCACGATGCGTTCTTGTTGCTTTACGCTCAGATTGATGTCCTTGAGCACATGGAAATCACCGTACCACTTGTGCATGCCGGTGATTCCAATGATGTCGTTGTCTTGGACGGCGGATTTAAGATGTTCACCCGCAGCTTCCATTTGTTCAACGTCGGCCATAACTTAATACTCCCCTACTCTCGCGCCGTTAGCGCTTATGTCCTCTGTGCAGCTTGTTCTCCAGATAAAGCGAATAACGCGACATGGAGAAGCAGCAAATGAAGAAGAACAGCGCGATGAAAAGATAAATCTCAGTGGACAAGCCCTGCCATTTACTGTCGGCAAGAGACATGTCCGCGACACCCAATGGGTCGAGCAATCCAATAACCACAACCAAGGTGGTGTCCTTGTAGAGCCCGATGAAGATGTTGACGATGGCGGGAATCGATATCTTCAAGGCCTGCGGCAAGATGATCAACCGCATGGATTGCCAATATTTGAGGCCCATCGAGTCGGCAGCCTCGTACTGACCTTTGGGCATGGCCTGCAGTCCGCCTCGAACGGACTCCGCGATATAGGCGGACGCGAACAACGTCACCATGATCAACACCCTCAGTAACAGGTCGAATTGCGTTCCCGGAGGCAAGAAGTAGTTCAACATCGTCGAGGCCACGAACAGCAACGTGATCAATGGCACACCGCGAATAAACTCGATGAACAGCACGCAAACGATCCGCACGATAGGCAGATGGCCCTGACGGCCCAATGCCAGAACAATCCCGATCGGCAACGAGAACGAAATTCCCGTCACGCCGATGATGATCGTCAGCAAGATGCCGCCAAACTGATCGGTCGTAACCTGTTTCAGGCCCGTGCTAATTCCAAACCATTCACCGCCCAAAAGCAGCAACGCCGCGACGATCGGGAAAATGGCTGCAAATCGCAGGAAATGACGCCGCGCCGGCATCTGCTCCCAAAGCACCGATGCAATGGCCGTGCACATAAGGATGAACGTTAGATTGGGGCGCCAACGCTCTTCTAGTGGATAAAAGCCGTAAATCAGCAGTACGTAACGTTCTTTGATAAATGCCCAACATGCACCGTCGGCGGTCTCCTGACATTCGGAGCGCGAACCTGCATTGACGATCGATTCGAACACGGCCCAATCAAGAAACGGCGGAACGATCAGCCACAACAAATAGGCCGAAACGAGCGTCAAAATGGTACTCGTGATCGAGCCGAACAGGTTTTCTTTCAGCCAAAAGATCGGACCCGAGGTTAAGACCGGCGGCTCCATATCTGGATGGGTGCCGGGCTCGTAACTCTTTGTGGCGGTTGCGTTATCAGATGCCATGATACTCTCCTACCGCTCAACCAGTTTGATGCGACTGTTATACCAGTTCATGAATGATGAAATGAGCAGGGAAATCACCAGATAGGCGGCGAGCACCAACATCATGGTTTCCATTTCCTTGCCCGTCTGCATCAGTGAAATGCCGCCCAATGTCGCCACGATATCCATATAACCGATGGCAATGGCGAGCGATGAGTTCTTGGTCAGATTCAGGTACTGGCTGGTCAACGGCGGAACGATGACACGCAGGGCTTGCGGAATAATGATCAGGTTCAGCGTACGTGAGCGTTTCATGCCCAGCGCTTGCGACGCTTCCCATTGGCCATGACTGACAGCCAAAATCCCTGAACGGACGATCTCGGCAATAAACGCCGATGTGTAGAGTGTCAGCGCCAACCACAGAGCCAGGAATTCGGGAATGACGACCATGCCGCCCTTCAGGTTAAAGCGCCCTGGGACCGGGACTTCCCATACGATGGGCGCGCCGCTGAGGATGAAGGTCACGATCGGTAAACCGAGAATAGAGGCAAGGCCCACCCAGAATACGGGATAGATGTGACCTGTTTCTTCTTGCTTCTTCTTTGCCCAGCGTTTGTAAACCGTAAACCCAACGACGGCCACGACGAACGCTATGACCGTCAGCAAGAACGCGTCTTGGAAATCCGGTTTCGGTAAGGTGAACCCGCGATTGGAAAGGAACAGCCGATCAGACATGTTGATCGCCTGTTTCGGATGCGGCAGCGAATGAATAATGATTCCGTGGATCAACAAAATGTGCAACAGAACCGGCACATTTCTCGTAAATTCAATAAACACGTAAACGATGCGGTTGATCAGCCAGTTATGGGACAACCGCAACACACCGAAGATAAAGCCTAGGATCGAAGCCGCGATTACGCCGCAAACGGCAACCAGAAGCGTGTTGATCAAGCCGACCATCGCAGCCCGCAAATGCGTTGATTGCGATGAATACTCAATCAGGTGCTGGTTGATGTCGTAGCTGGCGGGCTGGGCCAGGAAATCGAAACTGAAGGTCTTTCCGAGCCGTTCGAGATTGGCCACCGCATTGGTGCCGATATAAGCAAAAAACGCAAATAGCCCAATGACGGTCAGAATTTGGAAAATTACCGAGCGCGATTCCTTGTCGTTCCATAGGCGCGAAAAGATATTTCCGCTTGCCACAGGTACGCCGGTTGCAGCCTGGGTTTGTGCCGCAGCCTGGGTTTCTCCGGATGCCATATTGTCTGCTCCCCGTATGTCGGGCCCGCCGGCATTGATTAAGAATTCACCAGCTTAAGCCACACACCGCCAACGCTTAGCACCATTGATTATTCGGTTGCTTTAACACAGCGCGACGGTTCGGTGAGGCGCGCCCGGATAACCGGACGCGCCCCGACCAAAACGTATTGGTCGTTCCTGTTTTAACGGAACGGCGGTGCGTACTGCAGACCGCCTTTGGACCACAGCTGGTTCAAGCCGCGAGCCAGACCGATATCGGTCTTTTTGCCAATGTGGCGACCGAAGATCTCACCATAGTTACCAACCGACGCGATGATCCGTTGGGCCCATGCTTTATCGAGACCCAACTGGCCGCCCAGGTCACCTTCGGTGCCCAGCAGACGTTTGATTTCGGGGTCGTTGGTGCTGTTGCCGATGGAACCGGCATTAGCCATCGTGATGCCTTTTTCTTCGGCCACGATGGTGGCGTTCAGAACCCAGCGGATGATGTCACCCCACTGGTCATCGCCATGACGCACGGCTGGGCCGAGCGGCTCTTTGGAGATGATTTCAGGCAGCAACATGTGATCGCCCGGGTTTTTGAAGGTCGAACGCGTTGCCGCAAGACCGGAGGCATCCGTCGTGTACACGTCGCAACGACCGGCCAAGTAGTTGGCGCGGGCTTCCGAGTTC
This sequence comes from Rhodospirillaceae bacterium, assembly GCA_016845145.1. Lineage (GTDB taxonomy): Bacteria > Pseudomonadota > Alphaproteobacteria > Rhodospirillales > Casp-alpha2 > TMED8. Next base: position 47,402 of record JAERTE010000103.1, read on the forward strand.
TTTTCGATCGGAACCGGCGAGTACTTCATGTTGTTGGAACGGAAGTAGTCGGCGAGGTTCAGCTCGGTGGTCGTGCCGGTTTGGATACAAACCGTGGCGCCGTCCAGTTCTTTGGCGCTTTTGACGCCAAGCTTGGTCGGGACCATGAAGCCCTGGCCATCATAGTAGTTAACGCCGACGAAGGTCAGTTTGACGTCCACGTCGCGCGCGAAAGTCCAGGTCGTGTTGCGCCACAGCACGTCACCTTCTTTAGAGTTCAGAATGGTGAAGCGGGTTTTACCCGTGGCGGGGATGTATTTGACTTTGTTGGGATCGCCCAAAACCGCCGCCGCAGTGGCACGGCAGTAATCGGCATCGAAGCCCTGGTAGACGCCGGCGGCATCCGTATAGGCGAACCCGGCGAGGCCGGTGCTCACCACGCAGCGAAGTTCGCCGCGGGCCTTGACGTCTTCAAGAGTGCCGGCCCAAGAGCTGCTGGCGACAACCGTCGCAGCGGCAAGAGCCGAAAAGAAGATGGATTTACGTGACATTATATAATCTCTCCCTGATTAGTTTTCTAAGAGATATTGAGCTTTATTGCTCTGTTTCAAAGTCGTCTTCCTAGGAAAACGATGCTTCTAACCTGAATCGGTAACATAGTTTATGAAACGCTGACAAGGGGAATTCCAGCTTGACACCCGAATAGCCGCACGCGAACTAAGAAATTGGAATCCAAGATATTTCAGTGTAATTCATCGTCCTCCGCCGGGCGTGCCGGTCGGCCCCACTTTCAGGAGCAATGCCGAATGAAAAAAGATACCGTCATCGCCACTGCCGGACGTGACCCTTTGAACAATCACGGCGTGGTTAATCCGCCGGTTTACCATGCCTCGACCATCACGTTTCCAAGCCTGGAGATTTTTCAAAAACGCGACAAGACCGTTCACACCGGCGTCTCTTACGGGCGAAGCGGCACACCGACGCAGTTCGCCTTTGAAGCCGCCATCACGGCTGTCCACGAAGGCCACAAGACGGTCGCCTACCCATCCGGCCTGGCGGCGATCACGGGCGCTGCGACAACGTTTTTGCAAAACGGCGACCACTTGCTCATGGCCGACACCGTTTACGGCCCGAGCCGAGGCCGCCTTGCCGGCATTGCGCTGGCCCGCGCCGGCGTGGAAACGACCTTTTATGATCCGGCCATTGGCGCAGGGATCGCCGATCTGATCCGCCCGAACACCAAAGTCATTTTCATGGAGTCGCCGGGATCGCTGTCGTTCGAGATGATGGATGTGCCCGCGGTCACCGCCATCGCCCGCGACAAGGGCGTGCTCACCATGATCGACAACACCTGGTCGTCGCCCTACTTGTGCCAGCCCATCAACCTGGGCGTCGACGTGGTCATCGAAGCCTGCACCAAATATGTCGTCGGCCATTCCGACGTTATGATGGGCAGCGTCACGGTGAACACCGAAGAACATTTCCAGGCGCTCAAGAATATGGCCAACGCATATGGCTATCATGCCGCGCCCGATGATTGTTATCTGGCATTGCGTGGCTTGCGCACCATTTCCGTGCGCCTGCAGCGCCATCAGGAAAACGCCATGAAGGTCGCAACGTGGCTGCATGCGCGCCCCGAGATCGAGCGTGTCTTATACCCTGCCCTTCCCGACGATCCGGGCCATGAATTGTGGAAACGCGACCATGCCGGCGCGTCGGGCCTGTTCGGTATCGTCATGGCTGGCGGCGATTGGAATGCTGGCGCGGCCATGATCGACGGCCTTGAGCACTTCGGCCTGGGCGCGAGTTGGGGTGGATATGAAAGCCTGATACTGCCTGCGCATATCGAGAACATCCGCACCGCCACGGACTGGCCGTACACCACGCCGTGCATCCGGCTGCATATTGGCCTGGAAGATCCCGACGACTTGATCGCCGATCTGGAAGCCGGGCTGGCCCGGTATAAAGCGGCTTCGTAAGATTTAAGAGAAACCTGGAGATATAAGTATGGATACCCCCGTTTCGGACGCCACGATCGACAAAGTTCTAGCGAGCCTGAAGTTCACTTCCGACGGACTGATCCCCGCCGTCTCGCAACAGCACGATAGCGGCGAGATTTTGATGATGGCCTGGATGAACACGGATTCCGTCGCCGAGACCTTGCGCACCGGCCGAGTCTGCTATTGGTCGCGCTCGCGCCAAAAGCTGTGGCGCAAGGGTGAGAGTTCCGGCCAAGTGCAGATGCTGCGCGAATTCCGCTGGGATTGTGACGCCGACACATTGTTGTTGCAGGTCGACCAGCAAGGCGTGGCTTGTCACACGGGTCGTCACAACTGTTTCTTCTATGCTGTCCGGGATGGCGAGGTGCAGGAAATCGCCGAGGTGGAAATCGATCCCGACGAGCTTTACGGCTGATCCCACGATGAAATGGCGCCGAAACAGTAGGAGCGCATTGTTGGCGATCCTCGCTGTTTGGTGCCTATTTCCGTGGCGCCAAGCCGATGGCGCCGATATCCGCATCTATGCTGCCTCAAGCCTGACCCGCGTGTTCAAAGACATCTCCCGCAAAGGCGTTGAGATGGGATTGCCGGCGTGCGCGTGCGTCCATGCAGCGACATCGGTTCTGGCGCGCCAGATCGAGCGCGGCGCCCCAGCCGATATATTCATATCCGCCAATCCGCAATGGATGGCCTATTTGCAGAAAAAACAACGGTTGCGGAACGGTGCACGCGTTTTTGCCGGCAACCGATTGGTCTTGATCGCGCCCGCGGACCAAAAGCTAAGCTACAGTTTCGTTTCCGGCCAGGCCTTGGCGGAGGCTATGGGTGAGAGTTGGTTGGCGCTCGCCGACCCGGACCACGTGCCCGCTGGGATTTACGCCATGAACGGCCTGAAATCCTTGGGCCAATGGGCTGGGCTCTCCGGTCGCATCGCGCGCGCTGCCAATGTCCGTGCGGCCTTGGCCTTGGTCGTTCGCAAGGAGGCCCGCGCCGGGATCGTCTACGAAACCGACATGCTCGGAGAACCACGGATCAACGCCGTCGACTTTCTGCCCGCCGGAAGCCACCCGGATATCCGCTATATGATGGCGGCGGTCGAACAGGCAAAAACCTCGGGTACGGGCGAGTATCTTGAGTTCCTGACATCGCCGGCCGTGGCGGCTATTCTTTCCGAGTATGGATTTAGTCCGCCACAGTAGGAGCCTGGATTTTGACGCCCGTGGAAACCGAAGCCCTGCTGCTGAGCTTGCGTGTCGCCGTATGGTCGGTCGCACTGAGCCTGCCGCTCGGATTGCTGACGGCATGGGTTTTGGCACGGTTGCGGTTTCCGGGCAAATTCCTGCTCGACGGGCTGGTGCACCTGCCGCTGATCGTGCCGCCCGTGGTCATCGGTTATCTGTTGCTCGTTGGGTTCGGCCGGCAAGGCTGGATCGGGGGCTGGCTGTTCGATACCTTCGGGCTATCGCTGGCGTTTTCGTGGCGCGGCGCTGCCGTAGCCGCTGCGGTGATGTCATTTCCGTTGATGGTGCGCGCCATTCGGCTGTCGCTGGAAGCCGTCGACCCTCGTCTCGAAGATGCGGCGAGAACGCTCGGGGCTTCGCCGCGCTGGGTGTTCTTTACGGTGACGTTACCGCTGATTGTTCCGGGCTTGATCACCGGCACCATTTTGGCGTTCGCCCGCAGCCTCGGTGAATTTGGCGCGACCATCACATTCGTTTCCAACATTCCCGGTGAAACCCGCACCCTCCCCTTGGCCCTTTACACCTTGGTGCAAACACCCGACGGCGAAGCGGCAGCGCTTAGGCTGGTGGTGATTTCTGTTGTATTGGCCTTGGGCGCTTTGATCCTGTCCGAGGTTCTGGCCCGCCGCGTCCGTGCATCGGAGGGGGCGTGATATGACGGACGTTAGTGACTTGTTGGTCGATATCGAATACCGGCGCGGAGACTTTCAACTGCGTGCCGACTTTCAGGCCGGGCGCGGGCTGACGGCGTTTTTCGGGCGCTCCGGTTCGGGCAAGACAACGCTGGCCAATTTGATCGCCGGACTGGCGCGGCCAGGGAAAGGACGCCTCAGTATCGGTGAACGGGTGATGTTTGACGCCGAGCAAGGATTGTTCGTGCCGCCGGAACTCCGCCGCATCGGCTATGTGTTTCAGGAAGGAAGACTGTTTCCGCATCTCTCCGTTCACAAAAACCTGCACTACGGGCAGCGTTTCGTGCCAAGCGATGCGATCGCACCCGAGCCCGGCGAAGTTATTGAGCTTTTGGAACTGCAACCGTTGCTGCACCGCCGCCCCGGAAACCTGTCAGGTGGAGAAAAGCAACGTGTCGCCATTGGCCGGGCGCTGTTGAGTGCGCCGCAACTGCTGGTCATGGACGAGCCATTGGCTGCGCTGGATGCGACCCATAAAAACGAAATCCTGCCGTTCATTGAGCGATTGCGTGACGAAGCCGGGATTCCGATCATTTATGTCAGCCATGCCTTGGAAGAGGTCATCCGCCTCGCCGACACCATGGTTATCTTGGATCACGGTCGCACGGTGGCGTCGGGCGGCGTCGAGGAAATCATGGGCCGGCTGGACCTAAGGCCGTTGACGGGCAGGTATGAAGCGGGCGCGGTGTTGGGCGTCACGGTGCGCGGCCAGGACAAAAGCTGGGGGCTGACCGAACTGGGATTTGCCGGTGGGCGCTTGTGGGTACCGGGATTGGACGCACCCTTAGGCACGGCACTTCGCATGCGTATCCGGGCGCGCGATGTGTCGCTCAGCCTCACCCGGCCGACAGATACGTCAATCCTCAACGTACTCGAAGCTACCGTCCGCGAAATTGCGCCGGCTGGCGGGCCGCAGACCGAGGTATTGTTAGATGTCGGCGCTCCCTTGATCGCGCGCGTCACCCGCAAGTCTGTTGCCGCAATGGGTTTAGAACCGGGAAAGCAGGTTTTCGCCCTGGTGAAGGCAGCCGCCATCGACCGTCATACACTCGGGCTTGGCGGTACGCGCAAACGCCGCGGCTGAACAACACCATAGTCAAAATTATATTGTTGCGGATGATCTCCCGCTCTTGGATCCGGCATCCAGAACGTACGAGCCGCCGTTCAGCCCTCGAAATTGATGATGCCGCCGTCCTGATCGTGTTGCGCGCATGAAATAAAGAAGCTGGTATCCGGATACGTGGTTTCCACCTGTCAAATCAACGCCCCCCACCACTCGGCGGGTTTGATCGTGCAATGAGCATTTTCGCCGTTCGGCAATAATTTTTTAGCGGGGAAACACGCAATATTTGCAAACACGAACTTGTTCGAATAGCTGAATATCTGATCCAGTATCCATGGTAAATCGTCTTCCGGACAATGTTCCAATACATCAAAACAAATCACGGCATCAAATTTTCCGGTGGGTAGAGACGAAAGCGGTTCGTACCCAGGGTCATAGCAACCGACAGTCTCAATGCCCAATAAGTCCTGGAGCGTGGTTTCGAATTCTCGGCCATCATTGATCGCATTAAATCGCAACTTCCACTGCATGCCCTTTCCGCACCCGTAATCAAGCAGACTCTTGGCTTGATGGTGGTTCACCAGTTCCATAAGTTTTGGTATCTGGCTCTCGCGTGGCATGCCGGGAAACATCTCAGCGGGTGAACGGACGGCGTCACCTCCAGAATGCAATTGGCGATATAACGAGATGAGTTCACGCCATCTCGGACTCGGGTTGTCCGCCGAATACATTTCGAACTCCATGCACATCGTGTCCCGTAATGAGACACCTACCAATTGCCAATCGTTACGCTGCTAACCGTAAGCCAACATCGCGATGATTGGAAAGAACATAGTCCGGCGGCCATCTGGCAGCGTGGCGCCGGCGTAACGCAAATTATGCCTCTAATTCCGGCGGCGGGGCTGATCCGCCACGTACACCTTGCAGTTGGAATAGCCTTGATTGAAGAAATGGTAGGTCTTGCGGGGCTCGGCCAAGCCCTTGGGATCGTACAAATTCCATGTCGTGGTGGCGATGCCGGTCAAGGTCTGGCCGACCTTGCCAACAAACCCAATCGAGGACAGCAAGTATTTCCGCTGGCCGAACTCGCCGCGCTGACACGCATTGCTGAGTTGTCGGTTTAGCGCACCCACCCGCCAATAGGGCAGCGAGGTATAAGCATACTCGCCGGGCACGCGTTTACGCGCAGCGTCAGCGTTGCTGGCCAATACAAGGGGTGCCGCCAAAGAAAAAATGAGGGCGAAAATCCCGAACTTCTGTCCGTTGCGCAACATCGGCTTCTGCCTCCTGCACGATTTGGAAACAGAATCTTAACTTATTTTAAACAAAAGCGAAAGAGTCGGCGTAAAAGGAGGTTGGCGCGCCCGGCAGGACTCGAACCTGCAACCCCGAGCTTAGAAGGCACGTGCTCTATCCGGTTGAGCTACGGGCGCCTCGCCGACGGCTTGCGGATACCGCTTATTCGAAGCGAAATCTGAAGCTGTAGTTGTCTGAATAATTTTTCGGCTGCACCCGACGGCGTTTCGGGGCCTGCACTTGATAGGAAAGCCCATGCTTGTCGGCATATGCGATGGCGTCTTCCTTGCTGGCGAACTTCAGCCGCACCTGGGCATTGGTATCGCCCGAGCCGATCCACCCCATCAAGGAATCCGCGCGGCGCGCCTCAGCGGGCTCAAAATCCAAAACCCAATTCTTGGTATTGCTCCGGCCCGACTGCATCGCCGTCTTCGCCGGTTGATAAATACGCGCTTCGGTCATGGCCACCTCGTGTCCGGGCCTCAAAGTTGGTCGGGGAGACTGGATTCGAACCAGCGACCCTCTGCTCCCAAAGCAGATGCGCTACCAGGCTGCGCCACTCCCCGAGTACTTTGTTTTCTATGGTTAAGTAGCGCCTTAAGCAACCGGAATCTGACGCTTGGTTGCCGGGCTTGGATTGCTGGCCTAGAGTTTGCCTCCAACGCGTTGACCAAGGGAGCCCCGCAATGGCGGCATTCGATCTGATCATATCCGGCGGAACGGTTGCCACAGCCGCCGACACTTTTAAGGCCGACATCGGTATTCGGGGCGGCCGTGTCGCGGCAATCGCCGACGCATTGGACGGCGCTGATCGGATTATCGACGCGACGGGCAAGCTGGTTCTGCCGGGCGGTGTCGAGGCGCATTGCCATATTGCCCAGGAATCGGGCATGGGGATCATGGCCGCCGACGATTATGAAAGCGGCTCGATTTCAGCCGTTTTCGGCGGCAATACGACGATTGTGCCGTTCGCGGCGCAACACAAAGGGCAAAGTCTGCGTGAGGTTGTCGAGATCTACCATGATCGCGCCGGCCCCAAATCCGTCATCGATTACGCGTTTCACCTGATCATCTCCGACCCGACCGAACAGGTGTTGGGGCAGGAACTTCCGGCGCTGATCAAGGATGGTTACACATCGTTCAAGGTGTTCCTGACCTATCCGTTATTGAAGCTGGCGGATGAGGATTTGCTCAACGTGCTGAGCGTGGCGCGCGAGAACGGCGCCATCACCATGGTGCATGCGGAAAACGATGACATCATCCGCTGGTTGTCGGACAAACTGATGGATGCGGGGCACACAGCCCCCAAATACCACGCCGTCAGCCATGCGCGCATCGCCGAGTCGGAGGCGACAAACCGCGCCATCCAATTGGCCCGGCTGGTCGACACACCGCTGTTGATCGTCCATGTCTCAACCGACGAGGCCGCGTCTACGATCCGCCGCGCCCAGGATGCAGGGCTCAGGGTGTTCGGCGAGACCTGCCCGCAATATCTGTTCCTGACCATCGACGATATCGACAAGGACGGCATGGAAGGTGCCAAGTTCTGCTGTTCACCACCGCCGCGCGACGAGGCCGATCAAGAAGCCATGTGGCGCGCGCTGGCCAACGGCACGTTTCAGGTTTTCCATTCCGACCACGCGCCCTACCGTTTCGACGAAACCGGCAAACTACACGCCGGGCCCAATGCACCGTTCAAAAAACTCGCCAACGGCGTGCCGGGAATCGAACTGCGCATGCCACTGCTGTTCTCGGAAGGTGTCGGCAAGGGCCGCATCAGTCTCAATGATTTCGTCGCCCTCACGTCAACCAACGCCGCCAAGATTTACGGCATGCATCCGCGCAAAGGCACTATCGCGATCGGTTCGGACGCCGACATCGCCATATGGGACCCCGACCGCGAGGTCAACGTGAGCTATGATCTGTTGCACGACAACGTCGGCTATACGCCTTATGAAGGCATGCAATTGAAAGGCTGGCCGGAAACCGTAATCAGCGCCGGACGGGTTGCCGTGTCCGATGGTGAGCTGCATGTGGAACCGGGATCGGGAACCTTCCTGGAACGCACGCCGGGTTATGATTTCATCCGGCCCGCCGGCACTCTGGCGCCCGAAACGGATCCGGCGACCAATTTTGGCGCGAAGATCGTCTAGCCATGCCGGGCATTATTCGCATCATCAATCCGAACTCTAATCCTGCCGTCACCCAAGGCATGTCCGAGGCGGTTGAACCGTTACGCTTGGCCGGCGGACCGATATTGGATTGCGTTACGTTGGAAACGGGCACCTTTGGCATCGAAAGCGATGAAGACATAGAGATGGTCACGCCAATGCTGGTCGAGTGGGTCAAGCAAGACACCGAGGCTTCCGCATTCATCATCGGCTGTTACAGCGACCCGGGCCTGGGCCCATGCCGCGAGACCACTAACAAGCCCGTGATGGGGATTGCCGAATGCGCCATGCTGACGGCGCTGACGCGGGCTTCGAAGTTCGGTGTTATCTCGATCCTGGAAGCGTCTATCCCACGCCATCGGCGGCATATGGAGGCTCGCAGCCTTCATCATCAGTGCGCCGGCGACCGTGCCATTGGGATGGGGGTCTCGGAAGTCGAAAGCCGGGCAGACGCGTTCGATCATCTGGTCAGCGTCGGCCAAGCGCTACGTGATGAAGATGGCGCAGGGGCCGTGATCACCGGATGCACGGGCATGGCCAAGTACGGCGCACGCCTTGAAAAGGCCTTGGAAATCCCGGTCATCGACCCGACCCAGGCAGCGGCTGGCATGGCACTTTCCGCGGTTGCGCTGGGTTAATTCCGTTCGGTTATTCTTCTGGCGGCAATTCGACACCGACCTGCGCGGTGATGCGTCCGTAATGCTCAATACGGCGGTGGCGCGCGAAGTCGAAAATGGTTTGTTTGCCGAACACCGTGTCGTCCAGATCGCAAGTATGAACCAGCAGTTCGTCATCCTCGCTCACCGCCTTGGCGACGATCTCACCTTCCGGATTGACGATGATGGAGCCGCCGAACATCGGGTGCCCATCCTCAGAACCGGCCTTGGCGACGCCCACCACCCAGGTTGAATTCTGGTAAGCGCCCGACTGCATGACCAAATCCGAATGGAACATCCGTTTTTCCGGTCCCTCCTCGCTTTTTTGCGAATTCACCGATGGCGTGTTGTAGCCCAGCGTGATCATCTCTACGCCCTGCAAGCCCATGGAGCGGTAGGTTTCAGGCCAGCGGCGGTCATTGCAGATGCACATGCCGAAAACGCCACCCAAGGTGCGATACACCGGAAAACCCAAATCACCCGGTTCGAAGTAACGTTTCTCCAGGTGTTGGAACGATCGGTCGGGGTCGAACTCACCGTGCCCCGGCAGATGCACCTTGCGGTACTTACCGACGATGGCGCCCGATTTGTCGACGTGGACCGACGTGTTGAAATGATGTCCGTCAGGCGTCAACTCCGCGAAACCGAACGTCATGGCCATTCCGTATTCCCGGGCGCGCTGAAACAAAGGCTGGGTGGCGGCATTGGGCATCTCGGCCTCGAACCAGGTATCGACCTCGCCCTGATCTTCCATGTAATAACGCGGGAAGAATGTGGTCAGGGTCAGTTCCGGATAGACGATGAAGTCCGCATCCGCCGCTTTCGCCTGCTCCATTAGCGCCATCATCCGCGCCACAACCTGTTGGCGGCCTTCGGCTTTTTGAATGGCGCCCATTTGCGCCGCTGCAACAATAATCTCGCGCATGTTCTTCTCTTTCCCTGTCGCTAGGCCGATGTCGGCCGATTTGGCGGTTTCAGTAGAAGTACCGCGGGCAGCACCAGCAGGCACATCATCGTATAAAGCCCGAACGCATTCAGAAATCCAATCAATTCCGCCTGGTCCACCAATTGCGCGTTTAGCTTCGCCAGTTCCGCCAGATTGGCGTACCCGTGCAACGCCGTTACCCCGTAATTTTTCAGCGCCTCATTAAACGGATTTACGAATTCCGTCAGGCGCTGGAAATTGCTGGCCGATGTCCGCACAACGGTCATGACGCTCAAGGAGATGAAGATGCTCGACCCGATATTACGCAACAGGTGAAAAATCGTAAACGTTTCGGCCATGTTGCGGGGTTCGATATTGGAGAAACTTGAAAGGACCAGCGGCACCCAGATTAATCCGACCGCGAGCCCCTGGGCCGCGCTGGTCACCAGCACCTCTGCCATGGTGACATCTGTGTTGAAGCCGGTCATCACCCATCCGGACCAAGCCTGCACCAAGAATCCCGCCGAGATACCGATACGTGGATCCAGCTTGCCGACCCAAGCGGCCAGGAAGAAGCCCAACATGCCGCCCGCTCCGCGCCCCGCCAACAATATGCCGATGATCGAGTCGGGATACCCGCCCAAGTTCTTCAACAACGGCGGCAACATCACCATGGGTGTGAAATTGAGCATCCCGTACACCGTGACGATGATCAGCCCCAAGCCATAATTGCGGTTGAGCAAAAACTTAAGGTTCAGCAACGGAGAACGGGCCAACAAGCTATGTGACAAATAAATGCAAAAGGCGATGACCCCGACGGTCGCCTCGATCAGAATTTCCGTTGATGCAAACCAGTCCAGGCGCTGCCCCCGATCCAAGATCAGTTGCAGACATGCAAGAGCCACCGCCAGCGCCAGAAACCCTGTCCATGCAAAACGGAGTCGCTCCTGACGACCGCCGTCTTGCAGCATGACCCACAGGCCGACCCAAGCTGCCATGCCCATGGGGACAATCATGAAGAAAGCAAAGCGCCAATTGTACAATTCGCTCAGGTATCCGCCATAGATTGGGCCGAAGATCGGACCGATGACGACCCCCATACCGTAGATGGCCGTCACCAAGTTGTGTTGATGCCGTGGAAAAGTCGCCAGCGCTATGGCCTGTGTCAGCGCCACCAGCGGAGCACCGGAACCACCTTGAAGCGCGCGAAAGATCACCAGGCTTTCGAGCGAGTTGGAAAGGCCGCAAAGCAAAGTGGACAGGCAAAAACCGCCCAAGGCGCCCAGTGTCACATTGCGCCAACCGAACCGCCCCGCCATCCATCCGCTGAGCGGCATGACGATGGCCGTGCCCAGGATATTGGCGGTCATCGCCCAAGACACCTGATCGGGAGTCGCAGAGAGGCTGCCCTGCACCTGCGGCAGCACCACGCTAACGACCAGAATGGTCATGGAGTAGAGCGTCGATGTGGCGACGATCATTCCCAGCAATACCCAGCGGCGGAATGCCGGAGCGAAGACCTCTTCTTGCACGGTTGCTGTTGCTGTCATGACCTCATGGGTCCATCACCAGCCGGTCGCCGGAAGTGATTCCCAATCTGTCCGCAGTCCCTGCCCGGACCTCAAGCACCAGCCGCGCCGGTAGCTTTGATGAAATGATGCGGGTCGAGAACGGTTCCGTACCGCGTTCGATGTGCACGATCCGGCCTTCCGTGTCAGCAAACAGCATGTCCAACGAAGACGGCGTATTGGCCATCCACATATGTATCATTTCCGTCTGCTCGAAGATAAACAGCATACCGGTATTGAGCGGCAGCCTTTCGCGTCCCATAAGCCCCTGCCGGCGTTGTCCAGGAGTTTGAGCAACCTCAACGATAAATTTATGCCGTGCATCACCGGATTCGACAGTCAACGCCGCACGTTCGAACCGGACCTGAGCGTAGGCCACATTGAGATCAGCAACGTGCCAGAAAAAGACAATGAGGAACGCATATAACGACATCGTCATCATCCCAGATCCACAATGAAGATTCTCTTTCCGGCCCCGCATGTCAAAATTCTTCGCGTCCACGGCTATTGTTAATCTGACGGCTTTCTCGAATTGCCTTTTAATAAAATCGGTTAAATCATAAGTAGTCATATGTTTTTAATAAAAACTGTGATTTTTTCGAAGATTTGTCTGGATTTGCCATATGCCTCTGACTATCTTCGAAAAATAAAAATACTTGGCCACACCATAAAAGGCCAAGAAACAGGTTAGGTAAAGATTGGGGTGGGTTGTTGCTTCATCTGTTAGCTCTTGCGGTCGGCATGACGGTGCTTTGGTTTTTGCTGTCGGGCTATATGCTTCCGCTTATTCTATCGCTTGGCGCCGTTTCAATCGCCGGCGTGGTTTGGTTGGCGCACCGTATGGACGTCATCGACCACGAAAGCCATCCGGTGCACATGGCGCCCAAGGGTGCTGGTTACTACGTTTGGTTGATGTGGGAGATCGTCAAAGCCAACATTGACGTCACCATGGCGATCCTCCGCGGCCCAAGTGCGCTGCAACCGAAAGTCTTCAAGTTGAAAGCGTCGCAGGTCTCTGATGTGGGCCGCGTAGCTTATGCCAATTCGATTACCCTGACCCCCGGAACCGTAACCATTTTCGTCGACGACGACGAGTTCACCGTGCATTCCCTGACACCTGTCGCCAAGGAAGGGCTTGAGACCGGAGATATGGACCGTCGTGTATCCGAGCTTGAGGGCTATGTCGCCCCTGGGACGGAGGGGGCGGGATGAGCATGTTTGGCGCGGCTGCGGCCGCCGTTCTGATTTCGATGCTTTTGGTTCTGGTGCGTGCTTTTCGCGGACCGACCGTTTTCGACCGTATTCTCGCCATCAACAGTTTCGGCACGCTGACGGTTCTGCTGATCGCGGTGCACGGATATTTCGCGGGCCGACCGGAATTCCTGGATCTCGCCCTGGTCTACGCCTTGATCAATTTCATCGGCACAATTGCCGTCACTCGGTTCGTGCGGTTCCAGAAGTACGGCCGTATCGACGCCACAGACAGCAACCACGGCGATATTTGATGGAACTGATATTGGACATCCTCAGTTGGGCATCGATTATCGCGGGCGGCGCGTTTTGCATCATCGGTGCATTCGGCCTGATCTCGCTACCCGATATCTTTTGCCGTATGCACGGCGCCAGCATCATCGATACCATGGGGTTGGGTTTAATTCTGCTGGGGCTTGCCCTGCAGACGGGCTTTACATTAGGGCTCGCTAAACTGGCGATGATCTTTTTGTTCATTATGTTTACCAGTCCGACCGGTACGCATGCGCTGGCTCGCGCGGCACTCTATGGCGGCGTCGACCCGGAAGCTGCGACCAAGCCCAAGTCGGATGATTCTCCATGAGCGAAGAAATCATCATCGTCTGCCTGATGGTCTTCATGGCCATGACCGGTGTCGCCATTGCCCGATTACACAATTTATTTGCCGTCGTCATGCTGACCGGTATCTTCAGCCTGCTTGGCGCGGCGGCTTACGTGGTGCTGGATGCGGTGGACGTTGCGTTTACCGAAGCCGCCGTCGGCGCCGGTATTTCGACGGTATTGATGCTGGGCACCTTGGCGTTGACCACCAGCGAGGAGAAGCCCGCGCCGCCAAAGAACATGCTAGCGGCCTTGGCCGTCGTCGGCGTCACCGGAGGCGTGCTCATCTATGGCACCTTGGACATGCCGCATTACGGCGATCCGAACGCGCCGATCCATCACCATGTGGCGCCGCGTTACTTGAATGACTCCGGCAAGGAAATCGGATTGCCGAATGCCGTCACATCGGTTTTGGCAAGTTACCGGGGCTACGACACCTTCGGTGAAACGTTCGTTATTTTCACAGCCGCCGCCGGCGTGCTGGCAATCCTCGGCCGCGTTCGTCGTTCGCGACGGCCCCAGATCATCGCTGCTAAATCCAAGAGTGCAGCAGAAGATGCCACGGGTAATGCCACAGGGGATAAACAATCATGAGCCAACCGATGAAGGAAAAGATCATCCTTCGGGTGATCTCGAAGTTTCTGATTCCGTATATCTTGCTGTTTGCGCTGTATGTGCAGTGGCACGGTGATTTCGGCCCAGGCGGCGGTTTTCAGGCTGGGGTCATCTTTGCAGCCGGTTTTATCCTCTACGCATTGATCTTCAGCGTCAAAACAGTGCGCGATATTATACCCCCCTATGCGACGCGAGCGCTTCTGGCGATCGGCGTCTTGCTCTACGGCGGAGTCGGTGTGGCTGGCATTCTGATGGGCGGCAAGTTTCTCGACTACAACGTCCTTGGCAGCACGCCGACCGGCGGTCAGCACATCGGCATCCTGCTGGTTGAACTGGGTGTCGGCATCACCGTGGCATCGGCAATGATCACGATTTTCTGCACCTTTGCCGGCCGAGCCGAAGACAAGGAAGAGGATCGCAGGTAATGAGCGCAGCGTTCCCCGGCCTCGTACCGTACTGGCTCGTCATCGTGCTGATGATGATCGGGTTTTACATCGTCATCGCACACGGCAATTTGGTTAAGAAGATTGTCGGGTTGAACGTCTTTCAGGTATCGGTATTCCTGCTCTATATCACCATGGGTAAGGTGGAAGGCGGCACGGCACCGATCTTGGCCGAAGGCATCCAATCTTATTCCAATCCACTGCCGCATGTTTTGATCCTGACAGCCATTGTCGTCGGCGTCGCAACAACGGCACTTGGACTGGCCTTGGTGGTGCGGATCAAAGAGACATTCACCACCATCGAAGAAGACGAAATTGAGCATATGGAGAACGGCGCGTGATCGCACAGCACCTGCCGGTCTTGCAAATTCTGCTGCCGCTGTTAGCGGCACCGGTCTGCATGTTTATTCGCCATCCGCACGTGGTCTGGATCTGGGCGACGGTCATCACCTGGATGTGCCTACCCATTTCCATCGCCATTCTAATGCAGGTTATGAAAAGCGGCGTCATTGTCTATGAGTTGGGCGACTGGGCGGCACCGTGGGGCATCGAATACAGGATCGATACCCTGAACGCTTTCGTGCTACTGATCGTCTCGATGATCGGCGCGGTGGTCATGCCCTATGCGCGCATCATTGTTGAGAACGAAATTCCGGCCAGCCGCATCTATCTTTTCTACGCCATGATGCTGCTTTGCATGACCGGATTGTTAGGCATCACGATCACTGGCGATGCATTCAATTTGTTCGTGTTTCTCGAGATATCGTCTCTGTCGACATACGTGCTGGTCAGTTTCGGCAAAGACCGCCGTGCGCTAACGGCGGCCTATCGCTACCTGATCATGGGCACCATCGGCGCCACGTTCTACATCATCGGTGTCGGCCTGATGTATATGGTAACCGGCACCTTAAATATCGCTGACCTGGCGATACTCGTTCCGGGGATGGCGGACAGCCGAACCATCCATGCGGCGTTGGCTTTTCTGACCGTCGGGTTGGCGTTGAAGGCGGCCCTATTCCCGCTGCATATGTGGCTGCCAAACGCCTACGCTTTCGCGCCGTCGGCAGTGACGGTATTCCTGGCGGCAACGGCAACGAAGGTCGCCGTTTACGCCTTTATCCGTGTCGTATTCACAATATTCGGCGATATCGACATCCTGGCGGCACTGCCTATTCGTTACCTCCTCATGGGGCTTGCTATAGCGGCCATGTTCGCTGGGTCCGCAGTGGCAATTTATCAAAACAACGCCAAACGCCTGTTGGCTTATTCCTCCATAGCGCAAATCGGCTACATGATCCTTGGCATCAGTATGGATTCGGTGACCGGCGTGACCGCCGGTATCGTGCATTTGTTCAATCATGCGCTGATGAAGGGGGTCCTGTTCATGGCCTTGGGCGCAATCATGCTGCAGACCGGCTCAGTCGATTTGCGTGACATGCGAGGCATCGGTCGGCGCATGCCGCTGACAATGGCCGCATTTGTCGTTGGCGGTTTAAGCCTGATCGGTGTGCCGCTGACCGCTGGTTTCGTTTCCAAGTGGTACTTGATTCAAGCTGCGCTTGAGGCCGGCTGGTGGCCGTTGGCCGTATTGATTGTCATGAGTTCCCTGCTCGCCGTCATTTACGTCTGGCGTATCGTTGAGATTGCGTATTTCCAACCCAATCCCGACGTGCCCAAAGCGCGCGAACCGGCTCCGATGTCTTTGCTGATGCCCATGTGGATTTTGGCCGGCGCGACAATCTATTTCGGTATTGATGCGACGACCACTCTCGATATCGCCGGCTTGGCTGCGCAAACCCTCCTGCCGGGAGGCGGCTAATGACAGCAACGACAGCAATCGTATTTGCCATAGTCGCACCGCTGGTCGCCGTGCCGATACTGGCGATGCTGGGCAGCAAGCCGAATTTGCGCGAAGGTGTAACACTGATCACAGCGGTTCTCGTCTTTCTGGCTGTCGCCAGCCTGTTTGACGATGTCGCCGGCGGCGCCCGCCCGACGCTAAGCGTCGGTGAGATGCTGCCGGGCCTTTCCATCGCGTTTACGGTGGAACCACTGGGCATGTTGTTCGCCGGCATTGCCAGCTTCCTTTGGATCGTCACCACCATCTACGCCATCGGCTATATGCGCGGCCATGCGGAAAAGAACCAGACGCGGTTCTACATCTGCTTCGCCGTCGCGATTTCCAGCGCCATCGGCATCGCCTTTGCCGGCAACATGCTGACGCTGTTCGTTTTCTACGAGGTGCTGACACTATCCACCTTCCCGCTTGTCGCTCATTCCGGCACGGAAGACGCCAAGCGCGCGGGACGCGTCTATCTGGGTATCTTGATCGGCACATCGATTGTGCTGCAGCTGACGGCCATCATCTGGACATGGTCGATCACCGGCACGCTCGACTTTGTTCAGGGCGGCATTCTCGTCGGTAAAGTATCGGCCGGCATGACCGCTCTGCTGTTGGCGATGTATGTGTTCGGCATCGGCAAGGCGGCGCTGATGCCGTTCCACCGCTGGTTGCCGGCGGCCATGGTGGCGCCAACGCCGGTCAGTGCCCTGCTGCACGCCGTCGCTGTTGTGAAAGCCGGTGTGTTCACGGTCCTCAAGGTGACGATCTACATCTTTGGCATCGACAATCTTGCGCAGTTGGGCAGCGCCACATGGCTCCAGTACATGGCGGCGGCAACGATCCTGATCGCGTCCCTGGTGGCCATGAGCAAGGACAACCTGAAAGCCCGACTGGCCTATTCCACCATCAGCCAGCTTTCGTACATTGTGCTCGGCGCCATGCTGGCGACGGGTGCCGGCGCGCTCGGCGGTGCCATGCACATTGCCATGCACGCGTTCGGTAAGATCACGCTGTTCTTCTGTGCCGGCGCTATCATGGTGGCGTCCCACAAGACCGAAATCAGCCAAATGAACGGTTTGGGCCGCAAGATGCCCATCACTTATATCTGCTTTTTGATCGGTACGCTGAGCATCATCGGATTGCCTCCGCTTGGCGGCATGTGGAGCAAATGGTATTTGGCATTGGGCGCGGCGGAGACCGAGCAGGTGATTTTCGTCGCCGTGCTGATGATATCATCGCTGCTGAATGTCGCGTATCTGGTGCCTATCGTGATCCGCGGCTTCTTCTCTGCGCCGACGGATGACCATCACGATCATCACCACGATGAGCATGGAGAAGACGAAAGCCCGTGGCCGCGCCATCCCGGTGATGCAGAGGCGGCCAATGTCTGGCATGTCCGCGGTTGGTCGGAGGCACCCGCGAGTTGCGTCGGCGCCCTCGCCTTCACGGCGTTCGGATGTTTCGTATTGTTCTTCAAGGCCGATGCAATCTACGCGTTTTTGTTGCCGTTGATTCAAGGAGGGCAGCCATGAGCGACCGTCTTGACGAAAAACCTCGCTGGCTCGACGACAAGCGCAATGTGAAAAAGATTGTCTGGGCGCTGGTGGTTGTCTGCGCGGGATTGTTCGGCGCCGATGCCTTCTATCACAAGCACCCCTACTTCGAGGTCGAGACTTATTTCGGTTTCTACGCCATCTATGGCTTCGTCATGTGCGTTGGATTGGTGCTGGCGGCGAAATGGATGCGCACCATCCTGATGCGTGATGAAGACTACTACGACAAGGGTCAAACCGGGGACAGCGATGATGATTGAGTTCAACCCCGGACTGATCATGATCATCGGCGGTCTTTTGGCGCCCATGTTGCGCGGTCATGCCCGGCGTGTTCTGCTTTTGGCGCTACCCGCCGCAGGCCTTGCCTACACGATTATGCTCGACCCCGGCGCCGGCGCCGTCATCCATTTTTTCGACTACTCGCTGGAAGTCCTGCGCGTCGACAAACTGGCGCTGGTGTGGGGGTACATCTTCCATATTGCTGCGTTTTTGGGCGTCTTGTACGCCATCCACGAGAACGACGCAGTGCAAGCGAGCATGGCCCAAGTTTACATGGGTGCTGCCGTCGCCGCCGTTTTTGCCGGCGATTTGATTACGCTGTTCGTGTTCTGGGAGCTAACGGCCATATCGTCGGTGTTCCTGATCTGGGCATCCGGGACGGAGAGCTCGTTCCGTTCGGGGATGCGCTACCTGATCGTTCAGGTGGGTTCGGGCGTTACTTTGTTGGCCGGCGCGCTTTTGATTTTGGCCGATACCGGCTCCATCGCCTTCAATCACATCGGTATCGAGAGTTTAGGCGGCAAGCTGGTCTTCCTGGCGTTTGGTATCAAATGTGCTTTTCCGCTTCTGCACAACTGGCTGCAAGATGCCTACCCCGAAGCCACCGTCAGCGGCACCGTGATTTTAAGCGCATTCACCACAAAGCTCGCCGTCTATTCGTTGGCGCGCGGTTTTGCCGGCACGGAAATTCTCATCACCATTGGCGCCGTCATGACGGCGTTCCCGATCTTCTTTGCGGTGATCGAGAACGATCTTCGCCGCGTGCTCGCCTACAGCCTCAACAACCAGCTGGGATTCATGGTGGTGGGGATTGGCATCGGCACCGAATTGTCCCTCAACGGTACGGCATCTCACGCCTTCTCGCACATCCTCTATAAGGCGCTCCTGTTCATGTCCATGGGGGCGGTGTTAATGCGTACGGGCACCATCAAGGGCTCGGAGTTGGGTGGGCTTTACAAAACCATGCCCTGGACCACCGGTTTCTGTATCGTCGGCGCAGCGTCGATCTCGGCATTTCCGTTATTCTCGGGCTTTGTGTCAAAATCCATGATTCTCACGGCACTTGGCCACGAGGGGCATTGGTTCGTTTGGGCCGTGTTGTTGTTTGCATCTGCCGGCGTGTTCCACCACTCCGGTATCAAGATCCCCTACTTCGCCTTCTTCGCCCACGATTCCGGCATGCGGCCAAAGGAAGCGCCGTGGAATATGCTTTTGGCTATGGGCGTAGCGGCGTTCCTGTGCATTGCTATCGGTGTGTACCCCGAACCCCTATACGCGATCCTACCCTATCCTGTGGATTTCGTGCCCTACACGACTGCGCACGTCATCACACAGTTGCAACTGTTGATGTTCTCGGCGCTGGCCTTCACTTTCCTGATGCTGACCGGACTCTATCCGCCAGAGCTTAAATCAACCAACTTGGACACGGATTGGTTCTATCGGCGTCTGGCGCCGCGCGTTTTGGCTTGGCTGCGATCGGGCATTGCCCAAATCGACCGCACTGGGCGCGAGGCATTGATGGGTCTCATTCACGGCATTATGGCCTTTGTCCATCGCCATCACGGCCTTGATGGTACGTTTGCCCGCACCCACCCGGCCGGCACCATGGCGTTCTGGGCGGTGGCGTTGCTGGGGCTCTTCCTGGTCCTTTACCTAGTAAGCTAAATGACTGACAAAAAAACGGGAATGCGCAAAGGCCTGACGCGCTACGGCGACGAAGGGTTTTCCCTTTACGTGCGCAAGGCCTTCATCAAGGCCATGGGATACACCGACGATGCGTTGTTGCGCCCGATCGTCGGCATTGCCGATACCTATTCAGGTTACAACGCCTGTCATGCCACGGTGCCCGATATCATTGAGGCGGTGAAACGCGGCGTCATGCTGGCGGGTGGCTTGCCAGTGACGTTCCCGACCATATCGCTGCATGAGTCCTTCGCTTTCCCGACATCGATGTTCCTGCGCAATCTGATGAGCATGGACGCGGAGGAAATGATCCGTGCCCAACCGATGGATTCGGTTGTGCTGGTCGGAGGCTGCGACAAAACCATTCCTGCCCTTTTGATGGGCGCTGCATCCGCCGGCGTGCCGGCTATTGTCGAGGTCACGGGACCGATGCTCACCGGCACCCATCATGGTGAACGTGTTGGTGCATGTACGGATTGCCGCCGATTTTGGGCCAAGTTCCGTGCCGGCGAAATTGATGCCGCCGAGGTTGAGGAATTGACGAATGAACTGGTCCCGACCGCCGGCACCTGCGGCGTTATGGGGACGGCCAGCACCATGGCGTTGATGACCGAAGCCATGGGCATGATGTTACCCGGCGGTGCCGCAATCCCGGCAACCTATGCTGACCGGCCGCGGCACGCGGAACTCACAGGCCGCCGTGCCGTGGAGATGGCGAACGACGGCAGCCCCGCCCCGGCCGAAATCATGACCCCGGCCGCGTTTCGCAATGCGCTCAGGGTTTTGCATGCCATTGGGGGATCAACCAACGGCATTGTACACGCGGCGGCCATGGCGGGACGCCTGGGTATTACCATTGATTTGGATGAATTCGATAACTTGGGGCGCGACGTCCCCGTGCTGGTCGATCTCAAGCCGTCGGGCCAGTACTACATGGAGGACTTACATCGCGCCGGCGGTTTAGCGCCGATCTTGCGCGAGTTGGCTCCGCTACTGGAATTGGACGCGCCGACTATTGGCGGGCAATCGCTCGGTGATGTCATATCGGCACTGCCCAAGGCCTACCCGCAACAGGTCGTGCGTACGAAAGACAACCCGCTGTTTGCGGGCGGCGGTATTGCCGTGTTGCGTGGCAATCTGTGCCCCGACGGTGCCGTCATCAAGCAATCAGCTGCATCGAGCGAGCTTCTCGTGCATGAGGGCCGCGCCGTGGTCTTTCAATCACTCGCCGACCTGGCGGCACGAATTGACTCGCCCGACCTGGATGTCACCGCCGACGATATCCTCGTGCTGCAGAATTCAGGGCCGTTGGGTGCGCCAGGCATGCCGGAATCAGGATACCTGCCGTTGCCGAAAAAATTGGCGGAACAAGGCGTCAAAGACATGGTGCGCATTTCCGACGCGCGCATGAGCGGCACCGCGTTCGGCACGATCGTCTTGCATGTCGCGCCGGAGGCCGCGGCGGGCGGACCGCTGGCGCTGGTGCGCAATGGTGATCGTATTCGCCTTGATGTGCCCGCACGGCAATTGGAATTGTTGATATCCGACGAGGACTTAGAGGCCCGCAAAGCGGCTTGGACCCCGCCGCCTGCCCATGAGGGTGCAGATCGGGGTTATCTCAAGCTGTTCCTTGATGAGGTGACGCAAGCGCCCGACGGAGCGGACTTCGGATTCTTGAAGAAGACCTAACGCCACTCAGTTCGGGGACTTCGCGCCAGGTGTCCATGATTTGACAGTCACCGGTTTTCCAGACTGAGTGCGGTAGATTTTCGGCTTCACGAAGGTTTCCACACCTGGAGTCTTCTCGGCTCGGACAAAGGACAATTGCATGTCCGCCAATTCGATCTCGGCTCTGTTGCCGCGTTTCTTTGCACGTTTAAAAGCCGTCGTTTCCTTGCTCATGGTCGTGATCTTCTCGGTGGAATACTGCCCGAACTTACGCCAGATAGCCTCGAGAAACCCTTCGACCTCATGCGGCAAGAACAAATCCGCATCGATATCGGGTCTTCCCTTGGAAAACGCCATATAAACGTTGGGTTCCAGCGGGCCACGCTCATCGGCGACAAACACCGCCGGCATCAGCTTGCGGCCCTTGAACGCCACCGCATAGTAGGCCTGCGCCAGGAACAACAACCCTTGCAGCTTTTGCGGCTGTAGATATTCATTTTCCGCCAACGCCGTATCGGCGAAGAAAAACGCCACATCGAAGGCATTGGAAACATCAGCAGGCATGTCGGGACCATTCCGTTATGACTTACACAACACGATACCCAAAATGCCCGAAAAAGGAAAAGAAGGAGTTAACTCCGGATCGGCGTAGGAGGAATCAACGTACGGTGTCCAAAAGCGCATCACTGGTTTCCTCGGCCGCGCGAACGAGACTGGCGCTGGCCTTGTAGGCGATTTCGGCATTTATGAGGTTGGTAACCTCCCTCACAAGGTTCACATCGCCCTCGTCGTTGCGAAGTTGAACCTGCACCCCGGCACCGCCATCAATGCCACGTTCGGCAACAAGGCTCGTCGTATCGGCACGGGTCGGGCGATAACCCGGCGTATCGGCATTGACGACATTGTTCGCAGCCACGTGCGCGCGTGTGGCGTTGGCTTGGAGGCCGCTAACCGCCGTTGATAGGATCGATGATATAGCCATGCTTTCAATCTACCGATCTTCTGCCCATTGTGCGGTGATCGCCATCACAGATGTACAAATTGGCGCAAAAAATATCGGCACAAAAAAAGGGCTGACGCCCTACTACACTCCCGACATCTCAAGGCGCTCTACAATCGAAGGCTGATCTCCGTGCCTGTCACCTCGGGCTCACCATGGATGATCTTGGCGTTGGTTTCATAGGTCTTGATGGCGCGCGGTATTAAGCCGCCGATCCGCCGGGCGCGGACTTCCGGTCCGGCGTCCTCGACACTATCGTTACCGTAATACTCAAGCAGCGAGCCGAATGCCCGGCTTGGCACTTCCAGGAGTTCCGCGTGGCGGGCCGGCGGGCGCTCCCGATGTTGCTGACGACCGGAACGTTCTTGCCATTCGCCCTGCAGCGTGAAGGGGGCGGTATCGAGATTTGAAGTGGGGAGGCCGGCATTCGCCTCTTCGATTTGGCTATCCAACGAGGCCACGCGCGACGACGGCACGGTACGCGTCGAGGCTAACGACTGCGCCGGCGTCGGTGCATAAACCTTTGGAACTAAAGCCATTTTTCTCGTTTACCTACACATAACCGTCTCCGCTGCATTCACACTTCGCGCGAAAATACAGCAGTAGATTTAAAATGTTACCTTATTTCGCGAAAAATCGCAACAATTCAGGCATCTGGCAAAGTGTTAAGAAACACTTTAACGACGAAGGAAATTCAACACTTCAATCGCCGCGCCGTAGTCATACAGATCGCCGTGGCCCGCGTTGGCGAAATGGTGGAAGATTTTCGGCTCATTGGCGGCTTCAAAAAGCTCCTGACCAAGCGCCATGGGCACGACCCTGTCCTTGTCTCCATGAAAGACCAATAGCTTGGTCCCTATGTTCTTGATTTTGGAGATCGAGTCATAGCGGTCGCGCACAAGAACACGAGCCGGCAAATAGGGATAATGGCCGGCCGCGGCATCACCCATGGAGGTAAACGGCGCCTCCAGCACGACAGCTCGGGCCGGCGTTCCATTTCCCGCCAATCTCACGGCCATCTCTACGGCGACTCCCGTCCCGAGCGATTCACCATACAAAACCCATCTGTCGGGACCGATACCTTGATCACGGAGAAATCCGAGCACTGATTCCGCATCCGCATAAAGGCCTGATTCCGTGGGCTCCCCCGAATTGCCACCATATCCCCGATACCCCGCCAGCAAAATGCCCAGCCCGGCATCGATGTAGGGCCGAACCTTAGAGCCGCGATCGGAGATGTTTCCGGCATTGCCCTGGAAATAAATCAAGATACCGGCGTCGCCGACAGGCTTTGAATACCAAGACGTCAGAGCCGGCCCGTCAGCCGATGCAACGGAAACCGCGCTCAATTCCGGCACGCCGCTCTCCGCCGGCGATGCCATGTGATCAGCCGGGTAATACATCAGGCTTCGTTGCGCGAAATACATGACGCCAACCAATGCGCCGTAGGCGACCACAACCGCCGTCAAAACTGATGTCAACATGGTCTGCCGATTCACTGTCGATGGCTATACGGTTTCAGCGGCCGAACCGGTCTCAATGGCCTCAACGGCCTCAACGGCCTCAACGGAAAGAATCGTTAAAAGCCAGCCAATTGCCGTCCGGCTGCTGGCAAGCATCGCCACCCGCCGACGCAACGCCATCGTCAAAGACGACGGAGGAGCGATACTGCTTACATTGGGAACCATCCGGGCGCTGATAACTGGCAACCGTGCGGAATATACCGCTGCGCCCCGTTTCTGGGTTGCTCCAGCGATGCAGTTCGCCGTTGGTGTTAGCGGCCAACGCTTTTTGCGCGGTGTTACTGTACATGGCTTGGTCGCGCTGACTTAAAATCCGAGCGCCCGTATACCCGGCGCCACCGCCAGCCATAACGCCCATGACAGTAAAGAAGGTTTGCCCGATACCGCCACCTAGATACGACCCCGCATACCCGCCGAGAGCAGCCCCTCCGAGAGTGCCCGCCATCTCGGCCCAACTCATGGATTTTGCCTGCTCCATGGATTGGGCGCACCCAGCCAATGCGATGGCACATACGGTACTAAGCAGTATTTTCGAGGTTCTCATCTTATTCTCCTTCAGGCTCCTTCTGGAGTGACCGGGCTTATGAGCCGGCATTTCTGTTCAGCGTTTCCTGCGATGCGCATTGATAAATTGCAGCAACCGGCGTGTTCAGCGGGCAGATCGCATACGAGGTTTTTGAGTAAACTGCAACTTTGCCGAACTTGCGGCATTCGGCAATGGCTAAGTCACTGACTATCCTTGGCGTTGTCTTTCTTTTTGCATAGCAAACGTTAACGATCTCGCGGTCTGAAACACCGTTCAGATAATAGTCTGACTGACGATTAAACTCGCCGACGTTATGAACATAGGGTGCCCCGCCGCAACTCGAAAGCAACAACGGCATACCGGCGAGCACGCCAAAAAACATTGCACGAACAGCTATCATACTGAATCTTTTAAAGAATCAGCCGGCAAAAGACAACCGTCATACCTCCATGGACATCAGTGCCGCATTGCCGCCTGCTGCGGTCGTATTGACGCTGAGCGTCCTCTCTACGGCAAATCTGTGCAGATACCGAGGTCCGCCGGCTTTCGGACCAGTCCCCGAGAGCCCCTCGCCGCCAAACGGCTGCACCCCGACAACGGCGCCAATCATGTTGCGGTTGACGTAGGCGTTGCCAGCCTTCACGCGGCTGCAAACCTGCTGATGGACACTGTCGATCCGGCTGTGGATGCCCAGCGTAAGGCCGTACCCAGTGTCGTTAATCGCATCAATGACGGCGTCCAGTTTATTTTCCTGATACCGGATCACATGCAAAATGGGGCCAAAAACTTCCCGTTGAAGGCGCGCAATTCGGTCGATTTCGAACGCTGCCGGCGCAAAGAAAAAGCCGTCATTGACTTTGTTCGGCAATTGAGCCCGGCACAGGAGCTCGCCTTCCCGCGACATGCGCTCCGCATGGGCTTCGAGCATGACCTTGGCATCGGCATCGATGACAGGGCCAATATCGGTTTCCAGCAAAGCCGGATCACCGATCACCAGTTCTTCCGTCGCGCCGGACAGCATGCGGATGACCTTGTCGGCGATATCATCTTGAACGAACATCACCCGCAACGCCGAACACCGCTGCCCGGCACTGCGGAATGCTGAAAAAACCGCATCCTCGACGACCTGTTCCGGCAGCGCCGAGGAATCGACAATCATCGCATTCTGACCGCCGGTTTCCGCAATCAGCGGCACGATCGGGCCAGGACGGTCTGCCAATTGCCGGTTGATCAGCTTGGCGGTTTCAGTCGAACCCGTAAATGCCACACCGGCAACCCGTGGGTCGGCGATCAATGGGCCGCCGACGTTGGGGCCGTCGCCGCAAAGCAGTTGCAAGACTTCCGCCGGCACGCCGGCTTGGTGCAGCAATTTCACCGCTTCTGCCGCGACCAATGGTGTCTGCTCCGCCGGCTTGGCGATGACACTGTTGCCGGCGGCCAATGCGGCGCTGACCTGGCCGGTGAAAATCGCCAACGGGAAGTTCCACGGGCTGATACAGGCGAAGACGCCTCGGCCTTGCAGCCGGATACTATTGGCTTCGCCTGTCGGCCCAACCAACACCTCTGGCGTCTCGAATTCAGCCAGCGCCCGCACCGCGTAGTAGCGCAAGAAATCAACCGCCTCGCGTACTTCGGCGATGCCGTCGGTAAGGGTCTTCCCGGCTTCACGGGTGCACATGGCCATGAACATCGGAGTTGCCGCCTCCATGGCGTCGGCCGCTCGGCTCAAGATTTCACCTCGGGCCGCACCACCGAGGGCATCCCAATCGGCCTGCGCTGAACTCGCCGATGTCAATGCTGCCTCTATGTCCGCGGGCCCCGCTTGTTGGACCGTCCCCACGCAAACGTCAGGCCGGGCTGGGTCGCTGATCTCCAGCGTAACGCCTTGGTCCATCGTGGTCGCAGCATTCCACGGACCATCATGCGCGCTCATATTGGCGGCCAATGAGCGCAACTCGGCATTGTCGGACAAATCGATGCCGCGGGAGTTCAAACGATCCGGGCCGTAGATATGGCGCGGAAGTGGTATCATCGGATGCGGTGTGTTTGCGAAGTTTCCGACAATCGAGACCGGATCGGCAATGATGTCGTCGATGGGGGCGTCCTTGTCGACGATACGGTTGACGAACGATGTATTCGCACCGTTCTCAAGCAGCCGCCGAACCAAATAGGCCAGCAGATCTTCGTGCGACCCGATCGGCGCATAGATCCTGCAACTCACGGATTCGCCGCCGTTTTCGATGATTTGCTCATAAAGCGCTTCGCCCATGCCATGCAGGCGCTGAAACTCGAACTCCCTGCTGTCACCGGCCATTTCGATCACGGCCGCCAATGTATGGGCGTTGTGGGTGGCGAACTGCGGATAAAACTGCGCCGGGTGCTCGATCAAAAACCGTGCGCAAGCCAGATAAGATAGGTCCGTCGAGGGTTTGCGTGTGAACACCGGATACCCATCCATGCCCAGTTCCTGGGCATGTTTGATCTCCGTATCCCAATAGGCGCCCTTAACCAGACGCACCATCCACTTGCGGTTATGCCGCTCGGCTGTTTCCGCCAACCATTGCAGCACCGCATACGCGCGTTTTTGATAGGCTTGCACAGCAAGACCGAGACCGTTCCACCCGGCGAGTTCCGGATCCCCTGACAAGGCCTCAAGCACATCCAAGGAAATGTCCAGGCGGTCGGCTTCTTCCGCATCGATGGTCAGGCCGATATCGACGCGTTTTGCCATCAAGGCCAACTCGCGGATGCGGCCCAGTAATTCCGTCATAACCCGGTCACGTTGCGCCAATTCATAACGCGGATGCAGCGCCGACAGCTTGACCGAGATTCCGGGCGCATCGATAGGCCCTAAGCCCTTGCCCGCCTCACCAACGGCGTCGATGGCGGCCGCGTAAGCATCAAAATACATGAGCGCATCGGTATCCGTTCGCGCAGCCTCACCCAGCATGTCATAAGAATGCCGGTAGTTCCGCTTTTCGGCTTCGCGGGCGCGCTCCAGGCCCTCATGAATGGTGCGCCCCATAACAAACTGCCGCCCCATAATTTTCATGGCCTGCACCATGGCTTGGCGAATGACCGGTTCGCCGCTGCGTGCCACCAGCTTTCCGAGATATCCACCGATGTCGTCACCATCACCGTCATCGAGCTTGATCACTCGCCCTGTCAGCATCAACGCCCAGGTCGATGCATTGACGAACACCGATTGGCTGTTGCCGAGATGACTGCCCCAATCGGCTTCCGACAGTTTCGAGCGAATGAGTTTATCCGCAGTCGCAGCATCGGGGATTCTCAGCAGAGCTTCCGCGAGGCACATCAACACAACCCCTTCGCGGTTCGAAAGTTCATACTCCTGCAAAAACGCATCCAGTCCTTCCGCGCCGACCCCGCGCGCGCGGATGCCCTCGACCAGATCACGCGCCCGGGCTTGAATGCGCGCGCGCCGTCCAGCGCCAAGATCCGCAATGCCAAGTAGGGTTTTTACGGTGTCCGTCTCGTCTGCTCGATACAGCGCCTCTATCCGCAGTCGACCGTGATCTGGCGGCTCAAGGGTTCCGACGAATGTCATTGATCTCTCCCAATTAATAATACCCGTTCATAGCGCCTTTAGCAGCGCATATGTCGCTATTATTTAAAAAATTTTAGAGAAAAATCCTGAAAATTTGATTTTTATGACATTTTATCTCATAACATGTTATGGCTTCGCGACAATACATCAATGACCTGGACAATATCGACCGACGCATCCTGCGGGAATTGCAGCGCGACGGGCGGATTTCCAATCAAACCTTGTCGGAACGGGTCAACCTGAGCCCCACGCCGTGTCTTGCACGCGTGCGCCGGTTGGAACGCGACGGCTTCATCACCGGTTACGCGGCCTTCGTGGATCCGGAAAAACTGGATGCGGCGCTCATGGTATTCGTCGAGGTCGTGTTGGAGCGCACTGATGAGGATGTCTTCGATGACTTCAAGCGCGCCGTGCAGAATATGCCGCAGGTATTGGAATGCCAGATGGTCGCCGGCGGATTTGACTATTTGATCAAAGCGCGCGTAAAGGACATGGCTGATTATCGCCGTTTTCTCGGACAATCCCTGGTCGGGCTGCCGAGCGTGCGCGAAACCCACACATATGTGGTCATGGAGGAAGTGAAATCCACGGCCGTGATCGCTGTGTAGCTTCCTGTATAGCCCCCTGTATAGCTCGAAGGCCCGAGCCCGTTAGGTGCCGCCCTTGCCTTCGCCGGGTAGATGACTGTCGAATATGTGGTTGGTTTCCATCTCTTGACCGCGCGCTTTAAGGATCGCGTCACACACCTCCCGCACGGCACCGTTCCCGCCTCGCCGCGTCGTCACGATATCGGCGGCTCCCAGCACTTCGGGCACGGCGTTGGCAGATGCAATGGCCAAACCGGCGGCCTGCAAAAGCGGCAAATCATTTACGTCATCACCCATATGGGCGATTTGGTGCATATCCAATCCCAATTCTCCGGCCAGACCGCCAAGCGTTGCGAGTTTGTCGGAAACATCAGTAAAAACATGTCCAATACCCAAGCGCCGCCCACGATGCTCGATCGCACCCGGCGCACCGGCCGAAATGATGGTCACCGCCACACCTGCTTTTCGCAGGCGCACCAGTCCCATGCCATCTTGGGCATTGAATTTTCGAAACGTGTTGCCGTCGTCGGTATAATAAATGCCGCCATCTGTCAGAACACCATCGACGTCCAAGGACAACAGTTCCACCTTGCCCAATTGTTCCAACGCCTCAGTTGGTGCTGGTTTTGTCGCCGCGTCACTCATCCAAGACCCCCTCGTTTCTTTTGTGCCGTTGGTGTATCACGTTCCAGGAAAAGCGACAATCCGACAGCACTCGAAGGAAAACCCGTCATGAATATCGGTACGTTGATTCCTCGCCACGCACGCTACCGCACCTCCCATACGGCAATGATTTTCGGCGGTGAGCGCTACAATTACGGTATGTTTTCCGAACGCGTGAACCGTTTGGGCCATGCCTTGCTGGCCGCCGGGATCGGCAAAGGGCAAAAGGTTGCGACGGTGGTCCCAAATTGTATGGAACTGTTCGATCTCTATTGGGCGGCTGCGCAAACCGGTGCCGTCGTCGTCCCCATGAGCCCGTTGCTGCAACCCAAGGGTTTGGCCGGCCTGCTTCGTGATGCCGATGCGGAGATGGTTCTGACGCACCCGAATTACGCGGCTCTGGTGGCTGGCGCACGCGACCAACTGGATATCCCGCCAGACAACTACATAATCGCCGGCGCCCAGCCGCTAGACGGGTTCCGTACCTATGACGATTTTGTCGCAACCGCGCCTACTACCTCGCTCCCCGATGCCGGTTTGAGTGACGACGATGTCTACAACATCATTTATTCAAGCGGTACCACAGGCGACCCGAAAGGCATCGTGCACACCCACTATGTGCGAGCCAACTACTGCACCATGTTCAGCCAGGCGTTCCGGTTTTCACCCGAAAGCATCGTGTTGCATACCGGAGCCGCCATTTTCAACGGTGCCTTCGTCACCCTGATGCCGATCTTCTACAACGGCGGCACCTACATCCTGCACGAGGCGTTCGATATCGACGCCGTGATCGCCACCATCCGGGATGAAAGCGTGACCCACATCATGATGGTGCCGGCGCAGATCATTCAATTGATCAACCACCCCGACGCAACCGAAGCCAACCTACGGTCCTTGGAATGCGTTCTAAGCCTAGGCGCCCCGTTACACCTGGAGCACAAAAAGCGTTTCGATGAGATGCTTCCAGGTCGATTTTACGAGCTTTACGGCTTGACCGAAGGCTTCATGACAATCCTCGACAAGACAGACTTTCCCCGCAAACCGGAATCCGTTGGCGCCTGCCCTGCTTTTCTCGAAATGCGCATCTGTGATGACGAGGGCAATGACCTGCCGCCAGGCGAAGTCGGGGAAATCGTCGGCCGTGGACCGCATCTCATGCCCGGCTACTACAAACGTCCGGACTTAACCGCCGAGGCGCTGAAAGACGGATGGCTGTTCAGCGGCGACCTTGGGTACATGGATGAAGACGGGTTCCTGTTTCTCGTTGACCGCAAGAAAGACATGATCATTTCCGGCGGTGTAAACGTCTACCCCCGCGACATCGAAGAAATTGCCGTTGGCTATCCGGGTGTTGCCGAGGTTGCCGTATTCGGCATTCCCGATGACAAGTGGGGGGAAACACCAATTTGCGCGGCAACCGCAAAGGCGGGCGAGTTGATAGATCCCGTGCAGATGCGAGACTGGATCAACACCAATGTGGCGGCCAAGTTTCAACGCGTCTCACGGGTTGAAATCATGGACGAGTTTCCACGCAATGCCGCCGGCAAAACGTTGAAGCGCGCTTTACGCGACCGGTTCAGCACGTGAAAATGACGGGTCATTCATAGGGAGGAAAAACGTGGGAACCGCAGCACCTAGTTACGACTATATCATCATCGGTGCCGGCTCCGCCGGTTGCACACTCGCCAATCGTTTGACTGCCGATCCGAAAACATCTGTATTGGTGCTGGAGGCCGGTGGCGAAGACCGCAATATCTGGATTCACATTCCGGTCGGATACATCAAAACGATGGTCAACCCGAAGATCAATTGGATGTTCGATACGGAACCCGAACCCAACCTTGCCGGTCGTCAAATTCCCGTTCCGCGCGGTAAGGTTCTGGGTGGGTCCTCTTCCATCAACGGTATGATTTATGTCCGCGGCCAGGCCCGCGACTATGATATGTGGGGACAATTGGGCAACCGCGGTTGGACATACTCCGATGTGCTTCCCTATTTCAAGCGATCCGAAAATCGCGATACCGGAGGTGACGAATTTCATGGTGACGGTGGCCCCCTAAATGTTACCGACCCGACAGTTACCTATCCCCTGCTTGATACGATTGTCGATGCCGCAGAGGAGCAGGGTTACCCTCGAAATCCGGATTACAATGGCGCCGACCAAGAAGGCTTTTCCTACTATCAACTGACCCAGAAGAACGGTCGCCGCTTCAGCGCCAAAGCCGCTTACTTGGACCCTGTTCGCAATCGCGCCAATCTACATGTCCAACCCTACGCTCAGGTCACCGGATTGGTCATGGACGGCAAACGCGTGACCGGTGTCGATTACACGGTGGATGGCAAACCACGCCGAACACTGGCGGGACGCGAGGTGATTTTGTGTGCCGGTTCCGTGCAGTCTCCACAATTGCTCGAGCTCTCAGGAATCGGCAGGCCGGAGATTTTGAAAGCGCAGGGAATTGACGTCGCCCACGAATTGTCCGGTGTCGGAGAAAACCTTCAAGATCACTACATCAGCCGTCTGGTCTGGCGATTGAAAAACACGACATCGCTGAACGAAGCGACGCGCGGCTGGCGGATGATGATGGAGGGCCTAAAGTTTCTTACCACATCAAAGGGTGCGCTGACGCTATCGGCAGGCGTTCTTGCGGGATTCGTGAAAAGCCGGCCGGAATTGGAGACGCCCGACATTCAGTACCATATCGCCCACGCCAGCTTCAAAGACCCAAAGAAACGCGTGTTCGACAATTTCCCGGGATTAACCGTCGGTCCGTGCCAATTGCGTCCGGAAAGCCGCGGCTCAATCCACATTAAGTCTGCGGACCCGTTCGCAGCACCGGCGATCCAACCGAATTTCCTGACCGAGGAAATGGACCGTCAAACCCATGTCGCCGGCATGCGCATCGCACGGCAGATTATTGGGGCGGATGCCATGACGCCCTATCGCGACTCGGAAGTTCTGCCGGGGCCAGATCTGCAAAGCGACGATGAGCTCTTGGATTACGCCCGCGAGACGGGTGCGACGCTGTATCACCCCGTGGGTACCTGCAAAATGGGGAACGATCCCATGGCGGTGGTCGATGATCGGCTGCGTGTGCATGGCTTGAGCGGCCTTCGCATTGTCGATGGATCAGCCATGCCGCGCCTGACGTCGGGCAATACAAACGCACCGATCATCATGATGGCGGAAAAAGCGGCGGACATGATTGTCGAAGACAACGCCTAACCGTCAGTCGGCAACAACCCGCGAGGCCGGCAAGCACATGACCGCCTTCGTGTATTCACCTTTGACACTCTCAATGGTCAAGGTGCCATCGTGGGCTTCGGTCAATGTTCTGCTCAGTGAAAGACCGAGGCCGACCCCTTCGTGCTTGCCCGCCGAGCCCCGTTGGATCTGGCGAAACGGCTCGAACGCGGCGGCGATTTCCGTCTCCGTCAAGCCAACCCCGCTGTCGACAACCGCAAGCAAGATATCGCCGTCGCTGTTGACAGCTTTTTCCAGCTTGACGGCACCACCGGACGGCGTGAACTTGATCGCATTGGTCAACAGGTTTGAGACCACTTGTTCAAGCCGCAATCGATCACCTGTTATCGTGGGCAAACTGGCCCCCTTGCCATTGGACAAAAGTAGCCCCCGTTCTTCGGCCAACGGCTGCACACGGGCGACACAATCGACGCACAACCGATTTAGATCGACGGACGATTCGACCAGTTGCAACCCACCAACCTCAATGGCCGAGACGTCAAGAATATCGTTCACGAGTTCTAGCAAATGCATCGCTGAATTAAGCGTAAGGTTTGTGTACTCCTGGTATTCCACGGGCTCAATTTTTCCTAGAGTCCCCAGCGTCATCAATTCGGAAAACCCGATGATCGAATTCAGCGGCGTGCGCAGTTCGTGACTGACCGTGGCCAAAAACTGGGTCTTAGCCGCATTGGCGGTCTCAGCCATGGACATGGCGTCGCGCAATTCAGCTTCGACGTCACGACGACGGCTGATTTCCGTCGTCAGTTCACTTGTTCTCGACGCGACGCGTTCCTCCAATTCGCTCCGGGTGCGTCGCAAAAGGCGCTCTCGGTCGGCTGCCTGCGACCCGTCGAAAATTTGGATGAGGCACAATTTATCGCCGGCTTCGTTTTCCAACGGCTTGACGACGACAGACTGGACCATCGGCTCACCCTGCTCGCGGGCCGTATTCATCCGAAAAAGCGGAAACAAATGTCCATTGAATCGTGGTGAAAGGTAACTTGAGAGACCGGATGTCAACGCTTGTTCAATAGCCATGGGCAAACGAACCGACGTTGCGATATCAAACACGTCATCAAGCGGTTTTCCCAATGCCCGGCCCCGCGGAATACGGGATGCATCCTCAATCCATGCATTCCACAACAAAATGACACTATTCGATTCCAGCACGATCAGGCCGACATCCGCGGCGTCTGCCAGTGATTGCAGGAAATACCCGTCCGCATCCCGCAGCATGGCTTCAGATTTTTTAACTGATCCAAGCGGACCTGGCATCTAGGTTTCCAGCCTTGTCAAAAACTTGTCAATCATGGATACAAAATGCCGCATTGACGACAGCTTGAGAACCAGCACGACATATCCTGTCACGTCCTCATCGCCGATACTAAACCCAATGCGAAC
The DNA here is from genome assembly GCA_016845145.1 of Rhodospirillaceae bacterium. Classification (GTDB taxonomy): domain Bacteria; phylum Pseudomonadota; class Alphaproteobacteria; order Rhodospirillales; family Casp-alpha2; genus TMED8. The sequence continues at coordinate 81,443 of JAERTE010000103.1, forward strand.
AAACATCCCGTAGTCCTTGCCGCCGACCTCAGAGCTTGAATTCAACAACACGGAATTGCGAGCCCCCTGTACGAAAGCCGGCACCTCTCCCTTGATGCGCTCTCCAAGAATATCGGCGATGGTTCCCAAACAGGCATTGAGCAAAACGTTGCCGACTTCCGTGAGGGCCTCTTGTTCCATTTCCGACAGAACATCGAGCGGCACTTCATCGGCTAGCAACATGCGAACCAATTCCAAACTCTTTGTTTCCGGAAACACCAAAACGATGTTGCCGTCAAATTTGCCGTCAAACCCTTGGGCCACACCACAAACATTTGGACCCGTAAGTTCGTCCAAAAGGTCGCCGACTTGGTCGAGTTCAAGGATATCCACCGAAGGCACGTTCAACCCCACCGGATTGCTCATCATCACGCTTAGGGAACTGGCGGCCTTGCCCATAGCGACATTGAACACCTCGCAAATAGCGTCACGAAGATAGTCTTGCAGTTCGATCACGAGGCTGTCTCCACGACTTTCTCAATGAACGCAGATACGGTGTCTTCCCCGGCGGGTTTGGGAATGAAATGTACATCCATTTCCTCAGCGCGCTTGCGCATGGCTTCCTGGATATCAGCTGTAACCATTGAAATCAGAATTCCGGGGTAGGTGTCCTTCAGACGTTCCGCAACCTCGAACCCTTCCATTCCGGGCATATGCTGGTCGATCAGGGCAATATCCACCGAATTTTCCTCAGCCAATGCCAAGGCCTTTTTACCGCCATCAGCCTCATGTATCGCCCAATCGGGTCGAAGGCTAAGCAAAATCTTTCGCAGGATTAAGCGGGCAACACGGCTGTCATCCACAATCAAAACAGTTTTCATTATTCTTTGCCCTCTCGGAGAAAATTAAGCCATCTAGACACATCCGTGTTTCGTATTACGAAACAAAACTAGACCAAGGTAATATATATTATTTCATGAATTGATGCTGCGCTAGTGGTTTTTCTCGCTCATTCAGGTTTAGAGGAGTCCGAGAGGGAAGACATCAATACCAACGAAAGCGTGCCCAGCCAGGAGTCCCACATAGACTATAATACACACAACCGTATGCCACCATGGAATTTCTCGCCGTTCCATGCGGACCTTTCCCATGGCGATCGCGACAAGTGGCACAAAGGAAGTTTGCGCCTCGAAACGCAACCAATCATCTCCAACCGTCGTCCGTTTGCGATGATCAATGTGGGCTGCACCAGCGAGTGCCAGCGCGGTCATCCCACCAAACAACAATAAGGCTGCGATATGGCCATTCGCCAGTAAATGAGAAATGCCCCACAGCGCAATCCCCCACATCACGGGATGGCGGGTAATTTTAAAGACACCTTTCGCCTCTGGACGCCATCCCAGACTTTCAGCCGGAACCATACTTGGATTTCGTGTGAGAACCCCGCTGACGAGCAGAAATACAGCGATCAGCATGAACGTAAGCGAACCGTGCTGCATGGCTGTATTGGGCTCAAAGACAGCAACAATAGGCGCCGCGTTGTAGGCCTTAACAACCCATATCAGAAGCGCAACCGTTAGAGCGGAGTATGCAATCAAGTACACTTTCTCGCCCGATGTCCGCACCAATGCACGGCGAACACCCACCATCGGCAGCAAAACATGGCTAGCGATAAACAAACCCATGGCGAGGGCGAGATGTCCCAATGTACCGGTCATTTTGGTATTTTAATCGGTCTTGCCTAGTGGCGCTACCGTGCTATGGACGGTTGGAAATTCAGACACAGGAAGGAAACGTCATGTCTTGGATTCTGCTTGCCTTGGCTATCGTGACTGAGGTCATGGGCACCATCGCCCTCAAGACATCCGATGGTTTCACCAATCTGGGCTCCAGTGCGATGGTCATTACCGCCTACAGCGCGAGTATCGTCTTACTGGGGCTGTGTTTAAAAGGCATCGACATCGGTGTCGCTTATGCAATTTGGGCCGGGGCCGGAACGGCCTTGATCGCCGTCGCGGGCTTGTTCTTGTTCAACGAGTCCATGACGCCTTTGAAACTGGTCTCAATTACTTTGATTATTGTGGGTGTAATCGGCTTGAATTTGGCGAACGGATCCAACGCGGCCTAAGTATCAATCGACAGCGAGGATCATTTGACGGTGTCGTCCACCATCACGACCGCAGCTTCATCAGGCGGCTGGCTGTTCCGCGTCACAATGTAAGTCGCGACCGGCACCAGAATGGCAGCCATCACCAGCGGCAAAACCCAATCCACCGCAACAAATCCGGCTATGTACACAAAACTCCCGGCCATCGTAAGAACGGCCAGCAGCTTTGCCTTCATCGGGATGACCTGATGCATGTGCCAGTCGCGGATGGGAGGACCAAGCTTGGGATGATGCCAAAGCCAGGCGTGAAACTTTAGCGACGAGCGCGAGAAAGCCCAAAGCGCGATCAGCAGAAAAACCGTAGTCGGCAGGCCAGGCAGAAATATGCCGACGACCCCCAACCCTACATTGGCCCAGCCAAATGCCAGCAAGCTCCAGCGCATCCAACAATTGGATACGGCATGCACCATTTCGCTATCTTGTTTGTCGGGCTCCGTGTTCACGCTTTTCAGCCTTTCACCAGATGGCGAATTCTATCATATTGCCAGCTTCCGGAAAATTTCATGATGTTGCAATGAATACCAGCACAGATACATCTCCGTTAACATATGGCGAAATCGTCGGTGACGACGGCATCTGGACCCAACACCTGAATCACGTCCAAGGCACAGGTTTGCGGCCCACCCTCTTCCTTGACCGCGATGGCGTTATTCTCGAGGAAACACACTACCTGCATACCGCCGAGGACACGCGCCTGATGCCAGGCGCGGCTGCGTGTATTCGCCGTGCCAATGAATTGCAGATTCCTGTCGTCGTGGTGACCAATCAAAGCGGAATTGGACGTGGAATTTATGGCTGGGCAGAATTCGCCATTGTACAAGAGAAAATGCTTGATGATCTGGCGAGCGATGATGCCTTCGTCAATGCCGTCATGGCTTGCCCGTTTCATGACAATGCCGAGCCGCCCTGGAATATCCCGAACCACCCCGACCGCAAACCCGCCCCTGGCATGCTTCTCCGTGGCGGAGACATGCTGCCGATCGATTACGGCGCATCTTGGATCGTCGGTGACCATGCTAGTGATCTGCAAGCGGGCAAGGCCGCAGGCCTACAAGGCGGGGTTCATGTATGGTGTGGGCATGGGTCGCATCCCGGCCAACGGGACAACGCGTGGAAAACGGCAGGAAACGGTTTTACCGTACTCGAAGGCGATAGCATTGCCGACGTACCGAGCTTGATCTCCATGCTATCGGATTGACCTTTCTCCAATCCCGATTAGGTTGTTCGTAGGCCTCACACAACAGTACATAGGGTGTCCCATGAAACTCATGCGTTATGGTCCCGTGGGCCAAGAGAAACCGGCGTTGTTGGACGAACAAGGCCGCATGCGAGACCTGTCGGACAAACTGAACGATTTGCGCGACGGCAATCTCGACCCCGATCGTTTGGCGGCGCTCTCCAATATCGACGCTGAGACATTGCCGGTTGTCCAGGGCACGGTACGGCTCGGCACGCCGGTTACAGGCGTTGGAAAAATCGTTGCCATCGGGTTGAACTACGCGGACCACGCCGCCGAGGCCGGTATGGAAACACCGGATGAACCGGTGATCTTCACCAAAGCCATTACCGCACTGAACGGTCCCAATGATCCGGTCGTATTGCCCAAAAACGCATCGAAAACCGACTGGGAGGTCGAATTGGCCGTCGTTATCGGGCGTAAAGCCCAATACGTAACGCAAGGCGAGGCCATGGACCACGTGGCCGGATATGCGGTGTTCAACGATGTATCAGAGCGCGCCTTTCAACTCGAAAGCACGGGACAATGGGTCAAAGGAAAAAGCTTCGACACATCCGCGCCCCTAGGCCCCTGGCTGGTTACCCTTGATGAAATCACCGACCCGCAGAACTTAAACATCTGGCTCGAAGTCAACGGCAAGCGGGTTCAGGACGGGAATACCCGCACCATGGTGTTCGGTATCAGCCATTTGGTCAGCTATGTCAGCCAGTACATGACGCTGCTTCCTGGTGACGTTATTGCGACTGGCACACCACCGGGCGTGGGCATGGGCATGACCCCCCAGATGTATCTCAAGCCCGGCGACACCATGCGGCTGGGCATTGAAGGCTTGGGCGAGCAAAACCAAGACGTTCTGGCTTACAGCGCGGGCTGAAGTATTCGATCCCGGATCGCTGCGGCGATTTCATCAGCCGCGTTCAGCGGCACATGCGCATCAGAATCTAGACTGCCTGAAAACGGATTTGCGTAGCCCCCGTCGTAAAGCGAAGCGTGGCAACGCGCATGCTTCGGCGTGATTAATGCCGGTGGCGCAAAAATCTGGACGGGCACGGGCACGGCGCAAGCTTCAGAGCACATAGAAACGGAATCCCCGGTAACCACGACATAATCCGCGCACGCCAGAAATCCCTGGTAAGGATTCTCTCCCGCGTCGCCCCACTGAAAAACGCGAGCGGGTGCAGTGATCGCCGAAATCAGGGCTTGAGCCGCTGAGCCCGTTCTGCGGCTGGTGCTCACCATCAATGACCCGCCCGACGTTACCGCCATCTGCGACACCCCTGCGCCCAATTCCCGCGCCATATCATTGGTGAACTTTCTACGCCGCGTCGCCCCGCCGACCATGACGGCGATCCGCGGTATTGCTAAGTCTTTGAACTCGGGCAGCCATTTTTCCCGAGCCAGCTTTAGGCTTTTCGCCGACAAGCCGTGCGGCGCGCCGGTAACGGTCATTGTGTTCGCAGCGGCAATACCGGGGTCATGCTTCGGCACGGCAATCAAATCGAAGTCCTCGCTCCCGGCACCCGGATGCATAATCTGCACCAAGCGGGTTTGTCCGTTGGATTGCCGTTTGATCGCCCGGGCAATGGGCGCAGTACGGCGGCCCGCGGCGATAACCAAGCGAGGCCAGGGTGGATTGATTTGCGCCCGCGCTGTCGACGCAAGTCCCAGTATTGAAGCACCAAGAAAGGCGTTGGGTAGCCGAGCCCAAGAACCATAATCGATATCGATGACCCGAAATGGCGCCCCCAAGACCTCTGCAACGCCTAAAGCCTGTGAGCGATTTCCCGCGCGATCGTCGGCCAATACCCAAATTTCGTGATCGTTTGTCATGCTGTCGCCGATTAGACCTCAGCGTTCAGGCGGGTTCAACAGCGCCGAACGAACGCCGCGTGTCTTTTGCCGGGCGCAGACGTTATAGTGCCGACCATGTCGGATACCGCTACTGCTGAGTTCGCCGTTGGCCAACTGGTCCTCCACCGCCTGTTTGAATACCGAGGCGTCGTCATCGATGTGGACCCTTACTTCAAGGGAACAGACGATTGGTACGATCATATGGCCCGCTCGAAACCGCCAAAAGACCGGCCTTGGTACCACGTGTTGGTAGACGGTGGTGAAATGCGAACCTATGTGGCGGAACGAAATCTGCAACCTGATCCCAAGGGGACAGCCATTGACCACCCCGATATCTCCGATTATTTCGATCACTTCGGTGCCGGTTGTTATGTTGCCCGGCAAAAATCCAACTAACCCATATTGCGAGACAACCGAACGTGACACAGTGGATTAAGGCCGATCAGGTCGCCCAACACCTGAAACCCGGCATGACCGTCTTCATCGGCGATGCGACGACTGAACCGACAGAGATTCTCGATGCGCTGTCGCAAGCTGGAGACCAATGCGCCGACGTTCGGTTCGTTTCCGTATCCTTGCCGGGTATCAACAAAACGGATTTCACTGGTTTCCACCCGGACACCAAGGCCACCTCGTTTTTCGCGACACCGGAAACGCGAGACGGCATCTTATCGGGCCGCATCGATTTCATTCCGCTGCAGTACCGCGCGATCTACAGCTATCTTGAACGCGAGGTCGATATCGACGTAGCGATCATGCAGTGTCCGCCCGCGGGAACTGACGGAATGATTTCACTTGGTATCGGCGTGGATTTTGTCCCAGCCGTTCTATCGAAAGCCAAGATGGTGGTTGCAGAGATCAATGATCTGCAACCGTCGCCGCCCGGCAGTCCTGGAATTCCCGAAAGCGCAATTGATTTAGCGGTCGCTTGCTCGCGGCCAATGGCTACCTTTCCCACCGCCAAGGTCAACGATATAGCGCGCGCCATCGGGGGGCACGTGGCAGACCTCGTTCGGGATGGCGACTGCATCCAAATCGGTATTGGCGCCATTCCCGATGCGGCTCTGGCGGCGTTATCTGAAAAGAACGATCTGGGTCTTCATTCCGGTATGTTGGCGGACGGCGTCATGCCGTTGATTGAGGCCGGCAATATGACAAGCCGTGCTAAAGCCCTGGACACAGGTGTTGCGGTGGCTGGTGTTACGTTGGGATCACCGGCACTCATTGAATGGGCGGGACAGACCGAAGCGTTGGCATTCCGGCCCGTCACCTATACCCATGATTCCAGCATTGTTCGCCAGATCGATAATTTCGTTTCGATAAATTCGGCACTTCAGGTTGATCTGTTCGGGCAGGTCAACGCCGACATGCTTGGTGGCCAGCAAATCAGCGGCACCGGCGGCTCGGTCGATGTGATGCGCGCAGCCGCACTGTCCAATGGCGGGCGTTCCATCCTGGCGCTCAACGCGACGGCGGCACGCGGCACGGTTTCGCGGATCGTGCCGACGCTCGATCAATTTACGGCGACGACGGCGTTGCGCACAGATATCGACTACGTGGTCACGGAATACGGTGCGCGGCGCATCAAGCATTTGCCGTTTGCGGCACGTGCGGAAGCCTTGATCGAGATTGCCGCACCGGAATTCCGCGATGGCCTCCGCGACGCCTGGAAGGAATTATGCGCCCGCCTCTAGGACACGGCGCAAAGGCGCCAGTTCATCTGCATAGTGTCCCGCCCGCCCTTTCGAGGATGTATAGAGCGGCTGCCGCACCTGCCAACTCGATGCCGAGAGGACAGTGCGCCGGGATTTATGGAACTCCATACAAGCGCCATCCCACTCCAGCCCAATAAAACCGATCAACTCTCGAACATAGGGTTCAGGATCTTCGACAAGAGCGTCATATGAAATTTCAATTATTTCGCCTGGCATAACGGTACGCCAATGCGCCATCAGACGCCGATAAGCATTGATGAAATACCCGATATGCGCCAAGTCGCATGACCAGGGATAATCCTCGACGAAGTTCTGCATATAGCAAGATAGCCCCGTATCCATCGGATCGCGCATACAGTGGACGATCCGCGCCTTGGGGAACAAGCGCCGGATAAGCCCCAGATCGCGAAAGTGAAACGGAGTCTTGTCAACAATGCGCCGCGCGTCCGCATCATTTCCCGCGAGCCGTTCCAACACGGCCCGAACCATCTCGTTCTCACTCATATCCGGTGACAACGCCGCCACACTCATCGCCTCGCCGACCCCCACGACCTCTGGATGAGACGACAAAATCTGCTCGATTAACGTTGTCCCGGAGCGCGGCAGCCCGACAACGAAAACGGGGCGCTCCTCATCGCCCTCTGTGGCATCGCTAAACGCTTCCTGGGGGTAAGCGCCGATGATCGCCGCAACGTCGGCAGCCATAATCTCGGGGTCGAAAACATGTTTCCGTGCCGCCATCCTGGCTTTACGGGCTTCGTTGCCGGCGTGAAAGTGCCGAAAGGCCGCAATATAGTCGCAACGCCGGTCATATACCTCCCCCAGGGCAAAGTGCCCGGCGATTCGGGACTCCACCGGAACGGCATCATCCACACACATCTCATTCACGCAGCGCAAGTCCTCATCGCTTAACCCATCGTCCGGCGATGACGCCAAGGCAGCCCACGCCCTCGCGTGATGCGGGTCCAGGTCAACGGCGTTGCGGAACGATGTTGCCGCCGCCGCCAGATCACCGCCCGCCAACTGCACGACCCCCAATCCCGCATGAGCGTCGGCACTGTCAGCGAAATCATTCAACACCGAACGATATCCCGCTGCCGCATCGTCCAGGTTTCCCAGTTTGTGCAGGGCAGCGGCTCGGTTTAGCCGCACGGCCATGAGACCCGGACGCCGTTGCAGTGCCTCGTCATAGGCTTCAACGGCACTTTCGAACTGTTTGGTCGCCGAATAAATATCGCCGAGCGCACTATGGGCTTCAGGATAATCGGGATGCATATCCAGAGCCGTTCGGCATTGCGCTTCAGCGGCGTCGAATTCCCCGACGGTTCTCAACGCCGTCGCCAGATTGACGCGCGCCAATGGATTGTCTGGCACCAATTCAACGGCGCGCGCCAGAACCTCAATGGCGCTGACGGGATCGTCGCTCTTTACCAACACACTGCCTTTGTTCACCAGGGCATCAACGAAATCCGGATCACGGGTCAACACCTCGTCACAAGCCTGCAGTGCTTCGTTGTGACGGCCTTGGATATCAAGCGCCACTGCCAAGTTGTTCCACGCTCCAATATGGTTCGCCTGGAGTTCCAAGACGTGACGGCAAGCAGCCTCTGCTTCTGCGGGGCGTCCCAACACGTTCATGATCGCCCCGCAATCGGCATGGATATCGACGTTTTCATCGTCCCTGGTGGCGGCCTCCAGAATATGGTTACCCGCTTCCCTTAATCGGCCCTGGGCATAGGCGACATGCGCCAATAGGTGATGCGGCCCGGCGGCCAGCGGATCGACACTCATCGCCGCCAGGCAAGACCGCTGTGCGGCAACCAAATCGCCCTCCTCCAAGCCCGATCGGGCGGCATTCATATGTTCTTGGAATTTACGCGCGCGGCCTTTCGCTGCCTGTCTGCGCTGCTGCCTATTCATCATGTATCATTTAGCCGCCAAGCGCCGACCTGCGTCAATCGGTCATCCAACAATATTACCCGGAGTTCCCGATTGTGCAGGCAGTTCCAAACCTCTAAAAACTGAGGGATATTTCACCGAACGCCGTGAGGACTTTTCATGCCGGAACACACCCCCGCTTCCCTAGAGACCGCCAAATGGCTGCTCGATATCAAAGCCGTCAATTTCAGGCCCGAAGAGCCCTATACCCTCACTGCGGGTTGGGCCAGCCCTGTCTACATCGATTGCCGCTGGGTCATATCTTTCACGGAAGCCCGCCGCCGCATGATCAAGTTGGGCGTTGAGATGCTGCGCGAAAACGCCGGTCTCGACGACACCGATCTCGTCGCCGGTGGAGAAACCGCCGGCATTCCTTACGCAGCATGGATCGCCGAGGCCGCCGACAAGCCCATGCTTTATGTGCGCAAGAAACCCAAGGGTTTTGGACGCGATGCGCAAATCGAGGGCAACTTGGAGGAAGGCAAAAAGGTTTTGTTGGTCGAAGATTTGGCAACCGACGGCGGTTCCAAGATCAACTTCGTCAATGCGTTGCGCACCGCAGGCGCCAACGTCAGCGATATTTTTGTGGTGTTCTTCTATAGTGCCTTTCCAGGCGCCCTCGACACCCTGGACGAGGCCGGCGTCAAACTGCATTACCTGTGCACGTGGCACGATGTTTTGAAGGTCGCGGATGAGGGCAATTACTTCCCGGCCGATTCGATCGCCGGTGTCCGTGATTTCCTCGCCGACCCGATCGGTTGGTCAGCGGCTAACGGAGGCCGCGACGCGTGAAACCCTTAGGCCGACAATTGTTCGTGGTCCTGGTCTGTCTGGCGTGCATATCGCCAGCTATCGCGGCGGAGCCCCTGGTCGATGCATCATGGGTCCGGACCAATCTGGGCAAACCCGGGATCGTTTTCTTGGATGTCCGCTCCTTCGGCGCCTATCGCGCGGCGCATGTGCCCGGTGCGGTCTACACCAACTATGGGCGCGACGGCTGGCGCGTGAAAAAAGGTGGCGTGCCCGGCATGCTGCCAAGTCTGAAACATCTGGAAAAGTTGATCGGCGGCTTGGGCATTGGCAACGACAGCCACGTGGTCATTTTGCCCGGCGGCTACAGCTCGGGAGAAATGGGTGTAGCGACCCGGATTTATTGGACTCTCAAGACCGTAGGGTTGGAGACCGTCTCGATCCTGAACGGCGGCATGGAAAGTTATCTCGACGCCAAAAAGCCGCCACTCGAAAAAGGCGCCCCGCGGCCTGTGCGCTCGGTATTTAAGGCAGATTTTCAACCCCGGTATCTTGCCACGGCAGATGACGTCAAAGCAGCACTCTCGGGTCAAGGAAAACTCATCGACCACCGACCCAACGACCAATTTGTCGGGGTCAACAAATCTGGACAAGTTAAACGTCATGGCACCCTGCCCGGCGCTGTAAACTTACCGGGTAAATGGACCACGATCGATGATGGTGGTGTTTTTCGCGATGCCAAAACCCTCAAAATCTTGTTCGACGCCGTCGGTGCGCCCATCCAAGGGCAGACGATTGCTTTCTGTAATACCGGACACTGGGCGTCCCTGGGCTGGTTCGTGCAACACGAAATTCTGGGAAACAAAAAAGTGCGTATGTACGACGGCTCTCTTGCCGACTGGGCGACCACCAACAGCAACCCCATGGATCGAAAAATCTCAATCCGCTAGACTACCGGGCTAATGGGGGGGAGCCGCCATGGCCAGCATCTTAAAATCACTCGTCGACAACTACCACGCCCACATGCAACGCCAACGCACGCGACCGTTCCTGGAAGGCGTGATGGCAGCCTGCGCCTTGGTAGCCACGGCAGACGGGGAAGTTTCATTTGCCCAACGTGTCCGGGTTGATCAAATTCTCGAGACACTGGATGCATTGAAAGTTTACGATCCGCACGAAGGGATAGATATCTTCAATACCTACACCGATGCCATCTTGGCCAATCCCAAAGCCGGCCATGAAACCGCTTATCAAGCCATGGCCAATGTTGCTCAGAATGCGGACGACGGAAAGCTGATGGTTCGCATATGCTGTGCGGTGAGCGAAGCGAATGGTGAGAAAAGCCTCGTCGATCAGATCGAAATTACGTCTCTATGCTCACGTCTCGGTTTAGACCCTGGTGAATGCGGAATTTATGACCCAGATGCGATCTTTGAGTGACAGATGGTCAGCAAGCGCATATAGTCTATAGTCATAGGTTTTATACTCCAGGGGTTATAGGGAACCAATCGCATGGATATCTCGCATCACGACGCCGAAATCGTCCGCAATTCCTTCATGAGCTTCGCCGCCGATGCGGATCGTGTTGCCATAGATTTCTATAATCGTCTGTTTGAAACCGATCCGACCCTCAAGGAGTTATTCCCGGAAAACCTCATGAACCAAGGCCGCGCCTTGATGGACACTTTGGCAACGGTCGTTGATAGCGTCGACAATATGCCGAATATGCGCGGTATGCTCCATGAGCTGGGCGCACGCCATGCTGGATACAAAGTTCGCGCCGACATGTACGATACCGTCGGCGCATGTCTGCTTGGTTCGATTGAGGAAGCCATGGGCGCCGACTTCACGCCAGAGACGGCTGCGGCTTGGGCCAGTGTCTTCAATGTCATCGCCGATACCATGTTGGACGGCGCCGAAGGCGCGAAAGCTTTGGCGGAAAGCGAGCCAATGACCGCAATGCCTGAACTGGTATCTGAACCGGCATCCGAACCGGCACCCGCACCGCTGCCTGCGCCGGCGGCATCGGAACCGGCACCCTCATTTACCCCCGCGCCGCCACCGGTCACGCCTGCCGCTCCGGCTCCCGAACCTGAACCGGAACCGAATTCCAATGTCGCTGCGTTGCAGGCTGAAATTGACGGACTGCGCGAAGAGATTGAAACCGTTGACAAGGTCGCATCGCAAATTGACGCGATTGCCAAGCAAACCAACCTGCTCGCCTTGAACGCAACGATTGAGGCAGCACGGGCCGGGGATGCCGGCAAGGGCTTTGCCGTGGTCGCCGGCGAGGTAAAAAATCTATCGGGTCAAACGGCGCGGGCCACGGGCGAAGTGTCCGAAGTGCTCGGGCGGTTGCGTGAGCGGGTCAACCAATTGGCAGATTTGATTTAATCCGTGAAACGCCTCGTCGCACTTTCGCTGCTCATCGTCGTGAGCGGATGGGATAGAGGCGGATGGCAAGCTGCGGCCGCACCGACCGAGTTCAACGGCCACCGACGTCCGTTTACGATTGTCGAGCCCGTGCGTGTCGCACCGATCACACCCATGCATACGCCCTCGCATGGTGTTACCAATTTGACCCGCTACCGGGGCCGGGTCGTGCTTTTGAATTTGTGGGCAACCTGGTGTGCGCCCTGCCGCGCAGAACTGCCGCACCTCGATCAATTGCAACGCAATCTCGGCACCGACGGTTTAACGGTCTTGACCGTCGCCACCGATGATGCGCCCTCAAATGCACTCGTCAGTTTTTTTCGGCATCTTGGTATTCGTTCACTGAACCCTCTGAGTGACCCGGCAGGTCACGCGGCAGGTGCATTCGGGGCATATGATGGGTTACCTTGGTCTTTCATCATCGACCGTCAAGGAAACCTCAGGGGATATATCGCAGGCGCCGCCGATTGGACCGGAAAGCAAGCGCACGACATGCTGAAATACTATCTCGCCCAGCCATGACGGCGATGCTAACCTCTTGTCCATGATGCCGCTACGCCTCATTCGTTTCAGCCTGTGCCTTATCATCGCACTGGGATTTGCCGCCGCCGCGATGGCGAAAGACCGGTTGACCATCGGCATCACGCAGTTTCCATCATCGTTTCATCCCAACATCGATTCAATGTTGGCCAAAACCTACATCCAGGCACTGACACGCCGGCCACTCACCGCCTACAACAAGGATTGGAAGCTGATTTGCCTGTTGTGTACAAAGCTTCCGACGTTCGAAAACGGTTTGGCCAAGAAAGAGCGCACGCCCAAGGGCGCGCAAGGTGTCGCTGCAACATATACTCTTCATCCGGATGCCACGTGGGGCGACGGCGTGCCAGTGACTTCGAAAGACGTGGTTTTTACCTGGAAAGTCGGCCGCCACGCCAAGTCCGGTGTTGGCGACATGGAGTTCTATCGCAGCCTTTATAAGATCGACGTCATTGACGATAAGACCGTAACCTTGCACTTCGACAAATTGTCCTTCGAATACAATTCGGTGAGCGGGTTCGAGTTGTTGCCGGCCCACATTGAGACGCCGCATTTTTCTAACCCGGAGAAGTACAAAACGCGGACCGCTTTCGACACCGACGCAACGAACCCGGGCCTCGTGTTTGGGCCCTACATGCTTAGCGAAGTCGTCTCCGGCTCACATGTGGTGCTGCGCCCCAATGCCACGTGGTACGGTAAAAAACCGGCATTCAAGCAAATCGTCATCAAGGTTATCGGCAACACTGCTGCCTTGGAGGCCAACCTGCTATCGGGCGATATCGACATGGTGGCCGGCGAGCTTGGGTTCACAGTCGATCAAGCCTTGGCTTTCGAAAAACGCCACGGCCAGCGATTCAACGTGATCTACAAACCGGGATTGATCTATGAGCATATCGATCTCAACCTGGACAATCCGATTTTAGCTGACAAACGCGTGCGGCACGCCCTGCTCCACGCCGTTGACCGCCAATCGCTGACCCAGCAATTGTTCGGCGGCAAGCAACCGGTGGCGAATTCGAACGTCAATCCGTTGGACTGGGTGCACGCCAAGGATATTCCGACGTATGCGTACAATCCAAAACGCGCGGCGAAACTATTGAACGATGCCGGATGGAACATTCGCCGACGCGGCATTCGACACAACAAGCAAGGCCAACCCCTACGCCTGGAACTGATGACCACTGCCGGCAACCGTTCCCGTGAACTGGTAGAGCAAGTGCTCCAGAGCCAATGGAAGGGTGCGGGGATTGACGTGCGCATCCGCAACGAACCGGCGCGGGTTTTTTTCGGACGCACGGTAACCGAACGGAAATTCACAGGCCTCGCCATGTACGCCTGGATCAGCGCACCTGAAAGTGTGCCGCGCACGACGCTGCACTCGAGCCACATACCAACATCTGACAATAACTATGCCGGCCAGAATTACACGGGCTTCAAAAACGCCGAGATGGATGAAATCTTGGAAACCATTGAGACGGAACTCGACCGCGAGAAACGCCGGAAACTGTGGCATCGCCTGCAAACCATATACGCCAAGGAACTGCCTGTGCTGCCCCTGTATTTCCGCGCCAATCCGTTCATTCTACCAAAATGGCTTCACGGTGTGACACCCACCGGGCACCAGCACCCGTCCACGCTGTGGGCCGAATATTGGACATCTGAATGAGCGATAGCGACGTTTATATCCGTGGAGTCCGTGTCGATGACATCGATGCCTTGCATGGGCTGTGTCGGGAACTTGGATATGACACTGAAATCTCCCCCGTATCCGACCGACTCAATCGCATTGTCTCGGACCCTTCCCAGGCGGTGTTTGTGGCGGAGTTTGCCGGCGATGTTATCGGTTTTGTCGATTTGTTCACACGCCACGCCTTGGAAATTGACGCCTGTGCCCAGATCCAGGCCTTGGTGGTTGGGGAGAAGGCCCGCCGAAACGGCGCCGCAGGGCTACTGATCACGGCTGCCGAAAGTTGGGCTCGGGGGCGTGGGTTATCGTGGCTGTCGCTCTATTGCACACACAATCGCGATGCGGCCCATGAATTTTATCCCGCACTCGGATTTGATGCCGCATCGACGGCGACGCGTTTCAATATGCGGTTGGATGGATAGCATTACCATGACCACACAAGCCACCTGGAAAACATCACCACTCGACTATTTGTCTGGGCGTCCGCCGGAGTACGATGGAGAGAGGATTGTTTCCCAATATGTCGCGGTTCGTGACGGCACGCGGTTGGCTGTCGATGTCCATTTACCGGGCACGGAAGAGACCGGCGAGTCGTTTCCTGCCATTTTGGTACTCACGCCCTACTATCGCCGTTTCGCGCTTCGGGATGGAGACAGCGCGAACCTCGACCCGTGCCCAACAGTCGCCTTCTATCGCGATATGTTTGTGTCACGCGGCTATGCGTTGGTGGCTGTCGATGTGCGCGGGTCAGGGGCAAGTTTCGGCTGCCGTGACGGATTCCGCTCGCCGGCGGAACGACTTGACCACCACGATGTCGCCGATTGGGTCAGCCAACAGAGTTGGTGTTCGGGCAGTATCGGGGCAACAGGGATTTCGTACCCAGGCGCGGCATCGGATTTCCTCGCCTCCACAAATCACCCCGCGGTCAAGGCCGTGGCGCCGTTGTTCGCTGTCTGGGATACGTGGTCGAACCATCTTTACCCGGGCGGTATTCTGCTGACCTGCGTGACAAAAAATTATGGCACGTTGGCCGAGTCACTCGATCAGGACAAACGCGAGTTGATCCCGCCATATGCCTACTTCAAGGACCCCGGCCTCACCGGCCCCGCCCCCGTCGACGAGGACACCGACGGCGCGCTTCTGCGTGCGGCCCTGCGCGACCACAAGGCGAATTTCGATATGCAGGATTTCGCTCAGCAACTTCGCTACCGGGATGCAGGGTTGACCGACAACCCCGACTACACAGGCGCATCGATCAGTCCCTACAATTACGCCAGTCGCGAAGCCGATGCCTCAACAGCTTATTTCTCGGTTTCGGGCTGGATGGACGGCGGCGGCTATTCGGTTGGCACCATTCAGCGCTACCTTTGGCTCGACAACCCCGAAAGCCGGCTGATGCTCGGTCCTTGGGATCATGGCGCACGCGGGCACGCCAGTCCGTGGCGGCCCAACACCGACCCACAACAGCCATTTGTCGGTGCTGCCGTATTGCGATTCTTCGACAAACACTTGAAACAGCTTAATGCCGATATCGACGCCGAGCAGCCCGTGCACTACTACACGATGGGCGAAGAAGCATGGAAAGCCGCCGACCAATGGCCGCCGAAACACCGCGAGACGGTCCTGTATCCCGGCGCAGATGGCGGGTTGGTTTCACAGGTCCCGGAAGATCATGCCGCCGCCGATCACTATGAGGGCGATTACGCCTGCGGGACTGGCATACACACCCGGTACGACCGGCTCTATATAGCCAACGTAGATACCTACTACGACGATTGGGATGGCCGCGAGGATGCCATGCTAAGTTACACAACCCCACCGTTGGACACCGACACGGAAATCACAGGTCATCCCTATGTCGACCTTCGTTTTGCCAGTTCCGAAAAGGACTGCTGCCTGTTTGTTTATTTGTCCGATATTACCCCGGATGGGCGTTCCGTCTATGTGACGGAGGGTGTGTTCCGGGCACTGCATCGCAAACCGGGCCCCTACCCGGCCGACATTCCGCCGACCGGGCCGACACATTCATTTAAGATTGAGGATGCCGAACACTTGGTTCCCGGCGAGCCGGCAACTGTGTCATTTGAGTTGCTGCCGACCTCTTATCTGTTCCGCCAAGGGCACCGTATACGGATGTCCATCGCCGCATCGGATTCAGATCACTTCACGCGAATCCCCGACGGTCGGCCGCCAACGATCACATTATACCGAAACCTTGAACGGCCATCGAAACTGGTTCTCCCGGTTATCTAATGCGACATCAGCACGGGAACCGTCATGTGTTCCAGGATGTGGGCTGTAACGCCGCCGAGAACCAATTCGCGCCAGCGCGCATGGCCATAAGCGCCAAGGACCAATAGATCAGCGCGCTCATCGGCGACGCGCGACAACAGCAATTCGCCGATATCCATGTCTCGGCTGACGGTGTGATCGGCCGTTGCATTGACCCCATGACGCGCCAAATGCGCGGCCAAATCTGCACCTGGCAAGTCGCCATGGCCGTCTGCTCCGGCTTCAGGGTTGGCAACCATGATCGTCACGTTTTCGGCTTTCTCCAGCAACGGCATGGCATCATGCACCGCGCGCGCAGCCATGCGGCCCGCATCCCAGGCAACCAATGGCCGCACGCCAATGGGACCTTCCTTGTAGATATAGGGCACCACCAAAACCGGCCGCCCGGCACTCAGGATGACGCGGTCCGGCATTTCGTGCCCGCCCGGGAGAAAATCGCCGGCTGAAGGATTTTGGCTGACGATCAACAAATCACCGTACCGGGCCTGTTCACTCATGACGTCTATGGGGTCACCCTCGACGATCCGCCAATCGGAACTGCAGCCGGCTGCGTCCATACGTTTTTGGAAAATCTCTCCGGCTTCCTCGGCCAGATCGCGCAACGCTTGTTGGCGCATCTCAAGTAGTTCCGCACTGATTTCCACTTCCGCATGGGGGGGAATATAAGGCCTGTAGAGAACAACAACGCCGGTGATGTGGGCATCATGTGCAGAAGCGATCGTAATCGCCGCCTCGACACGTGATTTGCTCGCATCCGTGGTGTCGATGGGAACGATGATATCTTTCAATGACATGATGCTACCTCCATATTCTGACCGTTAATATTCGACACCTGGAACCATGCCACGGCCATGACCTGGGTCAAGTCTTGTTAAGATTATTCTCTATATACTTGCGATAAATCGCACTGACGGCTGGATATACTCGGTATCGTGATATTCAGTTTGAATCATGGCGAAAGATATATCACAATCGGTAAAGACAGTGGTTTTCCGGGTCGCCTGCGGGATATTAATGGGAAAATTGTCGTTCGGGTTTCATAGAGACCGAATACGCGTCGTTAGCGCATTCGTCATTGCGGTGCTGGTCATCTTAACAGCCGCCAGCGTCGTTATTCCCCTATCGGCCAATAATTTTTTCAGCGACATCGCAACAAAATGGCGATCGACCAATGCCTTGTCCGAGAAGAAGGGCCGGTATATCTCCGACATTTATCGCCACCTCGGTTACGGCGGGTTCATTCATAACTTTAAAAATTACGTGCTCCGTCAGGATAGCGTGGATCGAGATAAAATCGTCGGCAACTTAACCGGCGTCACCACAGCTCTGGACAAACTAGACGAGATCTATCGACAGCCGGGTGGCCCGAAACTGGAGAAAGGCCGGCAAGCTTTGGCGACCCTTCGCGCCACGGTCGAAAACTATCGTCGCAGCCTTAACATCGCCGACGACGCCGTTCAGAAAAGATGGCCGCCACATGTTACCGATAGCCTTGTGCGGGTTGATGATTCGGACGCCATATTGGCGATTTGGTCGCTGCGGGAAGCCTGGCGCACCGAGGAAGAGAGCGCCAGGCGGGAATTCGAAACACTGGTTAGCGAAGCGACCGACCGGCTTACGGCCATGCTCTTCTTCGTGCCGTTTCTGGTTATCGCCAGCATCTCCGTCCTTTGGTTTGTGCGTCGACTTACCGTCGAAATCACGCAGCGTCAGATGGCCGAAGAAGAGTTGCAACAAGCCGAGCTTCTGGTGGAGAGCATTGCCCACCTAGGTGAAGGTGTCAGCGTGTTCGATCAGAACTTGAACCTTGTGGCATGTAACAAGAACTTCTTTGATCTTTTGGAGTTTCCGCCGGAACTGGGTATACCGGGCACCTCCCTTTCAGCGTTTTTCCAATACAATGCCGAACGCGGTGAATATGGGCCGGGCGAGCCGAATGATCTGGTCAAAGAGCGCATGGACCTGGCATTAGGCTTCAAGCCTCATCTGTTCGAGCGCACCCGGCCTGACGGCAAAGTCATTGAGGTGCACGGCATTCCACTTCCGAACGGCGGCATCGTCACGACCTACACCGACATTACCAACCGCAAAAAGGCGGAAACCGCGTTGGCGGAAAAAGAACGTCAACTGCGCACCGCGCTGGATAACATGGCGGACGGCATTTTCGTTCTAGATCGAGATATGAATCTGACGCTCTTCAACGATCGTTATGTCGAGCTAATCGCCCACCCCAACGACAGCATCAAGCTAGGAATGCCAGTCCTTAGTATTCTCCAACATGCTGCGGAAGTGGGTAACTACGGTCCTGGAAACGTTGAAGATCTCGTAGCTGCACGGATGGCCGCTTATCGCTCACCGGAAAGAGTGACCACAGAAATCGCCGTCAATCAAGGCACCCGAATTCTGGAGTTCCGCAAAGCGCCTTTGGCCGATGGCGGCGCAGTCGTCATGATCACCGATATCACCGAGCGGCGCAAAGCACGGGCTGAAATGGAGATCAAAGAAGCGCAACTGTCGACTGCACTTGAAAGCATGTCGGCAGGTATGATGTTGATCGACGCCGACCATAAACTGCAGCTATTCAACGACGCCGCCAGCACGCTGTATCAGTTCCCCAAACACATTATTCACGAGGGGGTTCCACTGAAGGCGCTGGTTAACATTCGTGCTGAACGCGGAGATTTCGGCGATGGCGACCCGGGCACGTTGGCAAGAGCCCGGCTCGATTCCTATCTCACAACTGAGCAAGGGCGATACATCGACACCGTGCCGGGTGGACGCTATCTGGATGTGTTCCGCGCGCCCACATCTGACGGCAATATGGTGATTGTCTTTCACGATATCACGGAGCGTGTTCGAACCGAGGAACGGCTGCGCGAGAATGAAGAGCAATTGACCCAGAACATCGTTGATCTCGTACAAACTCAGGAGTTTTTGGAGAAACAATCGAGAGAGTTGACCGAGCTGGCGGACAAGTATGCTGAGGAGAAGGAAAAAGCACAGGCCTCGGAACGCAGTAAATCGGAATTCCTGGCATCCATGAGTCACGAAATTCGCACCCCCATGACAGGCGTCTTGGGACTGGCGGATATCCTATTGGATTCGCACCTGCCGACGATCCATCACGATACCGTACTCAAAATCAAGAGCGCCGGACAAAGTCTGCTGACCATCATCAACGACATCTTGGACCTATCGAAACTCGAGGCCGGCAAACTGGCGATCGAAAACATCGAATTTAATCTCCTGAACGTTATTGACGATGCTATCGACCTGATCCGACCGCGCGCAGAACAACGGGGCTTGTATGTAGCGGAGGATATTTCCAGAGACCTGCCACACTCCCTTGTGGGTGACCCGACGCGCATTCGCCAAGTGCTGATCAATATGGTCGGCAATGCCGTCAAATTCACACATGACGGCGGCATTACAGTTCGCGTCCGCCACGAACCGGATTCGGATGGCGGCATGCTGGTGCGCATCGAGGTTGAAGATACCGGAATCGGCATCGCGGCAGACGCCCGCGACAAACTGTTCCAGGACTTCACGCAGGCGGATTCCTCCACCAGCCGCCGTTACGAGGGCACAGGCCTTGGTTTATCTATTTCCAAACGTTTGACCGAATTGATGGGCGGCCATATCAATGTCGAGAGTGAATTGGGACAAGGGTCTAAGTTTTGGCTCACCTTTAAAACCAAAACCGCGTCCGGAAATGTAAGGCGCGGGGTCACGGATCACGGCAGTTACGAAGCTGCGGCCACGCGGCATTTGTCTATTCTCGTGGCCGAAGACAACGAATTGAACCAGCTGATTTTGAAATCCGTTTTGGAGCCGTTAAAGCATGAACTGACCTTCGCGGGTTCCGGCGTCGAAGCCTTGAGCGCTGTCAAAAGAAAGACATTTGATGTCGTGTTGATGGATATTCGCATGCCCGAAATGAACGGCCTCGATGCCACCAGGGCGATTCGGCAAATGGGCGGCGATTTCAGCACCCTGCCTATTATTGCCGTAACAGCGGATGTCATGGAGGACCATGTTGCCGTATACCATGAAACGGGCATGAACGGATTCGCAACAAAACCGATCAATCGGACCTCCTTGCTGGAAACCATCAACAGCGTCCTCAATGAGGAAGTCCACGTTTTCACCGAAGCGGAAGACCAGGACCAATTCGATCCGGCCAAGTTCGGCAACAGCGCAACAGCCACCAATAGCGAGGCTGAAAGCGAAGAAGTCAGCGACGACGTGACGGATTTCTTGAATTCGTTGGATGCTTTGAGCGCCGAATAGCCGATAATTTGCGACGATAGACTTGCTAAGCGTAAACTATAAAACCATCTCATGGTTGCGAGAACCTCTCATTCGGGGTATCCATAACCTGGATGGGGCTGAACTGACGTCATGCGAAAGGCGCAGAAATGTACGCCGATAATACACTAACCCCGAAAGAAGCTGCCCGGCTGTGTGCGCTCGGATCATTGGCGCAGCACGCCAGCATGCCCTATGCGGCTTTGGCTGAGGCCGTTCGGCATTTCCTGGACCGGGTGCAAGGCCCATCCTTGGACATTCTCGGCTCATCGCTTGAATTGCTCAGATACGAAGGACTCGTCGACGAGACACAGTCGGCGGAAGAAACCGTGCTTTCCATTACCGATGATGGACATCGCGAACTCATGGTGCTGCTGACAGCGCCGCTACGTCCTGGTGCGACAGATCTCAACAAACTGATTGCCGCCCTGAAGTTCCGCTTCATGCATCTGCTTGATGCGAAAGAACAGCGTGTTCAAATTGAGCTCATGCTGGAAACGGCAGAAACCGAATTAACCAGGTTATTGGACCTGCATCGCCATCATGAGGGCGATTCCGGTCACCTTGTTGCGTGGCTGAATCACGAAATCGAAGATTTGGAGCGCCGAATCGCCTGGCTTACGGAATTCGGGAACGACTAGTTCACCAGTTTTTCGGCGACTTTCTCCAGGCCGAGTAAAATCTGATCGCCGGCCTTTCCGCCGTCGCCCTTCATTTTTTGGCCAATAACCAATTTCATATCATCGATGTGCACGCGAATTGCGTTCACTTCCGGATCACCATAGGTGTCCAATTTCTCGATCAAACGGCAAAGCTGGTTGCCAATGGCCGTGACCAAATCGTAACCGAAGCTGCCGCCCTGCCCCTTCATGTCATGAGCGACCTGGAAAACACCGTCGATCTCTTCCTTGCGCTCACCCGTAGCCGCGGCGAGGATTTTAAAGGCGGCGTCAATCCGCTTCAGATCATCCTGCACCCAATCGAGGTACTGGTCAGCCATACCGGCAATGGCTTCCTCCGCACGCTCCAGCGTGGAAGTATCGACCGCCCCCGGTCCTCCGACGCGGACTTTCGTCTTGACCGTATTCGGTGGGTTGATGATTTCAACTTTGTCTTCGCTCATGGCTTCCGTTCCAAGCGCCTACCCCCGTATGCGGCGGTGGTAATTGGCAATAACGCTATAATCTCGTGTACAAGATTGATTCGCAACTAAAATCCCGACCAGCAACGCATACGAGCCATTTATACATAACGCCGCTTAATGACTCCAAGCTTACAACAAGCCCAAATCCCGCAGTTCAGCAGCCATCTCCGGGGGCAAATCCGCCGTATTCCTCGCCATGTCACCGAGGTCTGCCGGTGCTTTGTCCACAGGAAAATAGCGCCATCCTTGAAATGCACGGAAGGCACGCGGTTCCGTTCGGACGTGTTCCGGCGCATAAAGGATCGCACACGCGGGTGTGCCGTTTTCACGTTCCGTGTGCTCTAGTCCGATAATCCGTTGACGCACCTGAATGACGCCCTTGATCACCCAATAGAGCGATCCACCGTCCAGGACCTCATCGCGACGACGCGGCATATTTCGAGTCAAATGACGCAATTGCGGTTCTTCCCCGCGCGCCCTTGCCGCGTCCATGCGTGCTGCCTGTACCTGCGCCAAATGTTCGACGGTCTCAATTCCCACGCAAAGCTTGATCAGATTGACGGTCACGCCGCCGCCTTGCCGGACAAAGCGCGCGTCACTTTGGCGCTGGACACCCGGCCCAAAGCATCGGAAATGAACGCCCCCGTTTCAACCAGTGCCTTCAAATCAATGCCGGTGTCGATACCAAGGCCATTCAACATGTAAAGCACGTCTTCAGTCGCCACGTTTCCAGACGCCCCTTTGGCATAGGGACACCCACCAAGCCCGGATACGGACGCATCGATGACAGCCACACCCTGCTCCATGACGGCCAGAATATTGGCCAACGACTGCCCATAGGTATCGTGGAAATGCACCGCAATTCGATCCAGCGGAAGGTGTGCCGCGACCGCTTCGATCATGGCTTGTGCTTTGGCCGGCGTGCCTGTGCCAATGGTGTCGCCTAAGGAAACTTCATGGCAGCCCATGTCCCACAGAACTTTGGCCACGCGCGCCACTTCGCCGGCCGCCACCTCGCCCTCATAGGGGCAGCCCAGAACACACGAGATATACCCACGAACCGGAATGTCCGCAGCCTTGGCGGCGTCGCATACCGGCTGGAACCGCGCCAAGCTTTCTTCGATGGAACAGTTGATATTCTTTTGCGAAAAGCTCTCCGACGCTGCGCCGAATACCGCCACTTCATCGGCCTTGGCTGCAACGGCGGCCTCGAACCCCTTCATATTCGGGGTCAGAACCGAATAAACAATATCATCGCGGCGCGAAATCCCGGCCATGACATCGTTCGAATCGGCCATTTTCGGCACCCACTTGGGCGAAACGAAAGCACCGGCCTCGATAAACCTGAGCCCAGCGGCGGCTAAACGGTCCACCAATTCAATCTTAGTCCCCGTTGAAATTTCCGAAGGCTCATTCTGCAGGCCATCGCGCGGACCGACATCAACAATTTTTACTTTTTCCGGATACTTCATGATTCTTGCTCTGCCTCTTCGAATGCCAACAAATCGACACCCTCGTCCACCTGATCGCCGACCCCATAGTGAACCGCCGTTACCACACCGTCCACAGGCGCCTTGATGGCATGCTCCATTTTCATGGCTTCCAACACCATGAGCGTTGTTCCGCCAACAACCTCTTCACCGGCCGTCACGTTCACCACGACGACCTTTCCGGGCATGGGTGACGCCAACACAGGTGCGTCGCCATCTTCCGCCGCCGCCAACAGTGCCGGGTCTGCTAGACGCATGCGGCAGGCGCGATGATCCAGGAATACCGTCAGATCGGTCCCCACCACAACAACCCGAGCCGCAACGCCACGTCCATCGATAACGGCTTTCACAGTGCCATCGACGCCAACTGCACCATAGACTTCGCAATCCACGTCGCCGCCTTCTTCGTGCAACCGGAACAAATGCCCCGATGAGGTCGGAATGGCGGACACAACGATCTCGTTCTCGCCCCACCGGAACTGCAAATCCTGATGTGCCACATCATTCATCCGCCAACAATCCGACATTGACCACGGAGTCGTCGGATCGCCTCGGAGTGATGCCTGGGTTCGAGCCTCGGCCGCGCGTTGCTCCAGCAGCCACAAACCGGCGCAAACGAACGCATCGCTGTTCGGTGTTGTATCAGAGGCAAACGAGACCGGGTCCAACCGGTCAATCATCCCCGTATCAACATCTCCGCCCCTGAACGCTTCGTCATCGACGAGAAACTTCAAGAGCCCTCGGTTGACCGTCGGTCCGACCACCTCCACGCCGCTCAGCGTCGATGACATGCGTCGGCACGCCGCCGCGCGGTCGGTATCCCATACGATCACTTTGGCAATCATCGGGTCGTAGAAAGACGAAACTGCCTGCCCTGCTTCGACGCCGGTATCGATGCGCACATTCATCGACGGTGCGGGAAATGCCAAATGATGAATGGCGCCAGGAGCCGGCAAGAAACCGGCATCCGGATCCTCCGCATAGAGCCGTGCTTCCATGGCGTGCCCGGTGATCGTCAATTCGTCCTGCATCATCGGCAAAGTGCCACCGGCGGCAACGCGGAACTGCCATTCCACCAAATCCTGTCCGGTGATCATCTCGGTCACCGGATGCTCAACCTGCAGGCGCGTGTTCATTTCCATGAAATAAAATGAGCCGTCTGTATCGAGTAAAAACTCAACCGTGCCTGCGTTCTCGTATCCCACCGCTTTCGCCGCATCCACGGCAGCAGCACCCATGCGCGCGCGAAGCTCTTCCGTCATGCCCGGTGCGGGGGCCTCTTCGATGACTTTTTGGTGACGGCGCTGCAGGGAGCAATCACGCTCAAACAAATGCACGCAGTTGCCATGGCTATCGGCAAAGACCTGCACTTCCACGTGGCGCGGCTTGGTCAAGTACTTCTCCACCAGCAACCTGCCGTCGCCGAAAGACGCGACGCCTTCACGGCGGGCCGAGTCGGCGGCTTCCGCCAAATCCTCAACCCGTTCAACCACCCGCATTCCCTTGCCTCCGCCGCCCATGGCAGCCTTCAGCAGCACCGGATAGCCAATCTCGTCGGCTGATGCCGCCAACCGTTCAACGGATTGATCCTCACCGTAATAACCAGGCACTACCGGCACGCCGGCTTTCTCCATGATCGCCTTGGCGTTGTCTTTGGCGCCCATGGAGCGGATGGCATCGGCCGGCGGCCCGATGAAAATAAGCCCTGCTGCACGCACGGCATCGGCGAAATCGGCGTTCTCGGACAGAAACCCGTATCCCGGATGAATGGCGTCGGCGCCCGTGGCTTTCGCAGCGGCCAGAATTTTGTCGGCGAGCAAATAGCTCTCAGCTGCCGGCGGCGGCCCCAAATGCACCGACTGCCCGGCTTGGCGTACGTGCGGCGCATCGGCATCGGCATCGGAATAGACAGCCACGCTGGCAATGCCCATGCGCTCCGCCGTGCGCATGACCCGGCAGGCGATTTCCGCACGATTGGCGACTAGAATTTTCTGAAACACGTCACCGAAACTCCCTACTATTCGATCCAAGCCGGTTTGCGCTTTTCCAGAAAGGCTTGAATGCCCTCCCTGCCCTCGTCCGTGGCGCGGACGTCGGCAATGCGCTTGGCCGTATCATTCAACACACTTTCGTCCACCGGCTTATTGGCCACCGCATGGATCAAATCCTTGGCCGCGATCATCGCCGCCGGGCTGTTGTTCATCATAGTGGCCACGATGCCGTCCACCGTCGCCTCCAGTTCATCTGCAGCAACGACCTGATGCACCAATCCCAAATCCAGCGCCGTCGCCGCATCGAACAGCTCTGCGGTCAGGAAATAGCGATGCGCCTGGCGTTCACCGATGGCGGCCACAACGTAGGGTGAGATGGTCGCCGGCGTGATGCCCAGTTTGACTTCCGAGAAGATGAAACGTGCTTTTTCCGACGCTATGGCAATATCGCATACAGACACCATGCCGACACCGCCGCCGTAGGCCGGCCCTTGAATTTGCCCGATCACAGGTTGCGGACATGTGGCTATGGTGTGCAGCATGCCGGCCAAGGCCTTACCATCGGCGACATTTTCCTCGTAGGAATACCCCGACATCCGCTTCATCCAGTTGAGGTCCGCACCGGCGCAGAAGCTTTTGCCCTCGGCCTTCAACACAATCAGCCTAACATCGGCGTTCTCGGATAACCCTGAAAACGTTTCCTGCAGGCCGGCAATCAAGGCTTCGTCGAAGGCGTTGTGCACCTCGGGCCGATTGAGCGTGACCGTGGCCCGGCCTTGATCATTGACTTCCGTCTTGAGCATTGTTATCTCGTCCCCCGCCTACATCCGGAACACGCCGAAATCGGTCTTCTCAATCGGCGCATTGAGCGCTGCCGAAATGGAGAGCCCCAGCACCATGCGCGTGTCCTTGGGATCAATAACGCCGTCATCCCAAAGCCGCGCGCTGGCATAGTACGGGTGTCCTTGGTGTTCATATTGGTCGAGGATCGGCTGCTTGAACGCGGCCTCTTCATCCTCGGGCCACGTTTCTCCACGGGCCTCCATGCTGTCGCGTTTGACCGTCGACAACACCGACGAGGCTTGCTCGCCCCCCATCACCGAAATCCGCGCGTTCGGCCACATCCACAAGAACTTTGGCGAATAAGCCCGCCCGCACATGGAATAGTTTCCCGCACCGAAGCTGCCGCCGATAATCACCGTGAATTTCGGCACCGCGGCGGATGCCACAGCGGTAACCATCTTCGCGCCATCACGGGCAATGCCGCCCGATTCGTATTTCTGCCCAACCATGAAGCCGGCGATGTTCTGCAGGAACACCAGCGGGATTTTGCGTTGTGCGCAAAGCTCGATGAAGTGTGAGCCTTTCAGAGCAGATTCGGAAAACAGGATACCGTTGTTGGCGATAATACCGACCGGATAGCCGAAGATGCGTGCGAACCCGCAAATCAGCGTGGTGCCGTAAAGCTGCTTGAACTCGTCGAAACGCGATCCATCGACAATGCGCGCAATCACCTCGCGCACATCGTAAGGTTTTTTCAAGTCTTGCGGCACCATGCCGTAAATGTCTTCCAGCGGATAGGCGGGCTCTTCAGGCTCACGCACATCCATGTCGACGTTTTTGACGCGGTTCAGGTTCTCCACCGCGCGCCGTGCCAATGCGAGCGCGTGGTCATCGTCGCGCGCCATGTGGTCGGTGACGCCGGAAACCTTGGAATGCACCTCAGCACCGCCCAAATCCTCGGCTGATACCACCTCGCCGGTGGCCGCCTTAACCAACGGCGGACCGCCCAAAAAGATCGTGCCTTGCTTCTCAACGATGATGCTCTCGTCACACATGGCCGGCACATAGGCGCCGCCCGCCGTGCACGAACCCATGACCACGGCGATTTGTGGGATGCCCTGGCCGCTCATGTTGGCTTGGTTGTAGAAAATCCGCCCGAAATGGTCGCGGCCGGGAAACACGTCGTCTTGTTCCGGCAAAAAGGCACCACCGGAATCGACCAGATAAATACATGGCAGGTTGTTCTGCTGCGCCACTTCCTGCGCCCGCAAGTGTTTCTTTACCGTGATCGGATAGTAGGTCCCGCCCTTGACGGTGGCGTCGTTGGCGACCACGACGACCTCCGTACCGGCCACGCGGCCAATACCGGTGATCACGCCGCCGGCCGGCACTGGGCTTTCGTACATGTCGTGTCCGGCGAGCTGCGAGAACTCCAAGAACGGTGAGCCCGGATCGAGCAACCGCCGAACCCGTTCCCGCGGCAGTAGCTTGCCGCGCGCCGTGTGCTTGTCACGCGCCCGCTCGCCGCCACCTTGTTTTGCCTCACCGACGACCCGGCGCAAATCCTCAACGACCTTGCGCATGTCGGCGGCATTGGCCTTGAACTCGTCGGAATTCGGAATTGCGGCTGTCCGGATAACGCTCATGATCTATTGCTTCTTCTTTGTCTCATCGATGGGACCACCGGCCTCTTTCCAGCCACCGAACCCTTCGGCGAAATGCACAATGTTGGGAAAGCCCATATCCTGCAGAGTTTTCGCCGCCAATGCGGAACGCCAAGCGGCGGCGCAAAACAACACGTAGGTTTTAGTCTCGTCACCGAACACCGGCTTGTGGTACTTGCTCTCCGGGTCAAACCAAAACTCCAGCATGCCGCGCGGCGCGTGGATGGAGCCGGGAATGGTGCCATCGCGCTCCAGCTCGCGCACGTCGCGGATATCGACGAATACCATTTCGTCGTCGGCGATTTTCTCGATAGCTTCTTCGGTGGACATGGTGATGACCACGGCCTCGGCTTCTTCCACCAATTCCTTGATGCCCTTTTTCAGCTTAATAGCCATTCTTGTCGTTCCTTTTCGTCTATTACCAACCGCCGCGTTCGATCCAGCGGCGTATCATCCACATGCGGTCCGATCCCCAGAACCCTTCACCGTCGACAATGAAATACGGCGCGCCGAAGACGCCCGCATCGATGGCCGATTGGGTCTCGTCCTTGAGGCGTTGCTTCACTTTGTCATCAGCCAGCGCCGCCGCCAATTCGGCATGATCTATGCCTAGCGGCGCGGCCACTTCCGCCACTGCATCGGGCGAGCCGATGTCTTGGCCGCGACCGAAATAGGTCATAAACACTTCCTTGGCGAACTGTTTGGCCAGCGCCGGGTCGCGATCATGTATCCAATAGTACGCGCGCGCCGCGGCAACGGTACTGATTGGGAAACCTTCCGGCATCGTCCACGGGACATTCATGTAACGCGACAGACGCTGCCAATCTTTTTCGCAGTACTCGCCCTTCATCGGGATGGTGCTCAGCGGTTGTGCGCCGGTGACGCTGAACAAAGCGCCCAACAAAAACGGTTTCCATTCCACATCACGGCCAAGCGCCTCGCAGGTCTCTTCGATCTTGAAGGTCGCAAAATAGGAATACGGCGACGCGAACTCGAAATAGAATTTTACCGGTTCAGACATAGCCCCTCCTACCAAGGCAACGACGTGCCATCGTAATTGAAGAATTCACCGCTATCGCTTGTCGTCAAACCGGCGATCGTGCCGCGTAAGCCGGTGACGCTGGTAACCTCGTCGATATCGGCCCCTGGGCCGCCCATATCGGTTTGCACCCACCCGGGATGGAACATTACGCATATGATGCCGCGTGCCGCCACGTCATTGGCGAAAATCCGCATCACCATGTTCACCGCCGCCTTGGATGACCGATAAATATAATCGGCGCCGCTCGTGGTGCCGCCGATGGACGCCATAATGGATGAGATCGTCACTACTTTCTTCTGATCGCTCGCGGCCACGTGGTCGGCAAAGGCGGTCGAAATTTTCAGGGGCGACAACGTGTTGGTCCTGAGCACCTGTTCCCACTCGGCGTAATCCATGTCCGCCGCGCCCATGCCGCGCGGTCCGTAAATTCCGGCGTTGTTGACCAGCACGTCGATGGCCGTACCTTGCAGATCACTCGCCAGACGATCGACCTGGCGGTGATCCGTCACATCCAGGCCATGTACTTGCACATCACCTTCGATGGTCGCCAGCTCGCCCACCCCGATGGGGTTGCGGCAGGTGGCGATCACCGTCCAGCCATCGGCTGCATACTGACGCGCCTGCTCCAGTCCAAGACCACGATTTGCGCCGGTAATCATTACTGTTGGCATCGCCTAGTTCTCCTTCCGCATTCGTGCGGTGACTTCAATCTCGACCTTCATACGCGGGTCGATCAATGCCGCGATGATCGCCGTGGCGGCGGGCCGGGTGTCGGCGAAATGCTCTCCGATAACCGACCCGACTGTATCCCAATCGGCCCCATCCGCCACGGTATACCGTGCCCGCACCACGTCAGCGAGCGATGCCCCGGCTTCAGCCAGGGCATCCTGGATATTGTGGAACGTCTGGCGGGTCTGCTCAGCCACGTCGGAGGCAATCGTGCCGGCGGCGTAGTCGAAACCGGTTGTGCCGGCAACGAACACCCACTCGCCCTCGACCACGGCCCGGGAGTAACCGTACCGGGCCTCGAGCTCTGAACCCGATGAGATCAGACGCCGCGTCATCCCCGCGCTCAGTTCACCCGTTCGATAGCAACAGCTGTTGCTTCGCCACCACCGATGCAGAGCGATGCAACGCCTTTCTCGAGATCATATTTCTCAAGCGCGTTCATCAACGTGACGATGATACGCGAGCCCGACGCACCGACCGGATGGCCAAGCGCACAAGCACCGCCGTGCACGTTAATTTTGTCGTGTGGGATGTCGAGGTCGCGCATGGCGGCCATGGCGACGACGGCGAAGGCTTCGTTGACCTCAAACAGATCGACGTCGTCTTTCGACCAGCCCGACTTTTCCAATACCTTCTCGATGGAGCCGATGGGCGCCGTGGTGAACCACTGCGGCTCTTGCGAGTGGGTTGCATGCGCATGAATGACGGCCTTCGGCGCAAGACCGCGCTGCTCGGCTTCGGAGCGCCGCATCAGCACCAAAGCCGCCGCACCATCCGAGATCGAAGACGAGTTTGCCGGTGTCACCGTGCCGTCCTTGCGGAATGCCGGTTTGAGCTGCGGAATTTTGTCGATGTTGGCGTTGAATGGCTGTTCGTCGCTATCGACCACGGTTTCGCCCTTGCGGGTCTTAACCGTCACCGGTTCGATTTCCGGCTTGAAGGTGCCGTCCTCAACCGCCTTCTTGGCGCGGGTCAGCGACTCGATGGCATATGCGTCCTGCGCTTCGCGGGTGAACTGGTAATGTTCAGCACAATCCTCGGCATAGGAGCCCATCAGCTTACCCTCGTCGTAGGCATCTTCCAGGCCATCCATGAACATGTGGTCCTGCACTGTGTCTCCGGCGCCCAGCCGATAGCCGTTACGCGCCTTGGGCAGGATGTACGGCGCTTGGGTCATGCTCTCCATGCCACCGGCAATCATCACTTCGGCCGAGCCCGCCAATATGTTGTCGTGTGCCAACATGGCCGATTTCATGGCCGAGCCACACATCTTGGAAATCGTCGTCGCGCCCGAGCTCCAGGGCACGCCCGCGTTGTGCGCGGCTTGGCGGGCCGGCGCCTGACGCACACCGGCAAACAAGCAAAGCCCCATGATGACTTCGGCAACGTCCTGAGCTGGCACTCCTGCACGCTCAAGCGCCGATTTTATGGCGATGCCGCCCAGTTCCGGCGCGCTCACCGCTGAGAGCGAACCTTGAAAGCCGCCCATGGGGGTACGCGCGGCGCCGACAATAACAATGGGATCATCTAACATAGCTGTTTCCTCTCCTAGGATTTGTTCTCAAAGGGCGAGCCGTCCTTACGGGTGAACGCGATCCCGCGCCCGTCCGACGACACACCGTGTAAGTCGATATCTGAATAACTGCACACATCACCGGGCGGCCGATCACCAACCACCAGATAAGCCGCGTGCGCATCGCTGTCGTTTCGCAGACAATGGCCGTCTGCCTTATTGGCCGGAAAACCCGCCGCCTGGCCTGGGCGAAGCGACTGTTCACCCGCATCGGTGATCAACGTCAGCTCGCCTTCCAGCATGTAGACGAACTCGTCTTGCTCGGAATGCCAATGGCGCTGTGACGACACCTCGCCCGGCGGCACGTGCACTAGGTTCACGCCGAAATGCGTCAGGCCCAAGGCATCGCCGATGGCGCGCTTTTTACGGCCCTTCGAGGTCTCATTCAACGGCGGCGGATAAATCGTTCCCATTGTGGGCTCCAGCGCCATGGGGTCGGTCAGGATGTTGGCTTTGGCCTTATCCGTCATAGGTCCCACACTCCCCTGCCATGTCCTGCCAATATCGGTGCAAACGGCAACACCAGACAAAATCCATACATCACCATGGCCACCCTAGCCACTATACCCCAGCGCTTATCGACGCAATTGTCCGCACAGCGCCAAACGCCAATTGTCGCCCAAACCGCAAAGACGCTGTATGCCGCAATCAACACCACCGCACCCGTCGCCAGCCCCGCCACACCGGCATCGAGCGAGGCCGGGTCGACCGCGAACCCCAACACCATGGCAACGATCATAAATCCAAACCCAACACCGCCGACAATGCCGTGCCCGGCGACAAAGCACACCCAAAACGCCCGCCACAGTTCCATCCGCCCGAGCCAACCGTCTTTCCACCACACGCCAATGGGATCATTGGGCCCCGGTGCTCCTGGACCGGTGCCGAATTGGTCGATGAAGATGGGAGTTGGGTCGGCCATAAATCTACGTCGTCTCCTGGAACAATTCACGCCCGATCAACCAGCGGCGGATTTCGGACGTGCCGGCGCCGATTTCGTAGAGTTTGGCGTCACGCAGCAATCGGCCCGTCGGGTATTCATTGATGTAACCGTTGCCGCCCAGGCACTGGATCGCCTCCAGCGCCATCCAGGTGGCTTTCTCGGCGGCGTAGAGGATTGCGCCGGCGGCATCCTTGCGCGTCGTCTGCCCGCGGTCGCAGGCCTTGGCCACGGCGTATACATAGGACTTGGTGGCGTTCATGGTGGTGTACATGTCGGCAAGCTTGCCCTGCATCAACTGAAACTCACCAATGGCCTGACCGAACTGCTTGCGCTCATGCATGTAGGGCACGACCACGTCCATGCAAGCCTGCATGATACCGGTGGGGCCGGCGGCAAGCACGGCGCGCTCATAATCCAGACCGCTCATCAGCACGTTGACACCGCGCCCAACCTCGCCCAGCACGTTTTCGTCGGGGACCTCGCAATCGGTGAACACCAACTCGCAAGTGTTGGAGCCGCGCATACCCAGCTTGTCGAGTTTCTGTGCGGTTGAGAACCCCGTAAAGCCCTTCTCAATGATGAAGGCGGTAATCCCGCGCGGCCCACCTTCCGGATCGGTCTTGGCATAGACCACCAACGTGTCGGCGTCGGGGCCGTTGGTGATCCACATCTTGTTGCCGTTGAGGATGTAGTGGTCGCCCTTTTTGTCGGCGCGCAGCTTCATGGAGACCACGTCGGACCCTGCACCCGGCTCGCTCATGGCCAGCGCGCCGACGTGCTCGCCGGAGATCAGTTTCGGCAGGTACTTGGCGCGCTGCGCCTCATTGCCGTTGCGGCGGATTTGGTTGACGCAGAGATTGGAGTGCGCGCCATATGACAGCCCAACTGAAGCCGACGCCCGGCTGATTTCCTCAACCGCGATGCAATGTTCCAGATATCCCATGCCGGCGCCGCCGTATTCTTCCTCCACGGTGACACCCAATACCCCCAAATCGCCCATCTTGCGCCAGAGATCAACGGGAAATTCGTTCTTCTCATCAATATCGGCGGCGCGCGGCGCCACTTCGTCAGCGGCAAAGCTGCGCACAGAATCACGCAGCATCTCAGCGGTTTCGCCCAAGTCGAAATCGAGGCTAGGGTATTCATTGGGGATCATGCTTTGTCTCCCTGGGATCCTAACAATTGTTGTAGCGGACCGGGCGGCCCACGCCAAATCAACCTTTTGGCCAAATCAACCTTTTACGTCGTCGCGCCCGACAATCCTCATGAGTGTTTGCTGCATCAGGGCGCATACTGTTTCACGCCCACTCTCGACGGCAACGATCTCGCCTTTGGTGACCGTCAATGTCCGGCCCGATTTGACCACCTCGCCCCGCGCCAACAGCTTCTCGCCCTGCGCCGGCGCCAAACAATTGACCTTGAACTCCACGGTCAGAATGCTGTCTTCAGGCTCAAACAGGGAAAAGGCGGCATACCCGCCGGCTGTATCGATAATCGCCGCCAAGGCACCACCGTGGAAGAAATCATGCTGCTGTGTAATTTCCGGCCTAAACGGCAAGGCGATCTCGCAAAAACCGGGGCGCACGGCCGTAATTTCAGCGCCCAAGTGGCTCATCATGCCTTGCTTGGAGAAGCTTTCGCGCACCCGTTCAGCATAGTCATCCGTCGCCGGTGCAAAACCGTTCTCGCCCATCCGTTACCGCCTCCCTAACGGTCGTTAGCTTATAATTTACGTTTACGTAAACGTCAATATTTTTCCTGTTTGAACCCCCGCTCTACCCGCCATACAGTCCCATCCGACCAAGGAGATCATTTATGCCTCGAATTCCGCGCCTTCCCGTCAACGACCTGACAGCCGATCAGAACGCACTGGTTCAATCCATTACCGGCGGTAAGCGCGGGGCTGGACGCCCTATCGAAGATTTCACTTATGGAGACGGCAGCCTGCGCGGCCCGTTTAACGCCTGGCTGCATAGCCCGGCAACCGGCGAGCGTGCGCAGAAGTTGGGAGAAAGCCTGCGTTTCGACAATGCCATGCCGCCGACATTGCGAGAGTTAGCGATTATCTGCGTCGCCGTGCATTGGCGCGCGCAATATGAATGGTGGGCACACGCGCGTATCGGGTTAAAGGAAGGCCTGGCGTCCGAAGTCGTCGATGCTATCAAAGCCGGCGAGACGCCACCCGAGACTGAGCCCGGCGTGCAAGCCGTCACAGCCTTCGTGAAAGAAACCTTGACGGATCGCCGTGTCACTGACGCCACCTACGCCGCTACGCACGGGCGGCTGGGCGACCAGGGAGTCGTCGATCTGGTGTCCACCATCGGATACTATTGCATGGTTTCGGCGACTCTCAACGTCTTCCAGGTCCCCTTGCCGGAAGGGGAAACGCCGCCGTTCGCCGAATAGCCACAGCCTCCAGACAGGCAGCCAACACCTTGAGTTGGCGATGGCATTGGCCTATCAGTGGGCCATGAGTGTACACTCTAAAGCCGTAACGTTTATCCGAATGATCCTCAGCGGCACAGCCGGATTGGCGGTCTGTTTGCACGCTGGCACCTTAGCCGCGCAGCAACCGGCGCCTCCGCCCGGTCCGCCCGCCACCCAATGGAGCGGCGGCGGCCTGAAACTCGAAGTCGCGCCGCTGCTGATTGAACCGGCAACAGCTTTTTTCCTCAACCGCGGGTTTCCCTTCGCAGAGGCTGAACGCATTGCGCGGGAAGGCTGCGTTTTCCGATCCTCGATAGGCCACTCAGGCAACACGCCTGAGCCGATCAGCATTGATGTCAGGCAATGGCGGGTCATGCCCGTCGGTCGCGGCGAGCAGACCTACAAGAGCAAGGAAGACTGGCTCGAGAGTTTCACCGCTGCAGACGTACCGGAGAAAGCAATGATCGCCTTCCGTTGGGCGCTGTTTCCGACGACAGCGAAGTTCGGCCCCGACGACTACAATTGGGGTATCCATGCCTTCGGACTACCAATGGGCACTCGGTTCGATCTCCGCCTCGTCTGGCGACAGGGAAAAACGCGCCACGAAACCCAACTGAAAGGCCTGACATGCTCGAAATATTGACCGGCGAAATGTCGCGGCGCCAGGCGTTGTCGTTGTTCGGCATCAGCGCCGTCGCAAGCCTGTTACCAGCATATGCCGTAGCGGGCGCTCTGCCCCTGGCATCGCTGAGCGGAAACCCGGCGCCGGATTTCGCACTGCCCAACCTGGACGGTGAAACGATCCGCCTGTCTCAGTTCAAAGGCCGGGTCGTCATCGTCAATTTCTGGGCCACCTGGTGCCCGCCGTGCCGATTTGAAATCCCGTCGATGCAACGTGCCTGGGAGAAAACCCGCGATGAAGGAATCGTCATGCTTGCCCTTCACATCGGCGGCGATACGGATGAAGTGACGAACTTCTCTTTCGATCACGGAGCGGAGTTCCCGATTCTTATGGACACTGGATCCGAGGTCATCAATCGATGGCCAGTGCGTGGGCTGCCGACGACAGTCGTGGTTGATCCGCCAGGCAACATGGCGTTGCGTGCCATCGGCGGACGCGAATGGGATGCGCCGGCCATCCTGGCGCAAATCAGGGCGTTGAAGGCCTGACGCCTAGGCCGCTTGCTCAGCTTCGTGCGCCTGGTCACTGAACTCATGCGCGATGGCCTCGAATTTATCCTGGATGGCGAGATAAGCCTCGACCACATCGGGGTCGAAGTGCGTACCGTTACCCTTGAAGATGATATCGCTCGCCTCACCGTGAGAGAAAGCCGGCTTATAGACACGTTTCGAGATTAAGGCGTCATACACATCAGCCAAAGCCATCAGACGTCCGGAAACCGGGATATCATTACCCTTCAAGCCCTTGGGATAACCTGATCCGTCCCACTTCTCATGATGCGAAAGTGAGATCTCCTTGGCGTAGCGCAGGAAGGAATTGGAACCGAGTGTCTTTTCCGCCACAGCCAGCGCCTCCGCGCCCAGCCCCGGGTGGTCTTTCATGACCTCGAACTCCTCGTCGGTCAACTTACCGGGCTTAAGCAAAATGTTGTCCGGAATGCCAACCTTGCCAATGTCGTGCAACGGCGCTGATTTGTACATGAGCTCAATATTCTCGTCGCTCAACTCCGCCGAAAATCGCGGATGGGTTTGCAGATACTCGGCCAGCGCCTTCACGTAGCGCTGGGTTCGCAAGATATGCGCACCGGTCTCGTTATCGCGGGTTTCTGCCAAGGATGCCAAACTCATGATCGATACGTCGCGGGTGCGGCGGATTTCTTCCGTCGTTTCGCGCAGGCCTTTGACCATCTTGTTGGTATGCACGGCCATGAGACCAAACTCATCGTTGGTGCCGACCGGCACGAAACCATCCAACTCGCCAAGAGTCGCGCGCTCGAGAACACCATTTTCGTTGTCCAAAAAACCCGTCAGGTTTTGCGTGTAGGAATAGATCACGTTGATCACGTAGGCCAAGATGACACCGGCGACAAAAGCAAGTTCGGTGAGAATGTATGTCCGCGCGTCTTCGTAACTGACCTTGGTGCCGATCCCGGTAAACCAATAGAGGTCCTTGTTGATCACCAGAAACATCACTGCCAGGATGAACAACACACTAAACGCGGCGAACAAACCAAGTTTGCCAGAAAGCGGCAGGTAACGTTCCGACAACTGCAGATGATTGCCGGTCCGGCACGAATGAGCGACCAGGGCGCGCTGCCATTCCAGTGCCAGATCCGTGGCGATGAAATAGCCGACCGTCAACAGACCGGTCAGCACCTTCAAACCGCTTTCCATAGGAAATCCGTGCACGGTCGAATTGTATGCCCAGAGCCCCAGCCCGGCTGCCAGAAACACGCTGAACTCCAACGCCAGGATTCGTATTGTCTGGCGATGGAATTCCACGCGTCGGACGAACAGCACTTTCAACAAAACGCGCGCGGCGTACATGGCGGCAAACGCCATCACAATTGGCGCCGCCAGTTGAAGCAGAGTGAGAGAATCTAAGAACGGGCAGATCTCAGCACCGTAAAAAACGATGATGGCTAAAGCGATCGCATAGTGCGTTGTCGCGCGTGTGTGCGGAGGATGCTCGAAGGTATCTATGTTGGCTTTCTTCATGGCCGTTTTCCTTTTGCCGAAAAGGTTGTCCGCGCCCCTTTCGACTCTTATGCACCATTATTTACTTTCGTCATATTCACTCCCACTCACAACCTTGTGTTGGTTGCGCGACCCGATCACCGGCTTGCACCTTGATGTGCGCGACTTCATTGTGAAGCATGAAGACAAAATCAATTGGGGAGAAGGTTATGCGGGTCATCATCGTCGGCTGCGGAATCGGGGGCGCCACAGCAGCACTGGCATTGCAGAAAGCGGGAATTGAGCATGTCGTGCTGGAGCAGGCAGCTGAATTGAAGGAAGTCGGTGCCGGCCTGCAGCTCAGCCCCAACGCCGTCCGCGTGCTGGAATGGGTCGGGCTGTCCGACGAGTTGGCCAAGATTGGCGCCGTGCCGCAGGCACATTTGTTTATCGACGGGCTAAGCGGCGAGACCTTATTGCAAACGCCGCTGATGCCAAAGGTTCGGGATTTCTTCGGCGCCCCTTATTACCATGCCCATCGCGCTGAACTCCTCGATATCCTTACAGGCGCCACGACCGAACGCCAGTTGCGTCTGAATGCTGAGGTCACGTCGATCTCACAAAATGCCGATGGTGTCCGGGTGACGTTGGCGGACGGGTCGGAAGAACACGGAGATGTTCTCATCGGCGCCGATGGTGTGCACTCGGTGGTGCGTGAACAGGTGTTCAAGCCTGATCCGCCGCGCAACACCGGCTGCGCCGCGTGGCGCGGTTTGGTACCACCCGACGTGGCCCGCGATCTTGGGTTCGAACGCAACGCGTACGCCTATATGGCGCCGCATCGCTGTGCGGTGTTGTACTACGTATCGGGCGGCGAGATGTTCAACTGGGTGGGCATTGGCCCGCACAGTGAGAACGCCCGCGAATCGTGGTCGCAGCGCGGCTCGAACGACGCCGCGCTTGCCGAGTATGCCGGATGGCTGCCGCAGGTCCGTGATATCATTGCCGAAACGGAAAACCTGTTCATGACCTCCATGCGCGACCGAGAACCGCTGGAGAAATGGGCCGACGGCCGGATCGCGCTTCTCGGCGATGCGGCACACGCCATGCTCCCCTATCACGCACAGGGCGCGGGGCAATCCATCGAAGACGCTTGGGTATTGGCGCGGTGTATCGAGATGGGCGCGTCCGACATTCCCGCAGCGTTACTGAAATACCAGAATTTGCGGATAGAGCGGGCCAACAAAGTGCAAATGCAATCACGTCAGGCAGAGCATATGTTTCAGATGAGTGACGCCGATGAAATCGCCCAACGAAATGCACGCTTCGCTAAACATCAGGATTCTGCGCCGGACGGCTTTCCCATTGGCCAGCGCTGGCTCTATAGCTATGACGCTGAAAAAGCCGTCACGGGCACTGATGAGGAATGGCAAGCGCTCAGTTGGTAGTGCGAACCAGATGGCGTCAATTGGCGTCTGAAATCTGTTCGATTTCCTTTAGAAACGAACTCACAACCTCGTTGTTTTCGTGGTCCACTTCATTACTCACCTGCGAGAAAACCGGGGGGGCCTCCGTGCCCCACCGGATGGCCACGCTCAAATGAATTTCCTCGCCCATCGCGTTGTTAATTGCCGTCGTGAGTTCCCGCCGATCGATGGGCTTGGTCGCGACCTCGTCCATGCCGGCCTTGAAATAGTTTTTCTTATGTTCGGCCATGGCGTCCGCCGTAAGGGCTACAATAGGAATCGTCGCTTTTTCGCCTTTCATGCCGCGGATCATTCGGGTCGCGTCCAACCCTGACATCTCGGGCATGCGAACATCCATGAGAATCAGATCGTAATCTTCTTCCTCATGGGCGCTGACGACTTTTGCGCCATTGTCGACGATATGAAATTCGTGCTTCAGGGCGCCAAGTGTTTCGCCAATGATGACCTGATTGATCTCGTTATCCTCTGCCACCAAAATATTCAGCGGACGAGAGGTTTTGATTTCGACAGACCGCGACGACTTTTCCGCGCCATGCGCCAACACTTTCGAGGTTGCTTCAACATACGGCACCGTAAACCAAAATGTGCTTCCCTGGCCGAATTCACTCTCGACACCGATGTCGCCACCCATCAACTCGACCAAACGTCGGCAGATTGATAGGCCAAGTCCGGTCCCTTCAAATCGCCGGGTAATCGACGCATCCGCCTGCGAAAAATCGACGAACAATTTGGAGATGGTTTCCTGTGTCATGCCGATCCCCGTATCGCGTACCGAAATCCGCAAATACGGATGATCGGTGTCGGAATCTTGCAACTCGCCCGAAACGGTGACTACCCCTTCTTGCGTAAACTTGGTCGCATTCCCGATAAGATTGACCAGGATTTGCCGAATGCGTGTCGGGTCGGATTTGATGGCTTCCGGTAGTCCATCCTCCAGATTCAATTCGAAATCCAATCCGCTCCTGCCACTGCCTTCAAACAACGAAACGACGTCCCGCATTACGGACGGCAGATGGAAATCCAAATTCTCGATTTCCACCTTACCAGCCTCCAATTTGGAGATGTCGAGAATGTCGTTGATGATCGTCAGAAGCGCCTGAGTCGCATCCTTGATTTTGTGGACATTTTCCGCGCTATCGCGCGCCAGATCATCTTCCAAAAGCATGTCGGCAAACCCCATCACGCCGGTCATTGGGGTCCGTATTTCATGGCTCATGGTGGCAAGGAAATCAGTTTTGGCCTGACTCGCGGCGTCTGCCTTGCGACGTTGCTGTACCAACTCATCATTTGCCAGGCTCAAATTCCGGGTCGCCTGCTCTTGTTCGGTGATATCGGTATAGACAGCCACATATCCCCCGCGCTCGAGGGGGAAACGTCGGACAACAACATGTTGCCCACCCGGCGTCGCGAACTGATCTTCGGAAGACTCACCAGCAGCAACAATCCGATCGTATTCTTGCTCGATGATCTCATTGTCAGGGTTTTCGCCGTATGCGCCGGCATCAGCAAGATGCGTGAGCAGTTCCCGAACATGCATGCCCACCCGCAAAACGTCCTTAGGGGGTTCCAGCCAGAAATCATAACATCGCCTGCTCCAGACCACGAGGCGTTGGTCGTTGTTCCAAACGGCGAAACCTTGATCAATCGAGTCCATGGTCAACTGAACGATCATGGAGTTTTGAGAAAGCGCTGCCGTTCGCTCCGCCACCTGGGAATGAAACCGAAGGTTTTGGAAGGTCAAATAGCCGATCGTGCCGAACAATAATATCGACAGTAAGGAACCGCCAATCTGAACCAACAACGCGGCGAAATCGGAAGGACCACCGAGATACTCCGTTGTCACATCCCAGTTCAAATCCCATCGCGCTTGCCCACTCACCAGCCGAAGCACCTCGGTCGCCACGACTTCCGGGCCTGGGGTAAGATCGCCGACAATGGGAAGAAACACACTCTCGGCACGCGCCTCGCTATCGCGTTCGATAAGCCGCACGCGGAGCCCCTTCGGCAAGGAATCAGCCGAAAATACGTTAAAGAAATCTGTGATATCCAATTCGGCGACCATCACGCCCTTGGCGTCCGGCACGCTTGCCGCCGTCGCAACCAAGACCATGCGCCGGTCGTCCGCGCCGACATACGTCGGTCCCAGGATAACGTGCCCTGGCAATCTGTACGCAGTCATCACGGTTGTACGTAGGGCCGGATGGGTCGTTAGATCATTCAAATGACTCAAAACACCGTCACCCACTGAAGACATGGTCACGGCAAACGCTTCGAACACGTCTGGGGCTGCACCCTCGTCCCCCCGAAGACTTCTCAAGCCACCGTCCCAGCGCGCCTCGAATGCGGCCCGCTCCGGACGCATCACTCGTTGTGCAAAGGCCACGCCGTCGAACACGACATCAGGGTCCCACGACGCCGCGTCATCGACCAATTTCATGAACTGCACCTGCTCAGATATCTCCAGAGCCCGAACTTGGCTAGATATCGCACGGAGGTTCACTTTGGTCTTGGACATCCAAAACAAGACATTGTCCGTCAGACGCGCCGCATCAATTCGGAACTTATTTAGCCATTCCGTCTTCGCAGTCTGGCGCAACTCGATCCCAGCCCAGATGGAACCGCCAATTCCAAATAACATCAGGCTCGCGAGTAGGATTCCCGCACCGACCCGACTAGCATTACTTTTCACGATGTTCCCCCATTTACGCTCCATTCCCGACTCACAGGAATTTATCGTCATGATCACCCGGCATTCTTGAGTAAATCCGTCCCCTATTTACTCTTACCGCAGATGCAGAAATTTGGTTATGAATTCATCATATTCTTCGAAATCTCATGCAATATCACATCTAAGAAGTGGGTGATCTCTATCATTTTTCGAGACGCTCCGCATCGTGATTGCCGTAAATCTGCGGTACATGATATTAATGGATATGAACACCTATGACCTATCATTACCTATGAACGAAATCTCGTCACGTAATTCTTATTTTTAGGAAACGCTCGTCGCAAACACTCGAGAGACCATGTCGATAATCGAAAAGAAAGAAATTGGCCTTGATTCGGATCTTTCGAATTTCGCCGATTTGGAAGAGGCGCTGGAGTGTTGGAAGCGATGGTGTGGTGGGTCTCATGCGCCGACCTGGCGCGCTGTCGACATGATGGATATACCCGCCCAGTTGCTTCCGTCCACCATCGTCGTTGATGTCG
Organism: Rhodospirillaceae bacterium; assembly: GCA_016845145.1. Classification (GTDB taxonomy): domain Bacteria; phylum Pseudomonadota; class Alphaproteobacteria; order Rhodospirillales; family Casp-alpha2; genus TMED8. Next base: position 123,460 of record JAERTE010000103.1, read on the forward strand.
TAGAGCGCGGCAACGATCTCAAATTTCGGTTTTGGGGGTCGGCAATGGTTGATCTTTATGGCGCGGAGCTTACGGGCAAGCTGTATTCTGACGCTTCCGACACGCTGTTCGGTAATTTGCCGCACGCGCAGTATCAACAAGTTATCGAAACAGGTATCCCTAAGCTGTACCGCGTAACCATCCGCCGTCCAAACAACATGATCGCGGAGCGACTCAACCTCCGTCTTCCAATCGTTGATGAGCACGGAAACGTGTCGAAGGTCATGACCATCGTGCAAATCCAATACCACAAAAGCGATGATCCAGAGCAGCCAGCACAGTAGATCGGCTTAAGTACCGACCGTGAACGGCGCGACCAGACGCTCCAAAGTCGCCATGGCGGAAAGCGGTGTGAGCTTGCCGGTGGCAGGGTTTTCGGGAATTGGCACGCCGGCGATGGTCATCTCGAAACGGGTCGAGTCCGCTTCGACCTGGATATTGTGGGTGTTGCGGTCGACGTCCGGATCAGCCCAAATCTCATACTCCGTACGATCCGGCCCGATACCGGCTAAAGCCAACGCCACGGCGACATTTACATTCGCCGGAAACTTTGCCGCCGCATCGCGCACACTGCCCTTATAGAGGCACAAGGGTTCTGACAAATCATCAAGATCGAACCCCTGCTCAATCACAAACGGAGCCTTCTTCAGGCCGGCCGGCGGCTTTCGAGTTTTCATCACCACCGAAGATACCTCGCCCTTGGCCGCCGCGCGCACCGCATCAAACCCCACCAGTGCGCCTGTAGCGGCAATCAATGTGGCACCTGTGTCACGTGCGCGATCAACCAGGTCGAGCCGCTCCAGCAACGATGTCAGCGTCAGCACCACCACGGTCTTTCCCTGTTCAACCGCAGGCTCCACCAGCTCCGCGAAATGCTTCGGCGGTAGCCCTTCCAACAGTACATCTGATGCTTCCACCAATCCGGCAAGATCAAGCACCGGAGGCGGTGAACGGAAATCCGCAACCCGGTTACGCGCACGATCCTTATCGCCGGCGGAGACCGCCACAAGTTTCAGGCCGTCGACGCCGCCATCCAACCAACGGGCGACGGGCATACCAACTGCACCCAACCCCGCGATGCCGACTTTCAGAGGTTGAGAAGGACGCAAGGACATGGATTATACCTTTTTCTGATTGAGGAGCTTTTCGCATTGCTCCTCGCGTTCACGAATTTCCGAGATCACGGTGTCGATATCCATCCGCTGAAGCTCCAACGATTCCCGACGTTCACGAAGTTTCGCCAAAAACAGGTTCAACTGTGCGGCCTCGGTCGGGTCGGCGTCATAAAGGTCGATCATCTCGCGGATTTCTTCGAGCGAAAATCCGAGCCGCTTGCCGCGCATGACCAATTGCAGGCGCACCCGATCGCGTGGGTGATAGACACGTCTCTGTCCGCGCCGCTCCGGCGATATCAAACCCTTGTCTTCATAGAACCGGATGGTCCTCGTGGTGACGTCGAATTCCTTGGCCAATTGGGCAATCGAGTAGGTTTCGCTCATGCCTATAAGCTACTTTCCCTTAACGTGAAGGTAAACATCCACTCTACAGCAAAATCAACGCAGCCAGACCAAGAAATACGAAAAACCCGACCACATCCGTAATCGTCGTCAGGAAGACACTTGAGGCAATAGCAGGGTCTATATCATTGCGATCGAGAACCAACGGAATCATTGTGCCGGCCAGACCGGCTACCAGCATATTCACCACCATAGCAATGGCGATCACGCCGCCGAGCATGGGATTGTTGAACCAGGCCCACGCAACGCCACCCGCGAGCACGGCAAACACCAGACCATTGGCACATCCAACCAACAACTCCTTGCCGATCAGTCTCGTGGTATTGGTCGCGGTCAGTTCTTTCATAGCCAAGGCCCGCACGACGACAGTCAACGTCTGCGTGCCGGCGTTCCCTCCCATGGAGGCAACAATGGGCATGAGGATTGCCAAGGCGACAATTTCATCCAGCGTCGCATCAAACAGGCCAATGACCACCGAGGCGACGATGGCCGTCAACAAATTGACAAACAGCCATGAAAACCGCGATCGCGTCGTATCCAATACAGCGTCATAGAGATCATCTTCGCGCACACCGCCCATACGCATGATGTCTTCTTCGTGTTCTTCATCGATAACGTCGACGATGTCATCAATGGTAATGGCGCCGATCAATCGGCCGCCCTCGTCCACTACGGGCGCTGATACCAAGTCACGCTGGCGGAACAGAAACGCCACATCCTCCTGGTCGGTGGTTACCGGAATAACCTTCATATCCGGTTCCATAACTTCTGCCATCTTGACCGGGCGGCGGGTCCTGAGCACCTTATCGAGCCATACCATGCCGACCGGCCGATGCGCAGGGTCGACGACATAAATCACGTAGAATTGGTCCGGCAGCGGATTGTCATCACTGTCGGCGTTTTGGCGCATGAAATCGATGGTGTCGCCAACGTTCCAGAAGGTCGGGACCGTCACCAATTCCCGCTGCATCAAACGCCCGGCACTGTCTTCAGGATAGCTCAGGCTTTCTTCAATGAGCGCCCTGTCCTCATCGGAAATAGCGCCCAGGACGTGTTGCTGCTCGTGTTCTTCGAGTTCCTCGATGATTTCGACGGCATCATCGGTTTCGAGTTCCGCAACCGCTTGCACAACGGATTCGAGACCCAAATCGTCGATCACCTGATCGCGGATCGTCTCATCGAGTTCCGAGAGAATTTCCGCATCGAATTCAGGCACCAAAATCCGCAACAGATGGCTTCGGTCGTCCTCGTTCAAACGCTCCAGCAGATCGGCCACGTCGGAATAGTGCAAATCGTCAATGAGAGCTTGTACGCCGGCCTCATCATTCGTGATTAAGGCGGCGACGATCTGCTCTTCGGTCTCAGACGCGAGACCGTGAACCGTTTCATCAGAGGAGTCCGAGGGAGATTCCGAGGTGTTTTCGCTAACGTTTGGGATTTCGCTCACGCTATGCCCTCCCGGTTAGGAAACCGAGGCTCGGCGCTTATGCGCCAAGCCTCGGGAGAATGGTGCGGTCGAGAAGACTCGAACTTCCACGGGCGCAATGCCCACAGCGACCTCAACGCTGCGCGTCTACCAGTTCCGCCACGACCGCAAATCTCTTGCGACAACCCGCTTGGTTGCCGTAGGTAGGCTGTGAACTGACGCCGGAAATAGCAAATGCCGGCCTGATGGGCAAGAACAAGCTTGGTGGAATTGTCTGAATGAGCAACAAAAGTCCCGAGGCGCCCCTTCTGCCTCCCGTGGCGTGGCGGATCAGCGACACACCGGTCGCTTATCCGGATGCCATTGCGTTTATGGAACGGCAAGCCCAAGCCATCCGCGAAGGCACCGCGCCAGAAACCGTGTGGCTGTTGGAACACCCGCCGCTTTATACCGCCGGCACCAGTGCCGACCCGGCTGAATTGATCGACCCCGACCGCTTTCCGGTGTTCGAGACCGGACGCGGCGGGCGCTACACCTATCACGGGCCCGGCCAGCGCGTTGCCTACGTCATGCTCGACCTTAAACACCGAGGCAGCGATGTCAGAGCTTACGTTCACGACCTGGAACAGTGGGCGATCGAGACGCTTGGGCTTTTCAATGTCGTCGGCGAGCGGCGTGACGACCGCATCGGCATCTGGGTGGCGCAAGGTGCGCCTTCGAACCCGGCCTACCGCGAAGACAAAATCGCCGCCATCGGCGTGCGCGTGCGCAGGTGGGTTGCCTACCACGGCATCGCGCTCAACGTGGAGCCCGATCTTTCCCACTTTGCCGGCATCGTGCCTTGCGGTATCGAGGACCATGGCGTCACCTCGCTTTGGGACCTGGGCCTGACCCCGACATTGCCCGAGGTCGATTCAGCGCTCAGGGCGGCGTTCGAAAAAGTCTTTCAGCGCCGCACTAGAAGTGCCTAGGCTGCCAGTGCTTAGCCTCACGACCGGTGCGTGAAACCGGTCCCATCAGGCGGCGCACAATCTGAAACCTGCACGTCCGTGACAAGCGCTGAGCGCGGCCCCGTCTCCAAGGCTGCGATCATTGAAGCGACCGCCACCGGCGGGCCTGAGATCACCGCCTCCACCTTACCATTGGCACGGTTTCGCACCCAACCCGAGACGCCGAGACCGTCAGCCGTCCGTTTCGCCCACCAGCGGAAACCCGACACCCTGTACGCGACCCGAAATCACGACGCGATAGGATACAGGGTCCATGGGTCATTCGAACTCCATGATCACCTGATCGACGGCAAGCGAATCGCCGGCTTCGGCATTCACGGCAGAAATCACCACATCCTTTTCGGCACGCAACACGTTTTCCATCTTCATGGCTTCGATCACGGCCAATGTTTCACCGGACTTCACTTCCTGGCCCGCCTCGACATCGACACTCACCAGCAATCCCGGCATCGGCGACAACAATAGCCTGGATGTATCCGGCGGTTCTTTAACCGGCATCAACTCGTTCAGTCTCGCCGCGGTCTTGGAAAGCACCAGAATGTCGTCTTGCGATCCGCCGTGGGTCAAACGGTAGGCGATCCCTTCGCGTTCCACCTGGATACAAATCTCGCGGCCGTCCAAGGCGCCGCGCATCATCGGCTCACCCAATTGCCAGTCGGTCTCCAATTCGTGCGTCTTGCCGTCAACGATCACATGAAAGCCGTCGATAGCCGGGCGCACCGTCACCGGGTGCTGGCCGTCCTTCAACACGACTATCCAATCATCGGAGACGTGACGCGTGTGATCATCCGTCTGGCCGGAGATTTGCGCCGCGCGATCCTGGAAGGCGCGGTGTATGGAGGCCGCCACCGTGACCTGCAGCATCGGGTCTTCGGCGGGCAGGTCTTGGGGATGAAAGCCGTCCGGGTATTCCTCGGCGATCAGGTTGGTGGTCATGTTGCCCGAGACAAAGCGCGGGTGCGCCACCAGCGCCGCCAAAAACCCGATGTTGTGGCTAACGCCGCGGATGTAATAGGCATCGAGTGCCGCGCGCATGCGGGCAATCGCTTCATCGCGGTCGGCGCCATAGGTGATCAGCTTGGCGATCATCGGGTCGTAGTACATGGAAATCTCGCCGCCCTCGTAGACCGAGGTATCGACACGCACATTGGCGGTTTCTTCCGGCGCCTGATACTTCACCAACCGCCCGATGGACGGCAGGAAGTTGCGGAACGGGTCTTCGGCGTAGACGCGCGCTTCCAGCGCCCAACCGTTCAATTTCACGTCTTCTTGCTTGAGCTCCAGCTTCTCGCCGGCAGCGACGCGGATCATCAACTCCACCAGATCGAGCCCGGTGATGTATTCGGTTACCGGGTGCTCCACCTGCAAGCGCGTGTTCATCTCCAGGAAGAAGAAGTTCTTCTCGGCGTCGACGATAAATTCCACCGTTCCGGCGGAGTGGTAATCGACGGCCTCGGCCAACGCCACGGCTTCTTCGCCCATAGCCTTGCGGGTGGCTTCGTCCAAAAACGGAGACGGTGCTTCTTCCAGCACTTTCTGATGGCGCCGCTGGATCGAGCATTCACGTTCGCCAAGATAGATCGTGTTGCCGTGCTTGTCGGCCATGATCTGGATTTCGATGTGACGCGGCTGTTCGATGAACTTCTCGATAAACACCCGATCGTCCCCGAACGATGATTTCGCTTCATTGACGGCGCGTTCCAGTCCGTCGCGGCATTCCTCATCATTCCAAGCCAGGCGCATGCCCTTGCCGCCGCCACCGGCGGACGCCTTCAACATCACCGGATATCCGATGTTATTGGCAATCTTCACCGCGTCATCGGGATCGCGCACCGCTTCGGTGTGGCCCGGCACAGTGGAAACCTTGGCGGCCTCGGCGAGCTTTTTCGACTCGATCTTGTCGCCCATGGCATTGATCGCGCCGACCGGCGGGCCGATGAAGGTTACGCCTTCTTTCTCAAGCGCCTCGGCGAAGGCGGCGTTTTCCGACAGGAATCCATAGCCCGGGTGCACCGCATCGGCGCCGGTCTCGCGGATGGCGGCCAAAATGTTATCCATCACCAAGTAGCTCTCGGCGGTGGGCGCGGGGCCGATACAAACCGCCTCGTCAGCCATTTCCTTGTGCAGCGCGTCGCGGTCGGCCTCTGAATAGACGGCGACCGTCTTGATGCCCATCTTGCGCGCCGTTTTGATCACGCGGCAGGCAATTTCGCCCCGGTTGGCTATCAGGATTTTCTTAATCATCTCACCCCACTCGCAAACAAGTTAACCCCGCCCATTGGCCCCGTTCTACGCCCTTGCGTCGGAAGAATCCAACACGTTCACCCGCGCTCCGACAGAGTTTTCCCACCCAAACAGGGGCATAGACGAAAAAACCGGGGTTGGAAGCCATTGTTTATGATTGAAACCCAAAAAAATCTACGGAACGAACCCAATTTCAATTACCTACCCGCTCGGTCCACTGACCTTATTCCCAGCAGCACCGAAAGGATAATATAGCTTATTCTTATAAATTTATCAATATTTTCCTTTCTTGTGTTTGCCAATTTGCACCAACTGTCAAACTCGAATGCAATCCGATCGAAAAGGTGACACTTTTTGATTTTTGTGCCATATATGTTTTATGAAAAACATTTCCACCCGAGAAATGCGCCAAGAGCTACCGCATCTTGAAGACGTATTGTCCGAAGAAGGCGAGTTGATCATTACCCGTCACGGCAAGCCCATCGCGCGGCTGCTGCCTGTAGCCGGTGACCATACTGCAAAACCCAGCCATGCCGAATTGCGCGCCCGCATGCCCCATTCCCCGCGTCCGAGTGCCGAGGTCATCCGTGAAGACAGGGATGAGCGGTGAGCGATAGCTGTTATCTCGATACCAGTGCGCTCGCCAAGTGGTACATCAACGAGCCCGGTTCCGAGTTATTCGAGGCCTTCATCCAAACGCAATCCGACGCCGTCATTAGCCGTTTAACCGCGACTGAACTCCGGTGCCTCCTCGCCCGCCGCCGCCGCACCGGTGATCTCGGCGTCGATTTCGAAAGAGACGCCTTCGCAAGTTTCGAGCGCGACATCACCGCCGGGCATCTGCGGGTTCATCCCTGCGGTGATGCCCTGTTTGTCGAAGCCATAAACCTGATCGAGCGCCTGGAGCCATATGCCCTTCGTACACTCGACGCATTACACTTGGCTCTCGCATTAGACGCCGGAACACCAGTCCTTGCGACCGCTGATAAGATCATGGCGCGTGCGGGAGCCGCTTTGGGATTCGAGATTGCCGAGTTTTGACGACATTTCAAAGACCCGCCGCATCATCAATCTGCCTGACTCGTGCAAAACGCGCCAATTCTGCAAGATGGCCTAGAAAAGCTTATTCAGATCGAAATATCAACAGCGTCATACTCACCGCCCCAATGGCAAGAGACAAACCGATCATATTGACGTTTCCGATCAACAAAGCTGCTAGCAAAAAGCATCCATTAAACAAGAACACTGAGACGATGAGAGGAAACGAAAAAGATTTCTCAAACATGTCGCTTGGACCATACACACGCCAAACCCGTTCGAGATGCCGATCCCATACGTATCCAATCCCGATCAACAAAAGATAACCACCGAATATGCATAGCTCGATCATCAATAAGCTTAATAACGAGGATTTAAACTCACCAACTGCGGCTAACAAAAAACCCACATAAAGAACAACCGCAAGCACCGTAGCACCACAAAGCTTCGCAGGAGTGGGTTTTGGCCACATCAACTCATAGTGCCCGTCATTCAATTAAAGGCGTTATTAAATATCAACTTAATCTCGCTATTAACGAATGACAATTGCTCCTCACCGAAATGCCCGAAACATCCCCATGGCATAAGCCGCGTGGATGGCCAGGATGCTGCCCCATCCGACCATGGGCAGCACGAACCATACGTTGTCGGGCGTCAGCCACCAATTGAGCGCGGCCAGGACGATCATCACCATGAAATAGCCGCCCAAGTGCAGGCCGAAACCGCGCAGCCGACGATGGGCGGCGGCGGCATTGGCGCTTGAACCGGTTTGCGCGGGTTCATTTCTTTTCACAATTACACCATGTAACCCATTGATATATTGTCTGTTTCGAAGGCTGAAACGGAAAACTTCTCGAATTGAGATGACAAGCCATTTTACCTGTGTTGGTATGATGGACAAACGTTCGCAAGCGAACAAGTTTAACGCCACTGTTAAGGACAGGCCGACATCATGCCTTATCCGGCACTGAGTTTCACGCCCGAGCAGATCCAGATGCGCGACAGCTTGCATGCGCTGCTCAGCGATACGTTGCCGCCGGAGAAATTGCAGGAATTGGATGAGACCTACGGTGACCCGCATGAGGCTTACGGGGCTCTGGCGCAAGCCGGTTGGCTGGGCTTGATGTTCGCCGAAGACTACGGCGGATACGGCGGCTCATACCGGGATATGGCGGTGTTGATCGAGACGCTGGGTTTTCATTCATTGAGCATTGCCACAGCTTATCAGTGCTCCACCGTGTTCGCCGGTTCTTACATTCAGAGCTTCGGCTCGGACGCCATGAAACGGCGTTTCATACCGGAAATTATTGCCGGCGACACCCGCCTGGCCATCGCCTATACCGAGCCGCAAGCCGGATCGGACGTGGCTGCGATCAGGACGCGGGCCAAACGCGATGGTGATGACTACGTGATCAACGGCCAGAAATGCTACATTTCTTGCGCGCACGTGGCCGACTACATCGCCGTGGCGGTAAAAACCGACCCCGACGCCGGGCGCAAGGGGATTAGCATGGTCCTTGTCGACACAAAGCTGCCGGGCGTCGATATTCGTCCCATGAAATCGCTTGGCCGCCATGCCAGCCGCATCAACGAGATATTCCTCGACGATGTGCGGGTGCCAGCCGCCATGCTGATCGGCGAAGAGAACAGCGCCTGGAAAATGATGATGAAGGGGCTCAATTTCGAGCGGCTGATCTTATCGGCAGGCTCAGCCGGCGTATGCATGAAAGCCATACGTGTGGCCAAGGATTTCACCGAAAACCGCGATGCCTTCGGCAACAACATCATGGAATACCAGGGCGTGTCGCACAAACTGGCGGAAATGCAAATCCTCGCCCACACTTCGCGCCTGCATACCTACCATGTGGCAGAATTGATGGACGCGGGCGAAAACCCAATCATGGAGACCTCCGTCGCCAAAACCTACGCCACCGAGGCCATGGCCACGTGCACGGATCTCGGCTTACAAGTGATGGGCGGTCAGGGCTACGTGGCGGGCGAAATGGAACGCATGTTTCGCGATGCGCGCCTGGGGCCCATCGGCGGCGGTACCAGTGAGGTCATGCGCAATGTCATCGCCGCGCAAATGATGGACCTTTATCCTTGAAAGATATCGACATGACCGCATCAGATACCCCCTTCTCCCCTAACGCTCTGAAAGACCGCATCGTGTTCATCACCGGCGGCGCCACCGGCATCGGGCGCGGTACGGTGGAGGTGCTGGGCGGACTGGGCGCCAAAATCTTCATCGCCAGCCGCAAGCAAGATGTGATTGAAGCCGCCGTCAGCGATTTGACGGCGCTCGGCATCGACGCCGCCTGCGCGGTCTGTGACGTGCGCGACCCGGATGCCGTGGAGCGCGCGGTTGCAGAATGCGTGGAATGGTATGGCGGGCTGGATATCTTAATCAACAATGCGGCAGGAAACTTCCCCTGCCCGACCGCCGAATTATCGCCCAACGGCTGGAAAACGGTGATCGATATCGATCTCAACGGCACGTTCTATTGCTGCCGCGCCGCTTATCCGCACCTGAAGGCATCCGAGCATGGTGGACGCGTGGTATCGATTACCACCAGCCTGGGACGATCGGGCTGGCCCGGCGCGGCGCACGCGGGCGCGGCCAAGGCTGGTATACTATCGCTCATGCGGGCATTGGCGGTGGAATGGGCGCCGGACGGCATATTGGTCAATGCCGTCGCGCCGGGGCCGATCGCCGGCACGGTGGGCGTCGACAAGCTCTATATCGAAACGGGCCGCGAGAAAGAGATGACCTCGCGCGTCGCCTTGGGACGCTTCGGCACCACCGCCGACATCGGCAACGCCATCGCCTATCTCTGCTCATCCGCCGGCAACTATGTTACGGGCCTGGAAATGGTCGTCGATGGCGGCCGGCAATGGACTTTCACAGCGAATTCTTAAAACACGGGAGACACCATGCCCAACGATCACTCAGACAGCCATATCGACATCACCCTGGAAGATGGCGTATTGGCCGTCCGCCTGAATAACCCTGCGACACGGAATTCGCTTACACCCTCTATCCGCGATGGATTGGCGCAAGCGACGGAGCGAGCCGTATTCGACCCCGACGTGCGGGTGGTATACATCACCGGTACCGGCAAGGCGTTTTGCGCAGGCGGCGATTTCAACGCGCTGACCAAGCACAGCGATTCGTGGTCCGTGCACAATCGGTTCAGGCAGTTGGCCAGTTGGATCATCCCGTTGATCCGGCTGCAAAAGCCGGTGGTGACCGGTCTTAACGGCGTCGCGGTCGGCGGCGGTATGGGGCTGGCCTTGGCTGGCGATATCATCATCGCATCGCAAAGCGCCAAGCTGATGGCGGGCTTCATGCGCCTGGGCGTCGTGCCCGATTACGGCATGATGTACCAGTTGCCGCGCCTGGTGGGCATGGCGAGGGCCAAGGATTTCATCTTCTCCAACCGCACATGGACGGCGGCGCAAGCGCTGGAGCTTGGTGTTGTCGCCGAAGTGATCGCGGACGACGAGTTTGAAACTGCGGCCTACGAGCGCGCCAAGGAACTCGCCCAAGGCCCGATTGAGGCCATGGGCATGGCGAAATGGCTGATGGAGCGCTCGTTTGAAAGCTCGCTGGAAGAAATGATGACCTTCGAGGCGCTGGCGCAGCCCTTGGCCTTCCGCACTGAGGCGCACCAGGAGGGCTTCGGCGCGGTCCTGAACAAAGGCGAGCCCGACTTCCCCGCGGCCTCCAAACGCGAGTTCCAGTACCGCTATGCCAAGGGAGAAATTTCCGATGACGACTGAGTTACCTAGCCCGATCATCTCGGCCGATGGCGCGCCTTATTGGCGGGCAGCGGCCGAAAACCGGCTTGAAATCCAGCAATGCAGCGATTGCGGCGCGTACCGCTTTCCGCCCAGCCATCTGTGCCGCGATTGCGGTTCCGACAATACGGCTTGGGTGGCGGTTTCGGGCGAAGGCACGATCTACAGCTTCTCCATCGTGCACCGGGCGCCGACGCCGGCTTTCCGGGCCCTTGTGCCCTACGTGGTGGCGTTGATCGATCTGGCGGAAGGGCCGCGCATGATGGCGAACATCACAGGCGAGGGTGCGCTCGATTGCGCCATCGGCGATGCGGTCCGTGTTTGTTTCGAGGACCGCGGAGAAGGTGCCAAGGTGCCGCAATTCCAGTTGGCGGAGGGCTGAGCCATGTTCCGCAATGAAATCATCATCGCCGGCGTAGGTGAGTCGGACATCGGCAAAGTGCCGGAACTGAGCGGCGTCGGGCTCAATGCACAAGCGGTCAAACGCGCGCTGGACGATGCCGGCATGAAGCTTTCCGATATCGACGGACTGGTTACCGGTTATTCCATGACCGAGCCCTATTTCATGCTCGGTTCGGTGTTGGCGGAATATCTGGGGCTGAAACCGACGTTTTGCGCATCGATGACGGTCGGCGGCGCGACGCCAGCGGCGGCGCTGCATCACGCCGCCATGGCGGTGGCCACGGGCCAGGCCAAGGTCGTGTTGGTGACGGCAGGCGAAAACCGCGCCACCGGTCAAACCCGCGACGCCGCCGTGCAAGCGCTGACGCAGGTGGGGCACCCCTATTTCGAAAACGTGTACGGCCCGCTGATCCCGGCGTTTTACGGCATGGTGGCCAGGCGCTATATGCATGAATACGGCACCACACGCGAACAAATGGCGCAGGTATGCGTGCAGTCGCGCGATCATGCGGTTCGACATCCCGCCTCCCCCATGACCGAGCGCATTACCGTCGATGACGTGCTGAATTCAAAACCCATCGCGGAACCGTTGAATATGCTCGATTGCTGTTTGATTTCAGACAGTGCCGGCGCATTTATCGTCACCTCGGCTGATCGTGCCGGCGATTTGCCCAACATTCCCGCGTGGCTTTTAGGCATTGGCGAGCGCCACACCCACGAACACGTCACCATGGCGCCCAGCCTGACGCGTTATGGCGCGGTCGAGTCGGGTGAGGCCGCTTATTCGATGGCGGGGCTGGGGCCGAGCGACATGGATTTCGCCGAATTGTACGATTGCTTCTCCATCGTGCCGATCATTGAGGCTGAGGAGCTGGGCTTGGCGGAACGCGGCGCGGGCGGCGAGCTGTTCACGTCGGGCGACGCCACCATCGAAGGCCGCATGCCGATCAACACCCACGGCGGTATGCTGTCATTCGCGCAGGCCGGTGCATCGGGCGGGCTGCATGCGATTGTCGAAGCCTGCCGACAGTTGCGCGGCGACTTGGGCGAACGGCAGGTGACAAATCACGATGTCGCCCTGGTACACAATGAAGGCGGTATCCTGTCGTCACACGTCACCATGGTGCTGGCCAATCAACGGAGATAACACTCATGACGACTAAACAGCGTCCCGTGCGCGGCATGTATTTCGAAGACTTCGAAATCGGCATGCAAATCGAAACTCCGGCACGCACCGTGACCGCCGCCGACATCACTAATTTTTGCTGTTTGTCGGGCGATTTCAATGAGGTGCACGCCAACATCGAATACGTGAAAACCACCCAGTTCGGCGAACCGATTGCGCATGGCCCGTTAGTCTACGCTATCGCCGGTGGGTTGCAGTACGCCTCCGGGATCAACGACGGCACCTTGCTGGCGCTGTTGGGAATTAACAATTGGCGGCTGAAAGACCCGGTATTTGCCGGAGACACCATCCGCATGCGCCAAACCGTGATTGAGACCCGGCAATCCAGCAAACCGGACCGCGGCGTGGTCAAATTGCAGAGAGAAATCTTGAACCAGCGCGACGAAGCCGTTCAAGAGATGGAAGCCACCATGCTGTACCGGTGTCGAGTGCACTAGCCTAAAGGCCTAGTTTATATATGCCTATTGCTATATTTCATGCGCAATGATATAGTTTATTGAGCATTGTAAATCTTGGAAGGCCTGACGTGAAACCGGAGCCCCTTAACTGTGAAGCGGATTTGCACACCGCCATTGCCCATATTGAGGCGGGAACACCGAAATTCGGCTTGGTCTTGCTGAGTAAGTACCAGAACTGTCCTCACACCAACGATGAATGCCGTTACAATGGCGATGAATGTGCGATTCCCGAGCTTCTCGAAGGCTTTTTTGGCCGAAGGAGCGACCAGGGGAACGACTAGGCCGCAATTGACCCACATCAACGTGAATAGCCACATTCCGGTGCACATTACCCCCATTCACGGCTCGATACCGACGTAAGGGGATAAGACATTATGGCCACGACCGATTCCGCGCGCAAAACCAATGGCAAAGCCAGAACCGCCGGAGTGAAATCCCGCCCGGCAAAGGCAACACCGGTAACACCAAACGACGCTGTGACGCCGCTATTGGTCGATCATGGCGGCGAATTGCTGCACGATTTGGCGGAAATCCGACATGACCCGGAGAAATTGCGCGAGAACTTCCAGAGCGACGTTTATCCCTACAAATCAAAGATGAAGCGTGCCGCCTACGAGAAACACAAACGCGAGCTTCAGGCCGAATTATTGAAAGTACAGGCCTGGGTCAAGGAAACCGGCCAGAAAATCGTTATCATCTGCGAGGGCCGTGACGCAGCCGGCAAGGGCGGCACCATCAAGCGTTTCATGGAGCACCTGAACCCGCGCCAAGCGCGCGTCATTGCGCTCGAGAAACCCACGGAGCAGGAACGCGGCCAGTGGTTCTTCCAACGCTATATCAATCAATTGCCGACCGAAGGCGAGATCGTGTTTTTCGACCGGTCTTGGTACAACCGCGCGGGTGTCGAGCGGGTAATGAACTTTTGCTCGCCGATGGAATATCTGGAATTCATGCGCCAATGCCCGGAACTGGAACGCATGCTCGTGAATTCAGGCATCAAGCTCTACAAGTTTTGGTTCTCGGTCACGCGCCAAGAACAGCGTCGGCGCTTCAAGGCACGTGAGACAGACCCGCTGAAACAATGGAAGCTGAGCCCCATCGACAAAGCGTCGCTGGATAAATGGGAATCGTACACCGAAGCCAAGGAAGCCATGTTCTTTTATACCGATACGGCCGACGCGCCCTGGACGGTGATCAAGTCAACCGACAAGAAGCGCGCGCGCATCAACTGCATGCTGCACTTCCTCAACAGCCTTCCCTATCCCAACAAGGATCCGAAAATCGCCCACGTGCCAGACCCGCTCATCGTCGGCTCGGCATCGCACATTATCCATAAAAGCGATCATATTGTCGGTGCAACGATCGACTAAACCCGAGCCCGACGGCCACGAGTAAATCAACGATCGTGCGTGCGCGGTAGCGAGAGCGTGAATTCCGCCCCTTTACCCAGAACGCTATCAACGCGGATGTTGCCGTTGTGGGAATCAACGATTTTCTTCACAATCGACAAGCCCAAGCCTGTGCTCTTTTCTCCAGCAGTCGGTGTCGCGCTAAGAAGTTCAAAAGGCATGAAAAGCTGATCGATCTCATCTTCCACAATTCCCTGACCGTGGTCTTTGATTGCCACTTCGATAAATTTTGAGCGAACACGCATCGCGACGTCGATGACACTTCCAGCCTCGGAAAATTTCACTGCGTTGCTCAATAGGTTGTCCAAAACTTGACCGATCCGGGCGTGATCGAACGCAATTGTCGGGATTTCGGGGATATCCGTTGAAATGCTGATATCCTTGGCGCTGGCGTGGAACTGGACGAGATTAATACGGCTCCGCAGCAATTCTGCCAAATCACCAGCTTCCCATTTCAGATCAAAATTACCACTCTCAATGGCAGCCACGTCGAGCAGATCATTGATCAAATCCAGCATCTGATTACTGACGTTGTTGATCGACGTAACAAATTCTTTTTCCGTTTCCGCACCGAGGTCCATGATCATGATCATTTCACTCATTGAGCGGATGGCGCCGAGCGGATTGCGTAGGTCGTGCGCCGCCATGCCCATGAATCTATTTTTCAGTTCATTCAGTTCTTGCAATTCATCGTTCGTCGAGCGGAGTTTCTCTTCCGCTTTTTTCAACTCGGTTATATCGGTGACGACACTAACCATATGATTTCCAGGCGCCGGCTTGCGCAAGATGTGCATGGTCTGTCCATCCGGCGTTACATCTTCAAATTCGCTTGGTTCCTGCGCGCGAAACGATGCTATTCGCTGTTCCATGATTTCTTCCGGCGTTCCGTCACCAACCAAAATGCCCTGCTCCATCTCGAAACGCAGGACATCTGTCATGGAGTTCCCTTCGGCCAACAGACCATCAGGATGGCCGTAGAATTCCTTGTAGCGGTCGTTCACCAGCACCAAGTCCAGGTTCTCGTCGACCACGAACATGGCGCCCGGCATATTCTCCATCGCCAATCGAAGCTGCGCCTCTTTCGTCGCCAAAGCCTCTATAGCACGCTTGCGCTCGGTGATATCGGTCGCAATGGTAACAAACCCACCATCACCCGTTGGTGCGGAAACAAGCTGTAGTATCTGACCCGTGCTCGCGATCAATCGCTCGCTACGTGTTGGTTCATCTTTTTCGTAAGCGGACGCAATCTGCTTCACTAGTTCATCCGGGTCTCCTGGCCCGAAATCTCCTCGGTTCGCCTGAAAGCGTAATTCATCCCGAATATCGGCGCCGACGAGCAGCACGTTCTCGTCATAGCCATGCAACTGCCAGTACAAAGGGTTAAAGAGGACATTTTTGAGGTCCTTGTCCACGTACAGAACGCCGCTAGGCATATAGTCTAAAATAACCCGCAGTTGCGCCTCCGTTTGACGCAACTGATCTTCAGCATTTTTCCGCTCAGTGATGTCAGCAACTAACGCCACCGCACCGCCACCCGCACGCGGCGCTTTTCGTATTTCAACAATTCGTCCACTAGGGGCCGCGGCTTCAATAACGCCGAATTGTTCATTCAGCAAATCATCGAGCCGGCGGTTCGCCAGGTCTTCTGGGTCGCCATCACCCCAGGCGCCATGCTTGGCCAAATACAGAGTTAGATCCCGCACATAAGCGCCCGTTTGGACCAGCTCAGGCGGCACGCCCAACAACTCCACGTAACGTTCATTGACCAGTCCAAATCGCAAATCCGGATCAATAACCACCAAGCCATCGGTGATGGTACCAGTGACCAAATCAAGAAGGCTTTCGCTCTGCTTCAGGCGCGCCCGGACATCAAGCAGCTCCGCCTCTGCTTCCCGAAGCCTTGTGTGAAGCTCAATATCTTCAGTCGTCATTTTTGAAATTTCCGTCGCGACTCAGTCGGCTGAATAACGGTTTATGCCGCAGCTGATTCCCGGCCTGCCACTGTCGTGCGCCGCATGACACGCCGATAGCGTTGCGTATCCCAAGGGCGACCGCGATGTAGCGATGCGCGGTTGTCCCACATCACCAGGTCGTAGCGCTGCCACGCGTGGGCATAGGTGAATTGCGGCTGCGTGGCGTGTTCAACGAGACCCTTGATTAGCTGGTAGCCATCGTCAGCATCCATGCCGACGATCTCAAACGCATGAGAGCCCACATAGAGCGCCTTGCGGCCGGTGTTGGCGTTGCGGAACATCATCGGTTGCGCAACCGGCGGCACCTCATTCTTTTCTTCGCTAAGAAATTTTTCGCTGGCATCGTAGCCCATTAAACCGCGCGAATGAGCAAGAGAATGCATGGCTGTTTGGGACTCGAGCCAAGCTTGTCTATCGGAATCCAATGCCTCCCAGGCAGCGCGGGTATCGGCGAACTCGGTCTCCGCGCCTTCCGGCGGCACCTCGCGGCCCGACAGCATGGAAAATTGGGCTGGGACCTTTTTGAACGACGAATCCGAGTGCCACAACTGATTGCCGAGATTGTAGGACATCGCCTCCGAGTTATCGTCCAACAACCCACCGGTGGCCGGATCAACGTTGGTGAGATCCGACATGTGCGGATTTTCGATATTGCGCTCACGATGTCGGCGAACAGACGATTCCAATGGCCCAAACCGTTCGGCGAAGGCGATCTGCTGATCGTCGGTTAAGTCCTGGCTGGGAAACACCAAAACCGCGTGGTGGCTGAATGCCTCGCAAATCGCTTCGAAATCGGCGTCACTGATACGAATGCGTAAATCGACGCCTTCGATACGGGCGACGAACTCCGGTTTGATGACTTCTACCCTGGGCACGATCTTCCTCCCCTAAGCGATGTAGCTAAAGGGGGTTATTACCATGCTTTTTCCAGGGGTTCTCCACCTGTTTACCGCGCAGCATGCGCAGGCTTTTGGCGACGCGTTTGCGGGTATTGTGCGGCATGATGACGTCATCAATGAAACCACGATGGCCGGCAACGAACGGGTTGGCGAAGCGCTGACGATATTCTTCGGTGCGTTCGGCGATTTTCTCTTCGTCGCCGATATCTTGGCGGAAGATAATTTCCACTGCGCCCTTCGGCCCCATGACGGCAATCTCCGCCGACGGCCAGGCGAAATTGACGTCGCCGCGCAAATGCTTGGAACTCATGACGTCGTAGGCGCCGCCGTAGGCCTTGCGTGTAATCACCGTAACCTTCGGTACCGTGCACTCGGCGTAGGCGTAGAGCAGCTTGGCGCCGTGCTTGATGATACCGCCGTATTCCTGTGCCGTACCCGGCATGAATCCCGGCACGTCGACAAAGGTCACCACGGGAATGTTGAAGCAATCACAGAACCGCACGAACCGTGCGCCCTTGATGGCGGAATTGATATCCAAACATCCGGCCAACACCATCGGTTGGTTGGCGACGATGCCCACCGTACGACCCTCAATGCGCCCGAAACCGACAACGATGTTGCCGGCGTAGTTGGGTTGAAGTTCGAAGAAATCCCCCTCATCTACCACCTTGGTGATCAGTTCCTTCATATCGTAGGGCTTATTGGGATTGTCGGGGATGATCGAATCGAGCGACATCTCTACCCGATCCCACGTATCGGGTGTCGGTCGGTAAGGCGCGTCCTCAGCGTTGCTGGACGGCAGAAAATCGATGAACCGCCGCAAATACAAAAGTGCTGCAACGTCGTTCTCGAATGCTTTGTCGGCGACGCCGGATTTACTGGTGTGGGTGAGCGCGCCGCCCAGTTCTTCGTGCGTGACCTCTTCGTGGGTAACGGTTTTCACCACGTCCGGGCCGGTGACGAACATATAGCTGGTATCTTCGACCATGAAGATGAAATCGGTCATGGCCGGTGAATAGACAGCACCACCCGCACACGGCCCCATGATCAAGGAGATCTGCGGAATGACGCCCGACGCCATGACATTGCGTTGGAACACTTCGGCATAACCGGCCAGAGAATCGACGCCTTCCTGAATACGCGCACCACCTGAATCGTTAAGCCCAATCACCGGTGCGCCGACGTCCATGGCCTTGTCCATGATCTTACAGATTTTCTCGGCGTGGGAAGCTGACAGAGAGCCGCCGAAAACGGTGAAATCCTGGCTGAACACGAACACCAGCCGGCCATTGACCGTACCGTAACCGGTAACGACGCCGTCACCGGGCGTGGTCTGCTCTGCCATGCCGAAATCAGTACAACGGTGTTCGACGAACATATCCCATTCCTCGAACGAGTCATCGTCCAAGAACAGCTCAATCCGCTCGCGCGCCGTCAGCTTGCCTTTTTTGTGCTGGCTGTCGATACGCTTCTCGCCACCGCCCATTCGGGCACGCTGGCGTCGTTTGTCGAGTTCTTCAATGATTTCGTGCATGCTTTCCTCGCTTCGCTGCATTGCAACAACATAGAAAAGCACAGGCCTTCCGACCAGCAAAAAACATGAGAGTCCTTGGCTTTCCTGCGCTAGAGCAAATCAAGAAACGCGGCTGCAGCCTCCACTTCATCGGATTGCGCTTGGCGGCGCTGCATTGCTTCACGGTCCTCGCCCCAGCGGTTGGCCTGAAAAACTTCATCCAGCACCGATGCGTCGAAGGCTGGCCTCCATTCCAGATGCCGGCGCACGACCGCCAATGCCAGCACCAGCGAGCCCAAGACCTGGGTCAACTGCACCGCACCCGTCAGCCGCCAGTCGTCCAAATCCTCTATTGCGGCACGCAACGCGCTCAAAGAGGTTGCAGGTTGCTCCACATGCATGATGCCGCCGGCCAACAACAATGGCGCAGAAAGCTCATTTGCAGCCCAATCCAAAACCGGTTGCCAGGTCTTGGTCTGTCGGGCCACCAGTTCGTCCGGTGCATCAGCCCGGTAACACAATAGATCCGATGCCCCGTAGGCGGCGGTCTGCTCGACTATTTCGAGCCGGTTCCGCATGACGCGATCAATCGCGGTACAGGCCAATTGCATCATCGGCATCGAGGCTGGATTGATCTTCTCTTCCTGGGCTTCCCATTCAGCGGCTATTGCATCTGCCAAACGTTGGCTGGAAACCCGCAAAGCGCCACCTGCTGGCGTGCGTACGGCGCGGCCATCCAGGGCCACGCCGTATGCATCATCCAGTTGCAGCGTTTCCGCGCGCTTGTAAAAGCGCTTGGTCGCCTCAGATGGCATCAGTTGCCGAACAGGCCTTTCAGCCCCTTCGTAATGCCCTCAACTGCGCCCTCTTCTTTCTTCGCGGGCACAGCTTCCGTGCTTGATGCCGCGGGTTTCTCTTCGGACTTGGTCTCCGCTTCGGCCATCTCGCCGGGCTCGACTTTCTTGCCGGCCAATGCAGGCGTGCAGTAGTCGGTCTTATCGATCATACCACTGCTTTTTCCAGCTTTTTTGACCAAGGCTTCGGCCAACAGCGAGAGCCCGCCCGTTGCCAACGCCGTACCGACCCGCGCGGCGCCCGCAGCCGCATTGCCGGCCAAAGCCGCCGCATCGAGTTCCCAATCCGGTTTGGCGAACGTGCCCTTGATATTGACCGGGACCATGGCCGCAGATGCCAGGTTGGGTTTCTTGGAACGTGGGTCGACCCGCATTTTCAATGTCTCGTCGGCCAGATTTGCACCGCCGGTACCGACAACGGAGAGGCCGCCGGTCTCAAACACAACCGCATGCGTATTGGCCATGCCCTTGGTGATCCGGTGATCGATGACGCCGCAGATGATCTTTTTGTCATCGTTGCTGCTGAACACCGACGTCAGGTCTGTCGAGACCAAATTCAAGGCAGCACTGCCGAGCTTTCCGTCCTTGGTGACAATCCGCGATTTGCCATTGAGGCCGGCCATGATCTGACGCACCGACGCGCCGTTTCCGGAAACATCGATATTCGCATCAACCTTGCCCTCGGCAATGTCAGTGATACCGCGCTGCGTCAGAATCATGCCGTAATCGACGCCTTTGACGTCGATTTTGGCTTTCAAACCGGCGGCCTTACCCGACGCATCCAATGATACGTCACCGTCAATTTTACCGCCGCCAAATCCGGCACTCAACGGGCTCACCCGAAGCTTACCGGCGTTCAGGTTAACACCGAGTTTGACTGCTGTGACCTGCATGCCCTGCACGATGATCTTATTGGCATCGAACTTCACCTTGGCGTCAGCAGCTTTCAAACCGTCCAACGGCAGCGGATCTTTCGGGAACACCCGACCGTCGCCTTTGTCCGCAGCGGGCGCTGCCGCCGTCTTGGCCGCCTCGTCCTTCTTCTCGGATTTCGGCATCAGCTTGTCGAGATCGAGGGTATCGGTGGTCAGGGCCACATCAACCGCCGGGCGCTTGCCGCCCAGATCTGCCGCCACACGCCCCTTCACCGAGATATCACCGATACCGGCATCGAGGTTCTCAAGGCTGACCTTCGTCGGCCCGGCCATTTTGATCTGGGAGTTCACGTGGAATCCGCCGGAAACCGGCAACTTGATATCCTTCAACCCCGGCGACAGCGCGTCAGCAGCTTTCAAGGTATCTGCCAAAGCCGCCCCCTTGAGCGCCAGCTTGATATCTGCTTTCGGCGCACCATCCGGCACGCCGGCCTGGCCATCAAGGCCAATGGTCGTCGCCAGTGCCGCAATATCGAGTTTCAGCGGGAACATGTCGCCACCGGCCAACGCCGCAATGGAGCCAAGCTGACCACCAACCTTGAAGGTCTGGCCGTTGATCACGCCATTGACGTCGAGCATCAGCGGCGCGCTTGAGCCGTCCGCCGACAAATCGACATTTTGCAGGTCGAGTGCATAATCGGCGCCCGATTGGGCGTCCTTGTACGTCACCTTGACGTCCTTAATGCTGACCTTGTGCACGACCGGCAACGCGGCATCACCACCGCCGCCATGATCGTCTTTGTCCATTTTTTTCGCCGGTTTCGCACCGCCGAACTCCCAGTTGGCCTTACCGGATTTGTCTTTCTCCGCCAGTAGATCGACGCCTTCCAGGATGACGCGTTGGATTTCAATCTGCCCCGACAGCAAAGGCATTAAGGACATCTCCGCGGCAAATTTCTTCACCGACACCATTTCCGGGCGTGAGCCCCAAGCGGCGTTGGAGAAACTCACGCCTTCAACCGCCAATTTCGGCGTCAGGGATATTTCCAAATTCAGATCACCGGCGATCTTTAAATCGCGGCCCGTCGCCTCTTTCGCCTTTTCGGCAATCAATCCTTTGTATTCATTGAAATCCATCGATTTGAGGATTGCGATGCCGGCCACAATCAATGCGATAAACAACACGCCGACAATCGAGATAATTTTCATCCAACGTCCCATGAGGGGAACCTCCGTCATACGATTCAAATTTGGGTCAAGACCCTGGGTAAGTCCTCAAAAGTATCGATCACTTCGGCGGCACCGGTGACCTTAAGTTCTTCAACATCATGATAACCCCAAGATACACCGATTGCCATTACACCAGCCTGAACAGCCATCTCGATATCGAAGGTCGTATCTCCGATCATGACAGTCTTCTCGGGCGCCACACCAGTCTCGCGCATAGCCAAGTGTACCATTTCAGGGTGCGGCTTGCCACGTGCCCTATCCGCAGTCTGCAGTGTAACAAATCGATTGAGGATATTGTGCTTTTCCAGCGTACCATCCAGGCCGCGCCGGGACTTCCCCGTCGCTACGCCAAGTAACCATCCGTCGCTCTCAAGGCTATCAAGAGTTTCAATCAGACCTGGAAAAAGTGGCTCGTCGAGGCCCTCGGTCTCACGAATATGGTGCCAAGCCCGACCATACTCTTCGCGAACGCCCTCGACCAAGTCTTGTGATGCATTGGGGATCAAGTACGCGACGGCATCCAACAATGGCAATCCGACAACGCGGCGTATAGCGTCGCGGCTGACGCGCGGCACCTCAAAGACATCGAAGGCTGCGTTCATGCTGGCGATGATTGAATGCTGGGAATCGACCAGCGTGCCGTCACAGTCGAAGATCGCCAACTTAAGGCGCGGGTCCGTCATATGAACTGTTCTCTGTTTTGGATAGGGATTGGCGGGATACTCGAAGGCGCGATCTTAACTCGGAAACCTCAGGAAGAAAACATTGCTGCGCTTTGCGCCTTCCTTGACGCCGACCTCGGCACCGTGGGCATCGGCAATCCGTCGCACAGCCGACAGGCCTTGGCGTTGAGATTCCCCTCTTTGATCTGCGCGTAGACCAAGCGTAAAAATCCGATCCTTGGCATCGTCGGGTATGGGTGCGCCGTGATCTTCAATATAGATTGCCGGTTCGTCAGTGACCTTAATGCATACCACGGAATTCTCCGGAGTATGCTCGAGGGCGTTCTCGACCAAAAGCCGAACGCCCTGCTCCAATGCCTGTGTACGGCCCCACACCAAGACTGGGTCATCAGGTGCAATCACCTCAAATGAACGTTTGCGCTTGATCGCTTCCGCCCCCAGATACGCGGCGACGCTTCTGACAATCAGCGCCAAATCCGCCCGATCATTGCTACCGATCTCAAGGTCTTCGACCTTGGTCTCGGCAAGTAACCCCTCAACCATGCGCGACAGCGCCTGAACGTCTCCACGCAAGGACTCTGCGATCGCTTTGTCCTCCATGGTATCCAAGTTTGCACTGAGAACGGCCAGAGGGGTCCGCAATTGGTGTGCAACGTCCGCCATAAAAGTCTGATGGCGACGGACACTTTCCTTCAAGGCCTGTTCCATGTCCCGACGTGTCGTTATGTCGGTGGTCATGGTAGCGGTCGATCCATCCGCCAGCTTTTCTTCGTGTATCAGAAAGCAGAGCCCGTTCTGCCTTGAAACCTCAAATGGCTGGGACGGGTTCTCGTGGCGGGCCATACGTTCGGCGATCCATTCCGATTCCCGCCCAACAGCCTCCGGGGCAAGCCCGAAGTCCACCAACCCTTTGACGAAGTCGCTGAAGGTGCCGCCCGGACCAACAATCTCGCCCAGTGGCTCGTTGATTTCTCGAAACCGCTTGTTGCAAAGAACGAACTCATCGTTCGGTCCGTACAAGCAAAACGCTTCAGATAGCTCGTCGATAGCCGAAGCCAATAGTTTGGAAGATTTTTCCGCCGTCATGCGATCCGTCACGTCGCGGCCGATCCCCCGCACGCCCAGAAACTCGCCGGTATCGCGGGAATAGACCGGCAATCCGCTAAACAGAAGATAGCGCACGGATCCGTCAGCCGCCGGTATCTCGAATGACAAGTCCCGGAAAGGTTTACCCAGCTCCGGCAGCAACGGCGCCCCGGAAGACGCTACGAACCGGCCAATTTCAGGCAGTTTTTTACCAATAACCCGGTCAGGCAGAATACCGCAGCTATCAAACAGACGATCGGAAATGAAAGTGATACGAAAATCGCGAGACAGACTCCACACCCAGTCTGATGTCAACCGAGTGATATCCTCCAGCATTTCCACAAGCTCGCTATGGCGCGCATGCAAGTCCTGGGTCGACAATTGCCAACGGCTGGGGTGTTCATCATTCATGAGGCGATTCGCACGCACGTCGTTTCCCCATCACGCGATTGGTAATTATCTTTTTGCATATCAAAACAACCTGAAAGATACCTGACATCGCATTGGAGAAGCTTATTCCTCTTCTTTTTCCGCAAGCAAATAGCCCACCCCGCGCAACGTGTGAATAACCACCGATGCCTCGGTTTCGTTCAGCCATTTGCGAAGGCGAGAGATATGGACCTCGACCGAATTGGACGAAACCTCTTCATCGAACCCGTAGATTCGATCTTCCATGACATCTTTGGGCACCACATGTCCGACGCGGCGCATGAGTTGCTCGAGCACCCCCATTTCCCGGCGCGAGATTGGCACCGTTTTGCCGTTCACTTGCACTTCTCTACCGTTGGAGTCGAACGCCACGTTTCCCGCCGTCATGATCGCATCGAGCGCGCCGCCCGGTCGACGCAGCAAGGCCCGGACACGAGCAATGAGCTCCGGCATGGCAAAAGGTTTGACGAGATAGTCATCCCCACCCACATTCAATCCGATGACGCGGTCATCGACACCGTCGCGCGCGGTTAAGATCAACACGGGCGTGTCATTTCCTTCCGCACGCCAATTCTTCAGCAATTCCAAACCATCGAAATCCGGCAGTCCGAGATCGAGAAGAATCGCGTCATAGTTGACGGCTGCAAATGCGGCCTCCCCGTCGCCGGCATTATGCACGGTATCAACCGCGAAACCTTCCTTCTCGAGACTTGCCTTTACGAATTCAGCGAACCGTTCATGGTCCTCTATCAGTAACAGACGCACAATTTATCCCCTTACGAAATTCGCGCCATTGTAGCGCATATGGTAATGTTTCGTCATGACTCAAGGAATCCCGGCTCTGCCTCGCTCTCCGCGAAGCCTAGAAAACCAAATGTTTCGGCCATGTGCAGCGGCAACGGAGCGAATGCCTCGACCGCGCGGCCATTTCGCTGCGGGATGCGAATCCCGCGCGCATGCAGGTGCAATTGACGCGACACCCCATCCCCTTCGATAAAAGCACTGGGGCCGCCATACTTCCCATCCCCAAGTATCGGCGTGCCCAGTACATCCGCCGCATGAACCCGCAGTTGGTGGGTTCGTCCGGTCAGCGGTTCCATGGCAAGCCACGCAGCCACGCGCCCGCTTCGGGCGATTTCGCGGTAAACGGACTGCGCGCGCTGGCCGTCGCCCTTATCCACGACAGTCACTTTCTCCACCCCACCGGCACGACGTTTGTCCAGATAGGTGTCTATCAAGCCTTCACTCGGAGAAGGCTCACCAGTGACCACGGCCCAGTAGAGCTTTCGGGTTTCGCGCCCGCGAAAAGCCGCCGTCAACCAGCGTGCGGCCTTGCCCGTGCGTGCCAGAACCAAGGTACCGCTGGTATCCTTATCGAGCCGATGGACCAGGCGCGGCCGTTCGTTTCCGTCGAAACGCAATTCATCCAGATAGGCATCGAGGTGCTCCGCGGTTTTGCTGCCGCCTTGAACGGCAAGTCCCGGCGGCTTGTCGATAATCAGCATATCGTGGTCGCGGTACAAAACCCGCTGTCGGAGATCGTCGGTTCGGTGCGGATCAAGGCGAGCCGGCCTTTTGGGGCGGCCTGGTGGGCTATCGCGGTCGTGCACTGGCGGCACCCGGATGGTTTGCCCCTGATGAACCCGGTTGCCCGTCTTCGCCCGCCCTCCATCGACACGAACCTGGCCGGTCCGCAGCCATTTTTGCAATCTGCCGTGAGTCACATTGGGAAAGTACTTCTTAAACCAGCGATCCAGCCGCACGCCATCGTCGCCACCATCGACAGTTATGGTTTGAACGCCGCTCACGTCAATACAACCCGCATCAAGGCCAGCCCAGCAAACAACCCAAGTACGCACAGCACCACCGATATCAGCGCATACCCGAAGGCCAAGAAGGTTTCACCACGCATCCAAAGCACGTGAACATCCAGAGAAAAGGTCGAAAATGTCGTAAATGCCCCCAACGCACCAACGACAATAAATGCCCGCATTTCCGGCGACGGCGACCATGCCAAGGCCGACAGTTCTACAAATGCGCCCAAAGTAAACGAGCCCACGATATTGACGATCAAGGTGCTATAGGGAAAGCCGTGGCCAATCCAATGCCCGACGGCAACCATCACAGTGTAACGCCCAACCGCGCCAAGCGCGCCGCCGGCACCAACCGCGATCACATGCTGTAACGACATCCCCATAGGTTCATTTACTCCTGGTCAACGCTACTTCGCCGCCTTTGATCCCCGCAGTTTATCCCAATACGCTAATCGCTTACCAATCTCGCGTTCGAATCCGCGGTCAACGGGCTGGTAAAAGCGTGCCCGTGTCATCTCATCGGGAAAATACCCCTGGCCGGAAAAACCGTCCGCTTCGTTGTGATCATAGGCATATCCGTCTCCATAACCGAGGTCTTTCATCATCTTCGTGGGCGCGTTCAGGATATGCATGGGCGGCATTAGTGACCCGGTTTCGCGCGCGGTTTTCCTCGCGTTCTTTTCCGCCTTGTACGCCGCATTGGATTTCGGCGCCGTACCCAAATAGATGACGCATTGGACCAATGCCAATTCCCCTTCCGGCGAGCCCAGGCGCTCATAGGCCTCCCACGCGGCAATGGCCTGCGGAAGAGCGTTGGGATCTGCGAGCCCAATGTCTTCGGAGGCGAAACGCACCAAGCGCCTAGCGATGTAATTGGGGTCCTCTCCGCCTTCCAGCATACGTGCAAACCAATAAAGCGCTGCGTCTGTGTCCGAGCCCCGAAGAGACTTATGGAGCGCACTGATCAGGTTGTAGTGGCCATCTTGCGACTTGTCATAAAGCGGCACCCGCTTTTGCACCGCCGCTGCAAGCCCAGCGGTATCGAGTTCCGCCTCGGACGGAAGATTGAAAACCTCTTCTGCCATATTCAGCAAATAGCGGCCATCTCCATCGGCCATGGCGCAGAGTGACTGCCGCGCCTCGTCGTTCAACGGTAGAGACCTCCCCATGTCCGCCTCGGCACGTTCCAGCAGCGCCAACAACGCGGTTTCCCCCAGCCGCTGCAAGACCATCACTTGAGTTCGCGACAGCAGCGCGGCGTTGATTTCAAAGGATGGGTTTTCCGTCGTGGCACCGACCAAAATCACCGTCCCATCCTCTACGTAAGGCAAAAACCCATCCTGCTGGGCACGGTTGAACCGGTGAATCTCGTCAATAAACAGCAATGTGCCACGCCCGATCTCGCGTCGCTTTTTCGCGTGGTCGAATACCTTGCGCAGGTCTGCAACGCCCGAAAAAACGGCGGAAAGCGGCGCGAATTCCATATCGGTGTGAGCCGCCAGCAACTGCGCGATGGTGGTCTTGCCGGTGCCGGGCGGCCCCCACAGAATCAACGAGGTCAGACGTCCGGCCTTCAGCATACGGCCCAACGGCCCATCGTCCGCCAGTAAATGGTCCTGCCCCACCACCTCGGACATGGTTTTCGGACGGAGCCGATCCGCCAGCGGCCGGGGCGCTTGATTTTCGAACAGCGTATTCACCGGTTGATGACCAACTCCCGAACTTTGCCGCCGCGCTGAAAACCAACGCGCCAGCGATCTGCTGGCCGGCGCATCTCATCCAAAAGCTTGCTCACTGACTCAACGGTTCGGCCGTTGACGGTTTTGACGATATCACCGCCCCTGAACCGCAGGCGATTTGCCGGAGATCCCCGAACCGTCCGCAAAATCATCACCCCTTCCAAAAACGGATCGATACTCAATTCTTCCGCCAAAGCCGGCGATAGATTGACGATGGTTGCCCCGGCGAACGGCTGGTCGCCTTCCATCAGCGTTTCGTTTCGGCGTGGTTTTTCCGGCGCAGACGACAGCCGCACCTTAACAGCTCGGGTCTTCCCTGCCCGCCAAACCCGCAAAACCGCCGTTTCCCCCACCGGCAACGTCGCCACACGGTGCTTCAGCGAATTGCCATCTTGTATATCGTGCCCGTTGATCGCCAGCACCACATCACCGACCCTAAGGCCACCGCGCGCTCCCGTGCCGGCAGCATGTACAGCGTTAATCAACACCCCACCAGGCCGTTTCAGCCCCAGGGAGTTGGCGATATCGTAGTTAACGACTTGCCCCGTTGCCCCCAGCCATGGTCGCACCAGCTTGCCATTGTTTGCTACACCGCGCAGCACAGCGCGCACCATATTCGACGGCACGGCGAAACCAATACCGTGCGAACCGCCGCTTTTTGAAAAGATCGCCGTATTGACCCCGACCAGGCGCCCATCCATGGCGACCAAAGCGCCGCCTGAGTTCCCAGGGTTAATCGCCGCGTCGGTCTGAATGAAAGCGTTAAGGTCCGACTCGCCAATCGCCGTCCGGGTCACGGCCGAAACGATTCCACTCGTAACGGTCTGCCCGACACCAAATGGATTGCCAATGGCCAATACCAAATCTCCGACCTCAAGATCGTCGGAATCTCGAAAGGACAACACCGGCAGTTGATCCCCTTCTGTATCCACCCTTAACACAGCCAGATCGGTTTTCTCATCCATGACGGCGATTTCGGCAACGAACTCACGCCGGTCCGCCAACACCACTCGAATTTCGTCCGCCCCCTCGATGACGTGCTTGTTGGTGACGATCAGGCCGTCGGCCTGAACAATAACACCCGAGCCCAATGAGTTTTGCTTGCGTGTTCTGGGCTGATTCCGGCCCAAGTCGAACCGCTCGCCGAAAAAGCGTCGGAAAAAAGGATCGTCGAACAAAGGTACGGCTTGGCGCGCCCGGACAATTTTTTGGGTATAAATATTCACCACTGCCGGCGCTGCCTTGCGCACCAAAGGGGCGAAGGAAAGCGTGATCTCTTCACGGCTGGAAGGAACCGCCGCGTCGGCGGAAACATTGTGCTGGCCACTGAAAACGACGCTCAGCGTGACCAGCAACGAAAAAACAACTTTCATCACGTACTCATCCAAACAAATGACGGCGGAGTGTAGCATTGCCCACGAAAAAAGGCAGCCGAATGAGGCTGCCTTGTTTCATTGCGGCCCGATGATCATTCATCTCGAGCCGGTCGAAAGCCTGATCATACGCCGGGTTCGAGTGCCTCTTCGGCATCCATTTCGGCTTCGTGACGCGCGATATCAGCCGCGCCCTTGGCATCCGGGTCACGGTCCACCAACTCGATGATCGCCATCGGCGCACTGTCACCATACCGAAAACCGGCCTTAAGCACCCGCGTATAACCGCCCGGGCGCTCTTTGTACCGATCAGCCAAACCGTCGAACAGTTTCACCAACACCTCGTCATCGCGCAGGTATGCTGCCGCCTGACGGCGCGCATGCAGGGAACCCTTTTTGCCGAGCGTAATCATTTTGTCGGCAATGCGGCGCAGTTCTTTGGCCTTGGGTAGCGTGGTCTTGATCTGTTCGTGCGTGAGTAGCGAAACCACCATGTTGGAGAACATGGCTTTGCGGTGCGAATGGGTCCGGTTGAGTTTCCGGTAACCGTGACGGTGTCTCATAGTAAGGCTCCTTCAATTTATCTCACCCGAGCGTGCCATTTTACCCACGGGCCAATTTTCTTGGGGCTATTTGCCCTTCTTTCTTGAACTAAGGTCGGCTCAGAACGGATCTTCCAGTTTCTTCGCCATGTCTTCGATGTTTTCGGGCGGCCATGTCGGAATTTCCATACCCAGATGCAGCCCCATATGGCCCAACACTTCCTTAATCTCATTCAAGGACTTGCGGCCAAAGTTCGGTGTGCGCAGCATATCGGCTTCGCTTTTCTGCACCAAATCGCCAATGTAGATGATGTTGTCATTCTTGAGACAGTTGGCGGACCGTACGGAAAGTTCCAGTTCGTCCACTTTGCGCAGCAAATTGCGGTTGAACGGCAGGTCTTCATGCTCTTCTTCGGCCTTCTTGACCTGCGGGTCTTCGAAGTTGATGAACAACTGCAGTTGGTCTTGCAGGATGCGCGCAGCCAAGGCCACGGCGTCATCGGGCGTTACCGCACCATTGGTCGTCACTTCAACTGACAATTTATCGTGATCGGTAACCTGACCGACACGGGTGTTATTCACCTTGTAGGAAACCTTGCGCACCGGCGAGAACACGGCATCAATCGGAATCAGGCCGATGGGGCTGTCTTCCGGACGGTTCTGCGTCGCAGCTACGTAGCCTTTGCCGACTTCGACGGTCAGCTCCATGTTCAGCTTGGCACCTTTGTCCAAATGACAGATGACCAATTCCGGGTTCATGATCTCAATGTCGGCGCCGGCATCAATATCACCGGCTTTCACATCACCCGGCCCTACTTTGGACAGTGTCATGCGTTTCGGACCATCAACGTGCATGCGCAAACCGATGGATTTGATGTTCAGAACAATATCGGTGACGTCTTCACGCACACCGGGGATCGACGAAAACTCGTGCAGCACGCCATCAATCTGCACAGCGGTCACCGCAGCACCTTGAAGCGACGACAACAACACGCGGCGAAGCGCATTGCCGAGCGTCAGGCCAAAACCGCGCTCAAGCGGTTCCGCCACGACGGTCGCGGTACGGACTGGATCGTTGCCAGGAACGACGTCGAGTTTCGTTGGTTTAATCAGTTGTTGCCAGTTATTTTGAATCACTGAAGTGACCTCATGCTCGTCACGAAAACAAAGTCGACCGATAGACCGGCCGAAACCAAATTAGTTTGGGATGTCCGCCAGAAACCCGGCGGCTTCCCAATAAAACGGGTTAGACCCGACGCCGTTTGCGCGGCCGGCAACCATTGTGCGGGATCGGCGTCACGTCCTTGATCGACGTGATTGTGAACCCAACGGCCTGCAGTGCCCGAAGCGCCGATTCGCGACCAGCACCCGGTCCCTTGACCTCGACCTCAAGGGTCTTCATGCCGTGATCCATGGCCTTTTTGCCTGCATCCTCACCAGCAATCTGGGCAGCGTAAGGGGTCGATTTCCGAGATCCCTTAAACCCTTGCGATCCCGCAGACGACCAAGCAATAGCATTGCCTTGGGCATCGGTGATGGTGATCATCGTGTTGTTAAACGTCGCGTTGACGTGCGCAACACCTGACGTAATGTTTTTTCGCTCGCGGCGTTTTACGCGCGTAGTTGCCTTAGCCATGACCGTTCCTCAATTCCTACCGGGCTACTTTTTTCTTGCCCGCGATTGCTTTGGCCGGACCCTTGCGGGTACGGGCGTTGGTATGGGTGCGTTGCCCACGAACCGGCAGACCACGCCGGTGGCGCAGACCGCGATAGCAGCCCAAATCCATCAACCGCTTAACATTCATCGAATGTTCGCGGCGGAGGTCACCTTCAACCTGGTAATCCTGGTCGATGGTTTCACGAATCCGGCCCAACTCGTCGTCGGTCAGATCAAATACCCGCCGTTCGGCAGGAATTGCGTTTTTCTCACAAATTTTTACGGCCGAAGTCCGACCAATTCCATGGATATAGGTAAGTGCAATGACTACCCGTTTTCCAGTCGGAATGTTTACACCAGCAATGCGCGCCAAAGCTCGTACTCCTTAAGAGTTTGGTTACAAAAATTTCCGTCCGACGGGATTATGAAGGCCGGGATTATAGGCACTTTCCGGGGCAAGTCAACACGATCATCCCCTTGAAACACCTAACAAACTCGACCTAACTCAATATCCCATCAATCTGTCTCGTCACCTCGTCGATATGGGCCATGCCGTCAACCTTGCTAAGAACACCGGCCTTTTCGTAATAGCCGATGATCGGTTCAGTCAGCGCATGGTATTCGACCAATCTGGCCCTTACCGTTTCCTCGTTATCGTCGGCCCGTTTCGAGAAGTCGTGACCACCGCATTTGTCACACTTGCCCTCGATCTCGGGCTTCTGAAATTCCTCGTGGTAACCGGCTCCACATGTATCGCATGAATAACGCCCAGTAATTCTTCCCACCAGGGTATCTTCCTCAACTGCAATCTCGATGACGTGGTCGATTGCAAGCCCATGCGAATCCAGCAAAACATTCAATGCTTCTGCTTGTGGCAATGTGCGCGGAAAACCGTCGAGAATAAAACCGTTTTCGCAATCGGGCTTCTGAATCCGATTTGAAACCAATTCGACAATCAACTCATCTGGCACAAATTTGCCGGCCTCAATAATCTCCTTAGCTCGTTTCCCGACATCGCTTCCCGCTGCTACCTCTCCGCGTAACATCTCACCTGTAGAAAGTTGCACGATCTCACGAGTCTCCTCGATCATCTTCGACTGGGTGCCTTTACCGCACCCCGGCGGCCCCAGAAGAATAACGATCATCATCCTTTGCGCCCCCGCAACCTCGATTTCTTGATCAATCCCTCATACTGATGGGCAATCAAGTGGGACTGCACCTGCGCCACCGTATCCATGGTCACCGTGACGACAATCAGCAAACTGGTACCGCCGAAATAGAAGGGAACCGAAAACCGCGAAATCAGCAATTCCGGCAAGAGACAGATCAAGGCCAAATAACCGGCACCGACAACGGTCAAACGCGTCAGAACTTTATCCAGATAGATCGCCGTATTCTTACCAGGACGAATCCCGGGCACAAACCCGCCGTATTTCTTCAGATTGTCAGCCGTCTCTTCGGGGTTGAACACAACTGCCGTATAGAAGAAGGCAAAGAACACAACAAGTGAGATATAGACGATCAAATACACGGGCTGGCCACGACCAAGGTATGCAGCCACGGTGGTCATCCACTCAGGTCCCTGGCCGGCGGAAAAACTCATCACCGTAATCGGCATCAACAAGATCGAGCTCGCGAAAATCGGCGGAATGACGCCAGCCGTGTTCAGTTTAAGCGGCAGGTGCGAACTTTCGCCGCCGGTCATCTTGTTGCCGCGCTGGCGTTTCGGATACTGAATGATGATCCGACGCTGAGCGCGCTCCATGAACACGATGAAGTAGATCGTGACGACGGACATCACCAACAAGAAGATGATGAAGCCGGTGGACAGCGCGCCGGTGCGGCCCAACTCCAACGTCCCTACCAAAGCACTGGGTAAGTTGGCGACAATACCGGCCATGATGATCAGCGAAATACCGTTACCAACGCCCCGCGCGGTGATTTGCTCACCCAGCCACATCAAGAACATGGTGCCGCCAACCAGTGTAATCACGACCGAAAAGCGGAAGAACAGGCCGGGGTCGGCAACCGCCGGGCCCTGACTGGTCGACATACCCTCGATACCGGCGGATATTCCGTAAGCCTGCAGCGCACAGATCGCCACGGTAAGATAACGGGTGTATTGGTTGATCTTCTTACGGCCGCTTTCGCCTTCTTTCTTCAAGGCTTCCATCTGCGGAGACACAGCACTCATCAACTGCATAATGATTGAGGCCGAGATGTACGGCATGATATTGAGCGCGAAAATCGACATCCGCCCCAACGCACCGCCGGCGAACATGTCGAACATACCAAGGATACCGCCCTGATTTTGGCGGAAGATGTCGGCCAAAACCGCGGCATCGATACCGGGCAAGGGGATGAAGGTGCCCAACCGATAAACGATCAGAGCACCCAGCGTGAACCAGATACGGTTTTTAAGTTCCGTGGCCTTGGCAAAGGCCCCGAAATTCATGTTGGCTGCGAGTTGTTCGGCGGCTGAGGCCATGAAACGGGTTCGACTCCATTAGGCTCGCGGTCAAACGGCCGCGAGGCTTGAAAATCCTGTCGTTATGCGTCCTGCAGGGCGGCACGGGCCGCTTTGCGTTCTGCCGAGAGTTTGTCGCGCCGCTTGCCTTTGCCTTCCGGCTTGGGCTTGGCTTCCGGCAAGGTGACGCTGCCGCCGGCTTTTTCAACCGCAGCAATAGCCCCTTTGGAAGCGGATGCTACCTTGATATCAAGTTTGGCGGAAAGCTCACCCTTGCCAAGCAACCGGACACCGTCACGGCTTTTGCGGGCCAAACCGGATTCCAACAATGCTTTTCCAGTAATCGCTTCCTTGGCATCCAGCTTGCCGGCGTCAATCGCCTGCTGGAGCTTGCCGACGTTCACTTCCGCATACTGCTTGGAGAACGGGTTGTTGAACCCGCGTTTCGGCAGTCGGCGATAAAGCGGCATTTGGCCGCCCTCGAAGCCGAGCAGGCTAACGCCCGAACGGGATTTTTGTCCCTTTTGGCCACTTCCCGACGTTTTGCCGGTGCCCGAGCCGATACCACGCCCGACCCGCTTGCGGTTCCGGGTTGCGCCGGCGTTGTCCTGAATTTCGTTCAGCTTCATGATACTTCTTCCCAACGGTCGTCGATGATGCGAGATCGGCCTTAGCCGGCCTCTTCCACCCGTACGAGGTGGCTCACCTTGTTGATCATACCGCGCACGGACGGCGTATCTTCCAATTCACGCGTACGGTTCATTTTATTCAGGCCAAGCCCCTTCAGCGTTTCGCGCTGGTCGCCGGGACGCCCGATCGGGCTCTTAACCTGGGTTACCTTTAATGTATTTGTCTTGCCAGCCATGATCGTCAACTCCCGTTAACCAGCGGCCTGTTCGCCGCGGCGGGCAACAATGTCACCAACCTTCTTGCCGCGCCGTGAGGCAACACCGCGAGGCGACGTGCAGCCGGTAAGTGCTTCGAAGGTCGCTTTCACCATGTTATGCGGATTGGCGGAGCCGATGGATTTGGCCACCACGTCCTGCACGCCCATGGTTTCAAACACGGCCCGCATGGGACCGCCCGCGATAATTCCAGTGCCCGGAGGCGCCGCGCGCAACACAACCTTGCCGGCGCCGAAGCGTCCTTTCACGTCGTGATGCAGGGTGCGGCCTTCGCGCAACGGCACGCGGACCATATTGCGTTTCGCCGCGTCAGTCGCCTTGCGAATGGCTTCCGGCACTTCGCGCGCTTTACCCGTGCCACAACCGACACGGCCACGGCCATCGCCAACAACAACCAAGGCACCGAAGGAAAACCGACGGCCACCCTTGACCACTTTGGCGACACGGTTGATGTGCACCAACTTGTCGATCAGTTCATCGCCGTCATCGCGATCACGGCCACCGCGACCACCGTCACGTCCGCCACGGCCACCGCGGCCTCCGCCACTCTGATCGCGCCTGGGACCGCGCGGGGATGTCGTATCTGCCATCTCAAATTACTCCTAGAACGACAGGCCGCCCTCACGGGCGGCGTCTGCCAATGCCTTTACGCGCCCGTGGTAGCGAAAGCTGCCACGGTCGAACACGACTTCCTTGACGCCTTGCGCAACCGCGCGCTCGGCAACTGTCTTGCCAACCTGACCGGCGGCGTCCACGGAAGCACCGGTTTTCAGTTGGCTCCGCAGGTCCTTGTCCAGGCTCGAAGCGGCTGCAAGCGTCTTGCCCGCCTTGTCGTCGATAATCTGGGCGTAGATATGCTTGCCAGTGCGATGAACCGACAGGCGCGGCCGATCGCCGGCCCGCTGACGGATGCGCGATCGCGTGCGATGCGAGCGGCGCTGGGAATTGTTTTTCTGTGCCATGGCTACTTCTTCTTGCCTTCCTTGCGCAGGATGTATTCGTCTTCGTACTTGATGCCTTTGCCTTTGTAGGGCTCGGGCGGCCGGTAAGCGCGGATCACGGCCGCCACTTGGCCAACCTTTTGCTTATCGGCGCCGGAGATCTCGATATGAGTCTGATCAGGGCAATTGATGTTGATTCCATCGGGGATCGGGAACTTAACATCGTGGCTGAAACCAAGTTGCAGCACCAGTTCCTTACCCTGGACCTGTGCGCGGTAACCCACACCGTTGATTTCGAGTTTCTTGACGAAACCCTCGCTAACGCCGGCAACCAAATTGGCGATCACACTCCGCGACGTGCCCCACATCTTGCGAGCATGGGCCGCACCTTCACGAGGTGTAACCGTGATCTGGTTATCTTGCTGGCTGACATCCACGTCATCCGTCAGCGTCGCCGAAAGCTCGCCAAGTTTGCCCTTGGCGGTTACGACCACGCCGGCGATCTCAACAGAGACACCGTCGGGGAGATCAACCGGATTTTTTCCAATACGCGACATAGTAAATTCCTAATCTATCCGAAGCCTTGATCAGAAGACCTGGCAGAGAACCTCACCGCCGACGTTCTGGTCACGCGCTTCGTTGTCCGAAAGCACGCCACGCGGCGTTGAAAGAATGGCAATACCCAAACCGTTGTAGACCCGTTGCAAGTCCTTGATCTTCGAGTAGACCCGGCGACCTGGCGTGGAAACGCGAGCAATCTCGCGGATCACCGGTTCTCCTTCATGGTACTTCAACTGGATTTCGATCTCCGAAATACCGGGACGCAGTTCATGTTGCGAGTAGTCGCGGATATAGCCTTCCCGCTTCAACACGTCGAGCACGTTACTGCGCAGCTTGGAAGCCGGCGAAATAATTTGATTCTTACGGGCGCGCTGACCATTGCGAATGCGGGTCAGCATATCACCCAAGGGATCTGTCATGGACATTTAGGCCCCTCCTTACCAACTCGACTTGACCATGCCGGGGATCTGCCCGGCAGAGGCCAACTCACGCACCGCAATCCGGCTGAGTTTAAATTTACGGTAGTTGCCCCGCGGACGACCGCTCAGCCCACAGCGTAAACGCTGACGGACCGGCGCAGCGTTGCGCGGGATTTCTGCCAACTTGAGACGCGCATTAAAGCGCTCCTCGGGCGAAAGCGTTTCGTCTTTCGCTGCGGCTTTCAGGCGCGCACGCTTGGACGCATACTTCTTCGCCAGGCGTTCGCGTTTGATATTTCTTTCGATGGCGCTTTTCTTAGCCATAAACTATCTCCGTCGTCCGTCAGTTCGAGAACGGCATGTTGAAATGTTTGAGCAGGGCTTTCGCCTCGGCGTCGTTTCTCGCCGACGTGCAAATGATGATATCCATGCCCCTGATCTGATCCA
The DNA here is from genome assembly GCA_016845145.1 of Rhodospirillaceae bacterium. Classification (GTDB taxonomy): domain Bacteria; phylum Pseudomonadota; class Alphaproteobacteria; order Rhodospirillales; family Casp-alpha2; genus TMED8. Next base: position 160,397 of record JAERTE010000103.1, read on the forward strand.
CTTGATCATAATCGATCTCGGGAAATACGATCTGTTCCTTCAGGCCCATGGCGTAATTACCATTACCGTCGAAGCTTTTGCCCGAGATGCCCCGGAAATCGCGAACTCGCGGTAACGCAATCGTAACCAAGCGGTCGAGAAATTCGTACGCCCGCTCACGGCGCAAGGTGACCTTGCAGCCAACAACCATGTTCTCGCGCAGCTTATAGGTCGCGATGGCCCGCTTGGCCCGGGTCACGACCGGCTTCTGCCCCGCGATACGGGTCATATCAGCCACCGCACCGTCGATTTTTTTGCGGTCCTGAGAAGCTTCACCAACGCCCATGTTGATGACGATCTTCTCAAGCTTCGGCACTTGCATGATGGATGAGTATTTAAACTCCTCCATCAATGCCGATTTGATCCGCCCTTCATATTCTTCACGCAAGCGTGCCATTTGACTTCACCTTAACTATCGATGATCTCGCCGGATCGCTTGGCAAAACGTACCTTACGACCGTCGTCGAGAACTTTGTATCCAACCTTGGTGGGCTGGTCGTCTTTGGGGTCGAGATGAGCGAGATTCGAAATATCGATAGTCGCTTCCTTCTCGACGATACCGCCGGCATTCGCCTGGGTCGGTGCCGTGTGGCGCTTGACCCGGTTGACGCCCTGGACAATCGCGCGGTTACGGCTCGGGAAAACCTTCAGCACTTCACCGCTCTTGCCTTTGTCACGCCCGGTCCGGACGACGACCTTGTCGCCCTTCTTGACTTTCAATTTCGCCGACATCACAGAACCTCCGGTGCCAAGGAAATAATCTTCATGTAACGCTTGGCGCGAAGCTCACGGGTCACCGGCCCGAATATGCGCGTGCCAATCGGCTCACCTTGTTTGTTGATCAGCACGGCGGCGTTGCTGTCGAACCTGATCGAGGAACCGTCCTTGCGCTGGATGTCTTTCGCCGTACGCACGACGACAGCCTGCAGGACTTCACCTTTTTTCACGCGTCCCCGCGGGATCGCCTCTTTAACGGTGACGACGATGACGTCGCCAACGGAGGCATACTTCCGCTTCGACCCGCCGAGCACCTTGATGCACTGCACCCGTCGAGCGCCCGAGTTATCGGCGACGTCGAGATTGCTTTCGGCTTGGATCATTTCTCAATACCCTTCTTCGTCCAGATGTCGCGATCAGGCGCTTTCGCCGACCACTTCCCAGGTTTTACGCCGGGAGATCGGCTTGCATTCACGAATGCTGACCAGGTCACCGACCTTGTGTGTGTTATTCTCGTCATGGGCGGCATACTTCTTGGACCGCCGGATGACTTTTCCGTAGACAGGGTGCTTGATCCGGCGCTCGACGCGGACGGTAATCGTCTTATCTTGCTTGTCGCTGACCACGACCCCTTGCAAAACCCGTTTGGGCATATCCCAATCCTTCCGTTCAGGACGCTGCAGGCGCTGGCGAGCGCTCGTGCAGGACCGTTTTAATGCGCGCGATATCACGCCTTACCTGGCGCACGCGCGCCGTATTCTCCAATTGCCCGCTGGCGGTCTGGAAGCGCAGATTAAAAGCTTCCTTGCGCAGCGAAATCAGCTCTTCTTTCAATTCGTCTTCGCTTTTGGCTCTGACATCGGTGGCTTTCATGACCTTACACTCCCTCGCCGAGGCGGGTGACGAACTTGGTCTTCACCGGCAATTTGGCAGCTGCCAATTCCATCGCCCGCTTGGCGACGTCCAACGATACACCGTCCATCTCGAACATGATCCGGCCCGGTTTCACACGGCAAACCCAATATTCCGGGCTACCCTTACCTTTTCCCTGCCGTACTTCAGCGGGCTTTTGGGAAACAGGCACATCCGGGAATACACGGATCCATACACGCCCGGCACGTTTCATGTGACGGGTCATGGCACGACGCGCCGCCTCGATTTGGCGTGCGGTAACACGTTCCGGCGATACGGCTTTCAGGCCATAAGCGCCAAAGTTCAGCGTCGTGCCGCCTTTGGCTTTGCCGTGGATACGGCCCTTGTGCGCCTTGCGGAATTTGGTGCGTTTCGGTTGCAACATAGTCTTATTCTCTCTTGCTTGAGCCCGACGTTAGCGCTGCGGCTGTTGTTCTTGAGCCAGCTTATCGAGCGCCATTGGGTCATGGGCCCAGATGTCACCTTTGTAGATCCACACTTTGACACCGCACACGCCGTAGGTGGTGACCGCCGGAGATTCGGCGTAATCCACATTGGCGCGAAGTGTGTGAAGCGGCACGCGGCCTTCGCGATACCACTGCATGCGGGCGATTTCCGCGCCGCCCAAACGACCGGCGCAGTTGATCCGAATGCCCTCGGCGCCCATGCGCATGGCCGACTGAACGGCTCGCTTCATGGCACGGCGAATGGAAACCCGGCGCTCAATCTGCTGAGCTACGTTCTCTGCCACCAGCTGCGCGTCGACCTCCGGCTTGCGGACCTCAACGATGTTCAGGTGGACTTCCGACGAGGTCATGGTCGAAATCTTCTGGCGCAAACGCTCGATGTCCGTGCCCTTTTTGCCGATCACGACGCCAGGACGGGCGGTGTGGATCGTCACACGGGCTTTCTTCGCCGGACGCTCGATGATCACCTTGGAGACACCGGCTTGAGAAAGCGTGTCTTTCAAGTAATCGCGGATGCGCAAATCTTCGTGCAGCAGCGTGGCGTAGTCGCCGTCGGCGTACCAACGCGAGTCCCAGGTGCGGTTAATACCGACACGCAGGCCGATGGGATTGACTTTCTGGCCCATTATTCTTTCTCCTCACGTTCGCGCACCACAAGCCGCAGATTGGAAAACGGCTTTTGGATCCGACCGACGCGGCCCCGAGCACGGGCACGCCAACGTTTCATGACCATGGCGCGTCCGACGGTTGCCTCGGAGACATACAAGCGGTCGACGTCCAATTGGTGGTTGTTCTCAGCGTTGGCGATCGCGCTTTCTAAAAGCTTTTTCACCTCACCGGCGACCCGGCGGCGCGAAAACTGCAGTTCGGCCAAGGCCAACTCACAGTCCATGCCGCGGATGCTCTCAGCGACCAGATTGAGTTTCTGCGCGCTGGTGCGGATATGCTTGGAGAAAGCCATCGCTTCGTTATCGGCGTAAGGCCGTTCGGCTGCACTCTTGCCCATAATTACCCTCGTTTGGCTTTCTTGTCGGCGCCATGGCCGAAGTAGGAACGAGACGGCGAGAACTCACCCATTTTGTGGCCGATCATATCTTCGGTCACCAGCACGGGGACAAACTTCTGGCCGTTGTAAACGCCAAACGTCAGGCCGACGAATTGCGGCAGGATTGTCGAGCGGCGAGACCATGTTTTGATCACGGTTTTGCGGCCCGAAGCCCGCGCATCCTCTGCCTTTTTCAGCAGATAACCGTCGACGAACGGTCCTTTCCATACGGAACGAGGCACGATAGCTCTCCTTTACTTTCTTGAACGACGGCGGCGCATGATGAGCCGGTCGGTTTTCTTGTTGGAGCGGGTACGCTTGCCTTTGGTCGGCTTGCCCCACGGCGATACCGGGTGGCGGCCGCCAGAGGTCCGACCTTCACCACCACCATGCGGGTGATCGATCGGGTTCATGGCGACACCGCGAACGGCGGGGCGCTTGCCGAGCCAGCGCTTACGGCCGGCCTTACCAAGCTTGATGTTTTGTTGGTCCGGGTTGGACACGGCGCCGATGGTCGCCATGCATTCCGCACGCACCATGCGCAGTTCACCCGAGATCAGGCGCAGCTGCGCGTAGCCCTGATCCTTACCGATAATCTGAGCGTAGGTGCCGGCGGAACGCGCCATCTGGCCACCCTTGCCTGGCTTCATCTCCACGTTGTGGACGATGGTACCGACCGGGATGCTTTGCATCGGCATGGCGTTTCCCGGCTTAATATCAGCGCTTTTCGACGCAATCACCTGATCGCCTTCGCGGATACGCTGCGGCGCCAGAATGTAGGCCAGTTCACCATCTTCATACTTGATGAGGGCGATAAACGCGGTCCGGTTCGGATCGTACTCAATCCGCTCAACCGTGGCCGGTACGTCGAATTTGTTGCGCTTGAAGTCGACAACACGGTAACGGCGTTTGTGACCGCCACCACGCCGACGCGCCGTGATACGGCCGTTGTTGTTGCGGCCGCCCTTGCTTTTGAGCCCTTCGGTCAGGCCCTTTTCCGGCTTACCTTTCCAGAGGCCGGAGCGATCCACGATCACCAGACTACGCTGGCCGGGAGTCGTCGGGTTGAAACTTTTCAGTGCCATTTTTCCGGACCTCTCCCTAAATACCCGTGGTGATGTCGATGGACTGGCCATCGGCCAGAGTCACGATCGCTTTTTTGCGATCAGGACGCACACCGGGGCGACCGCGGAACGTCTTGGTCTTGCCCTTTTGGCGAATGGTGTTGACGTCGGTAACCTTGACATCGAACAATCCTTCGACGGCGTGTTTGATTTCAAACTTGTGCGCATCCAGCGGCACCCAGAAAGTCACCTGGTTGTACTCGCTGATCAGCGTCGATTTTTCCGTGATCAAAGGCGCGCGAATGAGCTCGTACATGCGCTCCTGGCTCGGCTTTTTATCACGAAGGGCGGCGTACCGGCTCATTTCAAGCGCTCCGTAAGCTGGGCAACCGCGTCCTTGGTAAGCACCAGGGTGTCGCGGCGCAGGATGTCATAAACATTGGCGCCAACGCTCGGCAGCACATCAATACCCATGATATTGCGAGCCGCCATTGCGAAGTTTGCATCAACCTCGGCGCCGTCGATCAAGAGCGCGCGGCCCCAGTCGAAAGCCTTAAGCGTCTTCGCCAAGTCGCCCGTTTTCGGTGACTTGGCTTTGGCTTCATCGAGAACGATCAATTTGCCTTCGGCCTGTTTCGCCGAAAGAGCACTCTTCAAAGCCAAACGGCGAACCTTTTTCGGCATGGCCGAAGCATGGCTGCGAACACGCGGGCCGAATACCGTGCCGCCACCGCGCATCTGCGGGGCGCGCAACGTGCCTTGGCGTGCACGACCAGTACCCTTCTGATTGAAAGGCTTGGCTTTCGTGCCGTTGACTTCAGCGCGCTCCTTGGTTTTGTGGTTGCCACCACGGCGCTTGTCCAACTGCCAGTTGACAGTCCGGGCCAACAGGTCCTTGCGGACCTCGACACCGAAAACCTCATCGTCGAGGTCAATGGTGCCTTTCTTCTTGTTGGCCAGATCGATGACGTCGCATTTCATGGCCCGTTATTCCTTCTCTTCTTCGGCAGCGGGCTCTTCAACCACTTCTGCCGGCGCTTCTTCGGAAGCATCTTCCGCAGGCGCCTCTTCAACAGCTGGCGCTGCATCGGATTTGGTAGCTGCCGGGAACGGTGCATCGTCGGGGCGCTTTGCTTTGACGGCGTCGGTGATCCGTACGAACCCGCCTTTGGAACCCGGCACCGCGCCACGAACCAAGATCAAACCACGATCATCATCGACATCGACAATCTCGAGATTTTGGGTCGTAACCCGAACCGCGCCCATTTGGCCGGCCATTTTCTTTCCCTTGAACACCTTTCCGGGATCCTGACACTGACCGGTCGAACCCAAGGAACGGTGGTTAATCGACACACCGTGCGAGGCGCGCAAGCCACCAAAACCATGCCGTTTCATACCACCGGCGAAACCTTTACCGATGGAGGTGCCGCAGACATCAACAATTTGCCCGGGTACGAAATGGCTGGCGACGATTTCCTGGCCGACATCCACAAGGGCGTCAGCGGCGACACGGAATTCCACCAACTTACGCTTCGGCTCGACTTTCGCCTTGGCATAATGGCCACGCATGGGCTTGGAGACGTTCTTTACCTTCGCCGTTCCCCAACCCAATTGCAGGGCCGAATAACCGTCGGTTTCCTGCGTGCGTTGTTGCACGACCTGAACATTGTCCAGCTTCAACACAGTGATCGGAATATGGACGCCGGTGTCGTTAAACCGACGGGTCATACCGAGCTTCTGCGCAATCAAACCGGTTCTCATGGGAATACTCATAATCAGTCCCCTACAGCTTGATCTCGACATCAACGCCAGCGGCGAGATCGAGCTTCATCAGCGCGTCCACCGTTTGCGGCGTCGGATCGACGATGTCCAGAACCCGCTTGTGGGTGCGGATTTCGAACTGTTCGCGGGATTTCTTATCGATGTGTGGCGACCGCAGGACCGTGTATTTTTCAATACGGGTCGGCAGCGGAATGGGACCACGTACCGTCGCACCCGTCCGCTGCGCCGTAGAGACGATTTCGCGGGCGGATTGGTCGAGGACGCGATGATCAAACGCCTTCAGCCGAATTCTAATATTTTGTTGTTCCATGGCCGTAGCCCCAAATCAATTTCGCCGGCTCCCCAATGGAGCCGGCGGTTATCTTATTACTCGATGATCGATGCGACGACGCCGGCACCGACGGTGCGGCCGCCTTCGCGGATCGCGAAGCGGAGACCTTCGTCCATGGCAATCGGCGCGATCAGGTTCACCTGCATGGCGATGTTGTCGCCAGGCATCACCA
>JAERTE010000104.1 GCA_016845145.1 Rhodospirillaceae bacterium
GACTAACTGTCGCTGCCAATGGCCCACCCTTGATAACCAGCGGCAAAGTGGAGGGTATCAAAATCGAGAGCGGGTGACCGCTTGCCAGGACGTGCTTTTCACACCACTGGGCGGATTCATCAATCGAGTGACAAGACATAGCAGCCGTCATCCCGATCCACTTTGGTAATGCCCGGGTGTTTACGTTCCAGCTCCTGGAGGATGGCGTCACGGGTCTTGATTTTCTGCTGCAACGCCGCCTTTTCGGCCATCAAATCCAGCGATTCCAGGGCGCGTCGCAGGGTGATTCTAAAGCTGTTGATTTCCACCGGTTTCAAAATGAACTTGTAGACTCCAGCCTCGTTGATGGCCTGCATGGCGATGTCGAGTTCCGCCAGAGCTGTCAGCATGATGGTCAAAATATGCGGATAATCTCTCTGGATCCGCTTGATCAGGGTCAATCCGTTAATTTCCGGCATCATGTAGTCGCTGACCACAAGGTCCACATCCTGCTCTTCCATTATCCGCAGGGCGGCCTTGCCGCTTTCGGCCGTCAGGACCCGGTACGGCTCCTTGCGCAGCGCACGGCGCATGCTGGATAGAAAATCAACTTCATCATCGACGATCAATACGTTTCGATGTTTCTTCATAGCAATTCCTCCATGTGTGAATTGGGCTCAATGTCTGCTGCAAATGCTGAAGCCGCAACTGGTTGCCAATTGTTGCGGAGGAGACATGCTCCCATCGGTTCTTCGATCATGCCCCATAAATACGCAATATCGGTGCCATATCCTGTCAAATTCCAAGCCTATCCTTTCATGTTTATTAGCCGGGCCATGATTGGGGCCTAGATCAGATGCAAGTGGGATTGCTGTATAATCTTAAGATATCAAATTGTTATATTCATATAGCCAAATCCAGCGCACCTTGATTCGAAGTGTGGGGGTTTCCCTTCGTCGGATCTTGTGCCCTAAGCCCTGATCAGCGGCCATCGGCGAGTGATAACCGGCAGTCTCTCAATCTGACCGAGATTTCCTGCCTCTCTTTCCGCCTGACAGTCCTTTCCCGAGTGTCTTTGCAACGCAAGCAATGTCATATTGCCATAATTCCAATGAGTTGTCCAACCGAATGTCACTTGGCACACGTTTTGAATTAAGACAGGCGAGAAAAGAGCAGTTCGCCCCATGGTGAAATGCGGCAGTCCAGTTAAAAGGACCTGTAATTTAAATTGGAGAAATGCAAATGAGATGTAATAACCTTCGCAACGGATTCCGGCAAAAGCGCGGGCTCTTTGTCACGGCCCTTTTTGTGCTGCTCCTTTCGGCATGCGCCGGGATCTCGCCGAAACCCACCGAGGCCCCATTGGCGGCAGACGGCTTTCAGGTGGATAGCCCCCCTGAAGGCCAGGCATTTGCCTCGCCCGAAATGATCCGGTCGGTGACCCCCCAGGGGGCTTACAGCTACCGCCTGGGTCCCGGTGATATCCTTGATTTGACGGTGTGGAAGCGGTCGGAAATTTCCGCCGAGAACATTGTTGTGGGACCGGACGGAACCATCGCCATTCCCCGGATCGGCATCATCGAAGTGCGCAACCGTCCCCTCGGGCAAGTACAGGAAGAGATTACCGCCAAGCTGGCCGTGCTGTACGAAAAGCCGGAAGTAACGCTCATCATCCGGGAATTCCACAACAACAAGGCCTTCGTCCTGGGCCGGGTGGTCAAACCGGGGGTGGTGAATTTTCCCGGCGAGGGGACGCTGCTCGAAGCCCTGGCTTTGGCCGGCGGTCTGCCCTACCACGGCAAAGAGACCTTTTTGACCAAATGCGCCATCATCCGGGGCCGGGATATCGTGATCTGGATCGACCTGATGGATCTTTTAAACAACGGCAACATGGCGCTCAACGCCCGCATCCGCAACAACGATGTAATTTTCATTCCCGAGGCCGAGGATGAAGCCGCCTTTGTCATGGGCGAGGTGGCCAATCCCGGGCCGGTCCAGCTGAAACGGGGGTTGAGCCTGGTCAAAGCCGTCATGCTGGCCGGCGGCCTGACCGCCGACGCCAATCCGGAAATGGTTTTCATCCTGCGCCAATCCGGCGACAAAGGCGAGGTGCGCAGGGTCGATCTCAAACAGATGTTGGAACACGGCAACTTCAGCGGCAATTACGCCCTGCGGCCCAACGATATCGTTTTCGTGGGCCCCACGGGAATGCGCAAGTTCAACTACGCCATGGAACAGCTGCTGCCGACCCTGCGAGTGTTGAACCTTGCGACATCGATCGGCGAGACGTTCGGGCTGATGCAGGAATTCCGGCGCCAGGTCTGGGGCCAGGAAGGATTCGTGAACGATTAACATGATGAAAACAGCGACACCAAATACCATACACCCGAGCAAGCTGGCGGCAAACGCCATGGCCGGCATGGTGGCAACGGCTATCTATCTGGTCAGCCGGCTGCTGCTGACGCCATTGGTTCTGAGCTACATCACCCTGGCGGAATTCGGCCTGTGGTCCATGTGTTTTGTGATCCTCTCTTATGCCTCCATGGGCGCCTTCGGCGTCAACACCACCTATATCCGGTATACGGCCCGGTTTCACGCCCAGGGTCGGGATGCGGAAGTCAACCGGCTTCTGTCCACCGGAGTGTTCATGATGTTGGTTTTCTGCATCCTGTTCGGGCTCGGGCTGTTTTGCAGCCTGCCGGCGATCCTTGATGGGTTTCATGTGGCGGCGCAGATGCAGACCACGGCCGGGGTGATGATCCTGGGTACCGCCGCCGTATTCGGTCTCGACCTGACACTGGGTGGATTTCGATCCATTGTCGAGGGACTGCAGGAGATCGCCCTGGTGAAAAAAATCTATACCGCGGCCGCTTTGACCGAGATGGTAGCGATCGTTTTCTTCCTCAGCCAGGGGGCCGGGGTCCGGGGGCTGCTCTATGCGTATATCGTTCGGGTGTCGCTGGAAACGGGCGCCTGCATGCTGGCGGCCCGCCGCCTGCTGCCGACCCTGCGCGTTTCGCCCCGGTTGGTCAGCCGCGATCACGCACGGTGCCTGTTTGTCTTCGGCGGCAAGGTGCAGGTCCTGGGTGGAATCGCCATCTTTCTCTCCGCCCTGGACCGCATGGTCATCTCGGCCCTGATCGGTCTTTCCGCCGCCGGACTGTTCGAGGTGGGCCGCAAATTTCCGTTCACCGCCAAAAGTGTTTCGGCAGCCGCTTTCGGCCCCTTCCTGCCGGCCGCCGCCAACCTGGAAAGCCCACTGGACAACAGGGGTTCGGGTCTCTGGACAGATCGTCTGAAAACCTATCTGCAGGTTGCCCTGCTGGCCCTGTGCATCGCCCTGGTGCCGCTTGCCTGGATGCCGGCCGAGGTCGGTTTGCCGCCGGTGGTTTCTTGGGCACTCACGCTGCTGGCCGGCGGCGGCGCCTTTCTGCTGATCCGGCGAATGGGTTCTGATTTCAACGAACGTAAACAGGTGCCCGGCGGGCCCTTGCGCGGGCTCTATCTCGATGGGCTGCGCCATATCAACTTGATCAATATGGCTCTCTTCGCTTTTCTGGCCGCCGTTGCCGAGCCTTTGATCACAGCCTGGGTGGGAACGGAGTATGCCAACGTCGCCGGGGTGATGCGTCTTCTATCCGCCGGCTATCTGGTCCAGCAAAGCACCGGGCCGGTGACATTGATCTTCCGCGGCGTAGACCGTTGCGGCCGGGAGCTGGAGTATCTGCTGGTGCAGCTGATCCTGGCCCTAATCTGGATTCCTGCAGGAGTTTTTGCCTACGGTCTGCCCGGCACCGCAGGGGCTATTGCCGTCGGCAACGCCGTAGCCGCCGTATTTTTGTTCTGGCGAAGCAATCGGGCGTTTCAGGTTGGTTTACGGGATTTCGCTGCTCACACCCTGAAGCCGACCCTGCTTCCACTGGCTCTGGCAGCAGGAGTATATGCGCTTACCCGCCTGTGGTCCTGCCCGCAGCGGGCGGTCGCAGCGGTGCAGGTCATCGTGTTGGGTCTTGGCTATATGGGGCTGCTGCTGCCGCTGGTGTGGAAGCTGGTGCTGACCGCGGATGAGAAGAAACACGTGCTGGCCCTGAACCCGTTTCAGCGGAAGGAGAGGCAGCCGTGCTGACGCTTCAATCCGACCCCTCGCCGCTGCCGCAGGGCAGATCCGGCAAACCGTTGGACATCATCGGGTTTGCGACCCGTTACGGATTGCTGGCCCTGATGCTGGGCGCCTTTGTGTTCTGCCTGCTGGCGCCGGTGGTGCTGATGCTGAGCCGTCCCGACTATGACGTGCAGGCGGCGCTGAAAATCGACCCGGTGGTCCCCTCGCTGATCACAAAATCCGAGGACCCGTCCATCATCAACTACTTTCACGACTATGCCCGCACCCAGGCGAAACGGATCAAGGAATTCCAGGTGTTGGCGGAAACGATCGAGCGGCTGTCCACCGAAGAGCGGGCCGCCGTGCTGCCGGAGGGGCTTGCCGTTGAGAAGGCCGTTGCAATTCTGGAAGCCATGATCCGGATTACGCCGGTGCACCGTACCCATCTGATCGAACTTGTCGTGTCCGGGCCTAATCCAGAGGGTCTGGCCCCGCTGCTGAACCATCTCATGGCGGTTTTTCTGGACAAAATCCGCCGTGAAGCGGAAATGAAGGACCATGAACGGCTCACCTACCTGGAGGAAAAACGGAAGATGCTCGCCGACGCCATCGGTGAGATGGAGACCCAACTGCAGATTCTAGCCGAAACCATCCATACCGCCTCCTTTTCCGAAGATTTCAATGTGCTGCAACAACGATCCCAGCAGTTGCAGAAGCTGGCTGTCCAGGCTTTTGGGGAACGGGTGGTGGCGGAAAAAGCCTATCGGCAGAGCCAACTGAAGGCCGAGCAGTCGAAGGCGCTCTCCCTCGACCCCATGGTGGACGAGGTGGTCATGAAGGACCAGTCCATTGATTTCACCAGTTCATGGACTTATCAGCAGCTGCAGCAACTGCGCAGCAGTATCGACGGTATCACACCGGAAAACCCCGATCGTATCCAGGTGGAGCAGCGCATGCAGGCCATGCGCAATTACGAAAAACAGTTGCGCAGCGAAGTGCGGGATACAGCCGACAAAATTCTCCACGGCAAGCGCGAATACGAGCTGGAGCAGGAACTGATCGACGCCCGCAAAAGACTCAAGGCGGCCCAGGAGGCGGAGGAGGACATTCTTGCCGCCCTTGCCGACAGCCAGCAGCAGGCCAGCCGCATCAGCAAGGGGTTGATCGAGGGAGATGCCCTGAGGCAGCAGCTCGACCACAGCCGGGAACTGTTGTATCGCATCGACACGCGGATCCACGAACTCTTGGCCGAGAGCAAAGCGCCCTTGCGGATATCGATCGAGTCGCTGGCCCGCCAGCCGATCGCCCCCACCGGCTCCAACACCAAGAAGCTGCTCATCCTCTGTTTGGCGGCCGCATTCGGCAGCGTGGGCGGCGGTCTGCTGGCTTATGATTTTCTGGACAACCGCATCCGCAGCCCGCGCCATATCCAGCAAGCCCTGGGGCATCCGCCCACCTGGCCCCTGTCCAAGGCTCCGGAAGAAATCCCCTTCAACCGGTTGCTTGCCATGGCACCCGACACCCAGCCGGCCAAGGCGATCCGCAGCCTGGCCATCCGGTTAAATCGGGAGCGAGAGCAAAACAAGGCCCGGGTGTTCCTGTTCACCGGTGTGGACCATGGAACCGGCTGTTCCGGGATCGCCCTGAACTGTGCCCAGGCCCTGACCGAGTTGGCCCCGAAAGTGCTGCTGGTGGAAAGCAACCGGGAACACCCGCAACTAGCCCGGATCACCGGCCGATCGCGACCGGTCGATGCCTTGACTCCGCTATTAGCCGAATTGGCACCGTATGCCGGCGGTATTGGTCATGATCCCGTGAGCGGCGTCGATCTGTTGCCAATCGACAACATCCGTTTTGACAAAGCAGCCCGCAATCGGCTGCACAACTTTATTCGACACGCCAGGGACCATTACGACGCCATCTGCATCGATGCGGCCCCGATTCTGCGCTGCGACCTGACCGAATACCTGGCGGTTCAAGCCGATGCCGTGGCCTTGATCAGCCAGGGCGACAGC
>JAERTE010000105.1 GCA_016845145.1 Rhodospirillaceae bacterium
TGGAGCCCTACGCCTATATCAAGGACGTTCTGGAACGGATGACCAACGGGCACCCCATGAGCCGGATTGATGAGTTGATGCCTTGGAACTGGACGCCGGCAGACCACGATATATGACCACGTGTCGTCGATGGACGCTTACCGGCAATGAATGGTGTCTAACGGGTCTCATCGGATGTAAATCGGAGTGCGCAGTCCCTTTCCGGAACTGAGGGTAAAGCAGCCCTGAATTCTAACAACTACTGAATTACCCACTTCTAATGACTGCTCATCGTTCGGTTCCGGACGACTTTTCTTCTGGCCAGAAACGCGTGCTTTTGACCCCAAGCAGACCTTACAGGCTTGAGAACCAGATTTCGTTAGCTCCAACTGGGCGGTGTTCCTGGCCTCCTGATCAATTTCCTCAACACCGAAAGTGAGATCGCGACGGCTGATGATTGGCATGCCGAGCAATGTCATAACCGCGATTGGAGTTGACGTAGATTCGGATTGCCCTAGTCTTCTCGATGCAACTACAGATGCACAATACTTGAAAGACCATGCCAAACAGACATCAAACGCCCGACATAGCTTTCTCGGCCCTAGCTGATGTCTTGGCACAGGCAGCCGAGGCGCCACAACCGCGCCATCTGTTCGATGCCGCCGAACGCGCGCTGGACACGATTATCGGGCACAAGCTGTTCACCATTCTGCAAGTCCATGCGGGCGGCGAGTTGGAACGCATCTATACCAACATGGAGGATGCTTACCCGTTGCAGGGCCGAAAATCCATGGGCCCGACACCGTGGGGGCAGCATGTCATCGAGGGCCGGCAACCCTATTTCGGGCCGAGCAGGGAAGATGTGCGTTGGGCCTTCTATGATCACGAACTGATCGAGAGCCTGGGTTGCGGCTCGGTAATCAATTCACTGGTGACCTGGGATGACCGGTTGTTGGGCGTCGTCAACATGCTGCACGAGGAAGGCCATTACGTGGCTGACGATATTCAGCGTGCGGCGCCTTTCGCCCAGGCGTTGGTGCCGGCATTTCTCACTATCGACGAAGGAGCATGACATGACGGCCGTCTTATTTACCGGCGCCAGAGTTCTCGATGTGGAAGCAGGAAAACTGCTGCCCAAACGATACGTCTATGTGACGGGCGGGCGCATCAAATCCGTGAGCGACAAGGCACCCAAAGTGCCGAAACACACGCGGGTCATCGACCTGAAAGGCAAGGTCGTGATGCCCGGTCTCTCCGATGCGCACGTTCATGTCACCGCGGTAACACCCAACTTCGCCGCCCTGGCTCGGTTTTCGCCGTTCTACACGGCGGCGCGCGCCGCCGATATTTTGGAAGGCATGCTGATGCGCGGCTTTACCACCGTGCGCGATGCCGGCGGCGCCGACCACGGTCTCGCCAAGGCTGTCGAGGAAGGGCATCTGCGCGGTCCGCGTATCTTGTTTTGCGGCAAGGCGCTGTCGCAGACGGGCGGCCATGGCGACGTGCGGTCACCTGGCGAGAATTTCAACTTTGAGGGCTGTTTTTGCTGTCCCGGCCTCGGCCGCATCGCCGACGGTGTTGACGAAATGCGCCACGCGGCGCGCGACGAGATCCGCAAAGGCGCCACGCACCTGAAACTGATGGTATCGGGCGGTATTTCCACGCCGACGGACCATATCGCCAGCACGCAGTTTTCCCTCGATGAAATCACCGCCGCGGTCCAGGAAGCAGAAGCCACCAACCTGCACGTCATGGCTCATGCGTACACCTCCCGCGCCATTAACCGCGCGCTTGAATGCGGCGTGCGCTCCATCGAACACGGCAACCTGCTCGATGAAAGCAGCGTCGAGCTGTTTAACAAACACGGCGCCTACTATGTGCCGACGCTCGCCACCTACCACGCACTCGCCGCCGAGGGCGTTGAAGCCGGGTATCCGCCGGAACTGATGGTCGAACTGGGCAAAGTGCTGGAAGCCGGTGAAAACGCGCTCAGACTTGCCTACGATGGCGGCGTCAATCTGGTTTACGGCACCGATCTGCTGGGTGACATGCACGCCCATCAACTCAGCGAGTTCAAACTCCGCTCGGGCATCGTGCCAGCCGCCGAACTGATCCGCTCCGCCACCATCAATGCGGCCGAGTTATTCTTGATGAAAGACGAAATCGGCGCCGTCGCGCCGGGCTTACGGGCCGACCTTATAGTGCTGAACGCCGATCCGCTGAAGAATATCGCCGTGCTGCAGAAACCGGAAAAGCATCTCAAGGCAGTGATGAAGGATGGCGTGTTTTTCAAGGACGAGCTCTGAGCCCGCCTGGGTTACGCGTCGCCGATATGAGCCAAGGCCATCTCGCTGACATCACCGACCAGGCCCTCTGTGTCTTGGCGCGTCAGGATCGACAGCATGTTCGTGCGGAACAGGGCGAGATGTTGGTCCGAAAGTTCTGCAATCCGAGCTTGGTCATTTGAGCCGAGCGCCGCAAGAAAGGCCCGGTGATCCTCGACGATACCGCCCATTCGTTCATTCCAGTCACCGGATTCTCGGTAGCGAAATGAGATCGCCGACAACCGCGCACCTTCACCCAGAACCCGCTGATAAGCATCCGCCAGGAATACGTTATTGGCACCCGCCGCCAACGCCAAATGGAAATCGATGTTCAAGGCTGGCAGTGCCGACGTGTCGCGTTCTTCTACGGCGACTTCGAACGCGGTTTCCGCCGCCTGTGCGGCATCAATGTGATGGGCTTGCGAGCGCGCCGCACTGAGCACCAGCACCGCTTTTTGCACGATCCGGATGCACTCGAAGAAGTCGCTCACTGTCTCCAGAAGAATCGGTTTTACTTGCGCACTTTGATGACGCCGGAGCTCGACCAGATCGTCGGCCTCCAGTTTGCGGAGCGCCTCGCGCACAGGTGTGCGGCTGACGCCGAACCGCTTGACCAGCGCGGCTTCATCCAGGACCGAACGCGGCGCGATGCTCAGCGCCAAAATCTCGCGCTTAAGCGTGGCATGAATGTCATCAGCCAGTGAGGCGTTTGCGCCGGTACGGTTATTCTCTTTCACCACTCGTTAGGTCCCTCGAATTCGAAGCTCCGATTATCGGCCGGAAGCCGGCGCCCGTCGAGTGTGGAATACTTGACTTGAGCGTCTACCGAACACATTGTTGTATACACAATAAATACAATATTGATGGCAGGTGAAGCAATGGCAAGGACTTATGATGTGGTTGTTGTCGGGGCCGGCGTCACGGGCGCGGCAACGGCGTATTTCCTTAAAAAAGCCGGCGTTGAGCGGGTGTTGCTGCTCGATCGGCGCGGAGTCGCTTCGGGCGGTACCGGACGCAGTGCCGCAATCATTCGCCACCACTACTCAAACCCCATGCTCGTGCGCCTGACCATGGATGGCGTTTCCATTTTGAAATCCCTGCCCGATGAAACCGGCGCCACGTCAGGCTTCAACCAGACGGGTTGGTACTTCCTCGTGCCGGAAGATCTCATGGCCGGTGCGCGTGAGAACGTTACCATGCAGCAAGGCTTGGGCGTGCGGACGGATTTCGTCGCAGCGGCGGATTATCCGGCGTGGCTGAACCCGGACGGCGTAGCCGGCGTCATTCACGAGCCCGACGGCGGTTATGCCGATCCGGTGGTGGCGACGGAATCCCTGGTCAAGGGGTTTAGCGATGCGGGGGGCGATGTTCGAACCAATACCTCTTGCCGGGCCTTGCTGCGCACGGGCGAGCGGATCACGGGCGTTTTGCTCGATGACGGTGAAGTATCGGCCGGTGCGGTCGTCAATGCCGCCGGCCCGTGGTCGCATTTGCTCGCCGCCAGTGCCAACTTGGAGCTACCGCTGCGGGTGGTGCGCGAACAAGATACCGTTTGGCAGGCGAGGCATGCCGACGATATGCCGGCGCAATCCATATCCAACGCGGTTGATGCCATTTACCTGCGCCCGCTGGGCGACGGCCGCTACGTGATCGGGCGCGGCTTTCCGAAAGAGTACGTCGACACCGACCCTTACAATTTCAAGGAAACCGAGGACGACGCGTTCGTCAGCGATATCGCGACGCGGGCGGAAGGCCGCTTTCCGCCGTTCGCCGGCGCCAAGCTGGTACACGGGTTTGGGGCCACCTACGACGTCAGTCCCGATTGGTACCCGATCGTCGGCGCCAGAGAAGGGCTTCAAGGGTATTTCGATGCATCAGGCGGCAGCGGACACGGGTTCAAGATCGGCTTCGGGATCGGGCGCCGCCTTGCCGGGTGGATTGTCGATGGCACGACGGAAGACGACTTCCGCGCGCTCAGCCACGACCGCTTTGCCGCCGGAAAGATGTTCCAACAAAAATACGGCGGAAACCGCGGTTAGCGCAATTTCCGTCTAGCGCGCCTATTTAGGCTTGTTGAACAACGCGTCGGGCAGCCAAAGTGCGATTTCGGGAACCAGTGTGACAATCGCGACCGCGATGCACATGAGGATGAAAAACGGCAACGCCGCCACCGCAATCCGGCCGATCGGATGGCCGGTCAACCCCTGCAGGACGAACAGGTTGAAGCCGATTGGCGGCGTGACCTGCCCCAGTTCCACCATGATCACCAGGTAAACCCCGAACCAGACCGGGTCGAAACCGGCCTGCAAGATCAGCGGCAAGGTGATCGGCAGGCTCATGACGACGATGGAAATGCC
Organism: Rhodospirillaceae bacterium; assembly: GCA_016845145.1. GTDB lineage: Bacteria > Pseudomonadota > Alphaproteobacteria > Rhodospirillales > Casp-alpha2 > TMED8. The sequence continues at coordinate 4,661 of JAERTE010000105.1, forward strand.
GTCCAAAAACAAGCCCAGCACGATATAGAACACGGACAGGATAAGGATCAGTCCGATCGGTGACAGATCAAGGGTACCGATCGCCTTGGCGATATTCGCCGGCACGTGCAGATATCCCATGGCGGTGGACAGGAAGGCAGCCGCGATCAAGATGATGCAAACCATGCACGAAACCTTGACCGCGCCCATCAGGGATTCGACGAAGATCGACCAGGTCATCTGGCGCATGATGAGTGTCAGAACCAACGCCGCCGTGGCGCCGACGGCAGCAGCTTCTGATGGGGTCGCGAGACCTGAGTAAATGGAGCCCAGCACCAAAACCATGAGCACGATCACCGGCAGCAAATTGACGGCGCCCATAAGCCTTTGGCCGAAGGTCATGGTTTCCGACGATTTCGGTGATAGCTCCGGCCGCGCCATGCAACGCGCGATGATATAGGTGGAATAAAGCCCCGCCACCAAGATGCCGGGGAATACCCCGGCGGCGAACAGGCGCGCCACCGAAACCTCGGCCAAGATGCCGTAAATGATCATCACGATCGACGGCGGAATGAGCAGGCCCAAGCTGCCCGCCCCGGCCAACGAGCCGATGGCCAGATTGGTGTCGTAGTTGCGCCGGGCCAATTCGGTGGTGGTGATCTTTCCAACCGTCGCCGTGGTGGCGGCACTGGAGCCCGAAACAGCGGCGAACATGGTGCAACCCAGGACATTGGTATGCAAAAGCCGGCCGGGAACCATATCGACCAACGGCGCCAGGCCCTTGAACAGGCGGTCGGATATATCGGTTCGGAATATGATCTCGCCCATCCACACAAACATGGGAATAGCGGCGAGTTCCCAAGTGCTAGCATAGCGCCAAAGAATTTTGACCGCGATCACCCCCACCCGATGGGCGGACATGTCGAGCAAAAGCATCAACCCGGTGATGCTGACCAGCAAAAGGCCGGCAAACACCCAGGTACCGACACCTAGGAAAAAGAAAATCAAAAGCAGAATAACGAGGCCGCTAACAATGGCTTCCATGGACTATTCCTCCCCGCCGCCGGACGTGATGATTTCACCGCCAGTCACGACGCGGACGAAATAGGCAAACAATTGAATGATGAACAGGGCCATGCCAATCACGACCAGCCCTTCCGGGATCCACATGGGGATTTCGGCGATGCTTTCGCTAACCGCGCCCCGGTCCCAGTCGCGCTTCCAGTTGCGCCAGAAGTAGTAGAAAACGTAGCACCCAAGAACCAGCGTGGAGAAAATACAAATCAGTTCCAGCCCCCGGCGAAAAGCACCGTGGGTGCGGATCAACAGGATGTTAACCCGGATCAGCGCACCTTCCTGCATGGAATAGCCAAGCGCCAGGAAGGTCATGGCGGCGACTCCGTAACCGACGAATTCATCAAGCACATAGGTCGATGTGTTGAAAAATGTCCTGAGCAATATCTCAAATAAAATATGGCCGACCATGCCGACCAAAATCACGGCCGACGCATAACCCGCCAGCCGAGACATACCGAAAACAAAATTTTGAAAAACTTGCATGGGAAAACCGGGCGCCGTTGCGAACAACGGCGCCCGACCTAATGGAGTTTCGACTTACTTGCCGGCGCGCTTTTTGTAGTCGGCAATGATCTTCTTGCCACGATCGCCCATCTTGGCGAGCCAATCGTTAAGCGCCGTTTCCCCAGCGTTGGAGAGGTAATTCAAGTAGCCCCTGGAAACGCCGGTGACCACGGTCATGCCGTTCGACTTCATGGTCTTGTAGTTGTTGGCGCGACGGTTGCTGAGACCGTCCCAGTTGAACTTCTCGGTCGCCGCAGCCGCGTCATCGACGGCTTTTTTCATGTCGGCGGAAAGGCCGTCATAGGTGTCCTTGTTCATGTGAACCATGGAAAGCGGCATGGCGTAGTTGATTTCCGTGAAGTGGCTCAGGTGCTCCCAGAACTTGGCGTTAACACCACCTTCAGCCGACGTCAGGACGGCATCGATACCGCCCGTCGAGAGCTGCGGTACCACGTCGGCCCAGGACAGTTGGATCGGCGCTGCGCCGGCGGCCTTGAGGGTTTTGGTGCCGTTTGGATCGTAGGTGCGGATGCGCAGGTTCTTGATCGCGCCATCGCTATCGAGGGGTTTCTTGCCCCACATGCCCGACGGCGGCCAGGCGGTGGCATAGAGCAGCTTCTGATTGTTCTTGGCAAAAACTTCGTTGTAGTGGGGTTTTGCCGCCTGGTAGAGGGCATAGGCCTCTTCCACGGTGGCCGCCAGGAACGGCAGCGCCGGCATGGTGAAGATCGGATCGAAGCCCTGCCATGCGCCGGTGTAGCTGTCGGCAAGCTGGATGGCGCCGTCACCGACCGCGTCGAAATGGTCTTTGGACTTGTAGCCCAAGGCGCCGCCAAGGTGCAGCGTCAAAGCGATCTTGCCGCCCGATGTTTCTTTCAGCTTTTTGGCAAAATAGGCATCGCCCTGGCCATGCAGCGAGGAGGCCTGATACTCATTGGCCAAATCCCATTTGATGTCGGCGGCATTGGCACCGCTCAGGCCAAGCGCGGCCACAGCGCCGGCTGCTATAAATGTTTTAACGATGGATTGCATTGTTTTCTTCCTCCCTAGTCTCACGTTGATGTAACCCGCGTCGAAAGCCTCGGCGGGCTTCATGGTTCAAGTCGCTTCGTTCATTTTCTCTTTTGGCGGAACCCCACTCATTGTAGGCACAGCCAAACGAGTGCCGTCAATCGTCATCCTTCCTTTTCGTAGTGTTGCGCGAAATATGTGTCACTGAATTTGCCGCTTTCGCGGTCCTCAGCGAGGGCTTCGGGCGTACGGCCCGATGGCGGACCATAGCCGCCGGCACCGGGTGTTTGGATCACGACCCGCTCGCCCTCGGCAATATCGACGCCGGATGGTTTTACCTCAAGCACGCGCTCGCGCCCGCTACCATCGACATGCGCGAACCGCCCGGGCATTCCGTCAGCGCCCCCGAAAACACCCCACGGCACCGTGCGGAACCGTTCGCCCGCGCCATTGAAGATACATTCGTGCCCGACAGGGCGGATCACGCGGCGCAAACCCATGCCGCCTCTGTAGGTGCCGGCACCGCCCGAATCCTCGACCAGTCCGTAACTCTCCACGCTCAAGGGGTATTCCATCTCAATGGCTTCGACCGGCAGGTTCGAGGTGTTGGTGATATGCACCTGGACACCGTCCTTTCCATCCTTGGCGGAACGTCCGCCGAACCCACCGCCTAGGGTCTCCAGATAGACGTAGCCTTCGCCCGTTTTGGGATCGATGCCCGAGAACACAGCGGTCGTGTTGGCGCCGTTCGCAGCACCGACGACCTTGTCGGGCAAGGCGTCCGCCAGGGCGCCGATAATCACATCGACGATGCGTTGGCAGGTATGGGCGCGGGCCGCCACAGGCGCTGGAAACACACAGTCAAGCACGGAGCCGCGCTCGGTGATGATCTCGCACACGTCGAGCACGCCTTGATTGTTGGGCACCTCCGGGTCGAGCAGGGCCTTCAGCGTGTAGCACGCCCCGGCCTGAGTGGCATTGGTGGTAACGTTGATGTTGCCCGGCACCTGCGCGGCTGACCCCGTGAAGTCGAAACGAATACGGTCTCCCGCCACCGTTACGATGACCTCAATGGCGATATCCTCGGTACCCAGGCCGTCGTCGTCCATGACGTCCTCGAAGGTGTAGGTGCCGTCCGGAATTTCCGTTATCGCCTCGCGCATGCGCCGCTCCGTGCGGCCGATGATCTCGTCGAAGGCGGCCAGCAGCATCGCCGGCGAATAGCGCCCGGCCAGCTCTTTCATGCGCCGGTCGCCAAGCCGGCATGCGGCCACCTGTGCGAAATAGTCGCCACGCCGTTCCTCGGGCAGGCGGACATTGAGCAAAATCAGTTTGAACAGATCGTCTTGCAATTCACCGGCGCGGAACAAGCGCACCAGCGGAATACGTAGCCCTTCTTGGTAAATCTCGGACATGCCGCCGGCCATGGAGCCGGGCACCATGCCCCCGACATCGGCGTGATGGGCAATGTTACACACGAACCCCAGCAGCGTGCCGTCGGCGAATATGGGCATGGCCATGTTGATGTCCGGCAAATGCGTGCCGCCGGCGACGTGCGGATCGTTGGCGACGAAGATATCGCCTTCGCGCAAGTCGTTAAAATCGACTTGCTCAAGCATGGTGGCCATCAGCCCGGTCATCGACGCGATATGGATCGGCAGGGAGTGTTCCGCCTGCATCACCAAACGCCCTTGCGGATCGACAATGGCGGTGGAGTGATCGTGGCGTTCCTTGATGTTCGTGGAGTAGCTGCTCTTCATCAACGCGATGAAACTCTCGTCGGTGACCGAGCGCAGCCCGTTGAAGATAAGCTCCAAGGTAATGGGATCAAGGTTGTCTTGGTTTTCAGGGGTTTGGGCGTTCATGGCGCCACCTCTATGAACAGGTTGAGGGCCGCGTCGACCGTCACGCTATCGCCTGGATAGATAAGTGTCGTCGCGTCTAATTGCTCAATCACGGCAGGCCCCTTGATTTCGTGGCCCGCGACCAGCATGTCGCGGTCGTAGACTGGCGTATCAACCGCCGCGTCATCATCGAACACCACCTTGCGTTCACCGGTCGGGGCAGGCGCGATGTTCGAATTGCCCATGCCGCGGGGCGGCGGTGGCAAATCGTGGCCTATGCGGGCCACCAGCCGGAAGTTCACGATTTCGGTCGGTGCTTCTGGATTGGAGAACCCGTAGTTCATTTCATGGGCTTTCCCGAACAAAGCGCGCACTTCGTCCAAATCCGGCAATTCGAGACCGCCACCGCGCGTATCGTCGACGGTGACGTTGAGCTCGAAGTTCTGTCCGATGTAGCGCATGTCGAGCCCCAACGTCAGGCGTCGGCGCTCCGCATCGACCTGTTCGGCTTCAAACCAAGCCTCCGCTTCGGCACTCAGTTCCGCGACGATCTGCTCCATGGCCGCCCAATTGTCTTCGTCAACTGGCGTGCGCCGGGAGCGGACGAAATCTTCCTTGTGCTCGGACACGACGAGGCCTTGCGCGCACAAGATACCGGGCAGTAGTGGCACCAGAATTTCCGTCATGTCGAGGGCCCGGGCCACATCGCGGGCATGCAGGGCACCCGCCCCGCCGAACGGCATCATGGTGAAATCACGCGGGTCGTGTCCGCGCTCGACGGAAATCGCACGGATAGCGCGCACCATATTGGCGGCAACGATCTGCAAAATCCCGTGCGCCGTCTTCTCGACGCTCAGCCCCATGCGGTCAGCCATGGGTTGGACGGCACGCCGGGCCGCATCCATATCGACCGGCATGGAACCGCCCAGCAATCCATCGGGCGACAATCGGCCCAGCAGCATATTGGCATCCGTCACCGTGGGCTCTTCACCACCCAGGCCATAGCACGCCGGTCCGGGATGAGCACCAGCGCTCTTCGGCCCTACCTTGAGCAGGCCGTCGCGGTCGAACCAGGCGACGGATCCACCGCCGGCACCGACCGTGTTGATGTCGATCATCGGCAGCCTGACGGGAAATCCAGCAACATCGCGGTTGAAGCTGAGATCGGTTTCGTGGTGTTGGATCAGGCACACATCGGCACTGGTACCGCCCATATCGAGGGTAATGACATTCGGCTTGTCAGACAGCCTGGCCACGTATACCGCACCGACGGCCCCTGCGGCAGGGCCGGAAAGTGCCGTGCGAATAGGAAAGTCTCGGGCCCGGGCGATCGACATCAGCCCGCCACTGGATTGATTGATGCCGACGCCGGCGTTGGGGATGATCGTCGCCAACTCGGTTTTCAGGTGCGACATGTAGTCGCTCAGGATCGGCTGCAGATAAGTATTCAGCAACGTCGTCGAGAAGCGCTCGTATTCGCGGAATTCGGGCTGCACCTCCGATGACAATGAAACAAAGACATCCGGCAGCGCCTTCCTGATGGCGTCACCGATGCGGCGTTCATGTTCGGGGTTGAGGAACGAGAACAACAAACACACGGCGCAAGCGCCGACACCCGCCGCTTCAATCTGAGAGACGATCTCGCTTATAGCGTCGTCGGTTAATTCGATCCGCACCTCTCCGTCGGGCCCCATGCGTTCGCGAACCTCGAACCGATGATGGCGCGGTGCCAGTGGTGCCGGGTGGTCGGTTTGCAGGTCGAACATCTTGGGGCGGATTTGGCGGCCGATCTCCAGGAGATCGCGGAACCCTTCGGTCGTGATAACCGCCACGGGTTTCCCTTGGCGCTGGATCAAGGCGTTGGTGCCGACCGTGGTGCCGTGCGAAAGGCGGGTGATGTCCGCCATGGGAATATCGTTGTCCCGGCACAGGATCTGCAACCCATTCAAGATTGCTTCCGCCGGGTTGGCGGGCGTGGAAGATGTCTTGTGGACACACTCCGAACCATCCGCTGAGTTGAGTGCAAAAAAATCCGTGAAGGTCCCGCCGACATCGACGCCGATCTGCCAAGCCATGTTTCCTCAAGCGCTCCCTTGGTATTTGGAACCTACGGGTTCCAAACTGTGCTTTTTTCTTGTATACGTCACGTATACAATATTTCTAATGATTGTCTCTTCGCGAGTCAACAAGCAGGATATTCCCGATGATGACCAAAACACGACTGGCCGGATGGGCGGCCGCCTTCGGCGTCGTTGGCATTTGGTCGGGTTGGCTGGTCGTTTCCCGCCTGGGCGTGCTGCAGTCATTGACGGCTTACGACCTGATGGCGCTCAGATTTCTCATTGCGACGATCGTGGTCTCCCCTTTCGTTTGGCGGCATTGGCCAAGGCATCTAAATTGGCGCCAGGTTGCCGTGCTGTCGTTCGGACAGGGGGTTCCGTTCTTACTGCTGTCGTTCGGCGGCCTACAGTTCGCACCGGCGGCGCACGCCGGCATTGTCACCAACGGATTGCTGCCGATTTTTACCGCACTTCTCGCGTGGGTATGGCTGCGCGAACGGCCTAGCCGTTGGCGCGGGTACGGCATGGCATTCATCCTTGTCGGGTGCATCATGATTGGATGGGACCGCGAAACCGTGGGCGCTGGGAGCGAAGCTTGGCTTGGCCATTTGATGTTTGTGGGCGCGGCACTTTTCGTGGCCATAAACGCAATCGCCACCAAGGCCTGGGGACTGACCGCCCTACAAGCGGTGGTCACGATACCGGCGGTCAATCTCGCGTGGTATGGCCCCGCATACCTAATGGGACTACCTAGCGGATTGACGGAGGCGAGTTGGCCGGAAATCGCACTGCAAGCCGGTTATCAAGGGCTATTCCCGAGCGTACTCGGTGCGGTCCTGTTCACCACGGCGATTAGAAACATCGGGCCGGCGTCAACGACCGCAATGATGGCTCTGGTTCCCGGCGCGGCGGCGATCTTGGCCATTCCGGTACTTGGCGAGTGGCCAAGCGCACTCGCCTGGACCGGGCTTGCGATCGTCACCGCCGGCATCCGCCTAGCCGCCGGATGGCGGCTTTCGTAACATGCCTATACGTGACACAGCGAAAAAATAGCCGCCCTAACTTGCTTTACCCGCGCAGGCCATTCTGTCCTGTTGACGTCCGCAAATGGCACGTTCCTGCCGTGAGAAAAGAAGGCGGAGCGTTTCCGCTCCGCCTCCAATTCTGTTGCAAAACTCGATTTTTAGCGTGTTTCCGATGTCCGTTTTTACTACGAGCGGACGTTATTCTTCCCGCTTTCGGCTGATGCCGGTGCGGGATTTGCGTTTCCGGTTTGTTGTTTCGATGCTTAACCTGCGCTT
>JAERTE010000106.1 GCA_016845145.1 Rhodospirillaceae bacterium
AGAAAGTCGCTTGATGGTCTTGCTTGGGGATGCTCATGGTGTTCTCCGTAACAGCCTGTTGACTATAAAATCAGTCTACATTACCATGTCACGGAGTCAAGTTATAATGAGCAGGGCAAAAGGGTTTTTCAGCAGAACCAATAATTAAGACGCGACCCCAGATGTTCCTCCATTCACAGCATTTGGGTGTCGTGCTAGGCGGATCGTTCACCGACTTCGATTTGCCCTATCTTATACCGCTTATGGCCGTCATCGCCATCGTAGGGCAAACGCAAAACGGGCGTGCCGTCGAGGGCGCCGATGGATACGTAGAGCTGATAGCGCCCCGGCGCCGCCGCCATGGAAAAGAACTGGGGCTTGTCGAAGCCGTTGCTGAAGCCCATGGCGATGGTGAGTTCGGATTCCAGCGACGCGGCCTTCGCTTTGCCGGGCGCGGCGACCTTAAGGTCTTTGACGTTGAGGGCGGCGTCCACATGGGTGGAGACGATGCCTCCCCTGTCGTCCTTGATGGTGAAACAGGGGTATCCTCCGTTATGACAGGGAGCCACGCCGGCGTTCGCCCAGAAAGTCTGAATCTTGAACGGTTCTCCGATGCGGACCTGTTTGGGGTAGGTGATTTCCCGCAGTTGGATTCGGTAACCGAGCCTGCGATTAACCCTATCGATCAACGCGCGGTTGTCATCCAAGTATTTATCGGGCCACCAGTGTATGGACAGATAACTCGCGTGATATTCCTCAATGGCTTGCATCAGCACTTCGCCCTTGCCCCAGTCGCCTCTGGATCTGGGCTTGCCGTAGTGGGCGTGTTCGAGGATCACGGGCAGGGTGGGCCAGAAGCGTTGCGCCATGTCAGCGTGGAACCAGGCTCGGGGCGGCGGCTGGCTCTGGATGCTGTCGTCGCGCATGGTCACGCCTTGGCTTAGCGCGTAGTCGAGTATCGGGTAGTCGCCGGAAGTGTTGCTGGGTCCGTCCGCGTCGTCGCTTAGGCAGAGCAACGTGTTTTTGAAGTATTTGCAGTGCATGTCGATGTGCTTCTTGATCGCGTCCAGGCCATATTCCATCTTGGTGGTATGGACGGTATGCCCTTCGCCCCACATGCCATAGGAGCCGATATCAATGAACGCGACGTTGGGATTGCCGTCGTACCGCGCGGCCATGGCGCGAATGAAGTTCTCGAGTTTTTCAAGAAACACGGGGTCGTCATAGATCGGTTCCCACAGGTCGCCCGCGAACGGGGGGCGGGGAGCGGTCCGCTTCTTAATGACGTGGCCGCGGGTGCCGGCGTCCTTCACCCATTCCGGCGTGGCGTAGCGCATCCAACTTTCGAAGCAGGTGATACGAAACGAGCAGTACTTGCCCGCGTCAATCCAGCGCTGCGCGGGCGTATCCAGCACGGACCAGTTGAACTTGCCTTCTTCCGGCTCGACGAAGGCCCAAGGGATGCGCAAGTACACCGTGGATTCACCCGGGAAATCTTCCAGCGCGTCAGACGGCGCGAGTTCGGAACCGTATTTGTCGGTCCGGTTGGAATAGAAGTGCATGGTGTAGCCCATGTTCGGATTGACCAGGGCCTTTCCGTTGTCCGCCGGGCGCATCTTGACAATTTCCGGCTTTGTCCCCGCGGCGGCCATGGGCTTGTTGGGCAACGAAGTTGCAGGCAAGGCAAGGGCGCCGGCTGCGGCCGCCAAGAAGTCGCGTCGTCTCATTTTTGAATCCTCCAATTCTCATCCGTCGAAATGGGGGCAGCCGACGAATTCTAGAATCTGCACCTTTTCCTTAGCCCAGCCATCCTTCGCTTCATCATAAAAACGCATGGCGCGGCTGACTGTTGTAAAATGCCCCATCAACAATATGTTCACTTACCCACTGAACCTTTACAGGATAGTGATAGCGAAGCAATCCCGCGATAAAAAACTTGCGGGGATCCGATTTTGCCAATTGCGGCAACTCCGAAGGGATAATTGGGATCAGACCACACCAAGTCCTGCTGTACCATTTAGGTCGCATTAAAATCACCCCATGTTGGGGCCTTAGACGACCCATTTTACCCCCCAAAAGGATCGTTTAAGAATGAATCCGCACAATGTCCCTCGAATGCATTGAAGCGTCGAACAAGCAGGCTGGAGGAACAGATCCTTAAGCGACGCAGGAGCGCGATCTGTCCCGGATGAAAGCAGTTGATTAGAATCGCACGCAAAAACTGAATGGTTCGAAGCTGCTAGAGCCAAGTCAGTTCCTAATTTCGATCGAAGCGCTTGTTGATTTCCAACCGGTCTTCCCATTTTTTCAATTCCGCTTCATGTTCAGCGATAACGGAGGCGTATTGGGGATTGCCCGCCAGGTTGTTCATTTCCCATTCGTCGTTTTCCATGTCGAAGAGCATGGTACAACCGGAGTCACGCCGGAAGCGGTCGCCCTGCCCGGGAACGAAGGCCGCCGGTTCACCGGTCTTGTCGTCGATGAATGGCAGGTCAGGTAACCCGTCGCCGGGCTTTTTCGAAATTCGGTTCGAGAAAGCATACTTCATGACATACTTGTATTTCTTCGAGCGGATCACCCGCCCGGTGTGACGATAGGAAAAATAGACAGACTCACGCCAGGTTTCAGGCTGCTTCCCTTCCAGGATCGGACGCAAACTCTCGCCTCGACACTGTTCTGTTGGCTCAATGCCGGCAAAGTCGCAGATCGTGGGGAACAGATCGACGCCGCTGACCAGGTGCTCCGTATCAATCACGCCTTTCCGGATGCCGGTGTTTGGCCCGTAGACAATCAGCGGTACCATCACCGACGCCTGGTGCGGCTGCCATTTGGAGATGCGGCGATGCCGCCCGCATTCATCACCATGGTCGGCCGTAAATATCAGCAGGGTATCATCATCGCGATCCCGCACCGCGGAAATGATGCGTCCCAGGTTTTTATCGAGCCGTTCAATCTGGCGCAGATAATCATAGATGTAGTTCTTCCATTGCATGTCCGACCAGTCGAGGTTGCCCCGGTGACTCGTATTCTGGTTGGGAGGAAGCGGTGGAAGCTTTTGACCGAGCTCGAAATAGTCGGTTCCGCTCGTCACCATGTTTTTGCCGAGCCCCGGGTTCCAGAAACAGCAATCGTGCGGATCGAGCAGCCCGCCGACCACCAGATAGGGCCGATCCGATTCCGTGTTGCGAATGAAGGCTTCGAGGGAGGCGGCCACCTGGTAGTCGAGCACCAGCCCGGTGCCATTGTCATTTGTCGGGAGCGTTTCAAAGCCGGGGATCTTCCGTGCGCCATCCACGGTCGGACAATTCCACTGCCCGCCCGCGTGCCATTTTCCGCAATAATAGCTTGTATAGTCGGAGTGCCGCTCCAGCCACTGGGCGAGGTTAGGCACGTCTTTTGCGATCCCGATGTTGTTGTAAAAAACACCGGTTTCGCAGGACATGCGCCCGGTGAACAGCGAGGCGCGTGCCGGGCAGCAGACCGGATCGGGACTGTGCGATTCCTTGAACGAGACACCGTTTTCAATCAGCCAATCCAGATTGGGGGTTTCAATGTGATGCGTCCCGTACGCCTCATCCTTGAACAGGTCACGATAGGCCGAAATCGCATCGATATTCATCTGGTCGGCGATCACCAAAACAATGTTTGGACGCTTCTGGGCAGACCTCGCGTTTCTTCCAAGGGCCGTGCTTGTTTTCAGCGCCGCTGTCGCAGCGAAAGCCGCACTCGTCCCGATAAATTCACGACGATTCATCATTGTACGTCCTCCGTCTCCTTCTGTGCACGTCTCACAATATCACCTTTTACATCGCATGAAATTCGTTTTCCGTTTTCCTCGGTCAAGACAAACACCTGAATGCCGGAAATCCAGAACAGCAGCCGGCCCGACGAGTCGCGCCAATAAGAAAGAGGCGTATTCCCGCTGCCCGTCTCAATGAAACAGCTCAACGGCTCCCTTCCGGTTTTCATTTGGAAATCGTATGTCCCCCTATAGCGCAGGGTGTGATCGGCGCTCAGCTCGTCGTATTCATCCAAATAATCAAACTGTAGCGCTTTGGTTTCGGTGGACAAACGCTGGACCGCGTCGAACAGCGCGGTCTTGCAGGCGAACGGGTTGGGCGCCGGAACCGATGATGAAAAACGGCCGGTTTGATAGCGGATGGTTCTATCTTTGTAGACGGCCGACTTGATCATCCCCGTATTCAAATACGCCGGTGCCTTTGCGTTCTTGGCGGTCTTGACCTCGAACGACCATTGCAGCGGAGAGGACAACGCATTGTTTGCGCAGATCATTTTCGCGTGCGTATAGTGGTTATACCCTGAA
>JAERTE010000107.1 GCA_016845145.1 Rhodospirillaceae bacterium
ATGCGGCCCGTCTCATCATGTGGGAAGATGCCGACGTTATGATCGCCGGTGGCGCCGAATCCGCCTGCTGTCGCTTGGGCATGGCGGGATTCGCTCAGGCCAAGGCCTTGTCGACCCAGTATAACGATACCCCGCAAAAGGGCTCGCGTCCGTGGGATAAGGACCGTGACGGTTTTGTCATGGGTGAAGGGGCTGGCGTTGTTGTTCTTGAAGAACTGGAACACGCCAAGGCTCGCGGCGCAAAGATTTATGGCGAAATCGTCGGCTATGGCCTGACCGGTGACGCCCACCACATCACCGCACCGACGCCGGACGGCAACGGCGCGTTCCGCTGCATGAACGCCGCCATGAAACGGGCCGGCCTGAATCCGGAAGATGTTGATTACGTCAACGCCCACGGCACCTCGACGATGGCCGATGTCATTGAACTGGCGGCCGTTAAACGCGCCTTCGGCGATGCGGTCAACCAGCTCTCGATGTCGTCGACAAAGTCGGCGATTGGTCACCTGCTTGGCGCGGCTGGCGCGGTCGAGGCTATTTTCTCGATCATGGCCGTCAAGAACGGCGTCGTTCCGCCGACCCTTAATCTGGACAACCCCGATGAGGGCTGCGATATCGACCTGGTGCCCCATCAGGCCAAGGAACGCAGCGTCCGCGCGGCGTTGTCGAACTCGTTCGGCTTCGGCGGCACCAACGCGACGTTGATCTTCAAAGAGTTCTCTTAAACATCGTTTCCTTTGATGTAAGCTAGGCGGCATGCGTCGCCTGATTCTGTCCCTGTTTGTCCTATGCCTGCTCGCCGGTATCGTCGGTGGCGGTTTCCTGGCATGGGGATACGCCCAATTCGTCAAACCCGGCCCGACCATCGCCGAGACCACGGTGGTCATTCCACAGGGAAAGGGGGTCGAGGCGATCGCCAATACCCTCGCCGAGGCCGGCATCATTCGCGACCCCTTGATTTTCCGCCTCGGCGTTCGCTTAACCCGTATCGATACGGCCTTGAAGGCCGGTGAGTTCGCCTTTCCCCACGGCGTCAGTTCCAAGGGTGCGGCCGAGGTCCTGATCCGCGGCAAGACGGTGGTTCGCCGCCTGACCATTGCCGAGGGTCTGACGTCGGTTCAGGTATTCGATCAATTGGTGGCGACGAACGGGCTTGAGGAGACCTTCGATGTCCCGGAGGAAGGCTCGATCCTGCCCGAGACCTACCATTTCTCCTACGGCGACACGCGAACCAACATCGTCCAACGCATGACCATGGCGATGGACGAGGCGTTGAGCAGCCTGTGGGCGGAACGGGCCGATGGATTGCCTTTCAACGGACCCCAGGAAGCGCTGATTTTGGCCTCGATTGTGGAGAAAGAGACCGGTGTCCGGGCCGAGCGCGCCCGCGTCGCCGGTGTCTTCATCAATCGCCTAAGGAAGGGCATGCGCCTGCAATCGGACCCGACGGTGGCGTATGGGTTGAATGAAGGCGAGGGGCCTTTGGGCCGGGCCCTTACCCGGGCCGACCTGAAAACCGGGCATCCCTACACTACCTATACCAATAACGGCCTGCCGCCCGGCCCCATCTGCAATCCCGGCCTCGCTGCAATCCGGGCCGTGCTCAATCCGATGCGGACAGATGAGTTCTACTTCGTCGCCGACGGCAACGGCGGCCATGTCTTTGCAAAAACCCTGAAAGAGCACAACCGCAACGCCGCCAAATGGCGCAAGATCAGGGATGGGCGGGGGAGTTAGGAACCTTCCTGTAAGACGTGTTCATGCCTCCGTCAAAACCGGGAAAACCAGGTCGTAAGACCAGTTAAACCCGAAGGCGTAAACGACGAAGAAGGCGGATAAACCAATGTCCAGAACCAAGGCTTCCAGCAACGGAATGCTGAGCCACCAGGCGACGAGAAAGACGCCGACGGATAACAGGACCAGCTCGAACAGAACGGCGTGAATGGCGCGTATTAGAAAGCCCCGTTTCGCTGCTAGCCTGTATTTCATATCCCATAAATCGAACAGCCAGTTGTAGAGCATGTTCCAGGCCATCGCCAAAACGCTGAACATCAGGCTCAAGGCGCCTAGCATTTCAACAGGGAGTCCGGTGATCCAGCTGCCAAAAATGGCGATGATGATCAGGGCGATGAATTCAAATAGCAAGGTGTGACGAATACGGTCGTTTAACGTTCGCATAGTGAAAATCCAGCTTTCATCAATATATCTTTCTAGAAAGGTATAATTGAAAACTATCTTTCTTGCAAGATAAATCGTATGTTTCTCTGAAACGCTTTTTTTGGGAGGTGGGTATGCGGCAAAAACTGACAATCCGAGAAATTCTGGATCGTATGAAGACGACCTGGCCTGAAATGCTCTCGACGGAAACCGAAGCCGTTCTGGCCGTTATTCGCCTGAATGATATCGTGGCTGAAAATACAAATAAAATTATTGCCGAATTCGACCTGACCCCGGCGGCTTTTGAAGTGCTGGTAACATTGCGTTCCTTGCCTGAACCCCGCCAACTCACCCCGAGCGAACTCTATCGCTCCATATTGATCACGTCGGGTGGCATGACTAAGG
>JAERTE010000108.1 GCA_016845145.1 Rhodospirillaceae bacterium
GGGCGGACGATCCTGACATGATCGATGGCGGTTCCGATAACGACACGATCGACGGTGGTTCCGGTGGCGATGTCATCCTCGGTGGGCCTGGTGCCGATACGATCGCTGGCGGTTCGGGCGCTGATTTCATCGATGGTGGCAATGACGCGGATACGCTATGGGGTGGTTCGGAGAACGACTCCATTTATGGCGAATCGGGCGATGATTTGATTGATGGTGGAGACGGTGACGACACGCTTGCGGGTGGTTTCGGTTCGGACGCCTTCACGATTGGATATGGTAGTGACATCGTTATGGATCTTGGCAATGGCCAGGACGCCCTTGGCGTCTTGTCGGGCGCTACGGTTACGGCAATAGCGATATCTGATTGGACGGCGGGTTCGGATACCTTCAATGACGGTCAGGCCATAGTTAATGCCGCCGGCTTTGACATAGATATAAGCCAATCGGGCGGAGGTTCGGGTTGGACGCTGACAAATGCCGGGGAGAGTATGGGCGCCTCCCTTACCGGTTCGAGCGTTGACGATACCCTGATCGGTGGAAATGGTTCCGACATCCTACTCGGCGGCTCAGGTAACGACACGATCATCGGCGGGGGTGGCAATGATCATACCGATGGTGGAGACGGTGCCGATTTAGCGATTTTCCAGGGAAATCTGAGCGACTTCCGCTTCTTTGCTGATGCTGATGCGCTCTATGTCGCAAAAATGAGCGGAGAGACGACCAAGCTTACAAACGTCGAATTGCTAAAGTTCGATAACGCGACCGTATCGGTCTCTGCTTCCGCTGAAGGCGGCCTGATCCTGACGGGAGGCAACGGCGGTGAAGAAATTACAATCCTCAGCGAAACGGAAATCGCCGAAATCGGCGAAATCGGGGGACTGCAAGCCGAATATTTCATTAATACAGGAAGCAACGGGACAGGAGGCACACTTTACACTGTCCGGACGGACGCAAATATCGATTTCAATCACGATTGGAATGGTGGCTTGCCGGGCTCAGGTCAATCGAATTCATATTTCCGAGTCAAGTGGACTGGCTTTATCGAAGCACCGATTACGGGGCCTGTGACCTTTTATGGATACCACGATGACGGCGCGAGACTATTCATTGGTGGGCAAACAGTTTTCAATAATTGGTCGCCCCAGGGGGCGGGGTATTACAATAGCGCAGGAACAATAACGCTTCAGGCCGGGCAAAAATATGAGTTTCAGGCGGAGATGTTCGAAAATGGTGGTGGAGACGCCTTCCGCCTGTACTGGAGTTATGCCGGGCAAAACACCCAGATCGTACCGTCGGCGTATTTTTCTCAATCGGGTGATCCTTATGCGGAGATCATGCCCGTTCAATTGGACGGATCATCGGGCGCCGATGTTCTTGTCGGTGGATCCCAAGACGAAAATATTTTCGGCGGGGCCGACAACGACGTCATTTCGGGCAGATCAGGTAATGACACCCTCTCAGGGGGCGCGGGTGACGACACTCTTACCGGGGGTGCTGGCGCCGATGTTCTAGAGGTCGACTCGGGTATTGATGTCGTTACCGATCTGGGTGACGGCCAAGATGATCTGAGAGTATCGTCAGGAGCGACTGTCCTGGCGACGGTTGTAGCCGACTGGACGGCAGGCAGCGGCACAATCAACAGCGGGACCATAACAGTCGATGCCTCGGGATACGATCTCGATGTGAGCTCGGCGGAGGGCATTTCTGGTTGGTCTCTTTTCAATGCCGGCAACAATTCCGCCGTATCTCTTGTTGGCTCCAAGAACGATGACGACTTGGTTGGAGGAAGCGGGGACGACATCCTGGCGGGTGGGGAGGGTAATGACGTACTTGATGGCGGATCAGGCGTGGATGTCGCCATTTTTGCGGGCAGTCAGTCGGCGTATACTTTTGCATCATCGATCGACGGCAAGACGCTCACTATCACCGATATCGTGAACGGCCATGTTGACGTAATCCGTGATGTTGAAGTGCTGCGTTTTGACGACGGCGACATCGCCATGTCGTTCGACGCGCAGGCGATGCGTATGGTCCTTACCGGGACCGGCGGAGCGGATTACATCAAGGTCGTAGGGGCTTCTCCCATCCAAGTCGTCGGCGGTGATGGCAGTGACACGTTGATTGGCAGCGGCGGAAACGACGCACTTTTTGCCGGAAAAGGGATGGATTTTCTCTCTGGGGGGGGAGGCGATGATGCGGCTTTCGTCGACGGAAGGATTGCAGACTACTTGATTGACTTGACCAGTCGGCAGGCAGTCCTGGAGACGTACGACGATGTTACTCAAACCGCAGCATGGGCTCGACCTTCCATTGGATATTGGGACGGCAATTTAAGTTACGGTGAATCCTGGGGAAGCTATCTGGGGCGGCTCGGCGGGCAAGAGATGCTCGATAATAACGGGGGTCCTATCGCGAAAGACTATTCCCGTCCAAGCGATGTCTTGTCCCGAAACCTCCACTTCGATGGGGGGCAAGGGAAGATTGAGTTCGACTTCTTGCGGATTGACTCCTGGGATAACGAGCCCTTCAAGGTATTGATCGATGGCAACGTTCTATTTTCTCAATCATTTGCCTGGGGAACAAACTACACCGTTCCCGTCAACGGTTTTATCACGTCGGGCGTTCTATCCGGATTCAAATACACGATAACACCGGAGGAATTTGGTCAAACGCTCGCCCAACCCGGTGGTTTTGGCGAATGGTACGACCAACGATTCCACGTCACGGTCGAGGTCCCCGAAGGCATTACCGATCTGACCCTCTCGCTCTATGCTCAGCTCAATCAATTCGGTCCTGACGAAGCTTGGGGCATCGATAATTTCGCGTGGTCTTTCGCGCAGCCGATCAGCGTCAATCTGCATGATCTCACCTCTTTCGATGGCGACAAGTCGATAAATGAAATTGAACGCATCGTCTTCACCGATGGCGAGATCATTATTAGTCCAGACGGAACGTCGATAATTACTAATGATCAGGCCAACGTCGTGAACGTCGGCGCCGCTGACGGGCCTCTATACGTAGTTGGAAATGGTGGCGACGACCAATTCAGCATTTCCTCGTCGGTGACAAGCATTGATGGCGGTGAGGGAACAGACTCCTTGGCTTTCGTGTCACCTAAAACGAACCTGGTTCTCGACCTCACAAGTGGCATTGGCCACTTGTCGTCCGATCAAGGGCAATCGCAGTTTTCCGTCGCCAGTGTAGAGAGAATCGTCGGTACGGTGAACGACGACAGTATTTTCGGGGGTGACGGCGATGACGTTCTGAAGGGCGGAGATGGCTGGGACTGGCTTTACGGCAATGGCGGTAACGATTTCTTGAGGGGCGGCGCGGGTGCCGATGAATTGCGCGGCGGCTCGGGTGACGACGTTCTCCACGTCGACGGCGCCGACATGGTTCTCGACGGCGGCGAGGGTATGGACACCCAGTAGGTCGAGGGCCCGGGGGGCGGGACCATCGGCCCTGGTGCGGGTGTCGAGGTAGCCTTCGGCAATGTCGGCGACGGTGTGTTCGACGGCTCGGACCTGACGGTTGCGGCGGAGTTCTCGGGCGGGGCCGGCGCAGATGAACTGACCGGCGGAGATGGCTGGGACTGGCTTTACGGCGATGGCGGTGGTGACATTATCGCGGGTGAAGAGGGGGACGATACGCTTGACGGTGGCGCGGGCAATGATGTGCTTTTCGGTGGCGCTGGTGCAGATATTTTGATCGCTGGCAGTGGAACAGACACTTTGACAGGCGGCAGTGGCAGCGACAGGTTCGTTGTTGGCGGTGAGCCAAGTAGTACTGATACTATCGCTGACTTTTCAGCGTGCTACAAGAATGTGCTGGAATTGAATACAGTCAGCGGTGAAGAAGGATTTGTAGATCTTGGCAATCCCGACAACTTGAATTTTGCTGATGAGATTTCAATCGAAGCATGGTTCAAAGTCGATTCATTGGAAACGTATTCGACATTGGTTTCCAAATGGTATTCCGGTGGAGAGCGTGGATCATTTAGTTTGTCATGGGGCCCCAACGGCCTTGGGTTCCATGTCAGCAATTCCGCAAACCAGGTGTTGTCGGCTAGCTCGGGCAAGGCTTATGATGACGGTGCATGGCACAGAGTGGTCGGTTCTTACGACTCGTCAAAAGGGGAGATATCTATTTACATAGATGGGGCTCTGGCAGACTCAACTACCGACATGGCTTTCGGTGGTGTCCAGGATACTGAACTCCCAGTTTATATTGGTACTGATGCGCGTTATCAGCCGTCCTTTGTTGATCGTGAGTTCATTGGGCAAATTGGCTCGGTGAAAATTTGGAATGAGGCATGGCCTCTCCAGAGTGACGAGGGACCCGACAACGGCCTGATCGGCAGTTGGAATTTCGATGATATCGACGGCCTCCAAATCAAAAACATGGCGACGGGCGAATATGATGCCGTTATTTCGGGAAAGGCTATCGTAACCAATGTAATTTTGCCAACCTATGACGATGCGGCAATGGGGGGGTGGTCGGACGTAATCGAGATCGTCGGCATCAACAATCTCGATTACGACGTTAAAAATCCCTTTGCTTTCGAGGGGACGGTCGACGACACGATTGTCGCTGTCGTCGCGGATTCCCGACGAGACGACAGTCTGATTTTCTTCTCTGATGGGGCCGATGGATATCTTTATGTTAATAGTGCCGGCGCGGCTGCCAATGGCGCGCTAATCAAATTGGTGGGTATTGTTGAGCCACCGTCAGCAGCCAGCATCATCGGTGCTCTAGAAATAAATGATGTACCGGAAATTACTGGCATCGAGCCAGCCGCGCCGTTCAGCACGCTCGAAGACCAGCCAATTGTCATTCACGGACAGGAACTGCTGGCGAATTGGTTAGATCGGGATGGTGACCACCTGACAGTGCAAAACCTTCAGATTGACGCGGGAAATATCTTCGGCGTCGGTGACGGTGATTGGCAAATTGTACCACCGGAAAATTTTTCCGGACCGCTTACGCTGACATACGAGATATTCGATGGGCAGCAGTCTGTCATCACGACGTCCACAATCATGGTCATGGCGGTCAACGACGAGCCGACAGTGTCGATATCCCTCGCCGACGCTGAGCAGGCTGCAGGCACCATAGAATTTGCCGACGCCGACTTTGAGGGAGAACTGACGGTTGGTGTTTCCGCGCAGCCAATGGTCCAGGTGTGCGATGCAATGGGCGCGCCGATCGCGATGGAATCTTTCTCTTTGGGTAATATCTCCAGCGCGTTTTCCGTCTCCCGCGGCAACGAGATTGCCCCGCATAATGCAATAGAAGTTGGATTGGTGGAATCGGGTTGGGTCGATAGCTACAAAAGTGTCTACGTCTACACGGGATCCGTCATCGCGGCCGCGCCAGGAGAAGCTCTTTTGAGATGGAGTTTCGCATCTGGGAGCTGGGGCGAGGGCGCACGGAATATCACGCCGTTGTTGTATGAAAAAATTGACAATCACTTCGTCCTGAGGGCGATCGGGGACACATTCTCAACGCTTGAGAACACGGTAAACAGCGATATCCCATTTGTCGCGGTCGCCGGCTCGCCAGAAATCACAAACGAAAACTTTTATTTTGGCTGGAAAGACGGTTCTCAAACCGCCGATAACGGTGGTGTGATCTCTATCCTCGGTGGTTCGGGGGGGGCGACGTGGACTTCCCAGGAATTCGACGGCCAGGATATCACGGCGGCCGACATTGGTAGCAGTGTGTGGATGCGTGACGGCACCTACTTCGACCACCGGGAGTATCAATTCTCCGTCGAAACCGGTCGTAGCGCTGATGTCATTCAAGTTGGGGATGAATGGGGAAGCCTGGAAAGCAGTGGAGCCTTGCAATGGAAATTCGATGTTTCCTCGCTCGACTTGAGTTCGATACCAGAGGGGACATCGGTCTCGGCGACTTACAGAATTTTTGTTGACGACGGGGCAGGTGCGATTTCTTTCAAAGACCTTACTGTTATGTTGAACCGGGATGGCTACAGCGGTGCGGAAATTCGGAACATCAATGAAGGAACGGCTGTTGCAGATAATTTGATCGGCGGTTCAGGCGCGGATGCGATCTACGGCTACGACGGCGACGATACTCTAGTGGGTGATGCTGGCGACGACCTTCTAGTCGGCGGAAAAGGAAGTGATACGATACAGGGCGGTTTTGGAGACGATATCATTCGCTATGACGACGGTGTAGATATTCTCGATGGAGAAGAAGGTCGTGACACTGTCGATTTCAGTTTTCACGCTGCCGGCGGCGTGATCCTTGATCTCCAAAACGGATATTTTGAAACGAACTTAGCTATGTCACATGTGGCGAATGCCGAAGATGTCATTGGTACTTTTTCGGGAGACATTCTCTTCGGAGATGGAATGAATAACGTTATCTCGGGCGGCGCGGGAGATGACATTATTGATGGTAAAGGCGGAGTTGATTATCTTATCGGTGGGACAGGCAGGGATGTTTTCAAGTTTTCTAGCCTTGAAGATTTGAATATCGGCGCTGGGTTCCGCGATGTGATAGCTGATTTTGATTTTGGATTAAACGATGGTGAGGGCGATGTCATTGATCTATCGCCTATCACTAATGGAAGTGCAGTGTTTATTGGCTCCGCTGACTTTGCGGTTGATCACACAACAGCAATGATCCGGATAAATCCAGGCCAAAAACTTCTAGAACTTGATATAGATGCAGATTCTAATATCGACGCGGAAATAGAATTTGTAATAGATGATCTCTCAAAATTTGATCAGGACGATTTTATTCTATAATGTGTTGCTTTCTAGAAGCTGGTTTTATTCCAAGTGAGCTTGTCTTTTATTGCAAGATCGAAAATGCTTATGTTCAACTGTTGCCTGCGGAGCCTAGGCGTGATTGCGCGACTGGGCCGTAAACTTGTCAAGCGCCATCTCCAAGACCGCAGGCCCACCGCAGTTTATGCCAGTTCCCAAAAAGGATCATTGATTAGCCCAGTCGCGTAATCCTATGGACATGATTCTCCATGGCTGATCGATAAGTTGGTTCCATGCGAAGCAGCAGTGATCGAGAATATCGTTGTAGGATTTGAAGACGCGGTTGGAGAGCCAGTTATCGTGCATGAACTGCCAGACGTTTTCCGTCATTAACCTCGCACGCATAATAACATTCGAAGGGTACATTGAAGATAAGTTGAACAGGATCGCGGATGCGCTTGCCGCTTTGAATACCAAGACAACTGCGTTGGGTGCGCTTCCGTGGGCGGTGGCGAATAAAAGGGTGGAATTGCCTGAGTAGATCTACTCAACATCCTTTGTATTTCTTACGGACACATTCACGGGCGAGTTTTTGTGCTTCTGAGATTTGGGATGGGGTCATTCTTATCGCAATTTTATCTCTATTTTCTGAACCCCATTTGTCCCCATTAGACCCTGACAAATTGAACCACATATGCGCCCTTACATAATCCTGAACAACGCCCAAACCGAATGAATACATCAAGCCTAGATTGTACTGCCCTTTTACATGCCCTTGTTCTGCTGCCCTACGATACCACTTTACGGCTTCTTTGGAGTCTTGAACAACGCCTTCCCCTTTTCGGTACATCTCACCCAGATTGTACTGCCCTTTTGCAAGCCCTTGTTCTGCTGCCCTGCGATACCACTTCACGGCTTCTTTGGGGTCTTGAACAACGCCTAGCCCTTTTTTGTGCATTAATCCCATATTGTACTGCGCTGCTCTAATCCCTCGTTCTGCCAAAGGACGCCATTCGCGTAATGCTGTTGCATAGTCGCCGCTTTTGAATGCGGTATATCCTTTTCGATAATCCTGCGCATACCCAATCTCAATACTTCCAAAAAGAAGTGAGATGCCAAGAACAAGTGATGTGAGTGTGTGTTTCATAGATTTAGTTTGCAACAAAACCCTGCGAATTCAGCACAAGTAAGATAAGCCCAACTCTAATCAGGTTCCCTCCAACGCCTCTTTCAACATCTGCTTATCCAGTGTCAGGTCGGAAACAGCCATGCGAAGACACTTGTTCTCTTTCTCAAGCTCCTTCAGACGCTTCGCCTGATCAACACGTAGGCCGCCGTAATCACGGCGCCATCGATAGTAGCTCTGTTCAGAAACGCCCAGCGTGCGACACACTTGGCCGACCGTCTTGCCTTGCGAAAGCCCATCCCGAGCTAGAAATCCTCACTTTCGGAAACACCTCAGTGTGGCCCATAGGCGCCGATGGTAGACATCCCAAGGCCTTGCTTGGATCATTTCTTGTCAATCTGATCGGTCCATCCTTCAGGCCATAACTTGTCTATAGTTGC
>JAERTE010000109.1 GCA_016845145.1 Rhodospirillaceae bacterium
GAAACCGGGAGTCCTGGACCCCCAGGGCAAGGCCGTGCAGCACGCGCTGGGCTCGCTGGGGTTCTCAGGCGTCGATGAAGTCCGCCAGGGCAAATACATCGAGATCGACCTGGAAGAGACCGACGCCGCCAAGGCGGAAGAGCATGTCGAGGACATGTGCAAACAGTTGCTCGCCAACACGGTTATTGAAAACTATTCAATCGAAATCGCCGACTAAGAGGACCCGCGCCAATGAAAGCCTCCGTCATCGTCTTCCCCGGATCGAACTGTGACCGCGATGTACAAGTCGCGCTCAGGAACTCCATCGGATCGGAGCCGGACATGGTCTGGCATGGCGGCACCGACCTGCCGCAAACCGATCTGATCGTTGTCCCCGGCGGCTTTTCCTACGGCGATTACCTGCGCTCCGGCGCCATGGCGGCCCATTCACCGATCATGCGCGAAGTCGTCAAGCGCGCCAATTCCGGCGTCCCGGTGTTGGGCATCTGCAACGGCTTCCAGATTTTGACCGAAGCCGGCTTGTTGCCGGGCGTCCTGATGCGCAACGCCAACCTGAAATTCATCTGCAAAGATGTCTACCTGAAAGTGGAAAACGCCGACACCTTGTTCACAAGGGGCTATTCGGCCGGCCAGATCATTCGTATTCCCATTGCCCACCATGACGGCAATTTCGAGACCGACGAAGAAACCTGGAAACACATCGAAGACAACGGACAGGTCGCCTTCCGCTACTGCGACGAGAACGGCGCGGTTACCGACGACGCCAACCCGAACGGCAGCCAAGCCAACATCGCCGGCATCACCAACGACAAGCGCACGGTGCTCGGCATGATGCCGCATCCGGAACGCCTGGTTGACCCCTTGCAGGGCGGCACCGACGGCAAGGCCATGTTCGACGGCCTGCTGCAAACCCTCGCTGCTTAAGGCGCTTGAAGCCGCTCGATTTCCTGTTAGCCATATCCGTCCCCGTAATTTGGGGATTGGGCTTTACATTGGCAAAAGTCGCCTTCGTTTACGTTAGTTTCCCGCCTATCCTTTTAATGGCGTTCCGTTTCTTGCTGACCGCCCTGGTTATGGTCTGGTTCGTCAAGCCTCCCTTGGGTTTGATGTGGAAGATTTTCTGGATCGCCGTCGTCAGTGCCACTATTCAATACGGCCTGATGTTTACCGGACTGGACGGACTAGACGCCTCTCTCGCCATCATTGTTGTGCAATTGGAAGCGCCGTTCCTGGCCCTGCTGGCCGCCGTCTTTCTGAAAGATCATCTGGGTTGGCGGCGCGCCATCGGCATGGCGCTGGCCTTCTGTGGCGTCATCCTGATCGCCGGACAACCTAAACTTCAAGGTGACTTGCTGCCCGTGCTCCTGGTTGCCGGAGGCGCCTTCTTCTGGGCTGCAGGGCAAATCATGATTAAAAACTGGCTGAAAAATTCCCTTGGCGGATTTCAACAGATCGCCTGGGTCGCCGTCTTCGCCACCCCACAACTATTTCTATCTTCGTGGCTGATTGAAGAGGGTCAGTGGGAATCCATTCAGAACGCGGGCTGGATCGGCTGGGGCGTCGTCGCCTATATGGGCCTGATTATGACCGGGCTCGGTTACGCCATCTGGTACCGGTTGCTGGGCATTTATAACGTGACGCAAGTGATGCCGTTCCTGCTATTGCTGCCGGTTGCATCGATTTCGGGGAGTATGCTGTTTTTAGGCGAGCGATTATCTGTTATCGAATTGATTGGCAGCGCCATTGTTATTTTCGGGGTCTCAATCGTCACGACTCAAAAAACGGCGGCGGCCAGGGAAAAAGAACAAGCTTGAGAATAAGGGGGCTAAATTGTCCAACATCCTGATCGTCTGCGGTGCACAGAAAACCTACATCTCGGACGGACGTTTCAACCGTTCGTTTGTCGAGACCGCAGAGGGCGCGCTCAAAGACAAGCACGAGGTAAAAACCACAATTGTCGAAGACGGGTACGATGTCGAAGAAGAACACGACAAGTGGCTCTGGGCCGACAGCGTCATCCTTCAGTTCCCGGTCTTCTGGTTCGGCCCGCCCTCAATCCTGAAGGCCTACATGGACGCCGTCTACCTCCGAAAAGTATTTTATGACCGGGGCACGCCGTATGGAACAGGTGGACTTTTGACCGGCAAAACCTACATGATTTCAAGCACATGGAATGCGCCGGAGGCGGCCTTCGACGACGTAGACACGTTTTATGGCGGCCTCGACGTGGATGAAGCCCTTGTCGCCATGCACAAGGCCCACCAATATATCGGTATGGAGCCCCTGCCCTCGTTCACCATCCACAATGTGATCGTCGCGCCGGAGTTCGAAGCCCAGAAAGCGCGCTTTCTTGACCATCTAGAGGCTGTTTACGGAAGTTAAGGATAAAAACAAATGACAAGCCAGACATCCATAAAACTGAGTGAAAAAGACAACGTCGCCGTCGTCTTGGGAGACGTCGCCCAAGGGGACAGGGTCGATCCCGTCTCCCTTATCGCCAACGCCCCGATTCCGCGCGGCCACAAAATTGCCCTGACGGAAATCAGCGACGGCGACGCGGTGGTTAAATACGGCCAGATCATCGGCTTTGCCTCCACCGCTATCGCGCCCGGCGACCATGTTCACGTCCACAACGTCTCGATGGGCGATTTTGAGCGCGATTACGCTTATGGCGAGGCCGCTGTTGAGACACAGTTTGTACCGGAGGCGGAGCGCGCCACTTTTCAGGGCTACGTCCGCGAAGACGGTCAGGTTGGCACCCGCAATTACATCGGCATCGTCACCTCGGTCAATTGCTCGGCCACCGTCGCCCAGCACATCGCGAGAGAGATCGACAAGCGCGGTATTCTAGATGACTACCCCAATGTCGATGGCATCGTCCCCATCGTTCATGGCGCGGGCTGCTGCACCGCTACCGACGACGAAGGCTTCGCCATGCTGCAACGCGCCGTCTGGGGCCATGCCCGGCATGCCAACTTCGCTTCCGTCCTGATGTTGGGGCTTGGTTGCGAAGCCAACCAGATCCCAATGATGCTCGACAGCTTGGGAAAACCGTCGGAAGAGACCTTTCACTACACCACCATCCAGCAGGAAGGC
>JAERTE010000110.1 GCA_016845145.1 Rhodospirillaceae bacterium
GTTCCTGAAATCCTGATCCATTCCTCCAATATCGGCGCTGCAAAGATGGCGCTGGACGTGGGCACGGAACGCCAGCAGCGCTACCTGAGTGACTTAGGGTTGCTGCATCCCGCCACCATCGAGTTGCCGGAAGTGGGTAAACCCCTGAAGCCAGCACGGTGGCGCGAGATCAACACCATGACCATTTCGTTCGGTCATGGGATCGCGGTCAGCCCGCTGCAACTGGCGAGTGGCATTGCCACGTTGGTGAACGGTGGTGTGCGGCGTCCGACCACGTTGTTGCATGTTGCCCCCGGTGCGGCCGTTCCCGGCGAGCGTATCCTGTCCGAAGATACATCTATCAAGATGCGTGCGCTGATGCGGCTCGTGGTTCGCCGCGGCACCGGCAAGAACGCCGATGCGGATGGCTATCTGGTGGGCGGCAAGACCGGTACCGCCGACAAGCAGGTCGCCGGTAAATACAGCCGGGACAGCCGGATTGCCTCGTTCGTCGGGGCCTTCCCGATTCACGATCCGCGCTACGTGGTGTTTGTGGTCGTGGACGAGCCAAAGGGCATAAAACGGACATTCAACTATGCGACGGGTGGTTGGGTCGCGGCCCCAGCTGTGGGCACCATCGTTTCGCAAATGGGTCCCATGATGGGGATCAAACCAACAGAAATGGCAGCCATGGAAGACGATACGCCGGCAGGGTTTGTGCAGGCGTGGGAGCGGACCTTTGAGGTTCGCTGATATGCTGGAAGGGGATTTAGGCAGCGTGAGCCTGAACGCGGAGGCACTCAATCTGGAGATCACGGGCATCGCATGCGATTCCCGACGGGTCAGGCCGGGATACCTGTTTGCCGCGTTGCCGGGCAGCACGACCGATGGCCGCGCCTTTGTCGCCAGCGCGATTGAAAGCGGGGCTTCGGCAATCCTCGCCCCCAAGGGCGCTCTTGAGGATGTCGATGTTAATGTCCCCCTGATCGAAGATGACAATGCACGGCAGTCCTACGCCGTACTAGCGTCCCGGTTCCATGCCCGCCAGCCCGAAACCATTGCTGCTGTCACCGGCACCAATGGCAAGACATCCGTGGTTACTTTCCTGCGCCAGATTTGGGCTGCGCTGGGGTATCGCGCGGCAAGCACCGGCACGCTGGGCACTCGGGCAAGTGGTGACGGCATGTCACTGGACTATCCTGGAAGCCTGACGACGCCTGATCCGGCTGACCTGCATGAGACGCTTGCCGACTTAGCCGCGCACGGCGTTGACCACCTCGCCATGGAGGCATCCAGTCATGGTCTGGATCAGTATCGCCTCGATGGAGTGCGGGTTCGTCTCGCCGCTTTTACGAACCTGAGCCGGGATCATCTGGATTATCACGGCAGTGTCGAAGCTTATCTGGCTGCCAAGCGCCGGCTGTTTACGGAACTTCTGGATGCAGACGGAACGGCGGTGCTAAATGCGGACAGTGACACCTTTGATGACTTTGCCACGGTGTGCCGCTCACGCGGGTGCCGCGTCATCGGATATGGTGAAGCCGCCACCGACATCCGCCTTATCCACGTTGAACGATTTGCTGACGGCCAGCGCATCACAGTCGGCCTGTCCGGTCGCGAGATTTCTGTGCGCCTTCCCCTGATCGGCGATTTTCAGGTCTCGAATGCCCTGTGTGCGGCGGGACTCGCCATCGCCTCGGGCGGTGACGCCAGCGACGTCATGGATGCGCTTGGCGCGCTGACGGGTGTGCGGGGTCGGCTTGAACTTGCCGGGACGCTGCCGAACGGCGCTGCTGTCTATGTTGACTACGCCCACACGCCGGATGCACTGGAAACGGTGCTCCGCGCAATCCGGCCCCATGTTTCAGGTCAGCTTCGTGTTGTCTTCGGTTGCGGTGGTGACCGGGATGCCGGGAAGCGTCCGGAAATGGGTAAGGCGGCTGCGACGCACGCAGATACTGTTATCGTCACCGACGACAATCCCAGAAGTGAGGCTCCGGAAACCATTCGAGAACAGGCGATGGCTGGATGCCCCGATGCCCAGAACATCGGCGACCGGGCCGATGCCATCCAAGCGGCCATTCAAGGTTTGGCGGCAGGTGATCTGCTGGTTGTTGCCGGAAAGGGACACGAGCAGGGCCAGACAATCGGTGATGCGGTGCGACCGTTTGACGACGTGAGTGTCGTCCGGGATGCCATTGCAGCACTTGGTGGGGAGGGCTTGGAATGACCAGTGCCGCTCTCTGGACTGCTTCTGACGTTCTCGCTGCCATTGATGGAGACAGCGGATCGGTTGACCGTGAATGGAAAGCGAATGGCGTTTCCATTGATACGCGCACATTGAATCCGGGCGATATCTTCTTTGCCTTGTCCGGCCCCAATTTCGATGCCCATGAGTTTGTCGCGGCGGCCTTTGAAAAAGGAGCCGTTGCCGCCGTCGTTACCCGCGATCCAGGAACCTGTCCGGATGGCACGCCGTTGATTATCGTTGATGATGTAACAGTGGCATTACAGCAACTGGGCAAAGCGGCCCGAGATCGTCTTACAGGTAACGTCATTGCTGTTACCGGCAGTGTGGGCAAGACCGGCACAAAGGAAATGCTTCGGCTGGCATTCAGTACGCTTGGACCCACGGAAGCAAGTGCGGGAAACCTCAACAATCACTGGGGCCTGCCTCTCAGCCTCTGCCGTGTTCCTGCCGATACTGACTACACCATTCTGGAACTCGGTATGAATCACGTTGGCGAGATCAGGGCGCTGACAAAGATCGCCCGGCCGCATGTTGCGATCATTACGGCAATTGAGCCGGTTCATATGGAATTCTTTTCGTCCGTTGACGAGATCGCTGCCGCCAAAGCTGAAATCTTTGAGGGTGTTGAGCCTGAAGGCACCGCGATCATCAATCAGGACAGTCCGTATTTTGGTGCCCTGTCGGATGCAGCGAAGGTTTGCGGCATTTCCCGGATTGTCGGCTTTGGTCAGAAAGCTGAGGCCGATCTTCATCTCCATAATGTTGATCTGGGTGCCGATGGATCAGATGTTGAGGCATCCGTCGGCGGATCAATGGTTGCTTATCATCTGGGCGCGCCGGGACAGCATGTGGTGGCAAACAGCCTGTCGGTTCTGGGCGCGGTTGATGCCGTCGGAGGCGACGTCGTCGTTGCGGCCAACGCTCTGACAAATTTCGCGGCCCCGAAAGGCCGGGGGCAGCACATTCCTGTACACCTGACAGGTGGTGCCTTCCTGTTGATTGACGAGAGTTACAACGCGAGCCCTGCTTCCATGCGCGCTGCCATGGCTGTCGCGGGTCGGAACAGGCCAGAGGACGGTGGTCGCCTGATCGCGGTTCTGGGCGACATGCTGGAACTGGGGGCTGGTTCTGATGATGCCCATCGGGGCCTATTGTCGCATTTACAGGGCAACAAATTCGATCTGGTCTTTACCGCGGGTCAGCACATCCAGCCGTTGTGGGAGTCGTTGCCGGAAACGATGCGCGGCGGCCACTCGCTCAGCCCCGACAAGCTCGCGCTGGTCGTATGCAGTGCTGTACGTCCGGGCGATGTGATCATGGTCAAGGGATCGCTCGGCAGCCGTGTCGGCGCCATCGTTGAAGAACTCTGTGACCTTGATCAATCGTCGCTCGAGTCTCAAGCCAAAGTCGTTAACGGGAATTAGGGAGAAAAAGTATGCTTCAGGAAATCCTTGTTCCCCTCGCTGAACAGTTCTCGGCATTGAACGTATTCCGCTACATCACCTTCCGTACAGGTGGCGCGGTGATTACCGCGTTGATGCTGAGCTTCCTTTTCGGCCCCGTCATTATTCGCGTCCTGGCGAGCCGCCAGTCCGGCGGCCAGCCCATTCGCGAGGATGGCCCGGAAAGCCATCTGCTGACCAAGAAAGGCACGCCCACCATGGGTGGCGTGCTGATCCTGCTGGCACTGACCAGTGCGACCCTGTTGTGGGCTGATCTGGACAATCCCTTTGTCTGGGGTGCGCTTGCCGTGACCATCGGGTACGGCGTCATTGGCTTCATGGATGACTATCTGAAAGTATCCCAGCGCAACAGCAAGGGGCTGTCGGGCAAGTTGAAGCTGGTGCTGCAACTGGCCATCGCAGGTGTTGTTGCCTTCTGGATACTGAGTCACC
>JAERTE010000111.1 GCA_016845145.1 Rhodospirillaceae bacterium
ACGTGGTGCAGGACCACGAGCGCATATTCGGCAAGCCACCTGCCAGCATCGAGCATGTGCTCATTTCCAGCGATAGCGATGATACCGGCACCCGACTACACGGGCAGATACGAGGAATAGGGTTTTCCGCCCAATAACCCCGGCTACCAGATGATACAGGACCCGTAGCAGGAAAGCGGTTTACGCCCGCAATTCTTCCGACCCTTCTGCGGTGACCGGGTGTTCGAGCTTGTCGAGCATTTCCTTCGGCACCACCTGCCAGAAGCGGCGTTCCTCGCGGTCCCAGTTCACCAACAATCCCTGTGCAAAGCGAGAGCCCGTGTGTTTCACATGCTGACCGATCAGGACTTTCAACACATCACGCCAGTATTCCGTCTCAATGCGTTGATGGAGAATTGTTTCGTCGTTTACCCGGTATTGGAAATCGTCATCCGGATCATAGACAAACGCCATGCCGCCGGTCATGCCAGCGCCGAAGTTAGCGCCAACACGGCCCAGGATTGCAGCCACGCCACCGGTCATATATTCGCAACCGTTGGAGCCGCAGCCCTCGACCACGGCCTGGGCACCTGAGTTTCGGACACAGAACCGCTCGCCCGCCTGGCCCGCGGCGAACAGTTTGCCCGAAGTTGCACCGTACAGCACCGTATTGCCGATGATGGTGTTCTTCTGGCTTTCAAGCGGGCTGGAGACCGGCGGGCGGACAGCAATGGAGCCGCCGGAGAGGCCTTTGCCCACGTAGTCATTGGCGTCGCCAAAGACTTCCAGCAACAGACCCTGTACGCCCCAGGCACCCAAGGACTGCCCGGCCGAGCCACGAAGGCGAACGGTCAGATGGCCGGGCTTCAGGCCCGTCATACCGTATCGGCGAACGATCTCAGACGATGTCCGTGTGCCCACGGCGCGATGGGTGTTCTGCACCGTGTAGGTGAGCTGCATTTTTTCACCCTGCACCAATGTGGCATCGGCATCAGCGATAATCTGGGCGTCCAGGGTGTCCGGAACCGCGTTACGCTCTGTAATTGAGCAGTAGCGCGGGAAGCCACCCGCGTCAGCCTGCGCCAGCAGGGCATTCAGATCGAGGTCGTCCAGATCCTTGTGGCCACGGCTGACCTGGCTCAGCAGGTCCGAGCGGCCAATGATTTCGTCAAGCGATGAGAAACCGAGCTCGGCCAGAATTTCGGCCACGTCTTCCGCGATGAACGAGAACAGGTTTACGACCTTTTCCGGGGTGCCGCTGAACTTCTCGCGCAGTTTTTCATCCTGCGTGCACACACCCACGGGGCAGGTGTTTGAATGGCACTGACGCACCATGATGCAGCCCATGGCTACCAGCGAGGCCGTTCCAATGCCGAATTCCTCGCCGCCCAGCATGGCGGCAATCACCACATCGCGTCCGGTCTTAATGCCGCCGTCCACCCGCAGTTTCACCGTGTGGCGAAGCCGGTTCAGGGTTAGAACCTGATTGACCTCGGCAATGCCCATTTCCCACGGAAGGCCAGCGTACTTGATGGAGCTTTGCGGGCTGGCACCCGTGCCACCGTCATGCCCGGAAATCAGGATCACGTCAGCCTTGGCCTTCGCAACACCGGCCGCGATGGTGCCCACGCCGGAGCGTGCCACCAGCTTGACGCAAACCTTGGCATCCGGGTTCACCTGTTTCAGGTCATAAATCAGCTGCGCCAGGTCCTCGATGGAATAGATGTCGTGATGCGGCGGGGGCGAAATCAGCGTCACGCCGGGAGTCGAATACCGCAACTTGGCGATCTGGAAGGTGACCTTGCCGCCGGGCAGTTGTCCACCCTCGCCGGGCTTGGCACCCTGCGCCATCTTGATTTCAATTTCAGAGCAATTGTTGAGGTACTCTGCCGTCACGCCAAAGCGTCCCGAGGCCACCTGTTTGATGGCGCTGGAGGCATTGTCGCCATTGGGGCGCGGCTTGTAGCGTTCCGGATCTTCGCCCCCTTCGCCGGAATCGGACTTGGCGCCGATCCGGTTCATGGCAATGGAAAGTGTTTCGTGTGCTTCCGGGCTTAGTGCGCCGAGTGAAATGCCCGGTGCCACGAGGCGTTTGCGGATTTCTGTAATTGACTGCACATCTTCCACAGAGATCATCTCGCGGTCGGATTTGAAGCCCAACAGATCACGCAGATAAATGGGGTCGCGGCTGTTCACGCCTTCGGCGTATTTCTTATAGGTGCTGAACGATTCAGATGTCACCGCGCTTTGCAGGATATGGATAAGCTGGCCATCGTGGCCATGGCGTTCACCGCCTGCGCGGTAACGATAAAATCCGCCCACGGACAGGGGAACGGCATCGGGTGCAAAAGCCGCGTCATGGCGCTGACTAATTTTATGCCAGATGCCGGACAGGCCAATGCCTGAAATACGGCTCGACATGCCGGGGAAGAACTCGGCAACCAGCGCGCGACTGAGGCCTACGGCCTCGAAGTTACAGCCGCCGCGATAGGAGCTCACCACACTGATACCCATCTTGGACATCACCTTCAGCAGGCCCTGATCAATAGCGCTGGTGTAATTGCGGATGCACTGATCCAGCGTGAGGTCTCCGAACAGGCCCTTTGCATGCCGTTCAGCAATGGCTTCTTCGGCCAGATAGGCATTTACCGTGGTTGCGCCCACACCAATCAGGACGGCGAAATAG
>JAERTE010000112.1 GCA_016845145.1 Rhodospirillaceae bacterium
TCGATCTTCAAGCCACCATCAACCGGTTCGTCAAAGAGCATAACCAAGCAGAGGCCAAGCCATTCATTTGGAAGGCCGATCCAGATAAAATTATCGCCGCAAGAAAACGAGGGTTCCAAACGTTGGAATCAATCCACTAGAGGGCTCGAATATGCGCAATTCTTGCCGTAATCGTCGCGATGGAAACCATCCGAGGGGGCCCCAAGGGGAGTTTTAGAATGTCTATTATTGGTCACGATAGTTTAAACACGCGCCGAACGCTGAAAGTCGGCGGTAAGAAGTTTGATTACTACAGCCTTGAGGCCGCGCAAGAGGCGGGACTTGGTGACGTCTCAACTTTACCTGTGTCGCTTAAAGTGCTGCTTGAGAACCTGCTGCGCCGGGAAGACGGCCGCACCGTCAGTGTCGAAGACGTGAAGGCAGTTGCCAACTGGGGCGCGGCACGGTCGTCGAACCAGGAAATCGCCTATCGGCCGACCCGGGTGCTGATGCAGGATTTTACCGGCGTGCCGGCGGTTGTCGATTTGGCTTCCATGCGCGACGCCATGGTAGATGTTGGCGGCGATCCGCAGTTGATCAATCCGCTGAGCCCGGTCGATCTGGTTATCGATCACTCATTGATGGTGGATCACGCGGGTACGCACGAGAGCTTTGGCCAGAACGTCAAATTGGAATTTGAGCGCAACCAGGAACGCTACGAATTTCTCAAATGGGGGCAGGGTGCGTTCAAGAATATGCGCGTCGTGCCGCCGGGCACCGGCATTTGTCATCAGGTCAACCTTGAGTATCTGGCGCAAGTGGTTTGGACCCAGGAAGAAGACGGTCGCGAGATCGCATTCCCTGACACATTGGTCGGCACCGACTCGCACACCACGATGGTCAATGGTCTGTCGGTGCTGGGCTGGGGCGTTGGGGGCATCGAAGCCGAAGCGGTCATGCTCGGCCAGCCGATCTCCATGCTGGTGCCGGAAGTCATCGGCTTCAAACTTACTGGTGCTATGACCGAAGGCACCACGGCTACCGACTTGGTGCTGACAGTCGTCCAAATGCTGCGCAAAAAGGGCGTTGTCGGCAAATTCGTGGAATTCTTCGGCCCCGGCCTCGACAATCTGACCCTCGCCGATCAGGCAACCATCGCCAACATGGCGCCGGAATACGGCGCGACTTGCGGTTTCTTCCCGGTCACACAAGCGACGCTCGACTACATGACCTTTACGGGCCGCGATGCGGGCCGCGTGGCTTTGGTTGAGGCCTATGCCAAGGCACAGGGCATGTGGCGTGATTCAAGCTCGCCGGACCCTGTGTTTACCGACACATTGGAACTGGCTTTAGGCGACGTGGTTGCTTCCATCGCCGGACCGAAACGCCCACAGGACCGCATCCAAGTCACCGATGCCAGCTCGACCTTTAAGTCTCAGTTCTCCGAAATGTCGGGCGGCCGGACGGAACAAAAATCCATCACGCCAGCAGGCGCCGATTTCGAATTGGCTGAGGGCGCGGTCATGTACGCGGCCATTACCAGCTGTACCAATACCTCTAACCCGGCGGTGTTGGTCGCAGCCGGTCTCGTCGCCAAGAAAGCCTTGGAAAAAGGTCTCAGCGCCAAGCCGTGGGTGAAAACCTCGCTGGCGCCCGGTAGCCAGGTTGTTGGCGATTACCTGGAGCAAGGTGGTCTGCAAGAACATCTCGACAATCTCGGTTTCAACATCGTCGGCTTTGGCTGTGCGTCGTGCATCGGCAACTCCGGCCTGATTGAGGAAAGCTTGATTGAGGCCATTGAAGATAACGACATGGTGGTATCCGCCGTGTTGTCGTCGAACCGCAACTTCGAAGGCCGCGTCAGCCCGTGGACCAAAGCCAACTATCTGGCGTCGCCGCCACTGGTTGTCGCCTATGCGCTGGCCGGAAACATGAATGTTGATCTGTTCAACGATTCTCTGGGTGAGGATGCTGATGGCAATGCCGTCTATCTCAAGGACATCTGGCCGACCAACAAGGAAATCGAGGATTACATCAACTCGGTCCTGACGCCGGCCATGTTCCGGGCGCGCTATGACAACGTGCTCGACGGCGAGGAAAACTGGCAGAAAATTAAAACAACAGCTTCGGAAACCTATCAGTGGTCACCGGGCTCAACCTACATCCAGCATCCACCGTTCTTTGCCGACCAAAACAGCGCTGGCGAGGCCAAGGATGTTATGGGTGCCAGGCCGCTCGCGTTGTTGGGCGCATCGATTACCACCGACCACATCTCGCCGGCCGGTTCCATTCAGAAGGAAGGCCCTGCCGGGACCTACTTGCTGGAGCATCAGGTGCGGCCGCATGACTTCAACTCCTATGGGTCGCGGCGCGGCAATCACGAAGTGATGATGCGCGGTACATTCGCCAATATTCGCATCAAAAACGAAATGGCGCCGGGCACCGAAGGCGGTTGGACTACCCATCAACCGTCGGGCGAAGTGATGTCCATTTATGACGCGGCCATGAAGTACAAAGAAGAAGGTGTGCCGCTGATGATCTTCGGTGGCGCGGAGTACGGCACCGGATCGAGCCGCGATTGGGCGGCCAAGGGTACACGCCTTTTGGGCGCCAAGGCAGTAGTCGTTGAAAGCTTCGAACGCATTCACCGATCAAACCTTGTGGGCATGGGCGTGCTGCCGTTGCAGTTCAAGAATGGCGAGACCCGTCAGTCGCTTGGGCTCGATGGTAGCGAGACTTTCGACCTGACCGGCATTGCCGCGGGCATTAAGCCGGGCATGGACGTGACGTTGCATATCCACCGTGCTGACGGCACGACCACGGAGGCGACGTTGCTATGCCGCATCGATACCGTAGACGAGGTAGATTACTACCTCGCCGGCGGCATCCTGCAGTTCGTGCTGAGCAATCTGAACAAGGCTGCCTGATTTCAGGTTTTCAAAATTGGCCGTCCAGCGAGTTTCAAGTCTCGCTGGGCGGCCTTTTTTGTGAGCGCCGTTCTACAGAGGACGTTCACGACTTCGTGAAAACTTCGGTTTGCTCATCCGCTCACTCTCATGTGATTGGTACTGACGCTGCGTTTTGCGCTAAGCCATGAATATGATGAAGCTGAAATCAGTCATATTGACCTTAGCAATGAGCGCCTTCTTCGCAGGAGCCGCGGTTGCCCAAGAACATCCGTTGACCGTTGTTGAGCTGTTCACGTCGCAGGGTTGCTCGTCGTGTCCGCCGGCCGATTCGTTGCTTGGGGAATTGGCCAAACGCGAAGACGTCTTGGCGCTTTCAGTCCACGTGGATTACTGGGATTACATCGGATGGAAAGACCCGTTCGCCGCCGCGGCCCATGGCGACCGACAGAAGGATTACGCGTCGCAGTTCGCCCTGCGTTATGTATATACGCCCCAGATGGTGATCCATGGCGCTTATCAGTCGGTGGGGTCAAAACGTCACGAGGTGTTGGCACATATTAAGAAAGCCAGGCAATTGCCCCACGTTGGTATCTCGTTGAAGCAAACCGATGCAGGGCTTGAACTGACGCTGCCAACTGCGGAAATCGAAGAGTCAGTTGAGATTTTGTCTGTTTTTTACGATCGCCGGCATGAAACAAAAATCAGGCGCGGTGAGAACAGTGGGCAATCCCTGGCCTATCATAATGTCGTTCGAGGCATGCAGCCCGTAGGCCGATGGCGAGGTAAGGCTACCCGCATGATTGTGCCCATGGCCGAGACAAGCGCGGATGTTTGCGCAGTGCTGCTGCAATCCAAAAAAACTGGGCGTATTCTAGGTGCCGCGCGGATAGACCTGACACCATCTTAAGGCGTCTCAGTTTTTTCACACCTCTGCCATTGCCGCGTCATAATCAGCGCCTATATCTACATGCAGATGTATGGCTAGGGAGGCAGCAGTGGTTATGAGCAATCCGTCGGATACGAATTGGCGCAAAGCGCTCCGCGAGGAGCCTCTGTTGGATGACGTCTTGGCTGACCCTATCATTAGGCAACTTATGGTCCGCGACGGTGTCTCTCAGGCGGATGTATTCGGTTTGGTTGCCCGGGTCCCATCGCGCCAGCGAAAAGAAACGCTGGTCAGCGAGGCCGCTTAGCCCACCGATCAACTGGCCGATGAACTGGCCAATTAACCAGCCAGACCTTTCTCCATGACAGAAGCCATGCGGCGCGAAAATGCCAGCGGATCGGCCACGGGCTCGCCTTCGACGATGCGGGCTTGATCAAGCAAAAGGTATGCGGCGTCTTCGATGATGGTGTCTTTGCCGTCGCCGTCGGCAGCGCGTTTTGCCAACTTGCCGATGAGGGCATGGTCGGGGTTGATCTCAAGTACGCGTGGCGTCGCTTCCGATAGTTGTTTGTGCTGTTTCAGCATGCGTTCCAGGTGGATATCCATGTCGCCTTCATCAGCAACAAGGCAGACCGCACTATCAGTGAGGCGTTCCGAGGTACGCACATCTTTTACTTTCTCGCCGAGCGCCACCTTGAATGCGGCGATTAAAGGCGCCACGTCTTCGGTCGTATCTTTCTTGTCATCATTGTCGTCGCCATCTTTCTTGTCGTCGCCGGCGACATTGGTCAGATCAGCACCGCCCCGGGTGGCCGACTTGAATGGTTTTTCCTCATAGGGCCCGGCGGAAGAGACCCAGAATTCATCCACTGGATCGGTCAACAACAGCACTTCCACACCTTTGGCCTTGAAGCCTTCGAGTTGTGGGCTCTGTGCAACCTGTTCGGCGTCCTCGCCGGTGATGTAGTAAATGGCGTCTTGGCCGTCCTTCATGCGCTCCACGTATTCGGCGAGACTGGTCAGGCCGTCGGACGTGGTCGAGCGGAACCGCGCGATACCCAGCAAGTTGTCTCGGTTCTCGAAATCTTCATAAATTCCTTCCTTCACCACGGCGCCGAAGTTATCCCAGAACGTCGCGTATTCCTCCGGCGCTTTCTCCGCTTTCTTTTTAAGTTCATTGAAGACACGCTTGGTCAGCGCCTTCTTGATTTTCGCCAGCGCCGGATTGTGTTGCAGCATCTCGCGGCTGATGTTCAGCGGCAGATCTTCCGAGTCGACGATACCGCGCAAAAAGCGGAAATAGGACGGCAACAATTCGTCGCAGTTGTCGGTGATGTAGACCCGTTTGACGTAGAGCTTCAGTTGGCTTTTTCGTTCCGGCTGAAAAAGGTCGAAAGGCCGGCTCGACGGCACGTAGAGCAGGTTGGTATAGGCCTGCACGCCTTCAACGCGGTTGTGGATGGTCAGCCACGGGTCGTCAAACATGTGCGAAACGTGGTGGTAGAATTCCTTGTAGTCGTCTTCGGAGATATCTTTCTTGGCACGCGTCCAAACAGCCGACGCCGTGTTCAGGGTTTCATCAGCGATATCTTTGCCGTCGCCCTGGAGCACAACAGGCAGCCCGACGTGGTCCGAATAGGTTTTGACAATGGTGCGAATACGCTCGGGCTCTAGATATTCTTTGTCTGCTTTTTTCAGATGCACCACGACATCGGTGCCGTGAGAGGACCGGTCTGCTTCTTCAATGGAGAACTCGCCACGCCCGTCCGATATCCACAACCAAGCCTTATCTTCACCAGCACGCCGCGTCGTGACTTCAATGTTGTCGGCAACCATGAAGGCCGAATAAAAACCGACACCGAATTGACCGATCAAATCGACCTCGGATTTTTCCTTTTTATCTTTTTTCGCTGCACCCAACGCGTCCATGAAGGCCTGCGTGCCGGAGCTGGCAATGGTGCCCAGCGTTGCGACGAGATCATCGCGGGTCATGCCGATTCCATTGTCGGAAATCGCGATGGTTTTGGCTTTTTTGTCTACCGCCAGGGTAATCTGAAATTCGCCGTCGCCATCGATCAGGGCCGGCGTGGTCAACGCTTCGTAGCGCAACTTGTCGCAGGCGTCTGACGCGTTGGAGATCAGCTCACGCAGAAAGATTTCCTTATGGCTGTAGAGCGAGTGGGCGACGATATCCAGCAGTTTGCTGACTTCAGCCTGGAACGAAAATGTTTCTTTAGTCATGTGGCGAACCCCGTTGGTCTTCTCGAAAATCCGGCATTGATATGGACCGATGGACCGGAGTGCGCAAGTCCCGGATGGTAATTCAAACAGGGACTTGCCGCCGTCAGTGCTAATGGGCATCGTAGAGGTTGTTCAATTTTTCAAGTGGGGACGAGTGATGGCTGCTGATCGTGAAAACCTGACGGTTTACTTCAATGGGGAATTCGTGCCGTGGGCCGATGCCAAGGTGCATGTTTTCACGCCGGCAGTGAAATATGGCGCCGGTGTATTTGAGGGCATTTGCGCCTACCCCACCGAAAACGGCATGAGCATCTTCCGTCTGCAAGAACACCTGGCGCGGCTGGAGTACTCGCAACGCGTGATGCGGTTCGAACGGATTTACACCGCTGACGAGCTCACGGGCCCGGTCATCGAAGTGGTCAAGCGCAACGGCTTTCAAGAAACCGTTCATGTTCGCCCCACAGTCTACGTGGATGGAGATGGTGAGGCCGGCGCGCTCGGGCCGATCGGTGTTTGTGTCACCGCGGTTCAGAAAAAGCGACCGGAGTTTACCGCCAAGGGCTGCCGAGTGCAGGTCTCGTCATGGCAGCGGATTTCGGACCTTGCCATGCCGACCCGCGTGAAGGCGCACGCCAACTACAACAATTCGCGCTTCGCCGTGACGCAGGCCCGGACGGATGGCTACGATACGGCATTGTTGCTCAACGCCAAGGGTCATGTGGCTGAAGGCCCCGCTATGTGTTTCTTCATGGTGCGTGACGGCAAGGTGGTGACCCCGTCGATCACCTCAAGCATTCTGGAAAGCATCACCCGCGACACCATCTTGCAGTTATGCCGCGACGAACTGGGTATGGAGCCTGTCGAACGCGATATAGATCGAAGCGAGCTTTATGCAGCCGACGAGGCTTTCTTCTGTGGCACGGCCTGGGAAGTAACGCCCATCACCCATATCGATGGCCACGCGCTCGGTAGCGGTGCGCCGGGACAGGTTTCCCGCGATTTGCAGACGGCGTATTTCGATCTGGTCGAAGGCCGCGTGGCGGACACGCGCGGCTGGCATACGCCGGTGTAGATGATCGGGCATGGACGCGGGCGAACACCAAAAGGCTGTTCACCGCTTGATCGCCGAGATCGAGCGGAATGCTCGCGATACCGCGCACTGGACCGGACGTAAGACGTTTTCGGAACGAACCATGGCAGCCATGGCGAACGTGCCGCGGCATCGTTTCGTGACCCCTAACTATGAGGTTGCTGCCTACGTCAATCGACCACAACCCATCGGTCACGGCCAAACCATCTCGCAGCCCTATATTGTCGCTTTAATGACCGACTTGCTGGATT
The DNA here is from genome assembly GCA_016845145.1 of Rhodospirillaceae bacterium. Classification (GTDB taxonomy): domain Bacteria; phylum Pseudomonadota; class Alphaproteobacteria; order Rhodospirillales; family Casp-alpha2; genus TMED8. The sequence goes on from JAERTE010000112.1 coordinate 7,357, forward strand.
TGAAGGGACACGAGAAGATTTTGGAGATCGGTACCGGATCGGGCTACCAGACGGCCGTGCTGGCCGAGGTTCTCAACACAGGCCACATTTATTCCGTCGAAACCCTTTCAGCCCTTGCCCGGCAGGCGCAGCGACGATTGGCGGAAATGAACTACACCAATATTAGCGTCCGGGAAGGTGATGGGTTCGACGGCTGGTCAGAGCACGCGCCGTACGATGCCATCATTGTGACAGCGGCGCCGGAGCGAATACCAAAGACGCTGATTGATCAATTGGCGATGGGCGGACGCATGGCCGTTCCTTTGGGCCGTCCGCATGACCGGCAAAGCCTAGTGGTGCTCAGCAAGTCGTTGTCGGGCAAAGTGACCGAAGACCATGTGCTGCCGGTGGCATTCGTACCCATGGTTTGCAGCAGTTCGCACGCAAAGCGCTGACACTATATAATTGTGGAATATGATTGATCGGCCAGTTATGTTGTCGCTGGTGTATCTATGGGGAGGTTGAGTTGTGCGTTATCAGAGTATCTTGAGGTTTCTTTCCGTATTGTTGTTGGCGCTGAGTACGATGGCTGCGCATGCCGATGAAGTGCGAATCAAACACGCCGGTCTGACACTGAATGCGCAATTGAATATGGCTGATGGCAAAGCGCTGAAGGATGGCGCCGTGATGCTGGTGCACGGTACGCTTGCGCACAATGGCATGGATACGATCAAAAACCTGTCCGATGTGCTGAATGAGCGCGGTTTCAACACGTTGGCGATCAACCTCTCGCTCGGTGTTGATGACCGGCATGGCATGTACGATTGCAAGGTCCCACATCGCCACAAGCATCTTGATGCGGTCGCCGAGATCGCAGCCTGGTTCGACTGGCTGAAAGCCAAAGACACTGGTGATGTGGTGCTGTTCGGCCATTCACGCGGCGGCAACCAGGTCACCCGGTTTGCCACGGAGAAGGGGCACGCTGCATTGAGTCGCCTTGTTCTTTTGGCCCCGGCAACGTGGAACCGAGATGCCAGTGCCAAGGGATATGAAAGGAGCCACGGGCGTTCATTGGATGCGGCGCTGAGCGATGCCGAAGCGCGCATTGCTGCCGGCAAGGGTGATCAAATGATACCGGGTAATGGTCTGCTCTATTGCCCAGGTGCGGATGCGACGGCAAAAAGCGTGGTTTCCTATTACAAACCGGACTCGCGCTTTGACACACCATCGATTCTCAAGGAGCTCAAATTGCCTGTATTGGTCGTTGCCGGCGGCAAGGATACCGTTGTTAAGGGCTTGGCGGAACGGGTTGAGCCCATGGCCGACGGCAAACGCCTGCATTTCGGCCTGGTCGATGACGCCGATCACTTTTTTCTCGACCTGTATGCTGAAGATGTGGCGGACTTGATGGAAGAGTTTCTTTCTCCCGACAGCTAGGCATCGTAAGCTCTCTCGCGTGAATGAATGACGGGAGAACAGATCAATGCTAGCAGTCATGGGCGCCATGGAAGAAGAAGTGGCTCTACTGCGCGGCGGCATGCGTGTGGACGATGAGAACGTCCACGCGGGCATCAATGTCATTCGAGGCGACTACAAGGATACGGATATCGCGCTCGTGCAGTGCGGTATCGGCAAGGTCAACGCAGCCATCTGCACGCAAATGCTCATCGATCTTTATAAGCCCGACCGGTTGTTGTTTAGTGGCGTCGCAGGCGGATTGATGCCGAACATGGCGGTCGGGGATTTAATCATTGCCAGCCACCTTATTCAGTTCGATGTGGATCTGACGGCATTTGGCCGCCGCCACGGCGAATTGCCCGACCAGGAACGCATGATCCAATCCGATCCCGACATGGTGCAAAAAGCCGCCGATGCCTACGATGCGGCGTTCCAGCCCGGCGGCGATGATGAACCGAACCTGATGATCGGCACAATCGTATCGGGTGACCGATTTGTGAAAGATTCAGATACACTGCGCTGGCTACAGCGCGAGTTCGCAGCCTTGGCAACTGAAATGGAGGGGGCTGCGGTCGGCTATACCTGTGGCTTGAGCGATGTGCCGTTTGTTGTGATCCGCGGACTTTCCGATACAGCAGGGGAAAACGCGCCGGATGACTTTTCCGCCAATCTTCACAAAGTCTGTCAATCTTCGCATCGGCTACTTGAAGACCTGATTCCGAGGGTCGGCGGATAATTCGATCAATGGCGAGGGGGAAGACATGACCACAGTATCCGGCCGGCGTGGCCGAGCGGCGCGTAAACGTGCCCGTACGGAAAGCCGCGCCGCCGGTACAGGCGCCGGAGCTGGTATCTTCCGTCGCCGTATTCCTGCTTATGACATGGTCACGTCGGCTGTGCTGGATGCGGTCCATACCCAGTCGATGGCGCTGCTTGAAAGTATTGGTATCGATTTTCGGGATGCACCGGCACTGAGCGCCTGGCGGGATGCAGGCGCGGACGTGAGGGCAGAGCGGGTGCGTATTCCCGAAGCATTGCTGATGGAACTGATCGCCCTCGCTCCTAGCCAGTATGTTCAGCAAGCCCGCAATCCGGCACGCGCGGTTTCCGTGGGTGGTGATAATATGGTTTTCTCGCCGGTGTACGGCCCGCCGTTTGTCATTGGGTTTGATGGCGTGCGTCGCTACGCCGAAATGGAGGACTTGGAGGCGTTTATCAAGCTCGCATACTTGGCGCCGGCCTTGAACCATTCCGGCGGCCCGATCTGCGAGCCCGTTGATGTGCCCGTTGCGGCCCGGCATCTGGAAATCACCTTTGCCCACATGCGTCTCAGCGATATGCCGTTCATGGGTTCCGTCACGGCCGGTGAGCGGGGTCTTGATTGCCTGGAGATGTGCCGAATCCTGTTTGGCGAAGAGTTCGTTGCGAGCAACGTTGTCATGACCTCGTTGGTCAATTGCAACTCTCCGCTGGTTTGGGATGCGACGATGCTAGAATCGCTTCGGGTCTATGCTGAGGCCGGACAGGCGATGATCATCGCACCGTTTCTCATGCAGGGTGCGAGCACGCCCTCGACCATGGCCGCCGCCTTGGCTCAAAATAATGCTGAGGCGCTCGCAGCGATTGCTTATGCACAGTTGGTTCGGCCCGGCGCGCCGGTGGTTTATGGTTGCTCCGGCACGACTGTTTCGATGCAATCGGGCGCTCCCATGAACGCCAGCGCTGAGGCGCAGTTTCTGGCATATGCCGGCGGTGCGCTGGGACGCCGCTACGGTTTGCCGACGCGGTTGGGCGGCATGCGCACCTCGTCGCCGACGCCCGACGCCCAAGCGGCATATGAATCGTCTCAATCAATGCTAGCGGCAATTTTGGCCGGTGGGCATTTCATCGTCCATTCGGCGGGGTGGTTGGAAGGCGGCCTGAGCGCGTGCTTTGGCAAATTTATGATGGACACGGATCAAGCAATCATCTTGCAGCGTTTGGCCGGTGGGTTTGAGGCCAATGATGAGTGCTTTGCGCACGATGCCTTCGAGGAGGTCGGACCGGGCGGTCAGTTTTTCGGCTGTGCCCATACGCAACGCCATTTCGAGGACATTTTTTTCATGCCCGAGACATCCTACTTCGGCACCTACGAGCAGTGGGAATTGGAAGGTCAGCGCGATGCGGCGACGCGTGCGCGCCAATTGGCTAGAAACAAACTCGAGGGATATGACGCGCCACCCATGGACTCATCTGTTTACGAGGCGCTTGCCGACTTCGTGGCCCGGCGCCGGCGGGAGTTGGGTTGCTGATCCGCGGTTAGCGAATTGCCATTATCGACACGGCCGCGCCGGATAAAATCAACAGGATCATAAAGACAAGGAGTGTGTAGCGCTCAATGCTGCGTTCGCCATGCGATTCCGTGTGATGGATCTTTCGGCACAATGTCGAGAAACACTTTTCGATTTTTCGAATGCGCCGTATCTCATTGAATTGCCACATCTGATACATGAAGATCAGGAATATCGAAGCGCAGGCCAGAAGAATGTTCGTCACCAACACGAGGTTGGTCAACGAACCATGGGTGCCGGCAATTTTGCTAATGAAAACGGCTGCACAAAAAAGCACAAGGCATGCGCCGATGCATGACCACTGAATAAATTTGGCAAATAGAATCGCCGAAGATGCAGCTTGATGCATCACGCGCAGTTCGCTGTGGGTCAGTTCATCGAGATTAGAAGGCTCATTCTCCGCAATGGGATCTGCCATGCTAGAAATCCTTGTTCTGGGAACTGAACGTCTAGCGTGGCAAATAAAAGTGAAAAATTAGTCAAGAAGATACCGACGCCGTTGGCCGGCGGCATTCGCTGTCACGTAAGCGCAAAGGAGCGCAAACGCCCTAATAGGCATACTCCTGAAACACCGGGTCAACGTCGCCGTGCCAACGGCGCTCGTAGGCGCGGAGCATTTCCTCTGCCGGTGTGATGCCGGACTCGGCGATAAGGAACAACGGTTTCAGGTAGTGGGTTTCGTCCAAGCCGATGCTGTCGAGGCGTGAGCGGCGTTTGAGGCCGGCGTGGGCGATCTCCAGAACGTCGAGGGCAATGTCGCGCACCGTGCCGTCCCGGAACGACGTGTTGAGTGCATGCTCCGGCACGTTGTCACGCAGCGAGTCGCGCTCTTCCTGGGTCCAGTCGGCGATGTAATCGGCAGCCAGCGAAAGAGACTCGCTATCGTAGAGCAAACCCACCCAAAACGCCGGTAGCGCGCAGAGCCGCGCCCATGGACCGCCATCTGCGCCACGCATCTCCAGGAATTTTTTGAGCCGCACCTCTGGGAAGGCGGTCGAGAGATGGTCTTCCCAATCCTTGATCGTGGGTTTTTCGCCGGGCAACACGGAAAGTTCGCCCTTGAGGAAGTCCTTGAATGACAAGCCTGCTGCATCGATGTACTGGCCGTCGCGATAGACGAAATACATGGGGACATCGAGGATATAGTCAACGTACCTCTCAAACCCAAAGCCTTCCTCATACACAAACGGCAATGTGCCGCAGCGATCGGGATCGGTATCTGTCCAGCAGTGACTGCGTAATGAGAGAAACCCTGATGGCTTACCTTCCTTGAACGGTGAGTTGGCCCAAAGTGCTGTGGCAATCGGCTGTAGGGCGAGTGAGACCTGGAACATTTTGACCATCATGGCTTCGGAGCAGAAATCCAGGTTGACCTGTACCGTGCAGGTGGACTTCATCATATCCAAACCCATGGTGCCGACCTTGGGCATGTAGTCGCGCATGATTTTGTAACGGCCCTTGGGCATCCACGGCATGTCCGCGTTGGGCCACTTGGGGTGATAACCTAGACCCAGAAAACCGATCTCCATCTCCCGCGCGATGGCTTTCACCTGCTGTAGATGGCCTGTGACTTCACTGCATGTCTCATGAACATTTTCCAATGGTGCGCCCGAAAGCTCCAATTGTCCGGCGGGCTCCAGGCTAATGGAAGCACCGGTGTCGTCGGTTAGCGCAATGACGTTGTTGCCCTCCATCACCGGATGCCAACCGAAACGCATCATGGCGTCCAACAGCGAGCGGATGCCCACATCGCCTTCGTAGGATAATGGGCGAAAATTTTCCAAATGGTAGGCGAACTTCTCGTGTTCGGTGCCGATGCGCCATTGCTCCGGCGGTTTACAGCCGCTGGCGATAAAACCAATCAGTTCTTCACGGTTCTCGATGGGCGGTAGCGGTGTGCCGGTTGCGGCCATGGTTGATTCCTCAGGTTTTTCAAACGTCTTATTGATTTAGCCGCTGCCAGTCACCTAGCAAGGCTTGCCAGCAGGTAAGTGCCGCGAGTGCCGCAGTCTCCGCACGAAGAATGCGCGGCCCCAAGTCGACCCGGCTAACAAAAGGCAATGCGTCCAGGCTGGCAAGCTCGTTTGGGGTGAAACCACCTTCCGGACCGATCAAAATACCGTGTCGGACGCTCAGCGGGTGATTGGATTGGTATGCATTTATGGCTTTGACGAAGGTTTCCCCGCCGCCGGTCTCATCACCCATCCACAGGGGTTGGTTTTCCGGCCAGGACTTGAGAAATGTTCCAAGCGGTTGAGCCGCCTCGATGTCTGGTATGGTCAATCGTTCGCATTGCTCGGCGGCCTCAATCGCTTGGGCGAGCATGCGATCGTGGTTGATGCGCGTGGCTTCGGTTCGCTCGGTGAGCACCGGGCACAATGTTCCGGCACCCAGTTCTGTCGCTTTTTCGATCAAGAAATGCATGGCGGTTTTCTTGAGCGGCGCAAAGGCCAGGGTGAGTTGTGGATGCGGTACCTGTGGGCGCATTTGACCTTTGAGCACCAGCGAGCAATTCTTTCGGCCGGAACTGGAAATCTCAGCCGACCATTCACCATCGGACCCATTGAACAGCAAAACTTCGGCACCCGGTTTCAGTCGCAGCACGTTGCTCAGATAATGAGCTGGGTTACCTTCAAGCGTCACCGTATGGTCGGCAACGAGGGCGGAGTCAATATACAGACGGGGCGGCGGGCGACTCATGATTTCGCGATCATACGCCGCCTCGTGGTGGCCAGTACAGCGCAAGCGACGTATATTGCCGCCATGAGCGACGTTTCCAATACTTCGGCCGAAAATTCAGGCGCTAGCGATATTCCTGTCGGCAACTGGGTCGACAAGTATGTGCCCGGCCCGGCCCGGCCTTACATGCGCTTGGCGCGGCTCGACCGTCCCATCGGCACCTGGTTGTTGCTGCTGCCCTGCTGGTGGGGGTTGGCATTGGCATCTCCTGGGTGGCCGGATTGGAAAATGGGCCTTCTTTTCGCTGTTGGCGCGTTGGTGATGCGTGGTGCGGGATGTACGCTCAACGATCTCGCCGACCGCCGTATGGATGCGAAAGTCGCGCGCACCGCCGATCGGCCCATCGCCAGCGGCGAAATCAGCGTTGTCGCCGGATTGGTGTTTATCGCGCTGTTATCGGCTCTTGGCTTGTGGATTCTACTACAGTTCAATGCTTTCGCTATCAAGTTGGGTGCGGCCTCGCTGGTGTTGGTGGTGATTTATCCCTTTATGAAACGCGTTACCTACTGGCCGCAATTGTGGCTGGGTCTTACGTTCAATTGGGGCGCGTTGATGGGATGGGCGGTGGTGCACGGTGATCTTGGCGCTGCGCCGGGCTGGCTATATGCAGCGGGCATATTATGGACCCTCGGATACGACACCATCTACGCCCATCAAGACAAAGAGGACGATATGCTGGTCGGCGTGAAATCCAGTGCGCTGGCATTGGGTCGCAACACCAAGCCCTGGCTGGTTGTTTTTTATTCAGGCGCCTTGGTTTTGATCGGCGTGGCGGGTTGGACGATTGGCTTGATCTGGCCGTTTTATGCCGGCTTGGCCGTTGGCGGACTGCACCTAGCGTGGCAGGTTTGGGCCGTCAATATCGACAATGCGTCGGATTGCATGGGTAAGTTCCAATCCAACCGCGATTTCGGACTGCTGATCACTGCCGGTATTATCGCGAGCCAAGTGTTGGCCGGTTAGTATCCGGGCACCTTTCCGGGGGACGGCCATGAATGGCATAGGCGAAATCCGCAATGGCTTTGAATCCTGGTGCATAGTGGCATGGCGGCGGCGCTGAGGTGCCCGTGTCGTAGGTCATGCCTGAAAGCCCAAGACCGTACGCCAGCATCGCTACAAACGCGGATGCGACAATCAATCGACCGTATTTAGACGGCTCGTGCCAGCGCTGATATCGACGTGCGCCGGCGCGGATCGGGACCGGCAAGCGGCCTTTGCAGTTCAGAATGTTGTGACAGAAGCTGGTTAGCCAATCGGGGGTTTGTTGGCGAAACATGTAGTCGGCGAACAATTGCTCTATCTGATCGGATCGTGCTTCGCGCCCCCAGTGCTCACGGTAAGCCAATCGAAACAGATCAATCTCGCGCAAGCCCAGTCGCCCGGCGGCGTCGATGACGGCCTTTGTTTCTTCGCGATGATAGTTGTTGTTGCCCAGCATATGCAGCTGGAATACTACCACATTACGAGATTGGAATCTCCGTGAATCCAGGATGTGAGAACGGGCGAGCGCCGGTTTTCAAGGATTCAGAGCGCGCAAATCGCCGTTCGTGATCGTTGACGGACCTATTTATAAACGTCTTCAAGTCATCGCGAGGCTCCAGCCGGCGGCGTACATGATCTTGTACGTCCAGTTGGTTCATGGCTTTCCAAGTTCGGTTGCGGGCCGGAATTTCGGCCACCGGGATCGGCTCGTCGTCGTGACAGAGCGTGCCGCGGCGGCTGTTGTAAATGTGGACGCTATCCAATTCTGGTCCCATCTCGCATTTCATGCGGATACCGTTCAAGCGCCCATAGCCATAATTGGCGCTGGAGATTTCCGTCTCGTGCATGCGCACCAGTTGCGGCTCTGTCAGCCAAGTCACGAACAATGTCACGGTTACGCCGGGCGCGTGCTGCAGCGTCGCGGCAATGGCGCCGTAGGATGCGATATGCGGAGAAAAGACCGAGTCGAAATCAGTCAATTCACAGCGAATAACCGGGATCTGCCCCCAATGCTCACCCTCGAACTTGCGCGCGAGTTGCTCCGGCGATTGATTGGAGCCGACGGCTAGCACCGGCGTGCGGTCTTCCAGCAAAGGCAGAGCGTCGTCTCGACCGAGCGGTTGTTCTTCGCCGTTGCGATAGATGAACGATTGTATGGGTATCCGATACGGATATGCGGTGGCTCGTTCGAAAGCGTCCGGGGACATTGCTCAGTCGTCGCCGCCCTCGGCCGGCAGGTACTGCGAGATATCAACCTCGTCGATCTGCGAAGGGTCGAGGAAACGTTCGGCGTAATCCTTATAGACGCCAGACGTCAGGAATAGCTCAAACAGGTTTGCATCGATATGTGCGTCTTTTTTCATGAACGACATGATCTTGATGCTGTCCGAAAGCTTTTTCGGCGGCTTGTAGGGTCGGTCGGCGGCCGTGAGTGCCTCGAAGATATCTGCGATGGCCATGATCCTGGCCGGCAGCGACATGTCTTCTTCGTTCAGTTTTTTCGGATATCCCGTACCATCCATCTTCTCGTGGTGGCCGCCGGCGAACTCCGGCACCTTTTTCAGGTGTTTCGGAAACGGCAGTTGCTCCAGCATGACAATGGTTTGGACGATATGGTCGTTGATGATGAAGCGCTCTTCTTCGGTCAACGTACCGCGCCCGATACACAGATTGTAGACCTCACCCATGTTGAACTTGTTCTCGGGCACATCCAACTGGAAGCCGTAGGGGTTGTCTTCCGCCGCCGCCGTTGCGGGTGTTTCGCGGTAGATGATGTGATCGTCGCGGTCGGCGAGCAGTTTTTCCACCACGGGCAACTGCGGTGCGGGCGCACGTTCCTTGCGCTTCAGTTCCTCAAACGACACGCCGGCGCGGTCGTCCAATGTGCGGGTCCATTCGATGTCGGCGATCTCTTTCACCCGATCGACCCGTTCCGGCGCCATGAATTCGCCGCCCAGATTACTTTCGGCGATGAAGGCGAAGTCGTCATCCAGTTTGGCCAGGCGCTCTTCCAACTCGGCACGCAAGGCTTCCGGGTCGCCGCCGTCAATAATCGCCTTCATGTATTCTATGGTGGCGTCGCGCTTGACTACTTCGAAGCGCATGCGAATCTCGTGAATGCGGTCGTAGATGGTCTCCAGCTTAGTGGATTTGTCGACCACGTACTCCGGCGTCGTCACCTTGCCGCAATCGTGTAACCACGCCGAGATATGCAGTTCGTACCATTGGTCTTCGGTGAGTTCGAAGTCCGCGTAAAGCCCCTCGGTGCTCTCGCTTGCGGCCTTGGCCAGCATCTTGGTGAGTTCGGGCACACGTTGGCAGTGGCCACCGGTGTAGGGCGATTTGGCATCGATCGCGGATGCAATCAGCTCGATGAACGAATCGAGCAATTTCTTCTGGCCTTCAAGAAGTTGCTGATTATCGAGTGCGACAGCGGCTTGCGACGCCAACGCCTCAATCAGCGGCTGGATGTCTTTACCGAAAGCGATAACCTCGCCGGTCTCGCGGTCTTGGGCGTTGAGCAATTGCAGAACGCCAATGATTTCTTCCTGGCTGTTTTTCAGTGGCACCGTAAGGAACGACTTGGAGCGATAGCCCATGCCTTCGTCAAATTTCTTGGTGCCGGTAAAATCGAAGTCTTCGGCTTCGTAGGCATCTTGAATGTTGACCGATTTACCGGAAATCGCCGCCCAGGAGGCAACGTTCTTGCGGTTTTCCGCACCGGTCTCAGGGTCGTACATGCGTAACGGTGGGAAGGTGATTTCCTTGCCCGTGGTACCGCCGAGCGCGATATCGAGTGAATCGGTGCGCATGATCTCGAACTTCAGTGCGTCTTGTTCGGTGCGTAGATAAAGCGTGCCGCCGTCAGCGTTACAGATGTCCTTGGCTTCCAGCAGGATGCGTTCCATCAAACGATTGGTGTCGCGCTCGGCGGAGAGCGCGATGCCGACTTCAATGAGTCGTTGAAACTGGTTGGTACCACTATCGCTCATGGCGTTGAATTCTGCTCTGATTGCCCACCCAATTGGTTATGGCCCACCCCGGACCACAACTCGCGCACGTAACATGTGCTTAAACTCAAGGAATATAATGGTTTATATAGTCCTTGAATCAATTTTAAAAAGGGTATTCCGGGGGTTTTACAATTACAATAGCTTTGAACACCTTCGGCACCCGTTATAGATAACAATATCATGAGCTTTTCTTCCCTTAGAGATTTCCTATTTGACCGCTTGGAGCCCGCCGGACGCCTTGTGCGGGTGCGAGAGCCCGTGTCGCCGCACCTGGAAATGACGGAGATTCAAACCCGTCTGTTGGCCGAAGGCGGACCGGCCGTCTTGTTCGAAAATGTGGTTGGCCCGGACGGCAAGAAAAGCGACATGCCCATGCTGGTCAATCTGTTCGGTACCGTGGAGCGCGTTGCGTGGGGGATGAATCGCGAGCCGCACGATCTACGCGAGATCGGCGAAACCCTGGCGCAATTGCGCCAGCCCGAACCACCCGGCGGTTTCAAGCAGGCGCTGGAAATGTTGCCACTGCTGAAGACGGTCATGAGCATGAAGCCGAAAACGGTCAGCCGTGCGCCGTGCCAGGACGTCGTTTGGCAGGGCAATGAGATTGATCTGGCCAAGCTGCCGATCCAGACCTGTTGGCCGGGCGAGCCTGCACCCTTGATCACCTGGCCATTGGTGGTGACCCAAGGTCCAAAAGCTTCCGGCGCGGGCGCCGATGCGCGCGACGATTTCAACCTCGGCATCTATCGCATGCAGGTAACGGGTTCGAACACGACACTGATGCGGTGGCTCAAACATCGCGGTGGCGCGCAACACCATGCGCGTTGGAAAGAACAGAAACGCGAACCATTGCCCGCCGCCGTGGTGTTGGGCGCCGATCCCGGCACGATTTTGGCCGCCGTCACGCCGGTGCCTGATACATTGTCGGAATATCAGTTTGCCGGCTTGCTGCGTGGCCAGAAGGTCGAGCTGGTGGATTGCAAGACGGTGCCCTTGAAAGTCCCGGCGTCCGCCGAGATCGTGCTGGAAGGGCATGTATCGCTTGATGAGCACGGCGACGAAGGCCCGTACGGCGACCACACGGGGTACTACAATTCGGTGGAGCCGTTTCCGGTGTTCACCATCAGCGCCATCACCATGCGCCGCGATCCGATCTATCTTTCCACCTTCACGGGCCGCCCGCCCGACGAGCCGTCCGTGCTGGGCGAAGCGCTGAACGATGTGTTCGTGCCGCTGTTGATCCAGCAGTTTCCGGAAATTACTGATTTTTGGCTGCCGCCGGAGGGCTGCTCGTATCGTGTCGCGGTGGTTTCCATCAAGAAGGCCTATCCCGGCCACGCCAAGCGGGTGATGATGGGGGTGTGGTCGTACCTGCGGCAATTCATGTACACAAAGTTCGTCATCGTCGTGGACGATGGTGTCGATGCGCGCAATTGGAATAATGTGATCTGGGCGCTTTCGACCCAGGTCGATCCGGCCCGTGACGTGACCATGATCGAAAACACACCCATCGATTACCTCGATTTCGCCTCGCCGGAATCGGGCTTGGGCTCGAAAATGGGCATCGACGCCACCGCCAAAATGCCGCCTGAAACGAAGCGTGAATGGGGCGTGCCGATCCGCATGGCCGACGATGTCATCGACGAGGTCACCCGCAAATGGGAAACCTACGGTCTGCCGGGCACGGGCAAATCAATTTGGAAGTAATTACCTCGTCTTTTTTTGCCGCAATTTGCCTTTATGCGAGGCTTTGCTATGGTCGCCGGCGTGTATGAAAGGCAGGCGCGGCATGGCGAAGACCCCGGTGAACAAGAATTCGAACAAGAAATCGAGTAAGAAATCGGGCAAGAAAAAGCGGGCTCCGGTCCCAGCCGGCCCAACCCTGGGCGGGCGTCTGCAGATGGCGCGCGAGATGCGGGGCTTGAGTTCGGCGCAACTGGCCCGGCGTGCCGGAATTTTGGCGAAAACGCTGGCGAACTGGGAAAGCGACCGCTCCGAGCCGCGCGCCAACAAACTGCAAATGGTGGCTGGTGTCTTGAACGTGCCGCCCATGTGGTTGCTGGGCGGCGCGGCGGCGCGCCTCGAACCCGAGTTCGACGTCGATCTGGAAGAGACCGCCGACTTGGCCTCCAAGGTAGACCGCTTGATCAAGCTGCATGAGCGCATGTCGACGCTGTTGTTCGAGGTGCAATCTGAGATCTCCCGCCTGCAGACCGAAATCGAGGAGGCGCCGCTTTAAGCCGCCTTTCCCCAGACGCTCTTGCGCGCCAAAGCCGAAACGTGGTGGAATTCACGCGTGACGGACGGGAAGGCGTGATCATGCTGAGAAAATCCATTTTTACAGTCCTGTTGGCGGCGCTGGCAGCCGTCTCGGGGCCAGCGAAAGCCGATCAGATCGACGGCCACTGGTGCCAGGGGCTCAAGCATCTCTATATCGATGGGCCGAAGATCGTGACGCCTGGCGGCAACGAGATCACCGGCGAATACGACCGGCACGGTTTTCGCTACGTAGTGCCGGCGGGCGAACCGGACGCCGGCGCGGCGATCAGCATGGAACAGATGCATGACGAGCTGATGCACCTGCAATCGAGCGCCAAGCCCGGCGCCGTGCAAAATTGGATACGCTGCAATCGGCAGATCAGTTAGTAACCAGCGCAGCTAACCTCAAAAGGAACCAGAACGGCCTGCGTGACATTGTCACGGACGCGACCAGCCGTTGCGTCTACACACCGGGCATCATGTCATCAAAGACCGGATGGGAAGGGAATAATATGACCAAGAACGTCGGAAGCATCGACAAAATTCTCAGGGTTGCAGTGGGCGCGGTACTGATTGCCTACGCCTTGAATCTCATCGCGCCGGATACCGGCTACAACGTCTGGGGCTGGATCGGCATCGTGCCGGTCATCACCGCGTTTGTGAGCTTTTGCCCGGCCTATACGCTGCTGGGGATTAAGACGAATAAGAGTGGTGAGGCGGAAGCGTAAAGCCGCAATCACGCCTTGCGCTGCAGCAAGTGATGACAAACCCCGCTTGGGTGACTGGGCGGAGTTTGTCGTTGTTGGCCGCCTGCAAACATTGACGCCGCCGCCCTGCGCGCCTAGGTTCGCCGCGCTGTTGAAGCTGCATTACGACGACCTGGGGCGTTACCGATCATGACCGATATCCGCGCACTTGCCGAACATGCCAAGGCCTGGCCCTTTGCCGAAGCCAAAGCGCTGCTGAAGCGCGTCGGCACCAAGGTGCCGGAAAAGGGCTACGTGCTGTTTGAGACAGGCTACGGGCCGTCGGGCCTGCCGCATATCGGCACATTCGGCGAGGTCGCCCGGACCCTCATGGTGCGCCACGCATTCGAGCAGATAAGCGACACCCCGACGCGCCTGTTCGCGTTTTCCGACGATATGGACGGATTGCGCAAGGTGCCCGACAATATACCCGAACAAGACATGGTCGCCGAACATCTGGGCAAGCCGCTGACCGCCATTCCCGACCCGTTCGGCACGCACGAAAGTTTCGGTGCACACAACAACGCGCGGCTTTGTGCGTTCCTCGATGAGTTCGGTTTCGACTATGAATTCGTCAGCGCTACCGAGTGCTATACGTCGGGACGATTCGATGAGACGCTCTTGGGTGTGCTTGGCCACTACGACGATGTGATCAACGTGATCTTGCCGACGCTGGGAACTGAGCGTCAGGCCACCTATAGCCCATTTTTGCCGGTGTGTCCGAAAACAGGGCGCGTGTTGCAGGTGCCGGTGGTTGAGCACGATGCCGATGCAGGCACCATCGTTTATGAAGATGAAGACGGTACGCGCGTCGAGACGCTGGTCACGGGGGGCAAGTGCAAGCTGCAATGGAAGGCAGACTGGGCCATGCGTTGGGCGGCATTGGATGTGGATTATGAGATGTCTGGAAAGGATTTGATCGATTCGGTCAAGTTGTCGGGACGCATTTGCCGCATCCTCAAGGGCAATCCGCCGGTCGGGTTTACGTATGAATTGTTCCTGGACGAAAAGGGCGAGAAGATTTCCAAGTCCATTGGCAATGGGCTTTCCGTGGAGGAGTGGTTGCGCTATGCGCCGCCGGAAAGCCTGGCGCAGTTTATGTTCCAAAAACCGAAAGCCGCGAAACGTTTGTATTTTGATGTCATTCCGAGACAGGTGGACGATTATTTGCAGCATCTTTCGGGTTACGCGTCCCAAGAGCCCGCGCGCCAGATCGAGAACCCCACTTGGCACATCCACCGGGGCCCGCCGCCGGCGGAAGACGCGCATCTGAGCTACAATATCTTGCTCAACCTCGCCAGTGTTTGCCACACCGAAGACCCAGGCGTGCTTTGGCACTTTATCTCGCGCTACCGGCCCGATGCCTCACCCGAGACGGCACCGATGCTTGATAAACTCGCCGGATATGCGATCAACTATTACCGCGATTTCGTCAAGCCGGCCAAGCAATACCGCGCGCCAGATGACAAAGAGCGCGCCGCCATGGAAGACCTACGCTCTTCCCTACAAGGCCTGGACGCGGAGTCAAATGCGGAGACAATCCAGAGCGAAGTCTACGAAGTCGGCAAGCGCCACGAATTCGGGAACCTGAAGGACTGGTTCAAGTGCTTGTACGAGGTTCTGTTGGGCCAATCGCAAGGACCGCGCATGGGTTCGTTCGTCGCACTTTACGGTATCAATGAGACCGTGGAGTTGATCGGTAAGGCGTTGGCCGGCGAGGATTTGGCCAACTAGGGTTTACCAGTTAGCGGCAAGTCTCGGCGTATTTGAAGTAGAGTTCGCGCGCACGGTTGTAGAGCGGCCCCGGTTGCAGGTTGCGCTCTTCATAACGCGTGCAGGGCATGACCTTGGCGTAGTTGCCGGTGGCGAACAACTCGTCGGCGCTCGCCAATTCGCCCGGAGCGATAGCGCGCTCGTGCACTTCGACGCCGTCGTCTTTCAGCAGTTGAATAACGCGCTGGCGGGTAACGCCGTTCAAGAACGTGCCGTTGATGGCCGGTGTGTGCACGGCGCCATCTTGGGTCATGAACAGGTTGGCGTATGAAAATTCGGCCACATTCCCAAGCGGGTCCAAGGTCACACCCGTATCGAAACCTTTGGCGTTGGCTTCGTTGACGCCACGCGCCACGTTCGGGTAGAGGCACGACGCTTTGGCTTCTGTCGGTGCCATGTCGGGCGCGGGCCGGCGGAAGCTGCTTACGCAAGCCGAGAAGCCATCGGGCGCGGGCAGAGGTGATTCTCCCACGTGGATGATCAATTCCGTGCTTGCCGGCTCCGGTGTGATGAAGCCGCCAGTCGGGTACAGCATGGGGCAGATGTAAAGTTCGGCGTCGCTTGGAAACTTGGCGATACCCTCCAGCGAAAGCGCAATGATCTCGTCGGCGCCAAGCGGCGATTTCAACCCCATGACCTCGGCTGAGCGGATTAGCCGCTGGCAATGACGATCGAGGTCCGGTACCGCGCCGGCGAGGGAGCGCGCACCGTCGAAGACGGCGGACGCGAGCCAGAAGCCATGGTCGCGCGGTTTGATCAGCGCGGGGCTGCCGTCCTGCCAGACTCCGTCCGCAAAAGTAACGGCGTCGCCGACAGCACCGGATTTGGCCATGATGCGTCCTTCCGCAGGGAATTTGAGGGTTACTGGCTCGCCCAGATAACGCGCGCCATCCAGTCGACTTCCTCAATCGGCAACACACGGTCTTCGTGTAGGGGATTCAGCGACTGCAACTCGATTCGGCTGGCCGTCTGGCGTGCCAGGATTTTGGCGAGTATTTCGCCTTCTGTGGTTTTTACGACCACCCGGTCATTGCGCCGAATGTTGGCTTCCGGAGAAACAATGACAATATCGCCGTCACGGAAGACTGGCGCCATGCTGTCGCCGCGGATTTCCAACGCATAAGCTCGTGGATCGGAGAAACCCGGAAATGGAATCTCGTCCCAGCCGCTGCCGGTGGGAAAACCGGCGTCATCGAAGAAACCTTGCGAGCCGGCTTGCGCCAGCCCAATCAGCGGGATGTTGCGGTAGACGCCGGCGCCGGCGCCATCGCCGATAAAGGAAACAAATTCGTTCAATGTTGCGCCGGTCGCGATCAAGACCTTGGCGACACTCTCGGTGCTGGGCCAGCGGTTCTTGCCTTCGCGCGTGACGCGTTTGCTTTTATTGAACGTCGTGGGGTCGAGCCCGGCGCGTCGCGCGAGTCCAGATGCCGACAGGCCGTATTCCCGCGCCAGCCGGTCAATCGCTCTCCAAACATCAGCATGTGTCAGCATGGGACTATTCTCCGGTATCTGGGGCTATAAGTCAGTAGGAATAAGATAATAACTTAGGTTGACTTTCTAGTCAAATCAAATATATAAAGAACAAATTTCTAATGATGCAGCTATAAATAGTGTTTGGGGGTTATTTTCGATGCCAAGGAAACGATTCGTTCCGTCGCGATCCCGGGTCTTGCCCGAAGCGCCATTTACCAGTGCGGAGGAGGCATGGTTTTGGTTTATGCGCTCGCAGAAGCTGCGGTGGGAGGGCGGCTCAATCGGTGACAAATCGGTGAATGAAATGCGGCCATGCGATCCGGATGACATTTACCGCGCGGTAAAACAGCTGTTCAGTGGCGGCCACATCCATCGGGCGCATGTGCAGGTACTCCATCGGTTCGGAGTGCTTGATCGTTCGCCCGACTTCCGCTGTCCCGAGGAGATCATAGCGCATCGTTTGTGGGAGGAAGCACTGGATAAAATGACCAGTATTCTTCGTAAAAAGGAGATTGTTGAATGGACGTGAACGGCGAGATAGGGGCGCCGATAATGGACCCATCAGGCTCGGCTGAGAGATCGGATGCAGCAAGGTTTTCTCTGAAGGAATGTAGGGCCGTTATCGTGTTTACAGGCAGAACCGATGTCTGGTGGCTGCGATTTTTGCGATCCGGATTTAAGCATTGCTATGCCGTTGTCGAGGATCGAGGTCAATGGGTGGTGTACAATCCGGCTTCTCACAAGACTGATATCATCGTGATTGGTTCCTATCCAATGGCACGATTGATGGATCGGTTGTATGGGAACAAGGAAGTGATTGTGGGGATGCGGGTTCGCAATGCGCCAAACCGAATGGCACCAATCCGACCATTTAGTTGCGTTGAGGCGGTCAAGCGATTGCTGGGCATTCGCGCTCCATACGCGTTTACGCCGTGGCAGTTGTATAAGCATTTGATCAGAAATACGTAAAAAAACCCAAAAATTAGAAAAAATTCTTGACATATAGGAAATTATAGCATACATTCCGTTTCAGTGAAGGGGGACAGGTGTGTCCAAAAAACGCCGACGCAGGCTGCGCCGGCGTTTTATTTTGGTCATCACCGATCCCTAACTCTCGGACATTCCAAATTGAAACAGGAGTTTAGCCATGGGTGGTTTCTTCTCACCGCCGAAACTTCCGCCACCTCCATCGCCGCCGCCCGCCGCACCGGACCTGGCGGAGGAAGAACGTAAGCGCCGGTTGCAGGCTATGGAACGCCGACGCCGTGGTCGCACCGGGACCATTGTCACATCGGACCGCGGGTTTCTTAGCCCAGGTGTCGGATTGGGCGCGCAACGCCGCCATCAGAGATCAGGTAAGAAAACGTTGTTGGGAGAATGACAATGGAAGAGATGACGGCCAAACAAATTCTCGACCGTTACAATCGGGCAAGAGAACGCAGAGCGAATTGGGAGACACATTGGCGAGAGTGTTATGACTACGCCATGCCACACCGGGAAAGCGCCGTCTTTATGAGCGAACCTGGCGGCAAACGGGCAGACAAATTATTTGACGGAACGGCACCTGATGCCGTCGAGCAATTAGCCGCAAGTCTCTTGTCGCAACTGACACCACCTTGGGCGCGTTGGTTCGGCTTGGCGGAAGGAAGTGATCTGAGTCCGGATGAGAAAGACCTTGTTGCCATGGCGTTGGAGACTGCCACCGACGTCTTGCAGGCGCATTTCGACAAATCCAACTTTGCCGTCGAAATGCACCAATGTTATCTCGATTTGGTGACGGCGGGAACGGCATGTTTGTTGTTTGAAGAGGCGCCGCTCGGTGAGGCGTCAGCATTTCGGTTTCTCGCAGTTCCCTTGTCACAGGTTGTTTTCGAAGAAGATGCATCCGGAAGGCTCGATAGCACCTTCCGGCGTTCGGAGTTGCGGCCAACCGAATTGATCAAGCGGTTCCCGGACGCTGAAGTTGATGACGCGTTGCGCAAACGCGGCATTGAGGACCCGGCATTCCGTATCGCTGTTGTCGAAGCCGTTATCGCGTCGGACGATGGGTTCGTCTACCACGCAATCCGTGATGGCGGAGAGCCCGGCTCAGGCGAGGCGCAGGTTCTGGCGATGGGGAAATTCCGCCGATCACCGTTCATCAATTTCCGCTGGATGAAAGCACCTGGCGAAATTTATGGCCGCTCGCCTGTTATGAAGGCGTTACCCGACATCAAAACCGCAAACAAAGTGGTCGAGTTGGTGCTGAAGAATGCATCAATAGCGGTCACGGGTATTTGGCAGGCTGACGATGACGGTGTTCTCAATCCTGCAGCCATCAAACTGACACCTGGGACCATTATCCCGAAAGCTGTCGGTTCGGCGGGCCTGTCTCCACTAGAAGCACCTGGCCGGTTCGATCTATCTGAACTGGTGCTTAAGGACCTTCGTCAACAAATTCGTCGGGCATTACTTGCCGACAAGTTGAGCCAGCCCGACACACCGAGAATGACGGCAACTGAAGTTCTGGAGCGTTCATCCGAAGTTGCGAGACTGCTTGGTGCGACTTTTGGCCGTCTGCAGTCGGAACTTTTGACGCCCTTGGTGGAACGGGCTGTTGCCATACTGTCGCGGCGAGGCGCTATTGAACCCATTCGGATCGATGGCCGTATGGTGGAACTGGAATATCGTTCGCCCCTGGCGCGTGATCAGGCGCGGCGAGATGCACAAAATACGATCGCCTGGTTGGAGGCAATGAAGGCGGTTGGCCCGGAAGCGGCCATGGCAGTCGATCAACTGGCAGTCGTGGAATGGTTGGCGCGCGCCTTTGGCGTGCCGCGCAGCCTTATACGGTCGCGGCTGGATGGTGCGGGTGTGATCGAACCTGTGTCGGGATTGACCGTGGACGCTATCTCCGCTTTGGGACAGCCGGAGGAATTCATGACACCGGAGGCAATTCATGCGGACAACTGATTTCGATGGATGGGGATGGTTTCAGCCCGATCTCGCTGATGCGCCGGATCCGGACGCGTCTGAAGCTTTGGTCGCCAGAGACGAACTGCCGGGTATAGCGGCACGTTGCTTCCGGAGATCGGATGGGAAGCGCCTGCTTATGCATCTTCGTCAGATCACTGTGGAACGTGGGTTGGCGCCGGGTGCTTCCGAAGCGGTTCTGCGGCATCTGGAGGGCCAACGCCAACTGGTCAAATACCTGGAAGCGCTCGTCGCCGATGGTCGCGCTGGTCGCGCTGGTCCGACGGTTCAAACCGCACAACAGAATTATTCTCAAGGAGATGACAAATGAACGACGCTAAAACAGAACTCGCAGCCGGGAACGAAATGGTCGATCCGGGCCTGGGAGGTCAGGAAATCTCCACCAACGATCTGGCCGGTTCGGACGTAGATATGGGGGCCGGCGGAGGAGCCAAGCGGCCTGCTGGATTGCCCGAAAAGTTCTGGGATGACGACCAACAGACTGTACGGGCCGATGCTCTGGCCAATTCCTACATTGCTCTCGAGCAGAAATTCGGCAGCTTGGAACCGCGCGATTTTCCCGAAACCCCCGATGATTATCAAATCGTGGCCGAGGAAGGCGCTCCGCAGGTGGATCCCGAGGTGAACGCCCGCCTGCATGAGGCGGGCTTCAGTCAGGCGCAAGCGCAATTGGTGTATGACCTGGCCAGTGAGTATTTGATGCCGATGGTTGCGGAAGTGACCTCGGAGTATTCGCGCCGATCAGAAATCGATGAGCTGACGAAACATTTTGGTGGTGAGGATCGTTGGGGAGAGGTTTCCGGCCAGATCAGGGATTGGGGCAAAGCCAATCTGTCGGAAGGTGTGTTTCACAACTTGTCTTCAACAATGGCCGGTGTGAAGGCCATGCATGACATGATGTCAGCTGAAGAACCGGCGATGATGCGAGAGGGGCGTGCGGAGGGAGGGCCAGAGTCTGAATCCGCACTACGCACACTGATGCGTGACCCCAAATACTGGCGCGATCACGATCCGGCAATTGTCGCAAAGGTTAAAGCGGGATTCGAGCGACTATACCCCGACTGATACTCAGCTTGGCTAGAGGCTCACTCTCGCTTCGCGTCACGTGAGATCAAAACAAAGGAAGCTGAAAGGCCGCCGAAAGGCGGCTTTTTTGCGTCTCGAACCGAATGGAGGAAGAAATATGCGCGTCGAGACTGATACTGAATGGGCCAGATTGGCTTATGACGAAACCCTGCCGGACGAACTGACCGCGATTGTCGTCGAATCGTTTATTCGGGAAGCGGCGGACTTTGTGTTCGATTCCGTTGACGATGATTTGCAAGATGCCTTGCAAATCTACGCGGAAAAATCTGCATGTGGGGGCGGCAGAAGAGTGTGAACGGCTCAACCGTCTTCGTTGATCTTTCCGATCAGCGCCTGTTTGACGATTTCCGCCATGGCGGGATCCGATTGGCAGGTGCCGGCCGCACCGTGCCCGCCACCACCATATTGCAGCATCAGTTCGCCGACATTGGTTTTCGACGTGCGATCAAAGATGGACTTGCCGACGGCATAAACGACGTTTTGTTTGTCGCGTCCCCACATGGTGTGCATGGAAATGTTACATTGCGGGAACAGCGCATACACCATGAAGCGGTTACCGACATAGAGGGTTTCCTCCTCCAACAAATCAAGAACGGCCAAGTTGCCGTGCACGGTCGTGCAGCGCTCGATCTGCTCCTTAAACAGAGGTTCCTGTTCGCGGTAGAGATCGACCCGTTCTTTGATGTCAGGGAGTTCGAGGATTTCCTCGACGGTGTATTCCTGGCACCACTCAATGAGGCTCATCATGAGTTCATAGTTGGGAATGCGAAAGCCGCGGAAACGCCCAAGCCCGGTGCGTGAATCCATGACGAAGTTCAACAACGGCCAGCCGTCGGCGTAGAGGACTTCGTCCATATCGAATTGCGCCGAGTCACCTTTATCAACGGCCTCCATAAGGTCGACGGAGACATTTGGGAAACCGGCGGCGCCACCATAATACTCGTAGACCACGCGCGCGGCAGACGGCGCATTGGGGTTGATAATGTGGTTGTCGTATTTGCGGCCGAGCCGTTTGATTTCGCTCAGGTGATGGTCAAAAGTTATGTAACATCCTGGCACGTACGGAAGATTGGTCGTGATGTCCGTCGCTTGGATGTCGACGCGGCCTTCCTGCATGTCGTTGGGATGAACGAACAAAATGTCGTCGATCATGTCGAGTTGCTCGAGGAGTACGGCGCAAACCAAGCCATCGAAATCGCTGCGGGTAACGAGACGGTATTCGGAGCCCGGCTCGGGTTCTCCGGTTGGTGCCTCCCATTCATCTTTTGGCGCGCCGAAAAGTTCAGCGAATAAGTCGTCGACATCGGTGGCCGGCGCTGCCTCTTGCACCGGTTCGGCTTCTGGCCCGTCGGTGTCGGGCTCAGTTCGGCTTTGCAGGTCCTCGATTTCGGCGATGATATCGTTCTCAGACAGGCTGTCCTCGGAGAGTTCTGCCTCTGGTGCGATGACTTGAATGGCCGATGCGAGCCGTAGGCTTGCGAACCAGTCTATGAAACGGGCCACGTTCTCGCCTTTGAAAACCATGCCGCGCTGAGGCACCAGGAGATCGAGGTCAAGGGCCGAGACTTGGGATATCCAGGCATCCCGAGCAGCGTCGGATGGCATCCAGCGTTCATGGAAATCGCGCATCAATTCGGTGTGGCGATCAAAATCCTGAACGACATAACCGTTCCAGCCGTCGATGGGCATAACGGCGGAACCGACGGCGCCTGAATAAAATGCGCGGGCTTCAGCGTCGTATATGTGAAAACCGCCGGGCGATGGCAGGTAATGTGCCGGGATAGCAGATACGCTCACGTTTGCGCCGACCGAGATATCCATGCCGGTATCGGCAATGGGGGTGACGTTGCAGTTGGCATCCAGATGGGTGACGATGTCTTGCCAGAGTTCGGAGACCGTGATTTCTGCGCCACCCGGGCATACCCGCATCCACAGAGGTACGGAAGACGCCACATCGGGGTCTTGCCGGCTCAGGAAGATGCGCTTAACGGCCTCGACCGGGACACGTTCCGTCAGAGCGGCGAGAACGGAGGGGAAAGTCTCGAAGCCGCCGGGGTCAACCAGCATGGCATCGCCACTGTCTATGATCAGGATTTGATTGGTATCGGCCACGTTTGCCGGCTTTTCCGGATCTTGGCCGAAGACCAGCCATTCGTGGTCGCCTTTTTTGTAGATCGTCTGGCAGATCATTCGCGAACGCTCGTTATGTTTTCAACGCTTCCCTACCTCCGGAACCCGGAAGCACGAACAACATAAAGCAGTTGCACCCGTGAGGGAACCTCACAGCCGGGAAACAACGCAAAAAAACAGCGCGCCGCAAATTGGCGAATGGCGTTCTCTAAATAGCATCGATTCCCTTCGGATAACCCGCGTGCGCCCTGGGTCGGGTGCCCGTCGGGCCCGAAGGCACGGCGCCGCTCGGGCGGCGGACTGCACAATAGTGCGCCCGCCATAACCTTGGGCGACAACGCCGGCACACGAGACCCAGACAACACACAACGTCAATCACGACAAGGATCACGGATCAAAGGAGGAAACATATGTCCACATCCGTAGAACAATCCTTCGTTAAGCATTTTCAGACGGACGTTCATTTGGAGTACCAGCGTACGGGCTCCAAACTCCGCAATACTGTGCGAACGAAGAACGACATCAAGGGCTCATCGACGACCTTCCAGAAGGTCGGCAAGGGCACGGCCAGCACCAAGGCCCGCCACGGCAAGGTGCCGGTTATGAACATCGACCACACGCCGACGGAATGCTCACTTGCCGATTTCTATGCCGGCGATTGGGTCGATACGTTGGATGAAATCAAATCCGCTAACAATGAAAGGCAAGTCACCATCAAGGCGGGCGCATATGCGCTGGGCCGAAAAACCGACGAGTTGATTATCGAAAAGTTTGATACGTCGACCAATTACGCCGGCGACGGCTCGGACGGCTTGACCAAGGCAAAGGTCCTGGAAGCCTTTGAAATGCTCGGCGAGGCCGATGTGCCGGATGATGGTGAACGCTACGCGATCATCGGCTGGAAGCAATGGTCGGATTTGCTGGGCATTCAGGAGTTCGCCAACGCCGACTACATCGGCGAGGGTGAATTGCCGTGGAAAGGCACCCAGGCCAAGCGTTGGCTCGGCGCCTTGTGGATGCCGCACTCGGGCCTGACCAAGGACGGTTCCGACATCCGCTATTGCTATTGGTATCACAAGACCGCCATCGGTCATGCCATCGGCAAGGACGTCACCACCGATGTGACCTGGCATGGCGACCGCGCGTCGTTCTTCATCAATAACATTGCCGACCATAAACTCGACGCATCGGACAGTGCAGCGGAAAGCACGTCTGCATTGTCGCGCATAGATTTCACAGCAAACGGCTTCAAGGTCCGTGACAGCAATGCGGATATGAACGCCAGCGGTGGCACATACATTTACCTTGCCTTTGCTGAATATCCGTTCGGAGGTGAGGGTGCGGCGCAGGCAAGGGCACACTAGAGCGAGGCGGCAAACAGTTAGGTTGCTATCAACGACCGGGGCGGTGCCAACGGAAGTTAGCCGTCCCGGGTTCTCTAAAATTCCGAAACGACTTACTCGGCGGCGAGTTTTTGGTCGCGCAGGATACCCATGATCTCGGCGGCGGCTGTCGGGATGTTGGTGCCGGGGCCGTAGACAGCCGAGACGCCTTTCTCGAACAGGAAGTCGTAATCCTGGGCCGGAATAACGCCGCCGCAAACCACCAAGATATCACCCGCACCTTGCGCGCGAAGTTGCTCGATCAATGCCGGCACCAGGGTCTTGTGGCCGGCTGCCTGACTCGACACGCCGATCACGTGTACATCGTTCTCAACGGCTTCGCGGGCGGCTTCTTCGGGTGTTTGGAATAAGGCGCCGACGTCGACATCAAATCCGATATCGGCAAACGCAGTAGCGATCACCTTGGCGCCCCGGTCATGGCCGTCTTGGCCCATTTTTACGACCAGCATGCGTGGCCGGCGGCCTTCCGCTTCGGCAAACTTTGCCACGTCGTTGCGGATTTTACCGAACCCTTCGTCACCTTCGTAGGCCGAGCCGTAAACACCGGAGATGGAACGGATTTGTGCCCGGTAGCGGGTATAGACTTGCTCAAGGGCATCGGAAATTTCACCAACGCTGGCGCGTGCGCGCGTTGCCTTGACGGCGAGGTCGAGAAGATTGCCGTCGCCTGTTTCGGCGGCGTTTGAGAGCGCCTTGAGTGCGGCGTCGCACGCGGCATCATCCCGAGACGCGCGGATATTCTGCAGGCGCTTGATCTGTTGCTCGCGCACTTCGTCATTGTCGATTTCCAGGATATCGATCTGCTCTTCTTTTTCGGCGCGGTACTTGTTGACGCCGACCACAACTTCCTCGCCCCGGTCGATGCGGGCTTGCTTGCGGGCAGCGGCTTCCTCGATGCGTTGCTTCGGCATGCCGGCGACGACGGCCTTGGTCATGCCGCCCATCTCTTCCACTTCACCAATCAACTTGCGCGCTTCATTGGCCAGGGAATTGGTGAGGCTTTCCACGTAGTAGCTGCCGCCCAACGGGTCGATGACGTTGGGGATTCCGGTTTCTTCGGCGACGATCAATTGCGTGTTGCGCGCAATCCGGGCTGAGAACGGTGTCGGCAAGGCAATGGCTTCGTCCAAAGCGTTGGTGTGCAGGCTCTGGGTGCCGCCGAGAACGGCGGCCATGCATTCGATGGTCGTGCGGACTACATTGTTGTACGGATCGTCAGCCGTTAGCGACACGCCGGATGTCTGGCAATGCGTGCGCAGCATCAATGAGCGTTGGTCGGCAGGCTCGAACTCCTGCATGAATTCGCTCCAGAGCAGACGCGCGGCGCGCAGTTTCGCAACTTCCATGAAAAAGTTCATGCCGATGGCAAAAAAGAAACTCAGGCGTGGGGCAAATGCATCGACGCTGAGGCCCTTGGCTTTGGCGGCACGGACGTACTCCAGCCCATCTGCCAAAGTGAAGGCCAGTTCCTGCACCGCAGTCGCACCCGCTTCCTGCATGTGATAGCCGGAAATCGAGATGGAATTGAAGCGCGGCATATTTTGCGCCGTGTATTCGATGATATCGGCAACGACCCGCATGGACGGTTCGGGCGGGTATATATATGTGTTGCGCACCATGAACTCTTTGAGGATATCGTTCTGAATGGTGCCCGACAGTTGCTCGGGTTTGACGCCTTGCTCTTCCGCCGCGACGATGTAGCCGGCCAATACCGGCAGCACGGCGCCGTTCATCGTCATGGAGACGGACATTTCGTCCAAGGGGATGCCGTCGAACAGGACCTTCATGTCTTCGACCGAATCGATCGCAACGCCGGCCTTGCCCACATCCCCGACAACGCGGGGATGATCTGAATCGTAGCCGCGGTGTGTGGCCAGATCGAAAGCCACCGACAAGCCTTTTTGCCCGGCGGCGAGATTGTCGCGGTAAAACTTGTTTGATTCTTCCGCCGTTGAGAAACCGGCATACTGACGAATCGTCCAAGGCCGATTTGCGTACATTGTTGCTCGGGGCCCCCGCATAAACGGGGCAAAGCCAGGGAACGTATCAATATTCTCGAGATCTTCGAGGTCCGTGGCTGTGTAAAGCGGTTTGATGGCGATGCCTTCCGGCGTCTGCCACACCAAGTCCTCAGGCGATCGGCCTTTCAATTCCTTTGCGGCCGTATCGTTCCACTGCTGCAAATCCGGTGTTTTCGAAGCGGACATGAGACGCTCTCTCCCCAACTGATGCAAACGGTCAGCTATTGATATTGCAGTGCAAAATATCACGCCGTTCCGCAGCTTCCCAGCCAAAAAGCCGAAGTTTTCCACCGGTTTTCTTCAATCAACATATTGATCCCGGCCCAACATCTTGTATATTGGCGAGGATTACGCGTCATATTTCGTGGTTTTCGCGTGATTTTAATGGGGAATATTGGTGAATTCGGACTAGAAGGAGGTTTTCACGGCGTATTTGGGGGCATTTTCGTCAATATGTATGCCAATGTGAAAGTAAATAATAATATGAGTGAAGAATGGACACCCAAGCGCGTTAGCGCGTTGATCGCCCTTTGGAACGAAGGCCTTTCCACAAGTGTTATCGGTGAGCGTCTCGGCGTCACTAAGAACGCCGTGGTCGGCAAGGTGCATCGGCTCGGTTTGCCGAAGCGCGGTTCCCCCATCAAACAAAAGCCCCGCCCGGCCGAGATCATCGATTTGGCATCGCTGCGGCCCGGCATGTGCTCATGGCCGGAAGGCGAACCGGGCAAGGATGATTTCCATTTTTGTGGCAGCCCGAACGTTCCGGGCAAACCCTATTGCGAAGACCACTGCAAGCGGGCTTACGTGAAATCCACCCGTGACGGTCGACGAACCAGCGCCGCATAAATTCGTCTGCGATGTGGAAATTGGGGGCGGTGCGGATTAGATTTCCGCCCGCCCTTCTGCCGTCAGCGTGTCGCAAATCTGTGTTAAGCGCAGGAGTGCGAGGTCGGCATCATCGGACGGCACATTCTCCTTGAACCGATAATCCGCGTCCTCTTGGAATATCTTGCGGTTGTTGTCGCTCATGTTCAGGAACAGCCTTTGCTGCACCGCCTCGTCGCGCTCAGCCAACTTTACCAGCGTAACCATGTCGTCGTGTTCCGCAATTTGGATAAGAGTTTGCAGGCTGACATCGTCGGATTCCTTGACCCGTGCAAAAAACTGGTCGCAATTCGTCTCCTTGATGGCGCTTTGACCGGTGCTGCCAAAGGCATGCATGATCTCCAGCAGTAATATCTTGAGGTCTTTGCCACTTATGGTCACGATCGTGTCGTCGAACGAAATCACGAATGTCCCGCCCGTATCTTTTGAGACGCTGATCCTCATGACGACTGGCTGCCTTGAGTGATTGTATTCATATCGAGTCTATTGCCGGACAAAGGATTTCAAATATCATGAATTATGGACATGATCATCGTCAAGGCAGTGTGTAATGAGCATGCTTGATCGGGTGCGAGAGTGTGCGCTTTTCGATCCGGATGATTTCCGGGGTTTTGTCGTCGATGACCGGCGGGTTGGCTGGGTCCGTGCCGAATCAATCGTCGAGCTCGCCGATTTCAGTGATGCATTTCTGTTCGAAAATGATGAAGTCATCCTGCACCCTCATATTATTGGTCCCCAGGCGCGGACGGAAGTTATGCAAAACGTTGCGCGCGAGCTTCGTGACCGCGCGCTCATTAGTGGCTGGCGCGACGAACTCTATCCTGTCGCCGACAATTACGGCGAGCCCGTACTGTTTGATATAGAGCGCGCCGCGGTGCCGTTTTTTGGGTTTCGTGGCTACGGCGTTCATATTAACGGCTGGGTAGATGCCGCCGATGGTCCGCAAATGTGGATCGGTCGGCGAAGCCTCGACAAGCCGACCGGGCCCGGTTTGCTCGACCAGATGGTCGCTGGCGGTCAGCCGTCCGGGATGGCGCTTATGGACAACGTTATCAAGGAATGCCGTGAAGAGGCCGGGATTGATGCCGGGTTGGCATCTAAGGCGGTGCCGGTCGGCACCATCTCCTATCTGATGGACCGCGAAGAAGGCCTGCGTCAAGATGTGCTATTCAATTACGACCTGGAAGTGCCGTCGGGCGTCATTCCGGTCAATGAGGACGGCGAGGTTGCGGAGTTTATGCTGTGGCCAATGGATAAGGTGATGGCAGAAGTAAGTCGGGGCGGTGTTTTTAAGTTTAACTCGGGCCTTGTCGTGATCGACTTTTTAATTCGCCACGGGTTTGTCGACCCGGAGACACCAGGGTATACCGACATCGCATTGGGATTGCACCGTTGAGAAAGACATTGAAACCGAGGAGAACAGTGCCGTGAGCCAAACCATGGAATTAAGCGTTTACCTGTCGGGGGAAATTCACACCGATTGGCGTGACCGGATCGAAGAAGCCTGCGAGGCGGCGGGATTGGATATCGAGTTTCTTGCACCCGTGACCGACCACGCGTCCAGCGACGATTGCGGCGTGTCGATTTTGGGTGATGAGGATCAAGCATTTTGGAAGGACCATAAGGGTGCAAAGGTGAACGCCATTCGCACCCGCACCATGATCGACCGAGCTGATGTTGTGGTCGTTCGGTTTGGTGAAAAATACCGCCAGTGGAATGCAGCATTTGACGCCGGGTATGCCCATGCACTCGGCACACCAATCATCACGCTGCACGACCCGGAATTGACCCATCCCCTCAAAGAGGTTGACGGCGCGGCCATGGCTGTCGCCGAAACACCGGAACAGGTCGCACAGGTGCTGCGGTATGTTCTGTCCGGTCAACTTGGCTAAGCCATGCCCGAACGCGGCCTGAATTCGAGAGAAAGATTTCCAAGCGATCTGTTCGCCGAGATACAACCCAATAGGCAGGGGATGTTGGATGTCGATGCGCGCCATTCGTTGTATTGGGAAGAGTCAGGCAACCCCGATGGAATTCCCGTCGTTTTTCTGCACGGCGGCCCTGGCGCCGGGACTGCAGCCAACCATCGGCGGTTTTTCGATCCCGCTGCGTATCGGATCATCTTGTTTGATCAGCGTGGTGCCGGGCGTTCAACCCCTTATGCGGAAACCATCGACAACACGACCGATCATTTGATTGAGGACATAGAGATCCTGCGGCGGCATTGCGATATCGAACAGTGGTTGGTGTTCGGCGGATCTTGGGGAGCAACCCTAGCCGTGGCCTATGCGGCTCGCCATGCGGATCGTTGCCTGGGTTTGATCTTGCGCGGTGTATTCCTTGGCCGTCAGCGTGAACTGGACTGGTTTTTCGGTGGTGTGCAAACGGTTTTCCCCGAAGCTTGGGAACGATTTATCGGATATCTGCCCGAGCTTGAACGCGGAGAAGTGCTTGCCGCCTATCATCGCCGTTTGATGAACGAGGCACCGGACATTCACGGGCCTGCCGCACGGGCGTGGAACGGTTTCGAATCGGCCTGCTCGACATTGCGCTCGTCGGCGCGTGAGGCGATGGCAAATGGCAGCGCCTCAATACAAGGATCATCGTCTCTTTCCTTGGCGCGGATCGAGGCGCATTACTTCGTGAATGATATGTTCTTGAGGAAGGCATTGCTCTCTCAAGTCTCGAGATTCCACCATCTGCCCGGCATGATCGTTCAAGGGCGTTACGACATGATCTGTCCAATGACAACCGCTCGGGAACTGCATCAATCCTGGCCCGGTGCGATTCTCGAGATAGTCGAGGATGCGGGGCATTCGGCCATGGAGCCGGGGATTCGTCGCGCATTAGTGGGGGCGACGGAGATGTTTAAGAACGGCGGTTCGTTTATCAAATGATAGACTTCACCTTGATTTGCTAGGTTCATCCACCTTAAGATGCGCCCCCTTGAGGGAACGTCAAATTGATGAAAAATAAAACATCCGTATTATCGGCGGTTGCCGTAATTGCCGGTCTGGCATTCGCGCCAAGCGCTTCCGCTGACGACCCAGCATATATCACTGCTGCGGCCGGTTGGTTTGATTTCAACCGCCAGAAAGATGAAGGCGGTGAATTCCGGCTGGAATATCGATCAGACTACAAGCTCTGGCAATTCAAGCCGTTTGCGACATTTTCGGGTGTTACAAATGGCATGACGTTTCTTGGCGCCGGCATTCTGATGGATGTCTATTTTGGCCGTCGTTGGGTGCTCACGCCGAGTTTCGCGCCGACGTGGTGGCGCGGCAAGACGGATGATCTTGATCTCGGGCACGGGGTTGAGTTCCGCTCGCAATTGGAGTTGGCCTATCGTTTCGATGATCGATCGCGATTGGGTATTTCCGTCTCTCATTATTCCAACGCGGGCCTTGGCGATGACAACCCTGGTACGGAATCGCTGATGGTGAATTACTCAGTGCCGATCGGGAATTTCAAAAAGATGTTTCGCTAATCGGCGCCCCGCGCCCGTAGCTCAGTTGGATAGAGCACCAGATTCCTAATCTGAGAAATCTGTAAATTATTGATTTTAAATGATTTTTTATATTAAGAAATTATTTTGTTTACTATTCGAGCTATGAGTAAACTTTTAATATAGAAGAAAGTATAAGCGCCCGTAGCTCAGTCGGATAGAGCACTTGATTCCTAATCAAGGGGTCGCAGGTTCGAATCCTGCCGGGCGCACCATTCGCCTACGGATTGTGTATCCACGACATTAAAACAACCACATCTTGACCGATTACGTAATATCACGCTAAAGTAAAATTTCGTAAAGGCATTAAATCTGTGGGTGTGATACGTTGAATGACTAACGCTAAAGTTAAGATTGACATGCGTACGGGCATTATCGAACTTGAAGGTGATTCGGGTTTCGTTTCCAAGTATATCGACAAACTACTCCCATTAGTCCAAACGGGTGATTTTGGCGCCGATACGGAGTCTGATCCATCTGTATCCGGCGACAATGATTCTACGTCAAAGCAACCAAAAACACCGAAGAAAAAGCGAGTTGTGAAGGCACCACCGCCAGGAGAGAGTTGCCGTGACCGAATTCTCGGGTTGAGAAAAGACAGTTTCTTCAAAGAGCATCGATCACCTAGCGACATCGTCCAGGGGCTCGCGAAAAAGGGTTGGACGCACAAAACGAATCAAGTGGGGGCTTCCCTAACGACAATGTTTAACAAAGGTGAGATACAGCGGACCCATGATGGTAGTGCTTTTAAGTACTATTACGACAGAGCCGACTGAACAATTTGAATGACAACTTCTCTCCAGGACGCGCTTGAAGTGATCCCGGATGGGCTGCGCAATCCGTTAATCTCACTTTATGAAGAAGCACTAAGCGAATACCGAGCCGGACGGTGGGAATCGGTTGGGACAAAAGCCGGTAAATTATGTGAAGTGATTTTCACCATTGTTGACGGCAAAATCTCGGGTGTCTATCCAAGTGGCCCAAGCAAACCTAGGAACATGGTCGACGGCTGCAAAGGTCTTGAGAAACACAATAAGGACCATGGCCGCTCGCTTTGCATACAAATTCCACGTTTATTGACCGCTGTATACGAGATGCGAAACAATCGCGAGATTGGACATGTCGGTAGCGATGTGGATCCAAATCACATGGACGCGGAATTATTGATTCGCGCCGTAAAGTGGTTGATGGCGGAATTGGTTCGCAACTTTGCAACGATGAGCACGGGCGATGCGAGGGATTTAATTGAATCAGTGACCGAACGTAGTTTCCATGCTGTGTGGGTTGATGGCGATACCAAGCGCGTTCTAAACACGTCTCTAAAATCCAAGGAAAAGGTGTTGGTTCTTCTATACGCTTCGGCTGGCAAGGCCGAGTTGGAACAACTCCGCGAATGGATAGAATATAAAAATAAATCTGAATTTCAGTCGAAAGTCATGAAGCCACTTCACAAAGCAGCATTGATACATATTGACGAGCGACGAGGCGAGGCGACTTTGATGCCGACTGGTACGCGTCGTGTTGAGGAAGCGGGATTGTTGTCCCTTTTTTAGGCTACCATCGCTACGAGCTACGAAATTAGCTCATCATATATTCAACTCAAATCTTGGCGAATCGAAACGTGACAAGCCATGCGCATAAGCTGTACATGGACTGTACATAGAGCTTAAGCGTAATTTCGAAAATTTTGTCCTTTAAAAATAATCACTTACTCGTTTATTTGCGCAACTAAGAAATAAGTGCAAAATTCCTAATCTGGGGGTCACAGGTTCGAATCCTGTCGGGCGCACCACTCCTTCAAAAAAAACCGCCTCTTTCTATTTGTAAGACGCGAACAATGTTCGATCAGACGCGCCATTCTTCGCGATTATCCGCCCAATTTATCACGATGCAGTTCCACACTCTTGTCGCAGCTGTCACAGATCACGACGGCCGCAATAAACTGACCTTCGGCATTGGCGTCGTTGTCATCTTTGGGAGCGGTTCCGTAGAGGTCCCAAACCTTAATTGTTAGGGTTTCCGGATCGCATTCGCCGATGCCTTCGACGCCATAGGCGCTTAGAAAATCCGCGTTGACTGTATGGGGTAAGATCCGTGCCATGCTCAATTCTCCCAGGAAAAGCTAAGACAAAACTCATGGAAATTCGCTGTATCATCCTTGGCGACGCCGAGGACCCGGTATCCATCATCGAGATTCTGAGCCAGAGTTCTGTTGGCAACCCAGTGGTCACTGACGCCATGGCAGCTGATCACGAATACCGGACCTTCGGGAAGCTCAATGCCATCTTCCGGGCCGAAACGTGTGTTCATGGGACGCGGTGTGCGCCAATCTGCGATCACGTTTGAACTGCCGGGATCCAACGAATCAACGATCAAGGCACGCTGCAACCACCAGGAATGAGATCGACCAACAACGCGGGTGCCGGCAGGAAACAAGCAGAGATGGGCGTGGCAATGCTCGCCTTGGATGTTGAATTTCTCAAATAACGAGTCGTCCGCACTCGCGGCAAAGGCGCCAGTCTTTCCCGCGTCGCTGATCGCGGCGGCGACCGCGTTGCTATCGATCAGGTCGGGCGGCGACCAATCAAGCCCTCTGAATGCCATGTGATCGAAGGCTGGAACCGGGAAACGGATATAAGCCATATTGATGCCTCCTGCTGATTTGCTCCAGTTCATGTGAGCTTCATTTGATAGCCATGGTAATCAACCGGTGGCTTCGATCCAAGTGTTTCAGGCTAGAAAGCCATGCCGGAGAGGTATGGCGCCATTGGCTTGCGTCGTAGCCCCGGTGACGTCGATGGGGTATGAGCTGGATAGAATAATATATTATCTTGTTTGCTGGCTTGTATGATACGGCGCAGCCCAGGTCCGTCAATGCGACGCGGAAAATGACCGAGACATTTCCGCGCGTAATCCGTATAGTCACCGAAGTTGCCGATGGGCGATTGATTTGATGTCTGGGATGGGAGTACGTGAGATGGCTAAAGTTCAGGTTCTTCGTTGGCAGGAAATCCCCTCATTGGTTGAGGCTAAGGATGATGGCGGCGCAAAAAAAATACAATTAAGTGATAAATTTCAAGCTCTTATTGATGAAGCGGCAATGCAGCGGGAACTGGCGGGCACGGACGCTTATCTTGAGGAATGGAACAAAACTCCGGCGGAAGAACGCGATGGCGACGCTCAAACTGTCGTCCAGCAAGTCGCAGATGAGATTGAGGGGCAATTTGCGGAAATCCGCGATGCGGCCTTGAAATAGAGACGCCACCGATTCTTATATGACCCGGCGGCATGGGGTCATATCGAAGCTTAGTACGCCAGCATTTGACAGATAATATATTTTCTGTACGGTTCGAGGATGTTGAACACAATGTCACAGGAACAGCAGACTACTGCGGTTGTGAAGGAGGCGGCGAAAAGCTGGGTCCTGGAAACCGGTCGTGTTCATATTGATCCGCTGAAAATGTTGCGCATACACGGCTATAAGAATGTAGAAAAGGTCCGCCCCGTGATCCGCAAGGCGGCGGACGATGTCGCCGAGCGGGCAGAACGGTTGATGGCGCCGGTGGTGCATGCGCGTCGCATCGATGTGGCGACCTACGACGATGAACGCCTGACTCTCGTTGACGGTACGGTGTTCAACGACGTTGCTTTCGAGCATGTTCTGGATGGCGCGCGAACGGTCGTGGTGATCGTTATGACCGTCGGAACAGCGCTCGATGAAGCCGTGATGGCGTCGATGGATAACAATACGTTCGAACCGCTGGATGCCTTGTTTCTGGAGACGGCTGGCTGGTTGGGCATCGAGGCGGCGACGAAGGTGTTCGTCCGCGATCTGCAACAACGGACCAAACGCGAAGGTGTGCGCGTGACCCGCCGTCTGGGCCCGGGCTATCAGTATAAAGTCGGCGGCAAGCAGGTGAACTGGCCCTTGGAGCAACAGCGGAAATTGTTCGATGTGTTCGGGGACGCCGAGTTGCCTGTCACGTTGATGGAAAGCTGCGCGATGCTGCCGAAGATGTCGCGATCCGGCATCTACGGCCTGACGCCGGTTAACTGATGGAATGAGTGAATTGACGGGAAATGTCGCTGCAACATACAGAACTGTCGGAAATGCCAATGAGCAGACGAGATAAAGATTTACATACGGCATGACCGCGAGGCCATATTTCGCGGCCTGAATCGAAACGCATGAAAATTAGGATTATCGAATTATGAAATCAGACAGCCTCATCGTCATCGGCGAGAACTTCAATTCCACCCGCAAGATCAAGGCGACCAGCCCGCGCGTGATTGAAGAGGACGGCAAAACCGGCATTGGGTATACGGACTTGGACGGTAACAAGCAGTTGCTGGATTGTACCGACATCATCCCTGAAGACCCGGCGGAACGTAATAGCTTTCTGATTCCGCACATCGCGCAGGCGCTGCGTAACAAGGACATGAATTACATTTCCTGGGCGATCAAAAACCAGGAATCCCATGGCGCGCATATAATTGACCTCTGCGTTGATGAAATGTCGGTCTACCCCGAGGAACGCCACGAATGGATCAAGTGGACGGTTGAGACGGCGCAAAAAGTCACCGACAAAATTGTTGCCATCGATTCATCGGACTCCACCACCATTTACGCGGGCCTGGAGGCCCATGACGGGTCCAAGGGGCGCCCGGCCATCAACTCGTTCAACCTGGAAGATGGGCGCCAAGACTTGGTCCCCATGGCTAAAGAGCACAACGCACTATTGTTCGCCAATGCCAGCGGTAACGCCGGCATGCCGCAGAACGGTGAAGAGCGTGTCGCCAACCTCGTCACCTGCATGGAGATGATGGACAAGGACGGCATCGAAATGGAAGACCGGTTCTTGGATCCGTTGGTGTTCCCGATCGGCGCCGGGCCGGAATTCGGAGGCCACTATCTCGATGCGGTCAAGGAACTGCGGAAAATGTACCCGGACGTCCACATCTTCGGCGGCCACTCCAATGTTTCGTTCGGGTTGCCGAACCGGAAGTTGATCAACGAAGTGTTCGTATCGCTTTCTATTGTCGCCGGTTGTGATGCCATGATGATCGATCCCGTGATGAACGGCGTTGAAGGGCTGACGGCGTTCAAATACGCCGCTGAAGCCCTGCTCGGCGAAGACGAATATTCCATGAAATACCTCAAGTATATCCGGGGTAACGATTCGACAAGACGCGCACGACGGAAGTAGGCGGGCTGGATTGCCGTGTCGGCGGGTTATGCAAATGGGAGGAAATGAGCCATGAAAGAACTGTCATCGAAAGAACGCGTGCATCGCGCACTTCGCCGCGAACCGATAGACCGGGTGCCGCTGTTCTACCGCGCCAAACACGAGGCCAAAGATAAATTGGCCCGGATTTATGGCATTGACGACGCTTCAACGGGGATGAAGCACAACCCGCAACTGGAATTCCGACTCGGCAACGATATCGTGATGTACCAGATCGGCATCAACGCGCAGTTCTCGCACCGCGATATCGCCATCGGCGAAACCTGGTACAACCACTTCGGCGTTGGCTACGGCAAAAGCGGGCTGCAGGGCCGCACCGCTGAAGAGGAAGCGGAGTTCGCCCTGACGCAGGAATACTGGGGCCCCGCTAAAGTGGTGCCGGAGAACTTCCCCTCTCACCATCCGATCACGTCGATGGAAGAGCTGAAAGCCTACACCTGGCCCGATCCGAATGACCCTGAGTTGCTTGATCCGATTGCCGACATGGTGCGGACTTATGGTAATGACTATTTCACCGTGGTCGACTTGTCCTCGACACTGATCGAGGCGGCCTACGCGCATATTATCGGCACCCAGAATTTTTTCTTGAAGATGTTCGACGAGCCCGAGTTGATCCACGGCGTTCTTGATGGGTTGGCGGAGTACTACGCCGCTATCGGGCGCAATGCGATCAAGCTTGGCATTGATATGATCCGCGTCGGTGACGATGTCGGCGCACAGCAATCGATGATGATCTCTCCCGAACAGTGGCGCGAATTGGCGAAGCCGCGGTTCAAGTACATGTTTGACGAATTCCGTAAGGAAAACCCGGACATCCTGATCAAGTTCCATTCGTGCGGTGACTATTCGCCGATCTTGCCCGATCAGGTGGAACTGGGCGCTGATCTGTCGGGTTTGTTGCAGCCCGCCGGCGGACTCAAGGATCAAGTGGGGATCAAAAAGAAATTCGGCGGTGATATAGCGTTGATCGGCGGATTCGACGTGCAGCGCCTGCTGCCGCGCGGTCAAGTCGAAGAGGTGCGTCAGGGCGTTTTGGACGTGATGAAAAATTACGCCGTCGGCGGCGGTTATATCTTCTCACCTTCGCACTACATCCTCGCTGACGTTCCGGTCCAGAACATTTTCGCCATGCTCGAAGCGCAACGCGATTTCGGCGTATACGGCAAATATCCGCTGGATTGAGCCGAGCTATATAAAAAAGGGAGAATATTGATGGAAGACCCCGTATTGAAAATCCCCGAAGACTGGGAAAGCCGCGCCCCTGAAGGTTGGGAGTGGGCGACGCTCTGGGACGCGGTTGAAACCGGCGACCATATTTACGCCGACGAGCGTGTGCAGCAGGCAATTGATGCGGACATCGACCCGCGCGTCATTCTCGATGACGGGTTGTTTCCGGGCTTCGACCTACAGGCCGACCGTTTCAGCGCCCAGGTGATTTTTATCCCGGAGATGCTGATAACGGCGCGGGCCATGAAGGCGGGCCTGGCTCTCATCCGCCCGCTTTTGGCAGCCATGGCGGAAAAACCGCTTGGCACGTTCGTTATGGGGACGGTACTGGGGGACATGCACGATATTGGCCAATCCATCGTGACCATCATGCTGGAAAACGCCGGCTTCAATGTCATCAACCTGGGCACCGACGTGCATCCGGATAAGTTCATCGAGACCGCCATGGAAGAAAAAGCCGATCTGGTCGGTTTTTCTGCATTGCTTTCGACGACGGTGTATTATCAAAAGGTCACCATCGATGAGTTCGAGAAAGCTGGGCACCGTGACAAAGTGCACATCCTGATCGGTGGCGCGCCGACATCGCCTGAATGGGCAGACGAATGCGGTGCCGACGGCTGGGGTAAGGACGCGGTGGAAGCTGTGCGCTTGGCTATGAAATTGGTCACCGAAGAACGCGTGGCCTGGGCTTAGGAACCAAACTCTATGGCGGATACTTTTCGCGTCACTTTTGTCGACCCGGAAAACGACGGAACCGAACGCCATACCAACGTTGAGGACGGCAAGACGCTACTCGACGCGGCGCATGCCGCCGGTATCGCCATGGAGGCAACTTGCGGTGCGCGCGGGCGTTGCCGGTCTTGCCGTGTGAAGGTGGTTTCGGGCGAGGTGCCGCCACCCACTATCCAAGACACGGTTCAACTGGGTCATGACGAAGTGCGCGAGAACTTCCGCCTCGCGTGCCAGACCAAGGTCATTGAGGATTGCGTGGCTATGGCGTTGCCGCCGCGCTCTGAATCAGGCCATCAGATTTTGGCCTCCGATGTCTCAGCGGCCGACGCGCACGGTTTCGTTATTCACTCCGGTGTTGAGAAGCATCTGCTGAACGCGAAAGCACCGGTAAGCGAACACAATCAGACGGCGGACTGGGAAGAGGTTTTGGCCTCGCTTCCTACAACGGTCGACCGACAAATCACACTGGATGTGATGCGCAAGATTCCGAGTGCTTTGCGCGACAAGGGCGGCGTGATTACGGCGACCACCTTCAATAATCGCGTGATCGACCTGGAAGCCGGCGATAGCACCGAGCACCTCTACGGCATGGCCTTCGATATCGGTACCACATCAATTGTCGGCAGCCTCATCGATCTCACCAGCGGTGAATGTTTGGCCAATGTGGGTGGCGTTAATCCGCAAGCGGTCTATGGCGGCGATCTCATGTCGCGCATCGCCTACGCACAGTTCGACGAGAAAAAGCTGGCGACACTGCGTGCCCGCGCACTGAACGCCATCAACGATTTCGTCAAGGAAGCCTGCACGGAAGCCGGTGTTTTGCCCAACCATGTTTATAAGATGGTCGTTGTCGGCAATACGTGCATGCATCATGTCCTGCTGGGCATCGATGTGAGCTACGTGGGGCTGGCGCCCTACGCGCCGACGGTCAATGAGGCCATTGTCGTCTCCGCGGGCGAGCTTCCCTTGAAAGCCGCACCCAATGCTCAGGTTTGTTTGCTACCTATTGTCGCTGGGTTTGTCGGCGCCGATACGATGGCCTGTGTGCTGGCGACGCGAATTTACGAAAGCGAGGAGATTCGCGCGCTTGTCGATATCGGCACCAATGGTGAAGTGATCATGGGCCGGAGAGGCCGTTTGATGGCGTGTTCAGCACCGGCGGGACCCGCTCTGGAGGGCGCACAGGTGCGCCATGGCATGCGCGGCGCCATGGGGGCTATCGAGAAAGTCGAGATTGGCGATGATGTCTGCTGTGCGGTCATCGGCGATGCGCCGGCGATCGGAATTTGCGGCTCTGGATTGATCGATGCCTGCGCCAAGCTCGTCGAAAGCGGTATTATGGAGACGTCGGGACGGTTTTTGCGGAAAGGCCGAGAGAATTTGCCGCAAGCTTTGCAGGATCGGTTCTTAGACGTCTCCGGCGGCATCGAGTTCGCTTTGGTCGACAAGGATAAATCCGGTAAAGACGAAGCCATTACCGTAACCCAGAGCGATATCAGGCAAATTCAACTGGCGAAAAGCGCGATTTTTTCCGGCATTGCCATGTTGCAAAAGGTCATGGAGGTCTCGGATGATGACCTCCATGAATTGTTGATGTGTGGCGGCTTCGGCAACTATATCAACGTGGAAAGTGCAGTAAAAATTCGTCTCGTGCCGAACCTGCCAGTCGAAAAGATCACCTATGCCGGCAACGCCGCGCTGATGGGTGCGCAGATCGCGCTGTTGTCCGAGGATGAGCGCAATCGTGCGTCGGAATTGGCCCGCACTATCGAACACGTTGGTTTGGCAACGCATCCGGATTTCCAAGACATATTCGTCGATGCCATGAGTTTCCTGGGCAATGGTGAGGCCGCGGAAACCTCGGCTGCCCCCAAGCGACGGCGGGCTGGCGGCCGGAGAGCTGCCGCCGGGGGCGACTGACATGCGGGTCAATCTGCTTTTTGGGTTTTTGGGTTCAGGCAAAACGACGCTGGCGCGGCGGCTTTTACAGGCTGACTCTCGCGGCCAAAAAATGGCGGTTATCGTCAACGAATTTGGTGATGTGGGCATCGACGGCGCTATCCTGAATGGTCGCGAGGAAGGCGATAATATTGATATGGTGGAGCTGACGTCAGGCTGCCTGTGCTGCACCCTCAAAGGGTCACTTTTGATGGCCGTCGAAGAATTGCGCCAGAAATCCGACGCCGATCTGCTGGTCATTGAGGCTACGGGAATTGCCGAACCCGAAGAAATGGTAGAGACCTTCTCAGATCCATCGTTCTCTGAGATTTACGAAATGGGACCCATGGTCACTGTGGTGGACTCGCCCAGGTTTATGAAAATCCGGGAAATGCTGGGTCCGTTTTACGAAGCGCAGGTTCGCAACGCCGATACGGTCATCCTTAACAAGACGGATCTGGCGGCAGCCGTGGATCTAGAATCGCTTCGCCGAGAAGTGGCGTCACTTAACCCCGGCGCGGATATCGTCTTCTCGGAGCAATGCGACGTGGACATCGAACCGTTGCTGTTTGGCGCCGAAAGCCAGGTTATGGCAGAGGCATTGGGTAAAGAGCGGCCCGTTGGCGATCATCATGACCACGATCACGGGCACGATCACGGGCACGATCATGAACACGATCATGGACATGACCATCGGCACGCGCCTGCTGACTCGTTTGTTTTGGATGCGACGGCGGGTGGGAAGCGCAGTGTGTTAGAGGCGTTTTTCGCTTCGCTCCCTGACAACATCTGGCGAGCCAAGGGCTTCACCGTATTGGACGGTGCGCCGGTGTTGGTTCAATTCACCATGGGACAACTTGACGTGGCGCCGGCGGAGCCTCGGGATAACTATCACATGGTCTTCATCGGGCCGGATATGGACCAAGATGCAATTGCAGCGGATTTTGCCGGCGTGATGGTTGGAGCGACGCCATGATCGGTGCCGGTGCCGCCGTCGTTATGGAAGCTCAAAGCGATCCACGTTCGCTTACCGAAAAAGCCTATCAGCAGTTGGTGCGCAAGATCACGCGGCTCGAACTCGTCCCAGGGGCGACATTGGCGGATAAAGCGCTGGTCGAAGCGCTTGGCATTGG
This sequence comes from Rhodospirillaceae bacterium, assembly GCA_016845145.1. Classification (GTDB taxonomy): domain Bacteria; phylum Pseudomonadota; class Alphaproteobacteria; order Rhodospirillales; family Casp-alpha2; genus TMED8. The sequence continues at coordinate 48,391 of JAERTE010000112.1, forward strand.
TCGGACACCTATCCGCGAAGCATTGCAGCGGCTGTCGGCTGAGGGATTGGTCGTCCATCGCACCAATCGCGGTATGTTCGTCGCCGACATCAATGCCGATAGTGCGCAGCATATCTATGAGTTTCGCGCGCTTATTGACGGACAGGCGGCTCGATTGGCGGCCCTTCGGGCGAGCCGGGAAGACGTCGAAGAACTGGCGCTGTTGTACGCGCGATTGGTTGAAGCCATCGAGATCGACGATATTGACGGCTTTGTCGAATGCGACCGGCAGTTCTACGCGGTGCTGGCGCGAGCCGCGCAGAATATTTATTTGGGCGAAGTGATCCCGCGCATCTTCAATCTGCATCTGCGTCTTTGGTTTTTAATTTCGGCGAAACTTGGCGGATGGCACGATATCGCCAGGGCGCATGCGGAAATGACACGCAGTGTCGTCGACGCGATAGAACGCGGCGAACCTGACGAAGCCGAACTGGCGGTAAAAATTTACATCCATGGTCGGCACAAGGAAATTCGGGAACTTCTTTAAATTCTGCGTTTGCTTTGGTCATGCTTCAAGGGGCTTCCGCCATATGCCGTACGCATGCCGCAACGCGTTTTTCCGGGGTTAGCTTGTGATAGTATCTTTGGTCTGTTGAGACCGCCGAATATGAGGGGGCTAGAATGCCGATGACAGCGACCACCTTGGCCGACGAGGCCATCCGCGAAGATATTTGCGCCTTTCTTGGCGATTTTACCGCCGAGACGACGCCGTTTTCGGCAACCAAGATTGAACACTTTCCCGATGTGCTCAGGCCCGGAACGACTGTCTACGTGACCTTCCTGCCTGGCACCGACTATGCCGATACGGTTAGTGTCTGCAAAAGGTTGAAGGGCGAGAACATGCGCCCGGTGCCGCATATTGCCGCGCGCAGCGTTCCGAACAAGGCGTTCTTGGAGGAAAACCTCACGAAGCTCAAAGACGAAGCCGACATTGATGAAGTGTTGATCATCGGCGGCGCCGTTGATCGCCCGGTTGGTGATTTCTCCGATTCGATGCAGATTATGGAAACCGGGCTGTTGGACAAATACGGCATTCGCAAGATCGGCGTCGCGGGTCATCCCGAAGGCAGCCCTGACATTACCGATGAAGGCATCATGCAGGCATTGGCATGGAAAAATGCTTTTGCCGAGCGCACGGGTGCCGAAATGTACATGGTGACGCAGTTCTGTTTCGAAGCGGAGCCAATCATTGCCTGGGACAAAGCCATCCAAGCAGATGGCAACAAGTTACCCATCCGCATTGGCGTGCCCGGTCTAGCGACGATTAAGACGCTGCTGAATTACGCCAAGGCTTGCGGTGTCGGCCAATCAATGAATTTTCTGAAACGCCAGGCGCGCAACGTGACCAAGTTGATGACGGTGTCCACGCCCGATCAGCAGATTGTCGAGTTGGCGCGTTATCAGGCGGAAAACCCCGATTGTGGCGTTTCGGGCGTTCACATGTATCCGCTGGGCGGGCTGAAAAAGACAGCGAAATGGACCTATGCCGTCACTGATGGAAATTTCGACATGAATGGCAAAGGCAACGGCTTTAAGGTCAACATTGACCTGTAGGCTGGCCGGTGGCGGGACGCCGCCTTCTTGACAAGTGCGTCTGCACCGAGAGAATTGGTCCAAATTCAATATCAAGAACATGGAACGAAGGGGCGGGCATGGCGGATGTAGATAGGCGGCGTTTTCTGCAAGGCGGTGTCGCCGGGTTGGCGGTGGCTTCCGGGCTTGCGCCGGCGATTAAGCCTGGCGAGGCTGAGGCGGCAACGAAAGACGCTTCTCCGAATTATCCTTCGGTGGATATTGTGCCCCTCGCTTCAATCCCGCCGGGGGCGGAAATCGCCTTTGACTACCCCGATGAAAATTCACCTGCCGTACTTTTGCGCTTGGACCAGCCTGCGGAAGGCGGAATTGGACCGGACAAGGATATTGTTGCCTTCTCCATGCTGTGTACGCACAAGGGGTGCCCGCTGAATTTCTTGGCAGATCAGAAGTCACTGGTCTGCCCATGTCACTGGAGCAGCTTCGACCCGGCCAAGGCGGGGCGTTTGGTGATTGGCCAAGCGAGCCAGTCGCTGCCGCAAATGCAGTTAGAGGTTCGCGACGGGATGGTGCGTGCCGTCGGGGTCGACGGCCTGATCTACGGTCGGCACACCAACATTCTCTGATTTGCATATCATGACCCGCGTGCCCCTGCCGCCGAAAAGCGCCAAATCATTCCGGACCGTCTGCCAGTTCTGCATCGTTGGGTGCGGCTACCAGGTATTCAAGTGGCCGGAGGGCAAGGATGGTACGCCGAGCTCGGACGGCAACGCGCTCGGCATCGATTTCACCGAGCCGCAATCGGCCGATGGTGTATGGATTGCACCGAACATGCACACTGTCGTTACCGACAAGGATGGCTCGCGCCATAGTGTAGCGATCATCCCCGATACGGAATGTTCGGTGAACAGCGGCATGGAATCGGTGCGTGGTGGCGGCTTGGCCCAAACCCTCTATGCGCCTGACCGTGAAACCAAAGCGCGTCTGCACAGACCACAATTGCTAGGGGCTGATGGCCATCGTGACGCAGAGTGGGACGAAGCTGTCGACCTTGGCGCCAGGGTTATCAAAGCGGTCATTGACCGGTGGGGACCGGATGCGGTTGGCATGAAGTTTTTCGACCATGGCGGCGGCGGCGGCGGTTTCGAGAACAATTGGGCGGTTGGGCGGTTTTTCTTCTCCGGTGTCGGTACGCGGCGCGCGTCGATCCACAACCGTCCTGCCTACAACAGCGAAGTGCATGCCGCTGGTGACGCCGGCTTGGCGCCCTTAACCAACGCCTATGTGGATGCACGCCTGTCCGACACCATCATGATCGTCGGTGCCAATCCTTACGAGACGCAATCGAACTATTTTCTCAATCATATGATCCCGAACCTGAACGGTGACTCGGAAGAGTTGAAGGCCAAGACCTTCAGCGGCGAGCCGACAACTTCGGGCCGAATGATCATTGTCGATCCGCGCCGCACCATGAGCGTTGCTGCAGCTGAGGCTGCAGGCGGCAAGGAAAACGTGCTGCATCTCCAGATCGAACCCGGCACTGATATTGTGTTGCTGAACGCCATTTCGCGGGTTGTTCTGGATAAGCGCTGGCACGACATCGCGTTCATCCGTCAACGCACGGAATGGCAAACCTTCGAGGCCTATCAGCGATCATCCCTGGGCGTCGATCAGTCTTTGGACGACGTTGTCGATGAAGCGGCCGCGCATTGCGGTGTTGCAGCGGTGGATATCATCAAGGCGGCGGAATGGGTGGCGGAACCGAAAAAGGGCGGTGCGCGCCGGCGTACCTTGTTCCATTACGAGAAAGGATTGATCTGGGGGCTTAAGAACTACGAGAACATTGCCTCCATTGTTGATCTGGCGTTGATGACCGGCAATGTCGGCAAACCGGGTACCGGCTGCAGCCGTCTCGGTGGTCATCAGGAAGCTTATGTGCGCCCACCTTACCCCGGTGGGCGGCCTGCGCTGAACGTGGACGAAGCCGTGCGCCGCGGCGAAGCCAAGGTTTTCTGGATCGGGGGCTGCAATCCGGTGCTGACGACATTGCGTGCCGAAGACATGGAAAACTCATTGATCGAACGCGGCGCCTCGGTACGTGCCGTGCTCGAAGAAACCAAGGGTCGGCCTGTTGGTGAACGCGTGGTGGCCGTTGTCGACGTGCTGAAGGAAGGCGGTATGTTCATCCTGGCGCAGGATCTCTACATGACGGCATCGGCGCAGCACGCCCATGTGGTGTTGCCTGCCGCTGGTTGGGGAGAAATGAACCTGACGTCGATCAACGGAGAGCGCCGGTTGCGGCTCTACGAGCGTTTCATGGACCCGCCGGGGGACGCCTTACCCGACTGGAAAATAATGTCGAAATTTGCCGAACGGCTGCGCCAGTTGTACGAGGAAGATCAAAATCCGTTGATGGCAAACCGGTTCCGTGATTACCGCTGGAAAACGGATGAAGAGGTCTTCATTCACGCGCGCTACAGTTTCAAGGGCGATGGCAGTGATCCCATGGAGGGCTATGCCGGGTTGACCTACGACCTGCTACGCGACCTTGGAAATGAAGGCATTCAGACGCCGGTGCGATTGGTCAACCGGGTGCCGGTGGGCACGCCGCGCCTGTTCGAGGACGGCAAGTTCGGCACACCGTCGGGCAAGGCTCGCTTTATCGCCGCACACCGGCCGTGGCCCGGCTATGCGGCTGGGGTGGAGCGGCAGCGCAAAAACCACCGGTTCTGGATTAACAACGGGCGCGTCAACCATATCTGGCAGACGCTCTATCATCACCAGCACATCGAATTTTACCGCGAGCGCTTTCCCATACCATGCCTGGAGATCAACCCTGCCGACGCGACGGAATTGGGCATCGCAGCGGGAGACCTGCTTGAGGTCGCTAACGATGTTGGTAGCGTCCGCGCCATGGCCTACATAACCGATGCGGTGAAGCCGAACCACGCGTTCATGCTATTTGGTCAGCCGCGGGGTGCGGCCGGCGACCTGATTTCAGATCACGTCGATCCGGCGACGACCATTCCCTACTACAAAGGTGCGTGGGCTGATATCCGCCGCATCGGGCCAGCGCCGGATGAATTGAAGACGGTCTCCTTCCTGCCTCGGAACAAGGTGGATTGAGTATGCGTCTGGTGATCAATACCCTTGTTTGTTTGCTGCTGATGACGGCCCCGGTTGCGGCCGATGACGGAAAGCCCGTTGCCGGTGGCGATTTCCAGGGCGCCAATCTTCAAGGTGTCGATCTTTCCGGCGCGGACCTTCGCGGCATCAATCTCAGTGGCGCGGACTTGCGCGGTGCTGACTTCAGCAAAGCCGACTTGCGTGAGGCATACCTTCGGAGCGCCAATGCTGCTGGCGCGGATTTTTCCGGTGCGAGCCTTGGCAATGCCGATTTGACGCGGGCGGACCTGCGTGGCGTCAATCTTCAAGGCGCGAATTTGTCGCTGGCGCATCTGGATGCGGCGCGGCTGGATGGCGCGCAGGGAGCTGGGGTGTTTATGCCGGGGGCGTCGTTGGTGAAAGCCCGCGCGCGCGGTGCTGATTTTTCCAATGCGTTTTTGTCCGACAGTGATCTTCGGCAAGCCGACTTCAGGGGCACGAGTTTTGCAAATGCAAACATGGGCGGAAGGGGCCTTGCCCACCCAGGACCGAATGGTGCGCGTATGCGGGGGACAGATTTCACCGATGCGAAGCTAACGGGTGCGAATTTGGTCAATGCCCAGATGATGGAGGCTATCCTTAACGGCGCCGACTTGAGTGGGGCAAACCTGGGTTCTGCTGATTTGACCTGGAGCCATGCCGCACGAGCGAACTTCGCCAAGGCCAATCTCTCGTGGGCACGTGGATATGGCGCCGACTTCTCGGGCGCGCGTTTTCAAGGTGCGCTGTTGGTTTTAACACAATTCACCGGCGCGAATTTGCGGGATGCAGATTTTTCAAAGGCCAAGTTGGACAGCACGGATATGACCCAAGCAGATTTAACGGATGCACGGTTTGACGGTGCGCAATTGGATCGAGTGAATGCCCGGGCGTCCCGGAATGTGCCCGAAGCCCTGAAAGGGAGCAGGTAACGTGAGCGACAAAAATCAAACGAAATCAGCCGATAAGAAACCGGACGATGGACAGCCGACGAGTGTGTTCACGGCCATGATTGGCGAGTATTTCGGCACATTCGTTCTGGTGTTTTTCGGCGTCGGTTCCGTCCAAGCGGCTGTTGCCACCGGCGCCCAAGCCGGCCTTTGGCAGGTGGCGGTTGTTTGGGCTGTTGGCGTGAGCTTGGGCATTTACACGGCGGCCAGCCTATCGGGCGCGCATATCAACCCGGCGATCACGGTGATGGCAGCCGTTTACGATAAGTTCCCCCTGCGGCGCGTGGTGCCCTATTGGGTGGCGCAGGTCGCAGGCGCGGCGACGGCGGCGATCGTGCTTTACGCGATGTTTTCCGAGGCAATCATCGAATTTGAGCGGGCCAAGGGGCTGCTGCGTGGTGGGCCGGGCAGCGAACTGAGCGCCATGATGTTTGGTGAGTACTTTCCGAACCCCGCTGTATTCGGCACCGCTGAGGACGCGTGGCGGGTGATCACGCCGACATCGGCATTCATTGCGGAGATGATCGGCACCGCCATGCTGGCATTTCTGGTTTCGACCGTAACCCACGAGCGCAATGCCGCCCGCCCGCCGTCCGCCATGGGCGCCGTGATCATCGGTCTCGGCGTGGCGGCCATTATTTCGGTTGTCGCGCCGTTGACCCAGGCGGCGCTTAATCCTGCGCGTGATTTCGGGCCGCGCCTGGTCGCGTATTTTCTGGGATGGGGCGACATTGCCATTCCGGGGCCACGGAACGGCTTCTTTACGGTCTATATTTTGGCGCCCATTTGTGGCGCGGTGATTGGCGGCGGCGTTTATCGATTGATTGCATCAAGGTTGCCGAGAAGCTCCAACGACTGACGCTCCCGATGGTGACGTGCGTCAATGCAAGATTCGCACCTCGGGTGTATACCCATACCATCAGCTAAGTATTCCAGCGTTAGCTGCGCTCTTTGTCTTGGAGGTGTGGCATGTTTGGAAATCCTTCACTTGTGACTCGTATCGCGATCGGCAAAGCCGTCGGTTTTGTCGTCGGCCTTTGCGGCTTTATCTGTCTGCCCTATTTTCTGCCCGAATCCGGTTGGTTGTTCCGGTGGGGGATTTTACTTTGGTACACGACACTGGGCGCCATTGTCGGGGTGTTCGGGGTGTTCACCTATCACCCTATTTTGAAACTGCCCATGCCGTGGTGGTTCCGCGCACCGATTGTCGGCGGGTGGATGAACTTCGTCCTGACTTTCTTCGCCTATGATGAGATGAAGACGATGATGGCTGCACTGTTTGGCGAGACCGGATGGTTAACCTCACCGTTCTGGTTTACGGCTGAGGGGGCGATTGTGGGTTTGCTGATCGGCTATCTGGCAACGCGCTTCGGTGGCGAGGGCAAAGAGACCGTCGATCGGTAATCGGTCGATCCTTCAACGGAAACGCAACGCCACATTGTCGAGCATGCCCACGGCCTCTTCGCCAAGGGTCGCGGTGAAACGTTCGCGCGCATTCGGATTTTTCAACGCCGCACGTACGTCGGCAAACAACGATGTCAGCAGTTTGGTTGCCGCCGCATCGTTGAAGGTCCACTCAGCGCCGGTTCGAATGTCGTCGGCGGGGATCAGGTTGGAGTTGATCATCGCCACCATCCACTGAAACCGCTTGTCGATGTTGCGGAAATTTTGTGCGATTTCGATCTCGGCGCGCAGCGCCAGCTTTTTGATTTCCGGCGTTCGGTAGAATTCTTCCCAATCGATGTGGCCGCCATTGGCATTGCGCATTTTGTCCGTCACAATTTTTATGCGGTTTTCATAGTCTGCCAACTTGGGTTTTCCGAACATCATGGAAAGCATATTGGCAAAACCCGGTAGCATGCGCCGAGATAGATAGTCTGGTTTTTCGCGTAATGTTCTCTCGTCACGGAGGCGATGTTCGAACTTCCGTACCATGAGGCGGGTGAAAAGATGTGTCCGTGCGCTATCGATGCGGCCACGTTCTCGGGCCAGGGTGTAGCTTTCAACGGCTTTCACGAACGCGGTCTTGATGTCATCCAAGTTGTCGCGGAATTCCTCGCCCATTTCCTCAACGTCTTCAGGGGTCAGATGGCCACCGGTTTCCTCCATCTTTGCGTTGAGCAGGTGCATAAACTTGGCATGCATGGCCTCGCCGAGGTCCTCGGCGTGCTGATCGGCTGAAATATGGGCTTCTCGAGAAATGGAATCTTGGCGCGCGGGAGTCTCACGTTCGGTTTGCTTGATCGCTGGCTCCGCTTGTCCTGCAACTCGCGGCTCCGCTGGCGCGGGCTCTTCCGCAATACTGTGTTTTTCGGAAAGCTCCGCTCCGTCGGGACTGAAAAATGTCGCTTCCCAAAACTCAGCGCGTGCATCTTCTGGATCGGGCGGCTGATTGCTGCCACTGGGTGTATTCGGTTCTTTGGCCATGATGACAAACCCCTAATGATCTATGGCGCGTTGACCTAACTCCCCTTTCCCCAAACATTCTAAATTTCTTCTATTATCGCACTTTTTCACGTGCATTGCATCCGGGGAATTCAAGATCGCGCTTTCTCTTATAAATTCATGCCGGATGTATATGGGATGTCATGCGTGAGGCGCCAACCACTATTCCGCCATCGCATGACCGCATACTCGGTTTGTTGCACGATTACCGGCGCGGCGCTAACCTGCGGAATAGGGCCGCATTGCCGACATAATGTTAAAAATCATGCGGTGGTCCGACATGTGGGCCGACAGGGAGATATATGATCATGAACGTCGTCGACAAAAACCTGGGCGAGCGCCTAGCCGATATCAAGGGCGCCAAGGTCACCAAGAGTTTCTGTTATACCTGCCCGTGGCAGTGCCCGACCGAGGTATTTGTCCGCGATGGCCGTATTGTCTATCAGAAAGGAAATCCCGAAGCCCCCAACAACATCGGCGCGCGCTGCGCCAAGGGCATGGCCAGTTGGTACGTCAGCCAAGATCCTGATCGCTTGAAATACCCCATGCTACGGACGAACCCGAAAGGCGAGCCCGGGCAGTTCAAGCGCATTTCTTGGGACGAGGCATTTACTTTCATTGCCGATAAATTGAAGGAAATTGCGGAGAAGTGGGGCCCGGAATCGGTGGCGCTCACCTGTCATCACGATCCCAATACGGTTTTTTATCATCATCTTCTGAAGGACCTTTATGGGTCCCCCAATATGTATGCGCATACCTCTGGGTGTGAGCAGGACCGACGTGCAGCATGTCTCAATCTGTTCGGCCACGTTTTTCCCATGCACGATTTCGCCAACTCGAAATACGTCATGCTTTGGGGGATGAACAACTTAGGGGCCAACCAAGGTCTGTGGGAAAGCCGCGCATTGATCGAAGCCAAAGCCAAAGGCTGCCGTTTGGTGGTGGTCGATCCCAATTTTACCGAAACCGCCCAAAAAGCCGATGAATGGGTCGCTATCCAGCCGGGCACGGATGGCGCCATGGCGCTGGCCATGTGCAAGGTGATCATCGACGAGAAGCTCTATGACGAAGCCTTCGTCAATGCCTACTGCGAGGGCTTCAACGGCTTCCGCGATCATCTGGCCGAAAAAGGCTACACGCCGGAATGGGCGGAGGGCATCTGCGGCATCGATGCCGAGCGCATCAGGCGTCTGGCGCGTGAGTTCGCCACCACCAAACCCGCCATGTCGGCGATGTTCAAGGGCTCGGGTTACTATACCAACGGCCACGATGCTGGACGGGCGTGTTATATCCTCGACGCGATCTGCGGGGAGGTGGACAAGCCCGGCAACATCAACCTAAAGGATTGGGCGCCCTTGGGCGCGCCGGTGGACATTCCGGCAGATGCTATCAAGCAGCCGGAAAAGGATCCGTTGCACGTTGCCATGGGTTATCCTCTGGCGCCGGATCTCCCGAATTCAAAACTCCCCGAGGCCGTCATTGATGGCAATCCATACCCGGTGAAAGCCTGGTTTGTTCATGCCACCAACCCGGTGATGAGCGACCCCAACCGCGAACGCGTCCAGGAAATGTTCAAGAACCTCGAGCTGGCGGTATCGATGGAACTGTACATGAGTGAGACCTCGCTGGAATGCGACATCGTCTTGCCTGAAACGTCTTTCCACGAGCAGGCGGAAATCCGTCAAGGCATGTGGTTGGGACCGGAGGTGATCTTGTGCCAGCCTGTCGTTGAACCCGTTGGCGAGGCCAAACCCGCCTATGAGATCGTCAAAGGTATCGCTGAGAAAATGGGTTGGGGACAACATTTCCCCTATGAGAAATGGGAAGATTGGGGCGAGGTCGCCATGAAGGATGTCCCCATGAGTCTGGACGAGTTGAAGGAGAAAGGTTTCTGGGCCGGTGATATCCGCTTCAACCGCGTGCCGGACGGCCTGCCGACTCCTTCGGGCAAGATCGAGATTTACTCCAAGGACTACGAAAATGCCGGACTCAATCCATATCCTGATTTCGTTGAGCGCAGCGTCTTGCCTGATGATGAGTTCCCGCTACAGGTGACGCATTCCAAATTCTCCATGCACTGCAACATCGTTACCCAGAACAATCCATACTTGATGGAAATATGCGGCGAGAACTGGGTTGAAGTGAATAGCACCGATGCCGCTAAATTCGGTATACGTGACGGTGAGATGTGCGTCGTCGAAAGCCCGAAAGACAGCATCACGATATTGGCCAAGGTGGTCGAAGGATTGGTGCCGGGTTGCATCTCCATTCGCCACGGTCATGGCTTCGGCCATTGGGCCATGGGCTCGACGGCCAAGGGCAAAGGTGCACACTCGAATAATCTGATGGACATCCATACCAATCCGGTGACCGGCGCCAACTGCTATAACGAATGCAAAGTCCGCATTCGAGCGGCGAGCTGAGGGGGGAGAAGAACCATGCAACACGGCTTCTATTTCGACCACAAACGCTGCGTCAAATGCCACGCCTGCGAGATCGCCTGCAAAACCTGGAACGAGGTGGAGATCGGCCCGCGTTGGCGCGAAGTAGTGAAAATCGAAAGCGGTACCTATCCCGAAGTCAAAGCCATGAACGTTTCCATGGCCTGCATGCATTGCGGCGATGCGCCGTGCCGCAACGCCTGTCCGGTAACGGCGATCACCAAACGCGCTGATGATGGCGTCGTGGTGGTGGATCCCAATACCTGTATCGGCTGCGGCTTTTGCGCATGGGCGTGCCCGTTCAACGCGCCGCAATTGTCAGCGACTGCTGGCAAGATGGAGAAGTGCAATTTCTGCCAGACACCCGGTAAGGAACGCCCATTGGACATGCCGAGAGCATGTGAAGAAATTTGCCCGACCGGCGCAATCAAGTCCGGCTCCATGGTCGATTTGGCCAATCAGGGCCGCGAACGTGCTGCGGCTCGGTTGGGTGGTTCGGACATGCAAGGGTTTCCAGGCATGATCGTCGGCGCGCAGCAGCAATTCGGCGGCGACTGATCCCATGCCGTAGACGCATGCCGTTAGGCGCTGAACTGCCGAGCAACGGGGCGTTAGTTTTGTTAGAGTGATGCAGTAATGATACAGGCCGATTAAACAGGTCGAGAGTTCGGGAGACTTCCATGGTTGCAATCAACAAGAACGCCATGTCGCCGCAGCGTAAGCGCACGCTGGATGCCATTAATCTGCGAGAGCCCGACCGCGTGCCGGTAGCACTGTGGGGAACAGTGGAGGGATACCAGAACCTCCGCAAGGGTCTTGGCATGGAATACAACGATTATGCTCGGAACTACCGAACGGGCTCGACCACCTGGACCACAGATGTCGCGTTCGAGCTCGATCTTGCTGAAAAGCTTGATCTTGATTTCGTCCGTATCTCCGTTGGCCCGCCGGGTGGGTCGCCGGGCTTTCGTCCGGTCGAAGAGGGTGACTTTCCGTTCGATTTGGACGTGAAGCCATCCGGCGACGAAGAGGTCAACGTCGACGAATGGGGGGTTATCCGCAAGTTTACGCCACATGAGAACGGCAGCTACTACGAGATGATCGGCTATCCGTTGTTCAATGCCACCAGCGCGCCGCTAGAAGAAGGGCTGAAAATTCTCGAAGAATACCCATGGCCTGATCCCTACGATGACAGCTGCTTCCAGGATTCGCCCATCCCCGGTATGGACATGGCGACCTATTGCAAATATGTCCGCGAAGAAACGCCCTTTGCCATGATGGGCCAAGCCGGTCGCGGCGGTTTGTTCGAGCAGGCGAAATATATGGTCGGCTATGCCAAAATCTTCTCCGACTTCATTGAGGCGCCAGAGTTTTTGGAGGCCTTGTTGGTCAAGCTCACCGATTTGGAAATTGCCTTCAACAAGGCAATGATTGATCGCATGGGTGAATATATTGATTGGATTCGTGTCAGCCCGGAAGATTTGGCCAGCGAGAAGACAGCATTTTTGTCACTGAAAATGTTCGAACGCCAATTAATACCGCACTATCATCGTGCCTGTATCGAGACCAAGGAATACTTCCTGAAGAAAAACCCCAACGGCAAAATTCAGTTCCACAGTTGCGGGGCTATCCCAACGTCATTTATGGAAGGGTTATTGCGCGGCAAGGTGTCCAATGGAGATGCTTGTGTAGATGGTTTCGACCCGGTCCAACCGAAGGCCGCCCGCCATTCCGGTCCACGCTCCAAGAAACTGATGCTCGGCGACCGCATGTTCTTCTATGGCGGTATCGATGTGCAGGAGACGTTACCTTGGGGCTCTGAAGAGGATGTACGCAAGGAAGTGCGTCAGCGCATTTGGGAGCTTGGTCAGGGAGGTGGGTACCTTTTGAGCTCGTCACATCGGCTTGAGCATGATGTGCCGGCAGAGAACACGCTTGCTATGATCGACGAAGCACGGCAATACGGCGTCTATCCGCTTCCCGAAGAGCCGCCTGAAGGTGCCGATGTCGGTGAAGATTTGCCTGAAATGCAGCGTTGAGGCGCTACTTAGCCTGAAAATGAATTGCACGAGGAACGTTCCATGCCCTTGGTAATTAATACCGATCTAGAGTTCGATCTTGAAGACCTGAAAGATGACATCGAGACTACACGGCAGACTGACCGATGGAGCGATGCACCTGCCGATATCAAAGAGCTTTTCCATGAGCTTGAATGGAATATCATTGAGGGTGAACATACGGAGACCGTTGATTTCATCAATACTGCCCTCGAAAAGGACGTACATGCCAAGACCCTGATCTCCGGTCCCATGGCGACAGGTATTGCTGAGGTCGGTCGGCGCTTCAAGATGGATGAGTACTTCCTACCCGAAGTGATGATGTCGGCGAAGTGCATGCAGGCGGCACTTGAGGTCTTGAAACCCTTGATCGTCGCCGAGAAGACGGAAGAAATCGGTACCGTCGTTGTCGGCACGGTGCAGGGTGATTTGCACGATATCGGCAAGAAGATCGTTGCCATGATGTTGGAAGCGGCCGGATTCACGGTTATCGATCTGGGCGTCACCGTAACGCCGGACCAGTTCATGGAAGCGATCGAAGAGCACAACCCTATTATTGTCGGCTTCTCGGCTTTGTTGACCACGACCATGAACATGCAGTGGGAAACGATCAAGCGCATCACGGCAGAAGGCAAGCGCGAAGACTTGAAGGTTTTTGTCGGCGGCGCGCCGATCAGTCAGAACTGGTGCGATAAAATTGAGGCCGACGCTTACGCCATGGACGCCTTGGTTGCTGTTGAGAAAGCCAAGGCATGCGTCACCAATCTGGCCAATATGAAGGGCGGCGACCCAGCCCTGCATGAGGCGATGATCGCCATTGATGTCGAACGCGAACAGGCGAAACTGGAAGCTGACAGCGCCTAAGCCTTTTCCAATCTAGGAGCGCCGAATCCCATGGCCGCTTTCAAAACCGTCGGCATGCGTACTTGGATACCGTTGGCGGTTGCGGGTGTGTTGCTGGTTGCCGGGATCGCCGGGTATTCGACGGCCGCGTGGGGCTACGGCATGTTTTTGGTGTCGATGCTCTTGTTGGCCGGAGGCCTTGGGGTTTTTTCGGTTTTTATTTTCTCTCGGGCATTTGATTCCGATGCTTTGCAAGGCACATGGACTTGGCTCCTCAAACTTGGGGCCTGGACCTACGTATGGGCTGTCGCGGCGCTCAGTGGTTTTTATGCGGCGGAGACCTTAGCCGGGCGAATGGAGACCGCGTGGATATTGTTTGGGCCGGCAGCACTTGCGGCTGTCGTTGCTGTTGATTGGGGTCTCTACAAACTGCTGGTACGAAAGAATCTTCCCACGTGGCAGCGGTTCGGGCACTTGGTCACGCGAGACGCTAGCGAGCCTGCGGCCATGCGCCGGACATTTATGGACGATGTTGTTTTGCACCGCAGCCTGATGTCGGTCAGTGGGTTCCGCTGGTTGCGCCATACGTTGATTTTCTGGGGTTTCAGCCTGATGTTCGCATTGGAGCTGTTGGCGGTTTTGCTGCGTGAGGCTTGGCCGGCTTTCGGTGGTATTGATGTTTGGGAAGACACGCATCACCCGCTGCGCTTGGCCTTCGATTTCGGCTTCGATTTTACCGGCGCCATGGTGTTTGTCGGTTGCGTAATGGCAATCGGCTGGCGCATTGCGGTGAACGGCACGCCCGAGCAGAGATTTTCCGATACGCCGAGTGCTGTATTTCTGTTGTTTGTGGTCGCCAGCGGTTTCATCGTTGAGGCTATCCGGTTGGCTGATCTAGCGGTCGATCCGGTCTATTGGGCATCTTTCGGCGGATATGCACTGGCTCATCTTGTGCGCGGCATGGAAATCTCAAGCACCGCTACGCAAGCCCTGTGGTATCTGCATGTTTTTGGCTCGTGCGCGTTCATTGCCTACGTGCCGGTAAAGCGATTGGTGCATTCCTGTGCGACCCCTGTCGGTAGGATGATGCATTCCCAAAAGGGGTTGTTGGAGAAAAAGCGGAAGACGGCATTGGCAGGTCTTATGGGTAAGCCGCGCAGTAGCTGATAGCTTCTTTTCTTGACGCGGCATTGTTGAAGCCAGACTCTTATACGCTGGCGAAACCAAGGGAGGTGAATCCTTGCCGACATTGAAACAAGTTTTGCCCGAAAACGCGGACAGTCATCACGCCTCGGCCTTGCTTGATGTTGATGTTGTTGCCGTTAAGCTCAACACTGGCGCGCCTTGTCCGAGCCATGCGGACCCGTTCGAAGCTTGGCCCGGAGAAGGAAATGCCGTGCGGCAATGGTTCGTGCTGGCAAACGGTAAGGCGGTCGGTATTGACGAGGCCCCCGGTTCAGCGCCGATTTGCCGTATCGTCGCCTACACTGCGCCCGGACGCCCATAGCCATGGATTGGAACCAACTACGTGTGTTCGCGACAGTCGCCGACGTTGGTAGCTTTACAGGCGCCGGCAAGGTTCTGGGGCTCAGCCAATCGGCTGTCAGTCGCCAGATCAGCACTTTGGAACGTGATCTCGGCGTGATGCTGTTTCGCAGACATACCGGCGGGATATTGCTGACAGAACCCGGTGTTGAACTGCAAAGTACCGTTGCAGAAATGTCGTCTCGCCTGGCGCTGGCAACGGGCCGGATCAACGAGTACCGGGAAGTACCGGAAGGCCCGCTTCGGATCACCACCACGGTGACGTTTGGCTCCGCCTGGTTGAGCACACGTATGAATGCGTTTTTAGAAACTTATCCCGATATCTCCGTATCGTTGTTGCTGGTCGATAATCTCGAGCTAGATCTGTGCCAAGGTGAGGCCGACGTCGCTGTGCGGTTTCAGCGTCCGACCCAATCGAACCTCGTGCAACGCAAGTTGATGACGGTGCACTATCATGTTTTCGCATCGAAGGAATATATCGACGCCAACGGTACGCCGGAAACGCCAGAAGCCTTGGATGATCATCGTTTGATTGTCTACGGCGACGACGTCCAGGCGCCAGTGGACAATATCAACTGGCTCCTGACCGCTGGCCGACCGGAGGGTCAGCCTCGCATTCCGGCACTTCGGGTCAACAGCGTGCATGGCATTTACCGCGCGGTGCGGAGCGGCTTGGGCATTGCGGCCTTACCCTATTATTTGAGTGAGGAATCGCCGGATCTTGTTCACATCTTGCGGGACATGCAGGGGCCGACGATGGAAGCGTTCTTTGTCTATCCGGAGGAACTGCGTCATTCGAAACGCATTGATGTGTTGCGGGACTTCCTGTTAGCGGAGGTGAAATCTTATAAAGCCGGCCGGAGGAAGAAGGATTGAGCGTTAGCGACCCGGTTGTCGCGCAAACCGGGCCATACGCTGTCGATGTGGAGGCCGGAGAAAGCTACCTCTGGTGTCGCTGTGGACGCAGCAGGACGCAACCTTGGTGTGATGGCTCGCATGCCGGCACTGGTCTGTCGCCGATTGAGTTTGTCGCCCCCATTTCAGCAGAGTTTTATATGTGTGGCTGTAAGCGTTCGGACAATAAACCTTATTGCTTTGGCAACTGCAGAGGGCACGATAGAGCTTTGCAATCGAGTATAGGCGAGGAAAATTCAGATGGAGCGTGAGCGGGTCTACCGGGTGGTCGTTTGTAACAACCTCGTCACCGCTGTGGAAAGCATCGAAGTTGCGGCACCCAGTGGTATCTCGGGTGAAAATCTGGAGGTCACCTTGCAACTCGCCGGCAACTACCGGGGAAATGGCAGCGTTGACGGGGAATATTTGTTCACAAGTATACATCAGGCTAAGGACTTCGCGCTCGTGGCGCTGGATTTCGTCAAACGCCTGATGGAGAAATCCGAGCAAGGCCTCAATGCGCACAATTTCTATAGTGAGCCCAATTGGCACAATCCATCCGCTGGCCCCTCAGCCGATACGCGCGAAAAAGTGAAACATTAGAGTGATATCCTCCAACGCTCAGAGGATGTGATGAACGTGACTGAGAACCCGAGAACGCTCTTTCTATTGCGGCATGCAAAATCCAGTTGGTCCGATCCGGATCTATCTGATTTCGATCGGCCGTTGAACAAACGTGGCCTCAAAGCGCGTAATGTCATGGCCAGTTACTTGCAACAAAATGGCTACCTGCCAGAATTGATCATCTGTTCAAGCGCAAAACGCGCAAAGATGACGCTCGAAGCGGTTCGCCCGGTGGTTGGCGCGGCATGTGAAATCGTGATCGACAAAGGACTTTATCTTGCTGATGCCAAAGTCTTGGCCCATCGCGTTGAGCGTATCGACCCAGTTGTCGGTTCGATCATGCTAATCGGGCACAATCCGGGTCTTCAAATGCTCGCCCTGTCGTTGGCGGCGCCAGCGAATACCGATGCCTATGATAAAATGCAGACCAAATTTCCAACGGCCGCGCTGTGCGTTCTTCGGTGCCATCAAAACAACTGGGCGCCGATGCAACCCGAGAGCTATGAGTTGTTGGATTTCACCGTGCCGCGGTCGCTGGTAGACGCGTGACTTTCGCTAGGGGCATCTGCTGACTGATCGTCTTCATCGTTGAGTATCCGCATGGCGGCGCCGTCGAGATCTTCGAATTGCCCGGATTTCAGCGACCAAATAAACGCTGCCAATCCAAGCGCGCCCAAAAACAAGGCGATAGGAATGAGAAAGACCAAGACTTCCATGCGTTCACACCATTTTCATCATACGCAGACGCAAGGCGTTGAGCGTGACCAGCAGCGACGAAGATGACATGGCGACTGCTGCAACGAGTGGTGAAGCGAAGCCCAGGACGGCGATCGGTACAGCGAAGATGTTGTATCCGACCGCGATGGCAATGTTCTGTTTGACCAATGCATGTGTCCGACGCGCGACTCGGATCGCCGCCAGTACGGGTTCGAGCTTATCCCCCTGGAAAATGAAATCAGCCGCAGTCTGCGCGACATCGGCGGCGCCGGCCGGTGAAATAGAGGCGTGGCCGGCGGCCAGGGCCGGCGCGTCATTCAAGCCATCGCCAATCATGGCAACTTTCCGCCCGTCACTCTGTAATGTCTCCAAGATGTCGATCTTGTCCGTCGGCAGACACTCACCCCGCCATTCTTCAATCCCAAGCTTTTCAGCCATCTTGCCGGCGACCGAGTTGCGGTCGCCTGAAAGCAACATGACTTTAAGTCCCAGTGCTTTGATATTCTCGATCACGACGCGCGCATCCGCCCTTGGCTGATCAATGAACTGGAAACGAACCGGTGCCGCCTCACCAACCTTGAGCCAGAGTTCGGGGCTGTCGTCCGCGCCTTGAGACGAAAGATCCGCGTTGCACCAGGCTCGGCTGCCCAGGCGGACATCCTTACCGCCGATAGATCCCTGCAGGCCTCGGCCCGGGTACTCTGAAACATTAAGTGCTGTATCGTTGCTAACTCCGTTGCTCGCCTGATCCGAGCGGGCGAGCGCTCGCGATAGTGGATGATTGGAGTGTCCGGCGAGCGTGATGGCGAGGTTTAAGTCTTCCGGTGAGATATCCTCCGAATTGGAAAGCGCCAAGTCGCCGGTGGTCAATGTGCCGGTCTTGTCGAAGACCACCGTGTCAATTTCTGCCAGTCGCTCAAATGCATCGCCCGATTTGACTAATATTCCGCGCCGGAACAAAACACCCGATGCGATCACCTGCGCGGCTGGCACGGCTAGGCCCAATGCGCAGGGGCATGTGATGATCAAAACCGCCACGGCGTGTAATACTGAAACCTCCAGCGGCGCCAAGCCGGAAAGCCACCAGCCCAGGAACGTCGCCAACGCCAAGATATGCACCGCCGGCGCGTAGACCCGCGCGGCGCGATCTGCGATGCGCACAAAGCGCGCCCGGCCCTGCTCTGCGTGTTCGATCAAGCGCACGATCTCTGCCAGCAGCGTGTGTTCACCGTCGGCCGTGGCGCGGATGGTTAGCGGTGCTGTGAGATTGAGTGTGCCCGCATAGACGCCGGCCCCTGGCGCAACGTCGCGAGGTAATGTTTCTCCGGTCACCAGCGATGTATCGAGATCGGAGCGTCCTTCAACGACCTCGCCATCAACCGGCACTCTGTCTCCCGCAGCTACAAAAACGCTAAGTCCCGCCGTCACATCACTAGCCGGTATGGCGCGTCGCTGGCCGTTCTCATCAATGACCGTGGCGGCAACTGCCGAAAGGCCAACCAAATGCTCCGCTGTTTCGCGCGCTTTGGCTCGCGCCTGAAAATCAAGGTAGCGCCCGATCAACAAGAAAAACACCAGTCCGATGGCGGCGTCGAAATAGGCGTGCTCTCGGCCCAAGAAGGTCTGATGCAGGCTCATGGCGCTCGCCAGGATGACGGCCAATGAAATCGGCACATCCATATTCATGCGGCCCGTCTTTAAAACAGTGAAGGCGGAGCGGAAAAACGGTTGTCCTGAGAAGGCGACGGCCGGCAGCGCGATCAACGCAGATATCCAATGAAACATGTCGCGTGTTGCGGGGCCCATATCGGTCACCAGGCCAGACCAAACCGACACCGAGAGCAACATGACATTGCCGGCGGCAAATCCGGCCACGGCTAAAGCAGCCAGTAAACGGCGTTGTTCAGCCGTTTTTGATTGCTGGATATGGACCGGGTTGAAGGGGGCTACAGGGTAGCCCAAAGACGCAACTGTGCGAGCGATTTCCTGGCCGGACGTTTCATCGCCCCGCCATTCGACGGCGACACGCCGCGTGCTCATATTGACGCGAGCCTCGGTGACGCCCGGCAAGGCTCGCAGACCTCTCTCGATAGAGCGGATGCAAGCGGCGCATTGCAGGTTGTCGACGAACATGGCCAAACTGTGGCTGCCGTCCGAAGTATCGCGGACAAAAGCTGCCGGATCGGCAATCGTGGTGATGTCTATAGATTGGGGCTGGGCAGCTCCCGTACTTGCCATGATTGCCGCTGCGCCGATATCGCAACAGTCGCCGCCCATGCTTTCCAGCGCGGCATCATCCAGAGCAGGGGCGTTTGCAACGGTCATGGCTCAATAATGATATCATGAATCATTTTATAAGTTTCGCCGTCGTTCCCCTGTGCGGAGACAGCGGCGTGCCAGCGACCCGCGGCGCTAAAACGATGGATAGCCTCATAGCGGCCAGGCGCCGAAGCCTTCATTTCCAGTGCCGTGTCGCTACCGGCATGGGTAGGGCGCGACAAGTTGATCAGAACGCGCTTTCCCGTAATGGGGTTGCCCGCAGCCTCGGTCAAGTGCACGGAAACCAGATGATTGCCTGATCCGTTCGGCTCGATGTTGACGGCGCTTTTCCATTTTAGTTCGGCTTGTTTGTCGGCATCTGACAACACGCGGTTATAGTTCAAGCCGCGCTCATAGGCCTTCTCGAAACGCAGGCCCGGCCAACTGTCGAGCGCAAAGTATACGAACACCCCATTAACCGCGAAAATCACGCCGAAGAACGCGATAAACCCAATCAGTACAGTGCGACCGGTTATCGGGCGTGGCGCGTTCATTTTTCGGGACCCCGGAATTTCGTATCATAGTGCGCACGAATTCGGGTGCTCTGCTCCGTCAGCACAAAGCGAATATCCATTGAGGCTGCATTTACGACTTCATTGGGTGCTGAAACGAACAGCCGGAAACTACGCAAGCGATCCGGTTTTATGGTGAAGAACGGTGTCGCCGCATCACCGACATCGGCGGTGCCGACGACCTTCAAACGGGCACCAGGCAGGCCTTCGATGGAAAGCACCAACGTGCGGTTTTCTCGCGCCTTGTTGAGAATTTTGAACGTATAGCCGTTTTGGATGCGACCGTCCTGCAGGGCGACGAACAGCGGGTTACGGTCGCGCAGCACATTGATGTCCAGATCGCTGCGTGACAGCAATGCAGCCAACATGACCAAACCAACCAGCGCCCATAGGGCGAAATAGATCAGCGTGCGCGGGCGTGCCATGCGCACGCCGGTCGGCTCGCCACGCTTGCGGCGTTCTTCACCGGCTACCGATGCATAGGCGATTAGGCCTTCGGGCCGGCCAACCTTGGCCATTACCGTGTCGCAGGCGTCGATACATAGTGCGCAGGTGATGCACTCCAGTTGCTGACCTTTGCGAATATCGATGCCGGTTGGACACGCGGCGATACATTGGTTGCAGTCGACGCAATCGCCGCGGCCTTCCCAACTGGTTCCTTTCTTATGCGGGCCGCGCGGTTCGCCACGGTCGCCGCGATAAGTCACAACGGCTGATTCTTCATCCATCATGGCGCCCTGAATTCGAGGCCAAGGGCACATATAAATGCATATCTGCTCGCGCATGAAGCCGCCAGCGGCGAAGGTCGTGAAGGTCAGCACGCCGATGGTAATGTAGGCGATGGGGGCTGCATTCAGGGTTGCGAGATCAATGGCCAGGGTCGGCGCATCGGCGAAATAGAATACCCATGCGCCGCCGGTACCCACCGAAATCAGCAGCCAGACGAGGTATTTGGAAATCCTCTTGGTCGCCTTCGAGGCATTCATGGGCGCTTTGTCGAGACGGATACGCGCCGCGCGGTCCCCTTCGATAAAGCGCTCAACGTAGACGAACAGATCGGTCCACACGGTCTGCCAGCAGGCGTATCCGCACCACGCGCGGCCGACCAGGCTAGTGATGAAAAACAAGCCGATCCCAGCCATCACTAGTAGGCCAGTCAGGTAATAGACTTCCTGAGGCCAGATTTCGATAAAGAAGAAATAAAATCGGCGGCCCGGCATGTCGATGAGTACCGCTTGGTCTGGCGCGCCGGGGCCGCGGTCCCAACGGAGCCACGGCGTTACATAGTAAATGCCCAAAGTGACGATCATGATCCACCACTTCAGCGACCGGTAGGTGCCGCTGACGCGTTTCGGATGGATTTTCTCTTGTTTCTTGTAAAGCGAGCCGGTTTCTTTGTGGTCGACTGCTTTGACGTCTATGCGTTCAACGTCCGGTAAGGTGCCGGTGTCGTTCATGATCCCACATCCGATTGACGAGGGCGGGGGTTTCCCCCCGCCCTCAATTAGTCACACAGCGAGAGTTTACTGCCCGCCGCCCAGCGAGTGAATATAGATCGTTAGTTGCTTCACTACCACTGGGTCGAGAATTTTACCCCATGCCGGCATGACACCGGAACGGCTGTTGGAAATGGTATCCACCAGCGTCGCCTTGTCGCCGCCATAGAGCCAGATGCCGTTGTTCAAGGCTGGTGCACCGAACTCGGCGAGGCCTTGACCTTTATCGCCATGACAGGCGGCGCAATGCTCAGTGAACAGAGGCTTGCCGCGTTCGGCAGCTCCCGCGTCACCCTCTTGACCGCTGATGGTGAGTACGTACTCGGCAACATCGTCGATCTGTTTGGCTTCAAGGGTTTCGTCTTTCAGGAAAGCAGGCATCGCCGAATCACGAGCTTCTTCGCCGTCGGGATTGCGAATACCGTGTGTGATGGTGTGGTGGATAGCATCAAGTGTGCCTCCCCACAGCCACTCATCGTCGTTCAAGTTCGGATAACCTTTGAAACCTTGCGCGCCGGAACCATGGCACTGCGAACAGTTGACGTTGAAAGCCGAGCGTCCGCCGGCCAAAGCGAAGTTCAGCAAATCGGAATCCGTCCGGATATCCTGCAGCGATGCCTTTTCCAGTTTGTCGAGGTGTACCTTCTGGCGTTCTTTTGCGGCTGCCATATCGGTTGCCACTTCGGCGCGCGAGCTGTAGCCAATCACACCGGTGGTGTAGGAACTGATCAATGGCCAGGACGGATAAACCACCCAGTAGCCAATGGACCAAACGATAGTGGCATAGAGAATCCAGCGCCACCAGTTGGGCAACGGATTGTTCAGTTCTCGTACACCGTCCCACTCGTGCCCGGTGGTTTCGATGCCCGTGACTTCGTCAATATGTTTTTCGGCCATCGTTCAGTCCTCCTTCAACGGAATGTGAGCTGCCTGCTCAAACTTGTTCTTGGCACCAGGGCGCAAGGCGTAAACCAAGACCCCTGCAAACAACACGACCAGATAAACCAGCCCCCATGTTTGCGCGAAATAGGAAACGTTTTCGTACGTCATAATCGAGTCTCCTATCGCAGGTTGTCGCCTTCGGCTTTGAAACTGCCGAAGTCGACCATTGTGCCAAGAATTTGAAGGTAGGCGATCATGGCATCCATTTCCGTCGGAGCACCGGGCTTGCCGTCGAAATCACGCACCTGGGCACCTGGATACCGTTCCTCCACGGCTTCAGCCTCGTCGCTGTCCGGGTCCGC
Organism: Rhodospirillaceae bacterium; assembly: GCA_016845145.1. GTDB lineage: Bacteria > Pseudomonadota > Alphaproteobacteria > Rhodospirillales > Casp-alpha2 > TMED8. The sequence goes on from JAERTE010000112.1 coordinate 71,194, forward strand.
TTGCGCGACCAGATCGGTTTCTGCCTTGGCGATCATTTCGTCGGTGTAGGGTACGCCGACAATAGCATTGGTTTTCAGGTGCGCGGTGATGTCTCCGACCTTTAGTGGCGCATCCAGGAACGGATAGCCTGGCATGACCGATTCCGGCACAACAGAGCGCGGATCAATCATGTGGTTGCGATGCCACTCGTCGGAATATTTGCCGCCAACACGTGCCAAGTCAGGTCCGGTTCTTTTCGAACCCCATTGAAACGGATGGTCGTACATGCTTTCCGCAGCCAAGCTGTAGTGGCCGTAGCGCTCAATCTCGTCGCGGAACGGACGCACCATTTGGCTGTGGCAGTTGTAGCAACCCTCGCGGATGTAGATGTTCCGCCCGGCGAGTTCCAGCGGTGAATAAGGGCGGACCCCCTTCACCTTCTCGATGGTGCTTTCCAGGTAGAACAGCGGAGCCAGTTCAACGATCCCGCCGATCGAGACAACGATAAGGATGCCCACCACCATTAGGATCGAGTTTCTTTCTATTTTTCCATGATCAAACATGATGTTACTCCTTATGCCGCTGCTGTTTGAGTAGCGGGCATGTACGGCTTTTCACTTCGCACGTCACCGCGCGCCGTGCGCCATACGTTGTAGGCCATGAGCAGGGAACCGACGACAAACATTGCGCCGCCAAACGCCCGGATCACATAGAACGGGTGCATGGCTTCGACGGTCTCGGCGAAGGAATACTCCAGGAAGCCGAGGCTGTCGTATGCACGCCACATCAGACCTTGCATGATGCCGGACACCCACATGGCCGCCGCATAAAGCACGATGCCAAGCGTGGCGAGCCAGAAGTGTGCCGAGACCAGTCGCAGCGAATAGAGCTTCTCGCGACCGAACATCTTCGGAGCCAGGAAGTAAATGGCGCCGAAGCTGACCATACCGACCCAACCCAAGGCGCCCGAGTGAACGTGGCCGATGGTCCAGTCGGTGTAGTGACTGAGCGAGTTCACGGCCTTGATTGACATCAGAGGCCCTTCGAAGGTGCTCATACCGTAAAAGGCGACTGAAATGGCCATCATGCGCAAGATTGGGTCCGTGCGTAACTTGTCCCAGGCCCCCGAAAGGGTCATCAGGCCGTTGATCATGCCGCCCCAAGAAGGCATCCACAGCATAATAGAGAAGGTCATGCCCAGCGTCTGCGACCAGTCGGGCAATGCCGTGTAGTGCAGATGGTGGGGGCCGGCCCAGATGTAGAGGAAAATCAGGCTCCAGAAGTGGACAATGGAGAGCCGGTACGAATAGACCGGACGTTCCGCCTGCTTGGGCACATAGTAATACATGATGCCCAAGAACCCAGCGGTCAGGAAGAAGCCCACTGCATTGTGGCCGTACCACCATTGCGTCAGAGCATCCTGCACGCCAGCCCAAACAACGTAGCTTTTCGCGCCGAAGAAACTGACCGGCACCACCGCGTTGTTGACCAAGTGCAGCAAGGCAACAGTGACGATAAATGCCAAATAGAACCAGTTGGCGACATATATATGGGGTTCTTTGCGCTTCCAAAGCGTGGCGAGGAATACCAGTAAGTAGGTCACCCAGACGATGGTCAGCCAGATATCAACGTACCATTCGGGTTCCGCATATTCTTTGCCTTGGGTAATGCCCGATACGTATCCGGTGGCGGCCATGATGATGAACAGGTTGTAACCCCAGAACACGAACCAAGGCGACCAAAGGCCCGCTAGGCGGGCTTGCGTGGTGCGCTGCACCACATGGAAAGAGGTCATCAGCAAGACGTTACCGCCGAACGCGAAAATCACCGCAGATGTATGTAGTGGGCGCAAACGACCGAAATTGGTCCAGGGCAGATCGAAGTTCAGGGCCGGGAACGCCAATTGCAGCGCAATGACCAAGCCGACGAGAAATCCGACGACGCCCCAAAACGTTGAGGCGACGACGCCCAACTTGACGATTGAATCGTTGTAGACGGTAGTTCCGTCCACGCCGTCCGATCGGTGCTCAGCAACAACGTCCCCGCCTTTCTTGAGAACGGCAAAGCCGGCCAAGACACATGCGACAAACAGCAACAAACCATGCGCGTAGATTGCCGTATCGACAGCATTGGCGGCTAAAACCAGCCCCAAAACCGCAAAGCCCCCAACTGGGAGCCAAACCAACCCACTCATAATAACAGACCTCTTTCGTCGTTAAGTGACGGTATTTTTCTCAGGTTATTCGATGAAGAATCACATTCCTCACAGGTGATGTCGGTAACCTAGGTCACCGTATCAGAAAAACGGTTGATGTGGATCAATAGACCCGACAAAAACCCGATTGGTGAGAGAAAACCTCAATACCCCTCGGCCATTTCGCCGAGAGACGCCGGGTCGGCAATCGAAATTCGCCGATCCGAGTTCAGCGCAATAACGCCGCTTTGTTTTAGCCTAGTCAGGGTGCGGCTGACGGTTTCCGTGGTCAGGCCCAGATAGTCGCCAATGTCGTTGCGGCTCATGGGGATTTCAAGAGGCTCCGTGGACAGTTCAAGCCGCTCGGCCCGCTGGACCAGCATGATCAAAAACGACGCAATCCGTTCTTTTGCGGATTTCCGGCCCAGCAGCAGCATCTGATTGTGCGCTTCGGCCAATTCATTGCGTGAAATGTCGAGAAGCCGGCTTTCCAGTTTCGGTAACTCACGGAACAGGCGTTCCAATTGTGAGCGCTTGAACTTGCAAAGTGCGGCGTCGGTAATGGCCTCGGCGGTATGGACATATTCGGTGTCAGATGCCAGGCCCAGGAAATCGCCGGGGAATACGAAGCCGGTAATCTGGCGCCGGCCATCAGGCAGCAGCTTGTAGAGTTTCATAAATCCGGCGGTCAAATTGTAGACGTAGTCGGCGGGCTCTCCTTCATCGAAGGCGGCTGCGCCATGCGGCAACTGCACCGACACGCGGATGGCGTTCAGGTGGTCGAGTTCATTGTCGTCAAGCGCCGAACAAACGGCCAGATCACGGATCGGGCAGGCCGCGCAAGGCGATTCGGCCGCACCAGCGCGTCTTGCCGGTTCCGGTAAGCGCACGACATTAGGGGAATGCTCTGTCGACACCCTCAATCTCCTCTTCGTTCCCCCAAGACACGATTATGCAAAGTCCCCACCGATTATGGCGAAACTCTAGCATGTGGCTTGGGAAGACGCCACACCTTGCGCATCAGTGTTTAGAAGCGTCGGCGTTAGTGCGCCATGAACAGAGTAAGTTGCTGATCTTTCAGCATATCTCTTGTCACGCCGCCGAACAGGAACTCACTGATCACGCTGTGGCCGTAGGCGCCCATGATCGTGATTCCGACACCATGAGATTGCATTTCATGATGCAAGGCTTCGGCGATGGTGCGTTCTTGGTTGGCGATGAGAAAGATTTCCGAATCGATTCCGTGCCCGCGCAGATAGACCGCCAGGTTTTCCAGGCCGTCGTCCGTCGGTGCATCGGTGACTGAGAAAATAAGGGCGCGTTTGGCGACCTTCAAGAACGGCAGCGCCGCGCTCAGGCTGCGCGTCGCCTCCCGAGACCCGTCCCAGGCAATGGCCATGGGCGCTTCCGTGAGTGTCAACTCGCCGCCGCTTGCGATCAACACGGGGCGGCCGGTATCGAACAAAGCTGCCTCAAGGGCTGCGGAATCGACGCCGCCGTCGGCTGCATCGGGCCGACCCATGACGATCAGATCGACCAACCGTCCGCGCCGCGCCAGTTCGGGGTTGTCATGGCCGCTGACCAGCCGCCAGGCGAAACTGGCAATGGCGATGCGTTCTTCATCGGGCTCGATGATTTTTAGACCGGCATCGATGCAATGGGTTTGAAACAGGCCTTGAGCGGCTTCCGCGCGCTTGCGCACGTCGGCTTCCAAATCGCCCGCTACCTGCGCTGCGCCGGCGGCGCCGACACCGTCAGGCATGGCCGGCACGAACGGGTTCAGCGGCGTTTCCACATGCAAGACTTCGACATGGGCGTCGAAAGAGAGCCCGACGTGGATAGCAGTCTTTAAGGCTTGCTCGCTTGATGATCCCCCATCGACCAACGCGAGTACGGAACGAATGGTCATTTTCCCCGATTTTCAATTTCATTACTTAGACTTGTGATATATAAACCGCCGTCGAATAAGAGCTTTGACTTAAATCAATACGATTTTGCGAATATGAGTTTGGCCGTCCGCGAAGTCTTCTCGTTTGATCCCCTCGTTTGATCTCTGTCAAAGCGGCGCCCGGTTGAGATGCATAAAACCATGACCATGAACGCTGAACTTCTGAAACGCTATGGCGGCGCCGTCCCGCGCTACACCAGCTATCCGACTGCGCCGCATTTCCACGAAGGCGTCTCGGCGGCAACCTATCGCGACTGGCTCGCGGCACTTCCCGCATCCGAGCCCGTGTCGCTTTACCTGCATGTGCCGTTCTGCGAGCGCATGTGCTGGTACTGCGGCTGCCATACCAAAGTGGTCAACCGCTACGACCCGATTCACGACTACGCCCAAACGCTCGCCCGCGAGGCTGACCTTGTGGCGGATTGCGTGTCAGAGCGTATTCAGGTTTCGCACCTGCATTTCGGCGGTGGCTCACCGACGACGCTTTCCGGCGACGACTTCGCCCTGATCATGGACCGCCTGCGTGCGCGCTTTGATTTTACCGAGCACGCCGAACTGGCCGTTGAGATCGACCCCCGCACCATGACCGACGCCATGGCCGAGACCCTGGCCACGTGCGGCATCAACCGCATCAGCTTCGGCATCCAGGATTTCAATCAGCGCGTCCAGGAAGCCATCAACCGCGTGCAAAGCTTCGATGATACCCGTGACGTACTGGAGATCCTGCGTCGCCACGGCATCAATGCGGTGAACCTGGATCTCATGTACGGCCTGCCGCACCAGAGTGTCGCCGATGCCGAGCGCACCGTTGATCTGGCCGTTGAATTGAACCCCGACCGTTTTTCGGTTTTTGGTTACGCCCACGTGCCGTGGATGAAGACACACCAGAAAATGATCGACGAATCCGCATTGCCCGGTGCCGCCGAGCGTTGGGACCAGGCCGAGGCCGTCGCCAACCGCTTGATGGCGCACGGCTACAAGCGCGTCGGCCTTGATCATTTCGCCCGCGCCGACGATCCCATGGCCAAGCACCTTGAGAACGGCGAATTGAAGCGCAACTTCCAGGGCTACACCACCGACCAGGCGCAGGCGTTGATCGGCATGGGCGCGTCCGCCATCGGTAGTCTGCCGCAAGGCTATGTGCAGAACGCGCCGTCGCTGCGTGCTTGGCGCCGTGCCGTTGAGGACGACTGCTTCGCCGTCGAGCGCGGCTTGGAGCTGAACCCTACAGACCGTCTGCGCCGCGATATCATTGAGCGGCTGATGTGCGATTTGCAGGTTGATCTCGCACCGTTTGAAGCCGTCGACGGCGCTCCCGACGACAATTTCGCTTCGGAGCGCGCTCGCCTCGCGCCCATGGCCGACGACGGCCTCGTGCACCTGAGCGGTGACCATGTGCAAGTGACCGAGGATGGTCGCGCCTTCATCCGCACCGTTTGCGCCGTGTTCGACACTTACCTGCAAACCGGCAAGGGACGGCATTCAAGCGCCGTTTAAGCATAACTCAAGTGATTGTCATCACATGACATTTCAGCATTTTGGGGATAAAGTCGGCACATGGAAGATCGACGCGCGCATCTCCGGACACCGTCGCCGCGGCTGAAAATCCGCGCCGACGGGTCGCTGTTCGATACCACGGAATGGAGTCAGGGCAACTTGGTGATTGCCGCCGCCGGGGCGTTTCGGATCGGTGCACTGGTGACCATCGATGGGCTCGGCACCGGCGATGACGATCTTGAAACCGTCGGCATCCGTGGCCGTGTCACACGCGTGACCGAGGGTGGCGACGCGGCTGTGGATTTTTTGCATCGCGACGACAGCGCCATGTGGACGCTGCGCCGACTCGCCGGCGGATAATGTCGAGCCTCAGTTGTGGCCGCTGATTTCCGCGTGCAGCGGTTTGGTTTCCTCGAATTTCTGCATCTGCTCCTCCGAGGCTTTTGCCTGGTGGTTTTGTTTCCACTCGGCGTAAGGCATGCCGTAGATGGCCTCGCGCGCCTCTTCGTCGGAGATGTCGACACCGCGCACGTCGGCTTCGGCTTTGTACCATTTTGACAGGCAGTTTCGGCAGAACCCGGCCAAGTTCATGATATCGATGTTCTGCGCGTCGGTACGCTTTTGCAGATGTTTCACCAAGCCGCGAAAGGCGGCGGCTTCCAGTTCAATTCGGGTTTGATCGTCCATGGTGTCCTCGTCACTAAGCGGCGCATTGGCCTTTCATATAAGGTGGCGGCACAGCGATGACCAGGGTGATCTTGAAGATCGCGACACAGTTTGACCGGAAGTTTGGGGGTTGGAAGCCATTGATTTTACGCGAAACATTAAAAAAATGACGGAACGAACCCAATTTTTGACCGATACTTTTTCCAACCGATACCAACCATCCTCGATCAGTATCGGTTTTCTCACGTATATGAATGAACAATAGCGTGCCCGCACCCTGCTGCCGGATGCCGCGCCGCCAATATATCGGGAAAATCCAAAAAGTCAATAAATTCCTATAAAAGGAATAATTATTGACCTTGCTGTGCGCCAGCCCACCATTCCCGGAACGCCGGCTCGCTGAATGCGACTTCACTGCCCAGTCCACCGGTACGCTCCCGCCAGGCGTCAAGCGACGTTTGTGGCACGGCGACCAGCATGGGTACGCCGGCGGCAATGACATCCAGGATATCGCCTGACAACCCTTCGCCCTCGGCCTCCTTGGCGCCGAACTTCTCGACGATGATCAATTCTGCGCCCTCAATGACGGCACGGCGCAGCACGCTGGTGGTCTCCGTCAACGCTTGCACGTCGAGCGAGCACTCGTGATTGCGCAAGGTCTCTTGCGTCGATTGATTGATGACGATGCGGTTGCCGGTGGCAATGTCGATGGTATCGATGCGTTCGCGCGACCCGTCTTCGCGCAACACCACGTCTTGCACCATGCCGCCAACGCGTACGCCGTCGGCTTTTAAGCGAGCAATGAATTGCGCCAGTGCATCACCTCTCGGCTGGCGCGGTACGTAAACAGCGGCGGCAAAGGGTGCGGGCTGAGCGGCCTCGTCCGGCGAGGGCTGGTCAGGACCGGCGGATGGTCGCGATTCGGTCATAGGCACAAAATAGGCGATCTGGTGCGGGAGTCCATGAGTTTAGTCAAACGGTCGTTGCGGAATGAAAATGTGTCAATCTTCGAGCCGACGAAGAAAGATCGAACTCCATTTAATGACTACGCGTTGACGACGCTATCAATCTAATTGGAGCGGACCTTTTGCGGCGCGCTAATGTCATTGGTATTCTTTGCACCTCCGCCAAGAATTGAATTCACCGACCATTCAAAACCATCCGAATCAAATAGCATGACACAGGCGTCGACCGGGTCGGGGTCGTAGAGAGTGCTTTTGTTTTCCATTAGCTCCGAAAGGGCTCGGTCGGTACCCAGGCCCGGACGGTATGGGCGGTGTGAGGTCATGGATTCCATCACATCGGCAACTGCTGTGATTCTAGCGAGGCGATCTATCTCGGATCCTTTCAACCCTTGTGGATACCCCGTGCCATCCAAGCGCTCGTGATGTTGATGCGCGATGTCAGCTACGGGCCAAGGCAAATCAATGATGCTGACGATGCCATGTCCGATGACGGAATGGGTCTTCACAAGATCGAACTCTTCTCTAGAGAACCTTCCGGGACGGGTTAGAATTTCGCCAGGGATGTGAATCTTCCCAATGTCATGAATGAGCCCGCCGAATTCCAAACCTATCATGTCGTCCGAGCTCAAACCCATCAGCGTACCTATGGCTGCAGACAACTCGGAAACCCTAAGTTGATGGTGCGCCGTATATGGGTCGCGTTGCGCAACCGTTTGCCCAAGCACCTCAATTGTGTTGCGCAAGACATCCTTCGAGTAAGCATCCCACCGATCAATAACGCGTTGCGATGCCCGCTTGGTTGTTACGTCCTGGAAAAGAACGACGGAGACTTCTTTGCCATTTTCGATCGCCGGCACGGTCTCGATCTCAGCGGGAAAATTCCGGCCCAATTCCGAACGCAACCAAACTTCACCATTCTCATCCTGGAACGCTATTGGATTTGAATTGCTTATTGAGATGAGGTTTTTCGGCGTCCTCCGATCATTTTTTGCGAATATCCAAGAAAAATCCTTGCCGTTTAGTTCATTGGGCGCCGCGTCGAGCAGGCGTTCGGCTGAACGGTTACATCTTGTGATAAGATTATTCTCATCCAATACTAGAATACCGTCAGATGTTCTGTTTACGACTGTTTGTGAAACGCTTAGCAGCTCAGATTTAGTCATTACATTGATCCTCTTAAGGGGATGTGTTTGGGTTTTATGAGGGTTCGCTACGCAGAATCCTTATTGTTGAGAACCGCAATCAGATTTCTTGCGGATCCGACCGCGGGATCCGAATGTTCTATCCACCTTTGGAAAAATGAATCCAAAAGGATTTCAACATGACGTGTGCTCACCTGAACTTGGATTTCGTGACTTAGGATGCCAATCATCCATTCAGTGCGCTTATCGAAGTCGTCGAGTTTTTCCGCGACCATGGCGCGAAGCTCGTCGAGAATTTCCAGGCTTTCGTCGTGATGAAAGAAGTGGCTCCAAGAGAAGTCGATACCATATTCACGTTGCAGAGAACTGATGATTTCCGAGCATTGTTTCGACATCTGATCGATGTTTTCGTCACCGATCAGCCTCGGTAAAACCGAAAAGAAACCAGAGCCTAATTTGCGGGGCAACGCCGATGAGCCTGGTTGATACTTGGGGCTATCGGTAAACCGATGGGCAAACGTAGATGTTATGAGCCGGCGAAGTGGCGTTCGGGCCTCGATGGCAATGTTCTTGTCGGCTATCGCCGCTTCGACGCAAGTTGAGAAATGTTTGCGGTAGTCGCTCCAAAGGTCTGGTGGGGTGGTCTTAAGCGCCGTGCAGACGGCTTCAATATCGTGCACAGAGAGTGAGCCACCATTGGCTTTGGCCTTTTCGATCGACAGGGCGGCAAACATATCGGCGGTGAAATTGGCCATCATCGCACAATGCTGCGGACCGCTGCTCACTAGTTTCGCTGTATTCCGGGGTGGCCGGGTTGAATGCCGAAGGTCGGCGCTGGATCCGAGTTTGCTGCTGGGACGGATGGGCTGCAGGCTGGATTTTTTCATCATGCACCTCCCTTCGAGAGTGCCGCTCTGAACGCCCCCTGCTCGATATCTCGCCGAAAGTGCTTAATCCGTCCCTTGTTCGGGCAGCTTTCTACCCATATCTCAGTAGTTTTAATTCTACCTATGATTCATATAGAAAATATTGTATATCATTATGCTTGTTTTTTTCCTAGTAAATTTTCCGTGATAGTGCGGTTGCAGGCAACCCGCGTCTTGTAAACTTGTTGCTTTTTATAGGCTCAATAGGCTTGAGCAAATGATGCCAATCTTGTCAGTTATCTCGCAGGCCCTCGCCCGTTCTTTGGTCATCGTGGGAGCCGTGACGGTGGCGTTCAATACATGGTCGCCAAGGACCGGCAAGTTACCAATTTCAATATTCCGTCACTCCTCTGCCCGCTTCCGCCGTTCGACCTCTCGTTCTTCCCAGGACTGCCCGAAGAGCACGAAGACTTTAAAGGCGTGCGATGCGATGCCGATGCCCCAGCCCAGTAGCGGATAGATAAACCAGACGGTTTGGAACCCGTTAAAGGCGTTGATCGCAAACAAAAGTGCGTTGACCGCAAGATAAATACCCAAATGCCGAAAGAAGCCCATGCGGCGGCGCACCTCGCGGGTGATTCGGCGGTGACGCTGGTCGTCCTCCAGGTTTCCGCGCGCCTCGTCGGCGTCGCCGGAGAGGAAAACCGATGGTGTGGTGTCGAATGCGGCTGCCAGCGCTTGGGCGGTGTCGAGCGAACAATTCTTACCGGTTTCGGCACGTTGCACCGTCCGTGGACTCAAACCGGCGATCTCTGCCAGTTGTTCTTGTGACCAACCTTGTTCAGTGCGTAGTTTGCGAACCATATGTGCCATGAAACCTTTCCTTTCGGGTTGTGGTTCCATCATTTTGATCCCTCGCGCGCGTCGCGACCACGACAGCGACGCGCCATCATCACGACAGCGAGGCGACAGCTTACGGTCTGTATTGTTGGTGTGCCGGGAACCGCGTCTAGCGCTTCACCGCCCGCCAGCCAATATCGCGCCGGCAGAACCCTTCCGGCCAGTCGATTTTGTCGACGGCTTCGTAGGCCTTTTTCTGTGCTTCGGCCACTGTGGGCGCCATGGCTGTGACGTTCAGCACGCGGCCGCCGACGGCCAGCAGTTTGTCGCCGTCGCGTTTCGTACCGGCGTGGAACACGGTTACGCCATCCACATTTCCGGCTTCATCGAGGCCTTTGATCTCGGTGCCCTTGTCGTATGAACCCGGATATCCCTCGGCCGCCATCACGACGCTGAGCGCGGCGTCGTTGTGCCATTTCGGTTTCACCTTGTCCAAGCGGCCCTCGGCGGTGGCGAGCAACAGATCCAGCGCATCGGATTTAAGCCGCATCATCAAGGGCTGGCATTCCGGGTCGCCGAAGCGGCAGTTGTATTCGATCAGCTTGGGGCCTTGTTCGGTGATCATCAGGCCCGCGTACAACACACCTTGGTAGGGCGTGCCTTCAGCCGCCAAGCCCTTGATGGTGGGCTCGATGATGTCTTCCATCACTTGTTTGGATAAGGCGTCGTCCAACGCCGGTGCCGGGGTATAAGCGCCCATGCCGCCGGTATTGGGCCCTTCGTCGCCGTCGAATGCGGCTTTGTGGTCTTGCGCGCCGACCAGCGCCAGCGCGTGTTCGCCGTCCACCAGCGCGAAGAAGCTCGCCTCCTCGCCTTCCATCATCTCCTCGATCACGACTTCCGAGCCCGCGTCGCCGAATTGGTCTTCGATCATCATGTGGTCGATGGCGGCGTAGGCCTCGTTCTCGTTGCGGCACAGTATCACACCCTTGCCGGCGGCCAAACCGTCGGCCTTCACCACGATCGGCGCACCGTGGGCGCGGATGTATTCCTTGGCGGCGTCGCACTCGTCGAAGCGCGCATACTCGGCGGTGGGAATATCGTACTTGGCGCAGAGATCTTTCATCAGGCCCTTGGAGCCCTCGATCATCGCCGCACCCGCCGACGGGCCGAAGGATTTGATGTCGTGTTCGGCCAGTTTGTCGGCCAAGCCCAGCACCAGGGGACCTTCCGGACCGATGACGACGAAATCGATGTTCTCGTCGATGGCAAACTCGACAATGGCGTCGATGTCCTCGGCTGAGATATCGACGCATTCGGCGACATCCGCGATGCCGCCGTTGCCGGGCGCGCAATAGAGCTTTTTGCAATTGGGCGACTTCGCAATGGCCCAAGCCAGTGCGTGTTCACGGCCTCCCGATCCAACCACTAAGACCTTCATGGCAAAACCCTCATGACGCTTTCTTCTCCCCGGATTTGTTGTACGGTCCTACTGTAATCATGATTGACGATACGTCCATATCTAACCCAGGCAATAGCGCCGAACATAACCTGCCCGTCTACGGCGTGGGCGAGGTGTCGCAGGCGTTGAAAATGACCGTCGAGCAGACGTTCTCGCGCGTCCGTGTGCGCGGTGAGGTCTCAGGCTTCAAACGCGCGGCATCGGGCCATATGTACTTCACGCTGAAAGATGATGCGGCCGTGATCGATGGCGTGTGCTGGCGCGGTACGGCGGCGAAGATGCGCATGCAGCCCGAAGACGGGATGGAGGTGATCGTCACCGGGCGGCTGACGACCTATCCGGCGCGCTCGAAATACCAGTTGGTGGTCGAATCTTTCGAGCTGGCGGGCGAGGGGGCTTTGCTGAAGCTCCTGGAAGACCGCCGACGGCAGTTGGCCGCAGAAGGCTTGTTCGATGCCGAGCGCAAGCGCGATTTACCGTTCCTGCCCGGCGTCATCGGCGTCGTCACGTCGCCCACGGGTTCCGTCATCCGCGACATTCTGCACCGTCTGGCCGACCGCTTCCCGAGCCATGTGTTGGTATGGCCGGTATTGGTGCAGGGCGATAACGCCGCCGAACAGATCGCCGCCGCCATTGAAGGGTTCAATGGTTTGGACGAAGGGCGCGATACGCCGCGCCCGGATTTGCTGATCGTGGCGCGCGGCGGCGGCAGCCTGGAGGACCTCTGGGCCTTTAATGAGGAAGTCGTGGTGCGCGCTGCCGCCACGAGCGAAATTCCGCTGATCTCCGCCGTTGGCCACGAAACAGACACGACGCTGATCGATTTCGCCGCCGACAGGCGCGCGCCGACGCCCACGGCGGCAGCCGAAATGGCGGTGCCGGTGCGCCACGAATTGCTGGCGCAGATTGTGGATGACGGCGCGCGCTTGAGCGCCGCCGCGCATCGTCGCCTCGATGAGGGTCGGCTTCGCCTGGAGGGGCTGTCGCGCGGCCTGCCCGATTTGGGCCGCATGGTCGACGAACGCGCCCAGCGCCTGGATGATTGGAGCGAGCGGCTCGGCAATGCGCTGGAACTTGGGATCAAGGCGAAGGGCCAAGAGCTGGCTGCTACTGTGGCGGGCTTGCGAAAACCGACCCATCAAGTCGCACAGGCCGAGAGCCGATTGGAGGCTGAGACGCGCGCCTTGCAGCGCGCCATGTCCGACCGCATCAAGGACGGGCGCGGGCGGCTCGATAATGTCAGCGCGCTGTTGGAGAGCTATTCGTATCAACGTGTGTTGGATCGCGGTTTTGCGCTGGTCACCGATGCCGAGGGCAAAACGGTCGCGTCGGTGACGTCTGTCGGTGCGGGAGATGATGTGTCGCTGCGGTTGGCGGACGGCAGCGTCGGCGCGCGCATCACAGGCGATGGCGAGGCCCCGAAACAAAAACCCAAACCGAAGTCCAAACCAAAGCCCAAATCTGGCAAGGGTGATGAGCGTCAAGGAAATCTGCTATGAGACAATTGTTGTTGGGCCTGATTTTCACGGCTGCTGCTGTTCCCGCCTGGGCGTGCCAATTGTCGCTGGAAGGCCCGGCGAAACAGGGCGGCATGCTGATCGGCAGCGTGCCGGCGGGCTCCAAAGTGAGTATCGATGGCCGCTCCATCCGTGTCGCACCGGATGGGCGTTTTGTGGTCGGGTTCGGGCGTGACGCCAAGGCGAAAACCAAGGTCGTCGCGCTAACGCCCGAGGGCCGCACGTTGGCGTGTCCCGTCATGGTCGCGAAACGCCAATATCAGGTACAGCGTATCGACGGCCTGCCGAAGCGCCAGGTCACGCCGGACCCGGTCGCGATTGCGCGCATCAAGAAAGACAACGCCGCCATCGGCCGTGTGCGCAAGCTCGATACCGCCAGCACCGATTTCGCCGTGCCGTTCATTTGGCCGGTGAAGGGCCGGATCTCGGGCATTTTCGGCTCACAGCGCATCCTCAACGGCAAGCCGCGCCGCCCGCACAACGGCGTCGATATTGCAGCTCCCCAAGGCACGCCCATCGTCGCACCGGCGCCGGGCGTCGTGGCTTTGGTGCATCCGGATATGTTCTACACCGGGAAATCGGTGATGCTCGACCATGGGCATGGGCTATCGAGCGTCTATGTGCACATGAGCGAAATATCGGTCAAACACGGCCAGCGGGTTGGCAAGGGCGATGAGATCGGCAAAGTCGGCAAGACGGGCCGCGCCACCGGGCCGCATCTGCACTGGGGGGTATCGCTGTTCGCGACGCACCTTGACCCGATGCTGCTGACAGGCAAGATGCCGAAATAGTGGAGGATTGGACATGACGGAACGACAGGTGAATGAAACGGAAGCGGGAATCGTCGAGCGTGCGCGCAAGGTGTTGCCGGCGGGCGGGTTCGGCAATGTCACGTTTGACGTGGTGGTCGCGGAAGGCCGCGCCGGGCATGTGTGGGATGAAAGCGGCAATGAGTATATCGACTACCTGCTGGGCTCCGGCCCGATGCTGGTGGGACACTGCCACCCGGACGTGACGGCGGCCGTGCAGGCGCAGGTGGCGAAAGGGTCGACGTTTTTCGCCAACAATGCGCAGGGTATCGATCTCGCCGAGGCCATTGTCGATGCCGTGCCGTGCGCGGAGAAAGTACGGTTTGTCTCAAGCGGCTCGGAGGCGACTTTTTACGCCATGCGCACCATCCGCGCCCATACGGGACGCGACAAAATCCTCAAGTTCGAGGGCGGTTTCCACGGCATGAGCGATTATGCGTTGATGAGCATGGCGCCGGCCCAGCCGTCGAATTTTCCGCAAGCCGTGCCCGATACGGCGGGGATTCCCGATGCGGTCTCCGACGAGATTTTGATCGCTCCGTTTAATGACGCCGAGACCGCTTGCGGCCTGATCGAAGAGCACAAGGAAGCACTGGCGGGCGTGATCGTCGAGCCGTTGCAGCGCATGATCCCGCCGAAAGAAGGTTTCCTGCAATCGTTGCGCGACGCCACCAAGGCCGCCGGCATTCCGTTAATTTTCGACGAAGTGGTGACTGGGTTCCGTTTCGCCTATGGCGGTGCGCAGGAGATGTACGGCGTGGTGCCGGACCTTTGTGCCTTAGGCAAGGTCATCGGCGGCGGCTATCCGTTGGCCGCCATCGCCGGCACGGACGAGGTGATGACGGTGTTCGATTCGAACGCCGTGCCTGCTGAGCGCGCCGTCAAGCAGATCGGCACGCTGAGCGGCAACCCGGTTGCCGCGGCTGCCGGTCTGGCGACGCTGGAAATCCTAAAGCAGCCGGGCGCCTATGAAACAATATTCGCCACCGGAAGCAAGCTTATGGACGGATTGACACAAGCCCTCGCCAAGCACGGCGTCGAGGGCCAGGTGCTGGGCGTGCCGCCCATGTTCGACGTGGTGTTCAAGGGCGGTGATATCACGGACTACCGCGGCACGCTGAGTGCCGATATGGCGAAAAACAAGCGTTTCAACGCAGAACTTCTGGCGCGCGGCGTGTTCAAGGGCGACAACAAGTTCTACGTCTCTCTGGCGCATACGGATGAAGACGTGGCGAAAACGCTGGATGCCTTCGACGGCGCGTTGGCGGCCGTGGCGGCGGAGTAGAAGAAAACTATTCCCCTTTTCGCCGCGGCTGTTATAGTGCCGCGCATCGGGCCGGTGGCAGCCGCCCGATTTAGTCAGGCGGTTCGCCGTCCAAGCGCTGCCCTTCTTAAGAGCCGGTTATGTTGCCGGTAAGGAGGGATCGTATGGACGGCGTTGTTGCGTCTGAACCGGATTCCGAACGTTCTCAAGATCAAGCGCCGCCGACCTTCGGCGAGGCGGCTGCCTATTGGGTGAAGCTGGGTTTCACCAGTTTCGGCGGCCCGGCGGGGCAGATCGCCATGATGCAGTCGGAATGCGTCGACAAGCGCGGCTGGATCGGCCAGGGCGCATTCTTGCGCGGGCTCAATTATTCCATGCTGCTGCCGGGGCCGGAGGCGCAACAGTTGGCGGCCTACATCGGCTGGCGGCTGCATGGTCTCAGGGGCTGCCTGTTTGCCGGGACAGCGTTCATCATTCCGGGCATGGTGCTGATGATCGGTCTCGCATGGATCGCCGCCGCGCACGGCGATGCGTCGCTGGTGAAGGCATTGTTCGAGGGGGTTAAGCCCGTTGTCGTGGCGATCATCATTCACGCGCTTTGGCGCATCGGATCGAAGGCTTGTAACTCGGCGTTGGCTATCGGCTTGGCCATAGGGGCGTTCGCGGCGATCCGGTTCGGTGGTGTGCCGTTCCCCGTGGTTGTCTTGGCGGCGGGCCTGCTGGGCATGGTCTTGGCCCGCGCCAGTTGGGGCGTCTTTGGCGGCGGCCATCACGCGGATGTGGAGGCGGATGATTCCGTCAGCTTCCGCCCCGCAGATATCGTCAGGCGCTGGCTTTTGGTCAGTCTGGCGACGGTTGCGGTCGGCGCCGTGCCTTGCGCCGTCGTGTTGATGGTGTACGGAGTTGAGCCTTTTGCCGATGTCATTCAGCTGTTTACGACGGCGGCGTTCGTCACCTTCGGCGGTGCCTATGCGGTGTTGCCGTATATTGCGGACGCCGGCGTCAATACCTACGGCTGGCTGACACCACCCGAGATGATCAACGGCCTGGCCTTGGCGGAAACCACGCCCGGCCCGTTGATTTTGGTCACCACCTACGTGGGCTTCTTTGCGGGATGGAAATCGGCTGGAATTGGCTTTGCCGTGTTGGCTGCGGGGTTGACGACCTTCGTCACTTTCCTGCCGTCGTTTTTGTTCATCATCGCCGGTGCGCCTTATATCGAGGCCCTGCAAGCCAAGGCATGGGCGCGCAATGCCCTGGGCGCGATCACGGCGGCGGTGGTCGGCGTGATCTTCAATTTGGCGGTGTTTTTCGGCGAGGCGGCATTGCTGAGCGATGCGGGCATTCACTGGATTAACGCCGTGGCCGCCGTCGTTGCATTCGTTCTGCTGCAAAGCGGGCGGGTCGGTGTGCCGCTGATGGTGGCGTTGGGCGCCGGCTTCGGCGTCGCCATGCAAACTTTACTTTAGGATAAGGAGACTGCACATGCTGCGTTCCATTACCCCCGATCAACTGGAAACCCTGATCCAATTTCAAGCCGATGTGCAAATTCTGGATGTCAGGAAGAAGCCCGCGTTTGACGACGACAACGTCATCGCCGCCGGTGCCGAATGGCGCGATCCCGCATCGCTTGAAGACTGGTCGGGCCAACTGGACCGGGCCAAACCGGTAATCTGCTATTGCGTGCACGGCCATCAGGTCAGCCAGGACGCAAGCCGCGCTTTGTCGCAGCGCGGCTTTGACGCCTATTACCTGCGCGGCGGCTTCGATGAATGGAAGCACCGAAGCGCACCGCTGATGGCAAAAGGCTGAGGGCCTATTTCAGGTTTGTATTGAGGAAGTCCGTGAACGCGCCCCAGGACTGCATGTCGGCGGTTTTGCGGTACCGCTTCGAGCCGAACACCGTGAAGGCGTGCGGAGCCCCGGAATAGACCTGGATTTCATAGTTGATCTTGGTCGCTTCCAGTTCCTTCGACAATTGCGCCACGTGGTCCATGGTGATGGAGGTGTCGGCACCGCCGTGCGCGACCAGAATTGGCGGCGTCGACTGCGGGTAGCTCTGCCCCTTGGGCGTGGAAAGCCCGCCGTGGAAGGTGGCGTAACCGGCGATGTCTTTGGCCTGACCTGAACGCGCCAGTTCCAGTACCGCCGCGCCGCCGAAACAGTATCCCATAACGACGGCCTTGCCTGAGGACATCTTCCTGGCCTCGCCCAGACCCGCCAGAATCACTCGGCGCATTTTTTCGCGGTCGGTATAGAGTTTCTTGGTTTCGGCTTTCTTCGCGCCCGTCTCCTTGGGCCGGTTCCCCTTGCCGTAAAGGTCGACGGCAAAAGCGTCATAACCCATGCCCGCCAGCATATCGGCGCGCTTGACCTCGTAGTCGGTGAGGCCGTCCCAATCGTGAATGACCACAACCAATCCCTTGGACGCGCCCGAGGATTTGGCCATGTAGCCTTCATAATCGCCGCCACCTGAACTGTAAGTGACATTCTGGCCCGCGAAAGCGGCCAAAGGCAGCAACGCACCGATCAATCCAAATACAACTGATTTCATCTCTCTCTCCCTGAATAACGGCATAATCAATCTTAGCATATTTGATGCTATGTTGGATCTTCAAGGGATCAGGAGGAAATCAATCCGGCCAGCGATTGTGCAGCCATAACCATTGCCCCGGTGTGTCCCTGATCCAGGCCTCCAGGCGTTGGTTAACCAGGGCCATGAGCGCGGCCACATCGGCATGGCGCTCGCCGCTCGGCGTGAATTCCAGCGGCGGTTCGATAGTGAGGCGGAATTTGGCGCCTTTGATCCGTTCCACTCGCGCGGGCACCACGGGGCAGCCGTAGCGGAGCGCCAATTCCGCCAAAGCCGGTGCGGTCATGGCGTCACGCCCGAAGAATGCTACCGGTATGCCGTCATTCATCTTTTGGTCCACCAGCATGCCAAGATGCTTGCCTGCCCTGAGGGATTTTAACAATTTACGCGCACCCTCGGCGCCCTTCGGGATCAACTCACCGCCCACTGCATCTCGGCCGCTCCGGTATAGCCATTCGGTCAATCGATTGTTGGCGGCGCGGTAGATGCGGTCCAACGGCACGCCGCGTTGCGTCGCACCCAGGGAAACGATCTCCCAGTTGGCAATGTGGCCAGAAAAGAATATGCCCGGTTGGTCGTCGTCGCGCAGCAGGTCAACATTTTCGGCCCCGACCACTTCCACATTCCCTGCTGGATTGTAAACGTCGATCTTGCCGAGGTGCGGGTACTCGCCGGCGACGCGGCCCAGATTATCCCACATGTCGCGTACGATGACGTTGATCTCGGCATCGGATTTTTCAGGGAACGCATTTTTCAGATTCCGACGGGCGCGGCGGCTAACGGCAAGTCTCGGACCGATGGAGCGCGCCACGGCACCGCCCAAGCTAGACGCTGCAGAAAATCCCATGGCGCGAAATAGGCCATATACGGCCAGCGCGATACCCGCCAGGACGGGATCGAAGAAATAGCGTTTGAGTGGCGGGCGTTCAGCCAGCATGCAAAGTTCCGTCAACAAGGGGTGATATCAACGCATCAATCGCCCCTTCGTCCTCCCATTGCACACCGATTGTCAAGACGTCGATGTCATTACGTTGGCTCGGGCTTAGGCGCACCCAGTCTTTTTCGGTTGTGATCAATCCAGCAGCGAGGCCTTGGGCACGGCTTCTCAGTTGCGTCAATTCGGCGTCGGAAAACAGATGATGGTCAGCGAACGAGACACTGTCCACAAGCCCGACACCGGCGGTCCGCAAGGTATCGAAGAACTTTTCGGGCCGCCCGATGCCGGCAAAAGCGACGTACGGCTTGCTATAAAATTGTTTTGCGTCGCTCCCAGGCTGAACACTTGCCGCCATAACTCGTGGCGCCAACGACAGGCTACCAAGCGTACCTGTCATATCATCACCAATCCGAATGACCGCTTGAGCGCGCAGCAGGGCATCGCTCAAAGGTTCACGCAGCGGCCCTGCGGGCATGACGCGGCCATTACCGACACCATAGCCGCCGTCGACCACCAAAAGGCTCAAGGTCTTCTCTAGAGAAAAGTTTTGGAAGCCGTCGTCCATGACCAGAACATCGGCCCCCGCTTGGCACGCCAATTTGGCACTTGCGGCGCGGTTGGCACTGACCCAGGTCGGTGCGGCGCGGGCCAACACAAGGGCTTCGTCCCCAACCATTCGGGCATTGTGCCCGCTTGGATCGACCTGCAGAGGTCCTTTCTCCGTTCCGCCATAGCCGCGCGTCAGGAAATGCGGCTGCACGCCTTTTCGCGTCAGACGCTGCGCAATATCCAGCGCGACAGGTGTCTTTCCGGCTCCGCCGGCCGTCACGTTGCCGATACATACAACCGGTATCGGCGCATGCCAGGGGCTGGGGCCCATTGTGTGTTTGAGGGAGGCGCCGGCCTGATACGCCCAGGACAAAGGCGTCAGCAATGCAGCTGTGACGCCACCTTGCCCGGCTTGCCAGAATGCCGGTGCTTTCATTCCGGTGAACCTTCGTTATCGGGCGTGGATGTGATAGCGGCCATAAACGGCTGCAACTCCGCCAACACCGAAGGAAGAACGGCGGTTTCCGATTCCGCAATAGCCAACGCATTGGCGGCGCGGGAGCGGCAGAGGCAGAGGCTTTCTTCCGCCAGCAGTGTGGTGACGGCATCGGCCAATTCGCTTGGGCTCGTCACCCGACCCGCGCCATCAGCAGCCAATAGGCGCTCGGCGATATCAGGGAAGTTCCACATGTGCGGCCCGAACAGAATGGCGCTTTCTAACCGCGCCGGCTCTATGGGGTTCTGACCGCCCAGATCGACCAGCGACTTGCCCATGAAACTGACCGGACACAGCCGGAAAAACAGACCCAGTTCACCCATGGTGTCGGCGATATAGATATCGGTTTCAGCGCCGGGGATTTCGTTCAGTGATCGACGAGCGACGCTGGCGCCCAATGCCATCAGTTCCCGTGCGATGTCGCCCCCCCGGTCTGGGTGACGTGGCACGATGATGCTCAAGAGACCGGGATGCTTGGCCGTAATCGATTGGTGCGCTTGCCATACCATCGTTTCTTCGCCCGCATGGGTGCTGGCGGCGAGCCAGCATGGGCGTTCGCCGACGTGTTCCCGTATCGCCGCCAAATCATCCACATCAACAGGCAACGGCGGGACGGCGAATTTCAGGTTGCCGACGGATCGCACCGGACGTGCGCCCAGGTATTGCAGGCGTTCGGTGTCCAGTTCAGCCTGCCCCAGGCATAAGCTGAAACTCTCTAGGATTGCTTTCGCCAATCCCGGCCAGCGTTTCCATTTGGCGAACGATTCCGGCGAAATACGGCCGTTGATCAGCACCATGGGGATGCCACGCGATGCCGGGAGTGTGGTCAGGTTGGGCCAGAATTCCGACTCGGCCCACAACACTAAATCCGGGCGCCAGTGATCCAGGAAGGCGTTGACGTAGGGCACCCGGTCAACGGGCACGTATTGATGAAAGGCGCGAGGAGGGAGTCTGTCCGCCAGCAATTTGGCCGACGTTACGGTACCCGACGTCATCAGTACGTAGACGGTGTCATGGGCATCGAGAAGCGCTTCCACCAGCGGCAACATGGAAAGCGATTCACCAACGCTGGCGGCGTGCGCCCACACCAGCGGCCCCAATGGCCGAGGGTGTGCCGCCTCGCCGAGACGCTCATTGAAACGCACCACGTCTTCCTTGCCGCGCGCTAGGCGTTGCTTCAGATGGCGCGAAATCAGCGGCGCGGCGAGCGCGGTGGCGGCGCGGTAGAGGGGAAGCAACTTGCTCATGCGGTACTGGCCTCCGCCTCGGCCGGGGAAACGGTGGGGCGGTTGGTCAAGGCATCGGCTTCAATGGTGATAGCGTTCAATGCCGTCTCGACCTCCAGCCGGGCGGCCTCAAGTGCCTCAGCATCGGCATCACGCGCCACATGGATGGGTTGACCCCAAACAATCACGCCGCGTCCGAACGGCCAGGGAACCAAAAAACGGTCCCAGGAGCTCAAATTGCGACCCCTGTTGATTGAATAGGTGGCGGGGATAATGGGAGCACCCGACAATCTGGCGGCACCGATGACACCTTCCGATGCCCGCATGCGCGGGCCCCTGGGTCCATCGGGTGTAACGCCAATACACTCACCCGATTTTAAAAGTTTGACCATGGCGCGAAGTGCTTGCGCGCCACCCTTGGAACTTGAACCGGCAACCGTATGGATGCCCAGGTGTGCGATCGTGTCGGCGATGAGACGGCCGTCGCGATGCTGTGAGATCAACATGTGAATTTGATGTTTTGCATTCCAGCAGTGCGGCATCATCAGAAATCGGCCATGCCAGAAAGCGATAATGAAGGGCCGGTCGGTCTCCCAGTATTCATTAGGGATATCATTGCGGACAAATTGCCAGCGGCTCGTCACCCCCACCAGCCGAATGTACTGCGCGCCTAGCCAACAAGCGAACAACCTTACCCTTTCGGATTTCAACGCGCGTTTGATAGGCGACACGCTGGTCTCAACCTTCCGAAGCCGCCGCCAGGACGGGCGTGGGCTCATCGGCGAATTGCAGTTCGTAGAGTTTTTTGTAAAGACCGCCACGGGCCAGCAACTCGCCGTGGGTGCCTTGTTCCGCGATGCGGCCCTGGTCGACGACGTATATCAGGTCGGCATCCATGATGGTCGACAACCGGTGCGCTATGACCAACGTGGTGCGACCCTGCATCAATTCATCCAACGCGGCTTGGATATGACGCTCTGACTCGGTATCCAACGCGGACGTGGCTTCATCCAACAACAAAATCGGCGCGTCCTTGAGCATGGCGCGTGCGATGGCCAGGCGTTGACGTTGTCCGCCCGATAGCTTGACGCCCTGTTCGCCGACTACGGTGTCGTAACCGTTGGGCAGGTCGAGGACAAAATCATGCGCGGCGGCGTGGCGTGCGGCATGCTCGATCTCGTCTTGGCCGGCACCGGCTTTGCCGTAGGCTATGTTGGCGGCGACAGAATCGTCGAACAGCGTAATCTCCTGGCTGACCAGTGCCACATTGGCGAATAGACTTTCGAGCGTCGCATCACGCACGTCCATGCCGTCAATGGTGATGGCGCCGCTGTCGATGTCGTAAAATCGTGGGATCAGGTTAAGAATCGTGGACTTGCCGGCCCCCGACGGTCCGACCAGCGCGACGGTCCCGCCGGCCGGGACATGCATCGAAATATCGCTGAGCGCCTGAACGTCTTCATCATAAGCAAAACCAACACGGCTGAATTCGATCTCGCCGGTGACGGTGCGCAAGTCTTTGGCATCAGGCTTGTCGGCAATGGCGGGGTATTGGTCCAACAAGAAATATAGGCGCTCCGCGCCGGCCATACCCTGTTGAATGCTGGCATTCAGGGTTGCGAGTTTTTTCATGGGTTCATATGCCATGAGCAGCGCCGTGAGGAACGAGAAAAAGGCACCAGCCGTCGTGGCCCCGTCAATGACGCGGCTGCCGCCGTAGATAATCACCACGAATACAGCGGCGCCGGCCAAAGTTTCCATGATCGGCCGTGAGATTTCCCGCGTCCGGACGGCTTTCATGTTGAGGCGGAAAATCCGCTCCACCACGTCGGCCAGACGCGTTGCTTCGTAGGCCTCCATTCCATAGGCCTTGACCACGCGGATGCCCTGAAAAGTCTGGTTCAACACTGTCGTGAAAATGCCCAGTTCCGCTTGGGTGTTGGCGGTCACCTTGCGCATGCGTTTACCGATGCGCACGATGGGATATATGGCAATCGGGAAAGCGAAAAACGAAGCAACGGCCAATTGCCAATCTTGATAAAACATCACGCCGACAAGCGCCACAAGCGATAGCATATCCTTGCCAAATCCGGTTAGGCCGTTGGAGACGGCGACTTTCATAAGCTGTATGTCGAGGGTGAAACGTGAAATCAGCGTGCCAGTTGGGTTGGCATGGAAAAAACCTAGATCCATTTTCGACAAATGGACGAAGAGCTTGTTTTGCATGTCAGCGATGATCCGCAAGCCAACCTTGTTCATCAACAGCGATTGACCATAGTTGGCAAACCCTTTGACCAAGAACGTCGTGATCACCATCAAGCCAACAGGCCACAGCATCGCCTCGTTTTTGGCGACAAATACGTCATCGACAATGGGCTTCATCAGATACGCGGAAAAACCATTCGTGGCAGCCATAATCGCCATGAACAGCACGGCAAAAATGATCCAGCCGACATAGTTGTGGATGGCATCGCGCCACAGGCGCCCCATAAGGTGCATCGTGGTCGCCTGGGGCGTGACTGCATGTAGCTTAGCGTCTTGTTCGGTCAAGGTTTTCCGGCCTTCACGAGGTAGGTGGCCAATGTATCACGGTGCGGGGCTTACGGCTACTTTCCGGCGACGGTCATGCCGTCGATGCGCAGTGTCGGTGCGTTGGTGCCGAAACGGAACTCCAGATCGTCGGCGGGGGTCATGTTCATGAACATGTCCTTCAAGTTGCCGGCGATAGTCACTTCGCTGACCGGGTCGGTGATCTTGCCGTTCTCGATCCAGAAACCCGTCGCGCCGCGCGAATAGTCACCGGTCACCATGGAAATACCGCGGCCCATCATTTCGGTCACGTAGAACCCTTGATCGATATTGCCGATCAGGTCGTCGCGGCTGATGGCGCCGGCTTCCAGATGCAGGTTGGTGGTCGATGGCGACGGCGGGCCCGAGACGCCGCGCGATGCATTGCCCGTGGTTTCCAGCCCCAATTGCCTGGCTGAGCGCAAATCCAGCACCCAGGTTTGCAGCACGCCATCCTCGATCAGGTTGCGGCGCCGGGTGGCGATGCCTTCGCCGTCAAAACCCTTCGAGCGCAGCCCGCGCCTGCGCAGCGGGTCGTCGACGATGGTGATGCCCTTGGCCATCACCTGCTGGCCCATCAAGTCTTTCAAAAATGTCGTGCCGCGCGCCACCGCCGAGCCGTTGATGGCGCCGGCCAGGTGTGCGGGGATGGATTGCGAGACGCGCGGGTCGTAGACGATGGGGACTTGCGCGGTTTCCACCTTGCGTGGACCCAAGCGCCTGACGGCCTGCTCGCCGGCGCGCTGGCCAATTTCCTCAGGCGACGGCAGGTCTTCGAAATGCACCGCCGTGCCCCAGTCGTAATCGCGCTCCATGGCCGTACCTTCGCCGGCCAACACCGCGGCGCTCAGGCTGAACCCGGTGCGGACGCGGGTGCGGGCAAAACCATTACTTGCCGCCAGTGCCACGAAAGAGCGGCTCCAGCCCGCATCACCGCCTTCGGAATTGCTGACGCCATCAACGGCCAGCGCTGCCGTTTCAGCACGTGCGGCCAGCTCGCCCAGCGCTTCCGCGCTGGGCTCGGTTGCATCGCATTCATCGAGGTCGGGGGTGTCGCCGGCCAGCATGCCGGCATCGGCGATGCCGCAAAATTCATCTTCCGGCACCACTTTGGCCATGGCCAGGGCGCGGTCGAGCAATTCGTCCAAGGCGCTGTCCGAGATATCCGACGACGACACGATGGCTTGGCGCTTGCCCATCAACACGCGCAGGCCCAGATCGGCGCCCTCGGCGCGCTCCAGGTGTTCGGGCTTGCCGAGCCGCTGGCTGGCGGACAGCGAGACGCCATGCACATAGACCGCGTCCGCAGCGTCGGCGCCGCCGCGTTTGGCGCGGTCCATCAGATTCGACAGACGATCGAGAATGGTCTCTTCGATGTTTTCCATGAGGGTCACTTTTTCCGGCGATGCGAAGCGTTGGTGAGAATTTTGTATCGTGCCACCGCAGTCGTGCCAAGCACAGCAACATATTCGTGAAACGTAAAATAATGGCAAGCTTATGATGGTGCTTTTTAAGCTGAAAAAACGCACTATATTCTGTGCGTCGGATGGGGGTTCGTTGGATTTGGGACAATAGCCATCGTTATGAACATCATGGAAAATCAAGTGTCGGCCCAAGATGCGCTGCGCGAACAGATCGAATCCGCCGTCGTGCGGCTGGCCGGTGATTCCGGCGACGGCATGCAGGTGACGGGCGGGCAGTTTACTCTGGCCACCGCATTGGCGGGCAACGACCTCGCCACGTTCCCTGATTATCCCGCTGAGATTCGCGCCCCCGTGGGCACTACGTTCGGCGTGTCGTCGTTCCAGATCAATTTCGGCAGCCGCGTCATTAAGACGTCCGGTGATAGTTTCGATGTACTGGTCGCCATGAACCCCGCCGCACTGAAGGTCGAATTGCCGGGCTTGAAACCGGGCGGTGTGATCTTGGTCGATACTCACGATTTTGACGACCGTCACCTGCGCAAGGCCGGCTTGGACAGCAATCCGCTTGAAGACGGCAGTCTTGATGGTTACCGGGTGATCGAGCTCGACATCTCGCAATTGACACTCGATGCGGTGAGCGGCCTGGGGCTCGGCAAGAAAGAGGCGCTCCGGTGCAAGAACTTCTGGGCGTTGGGTTATGTCTATTGGATGTTCGCCCGCGACCGCGAACCGACCGTTGAATGGCTCAAGCAGAAGTTCGGTAAACTGCCGGGCGTCGCTGAAAGCAATATCGCCGCACTGAACGCAGGCCATGCCCTGGCCGAAACCGCCGAGGAACACGAAGGCTTTCACGGGTTTGTATTGGCGAAGGCCGAGATCGCACCCGGTGTCTACCGTGCCGTCACCGGCGCCGAAGCGATGGCCTGGGGCCTGGCGGCGGCGGGTGCGCTGGCGGATTTGGAAACGGTATTTTGCTCTTACCCCATCACCCCGGCCTCGCCGGTGCTGCATTCGCTGTCGCGTCTGGGTGACTACGGGGTCACGACGTTTCAGGCCGAAGATGAGATTGCCGCCGTCTGCGCCGCCATCGGCGCATCGTACGCGGGCAAGCTCGGCGTGACGTCGAGTTCGGGCCCCGGCGTGGCGCTCAAAGGTGAAGCATTGGGGCTTGCCATCAGCATCGAGTTGCCGTTGGTGCTTGTTAACTCGCAGCGCGCTGGGCCGTCCACGGGTCTGCCGACCAAGACCGAGCAGTCGGATCTCTTTCAGGCCGTCTACGGCCGCAACGGCGATGCGCCGCTGTGCGTGTTGGCGGCGCGCTCGCCGGCGGACTGTTTCGATGTCGCCATTGAGGCGGTGCGCATTGCCACCAAATTTATGACACCCGTGATCGTGCTCACCGACGGCTATATCGGCAATGCCGCCGAGCCATGGCTGATCCCGGATGTCGAAAGCATGGAACGCATCCCAGTGACGTTCCGCACTGACCCGGAGGGCTTCAAGCCGTTCGCGCGCGACGCCGATACCCTGGCCAGGGCGTGGGCGATCCCGGGTACACCGGGGCTTGAGCATCGCATCGGCGGCATCGAGAAAGATGCGTCGAGCGGCCATATTTCATACGATCCGGCCAACCACCAGGAAATGACCGACCTGCGCACCCGCAAAATCATGGGGATTGCCGACGACGTTACGCCGCAAACCGTTGAAGCGGGCGCCTCCTCAGGCCCACTGGCGGTCGTCGGTTGGGGCTCCACCTACGGGCCGATCAGCCGCGCGGTGGACAACCTGTTGGCCGAAGGCGTGGATGTCAGTCATGTCCATTTGAGAAACATCTGGCCGTTGCCGGCTAATTTGAAGGACCTGCTCGGCGGCTTTGAGCGCGTATTGGTGCCCGAGATGAACGACGGCCAACTGGTGGCGCTGCTCAGGAGCGAGTACCTGATCGACGCCGAAGGCCTGAACAAGGTCACCGGCCAGCCGTTTAAGATCGCCGAACTGGAAAGCGCCATCCGGGCGCGGTTGGAGGCCTGATATGAACGTCGAAGCACCCACGTCCGCCCTGACGGCAAAAGATTTCGCCTCCGACCAGGAAGTGCGCTGGTGCCCGGGCTGCGGCGATTACGCCATCCTGCGCGCCGTGCAAAAGGCTTTGGCCGATGTTGGCGCGCGACCCGAAAACACAGTTTTTGTTTCCGGCATCGGCTGCGCATCGCGGTTTCCCTATTACGTTTCCACCTACGGCTTCCATACCATCCACGGCCGTGCGCCGGCTTTTGCCACCGGCATCAAGCTGGCCAACCCGGACCTGGATGTGTGGCTGGTGTCGGGTGATGGCGATTCGCTGTCGATTGGCGGCAATCACCTGATCCATCTGATTCGCCGCAACGTGGATGTGCAGTTTCTGCTGTTCAACAACGAGATCTACGGCCTGACCAAGGGGCAGTATTCACCGACTTCGCGCGTCGGCACGCGCTCGCCCTCGACGCCGACGGGGTCGGTCGACAGGCCGCTATCTGCCGCGCAGTTGGCCTTGGGCGCGGGCGCGCGGTTTCTGGCGCGTGGCATTGACAGCCAGCAAAAAGTGCTGCCCGGTATCTTCAGCCGCGCGCATGCCCACAAAGGCACCTCGTTCGTGGAAATTTTCCAAAATTGCATTGTCTACAATGACGGTGTGTTCGCCGACTTCACCGAGAAAGCCGTCGCCGCCGACCGGCAGGTTGTGGCCGAACATGGCCAGCCGCTGATCTTCGGTAAAGACCGCGAAAAGGGTCTCCGGCTGAAGCCTGGACGGCTGGAGCTTGAAGTGGTCACCATCGGCGCGGACGGCATTACCGAGGCGGATATTCTTGTGCACGACGAGACCGATCGTGTGCTTGCGACCATGCTGGCCAGCCTGGAACAACCCGCGGCGCCCGTGGTGATCGGGGTGATCTATTGCGATCCGGCGCCCAGCTATGAGCGCCAGGTACATGATCACGCGGGCGATGCCAGCAAGATGCAACCCACCGATATCAACGCCTTGCTGCGCCAGGGACATACTTGGACGGTGGATGGGTGAGAGCCTAATTTCTGAAGGGGTGACGTGATGCCCATCAGGGTTGCCATTATCGGTTCCGGTCCTGCCGGTTTCTATACGGCGAGCGCGTTGCTGAAAGACTGCCCCAATTGCGAAATCGATATCATTGAGCGCCTGCCAACGCCTTACGGCTTGATCCGTGGCGGAGTCGCGCCCGATCATCAAACCACCAAGAAAGTCGCCAATAAGTACGAACAAACGGCGCTTATGGAGCGCGTGCGGTTTTACGGCAACATTGAGGTCGGCCGGGATGTCAGCTTGGCAGAGGTGCGCGGATTGTACGACGCCGTCGTGCTGGCCATTGGCGCGCGCTCGGACCGCAAGTTCACCATTCCCGGCGCCGACAAGCCGGGCGTTTACGGTTCGGCGGCGTTCGTCGGTTGGTATAACGGTCATCCCGATTTCCAAAATCTCGACCCGCATCTCGACACATCGGGTGTCGCCGTTGTCGGCAATGGCAATGTGGCCATCGATTGTGCCCGCGTTCTCATGCGCTCGCCCTACGGCCGGGCGCGTACGGATTTGCCGACCCAAGTGATCGAAGCCATTGACCGCTCGCCCATCCACGAGGTCCATGTGCTGGGGCGGCGCGGCCCGGCGGACGCAGCGTTCACCAATGTCGAATTGCGCGAGCTTGGCGTGCTCACCGAAGCCGAACCGCGTGTCCGGGCCGAACAACTGCCGTCAGATGTCGATGCGGCATTGGCCGGGTACGAGAAACGCGAGAGACGCGTGCGACAACGCAATTTGAATACCTTGGCCGAGTACGCCGAGCGCGCACCGAGCGAAAAACCGAAATCCCTGCATTTGGAGTTTTTTGCCAGCCCGGTGGAGATAATCGGCGATGGTCGGGTAGAGGCGATCCGCTGTGAACGCACCCAGGTGATTGATGGCCGCGCCGAAGGGACCGGATCGTTTTTCGAAATTCCCTGCGGCCTGGTGATCGCCGCCATTGGCTACAGGGCCGAACCGCTCGACGGTGCCCCGTTCGACGAAGCACGCGGTATCATCCCCAACACCTCGGGACGCATTGAGGCGGGGCTTTATGCGGTCGGCTGGATCAAACGCGGACCGGTCGGCGTCATTTCCACAAACCGTCCCGACGGCCAGCAAGCCGCCAGCCACATTCAGGACGATATCCCACCCGAAGGCGATCCGTCCAAGACCGGCCACCAAGGCCTGGAAGCGCTATTGCACGAGCGCGCCAGGCGCTGGGTCTGTTTTGACGAATGGAAGCGCATCGACGAAATGGAGCGAATTGCTGGTGGAGACGACGCGCCCCGGCGCAAGTTCGTATCCGTCGACGAAATGCTCAACGCACTGGACAATGATCACCCGGAGGCCGCAGATGACTAAACCGAAACTTCCCAGTGCCGAAGACGGTGCTTATGTCGGCGATCTCAGTCCCAAGGAAACATGGGACGCTTTGCAGAGCGTTTCCGGCGCTGTGCTGGTGGATGTGCGCACGGACGCGGAGTTTTCTTATGTCGGCGTGCCCGATTTGGCCGAACTGGGGACGGAAGCCAAGTTCGTCAACTGGATCGTGTTCCCAACCGGCAACGCCAATCCGGATTTCCTCTCTCAACTCCAGGCCGCGGCGCCGGATAAAGGCGCCAAGGTCATGTTCCTTTGCCGCTCCGGCGTGCGTTCGCGTTTTGCCGCCGCCGCCGCCACGCAAGCGGGATATGCGGATTGCTACAATATCCTGGAAGGTTTCGAAGGCGACAAGGACACCGCCGGTCACCGCGGCACCATCGGCGGCTGGAAGGTCGCGGGACTGCCTTGGAAGCAGGGGTAGGGGGCGTCGGAAGTAAACGCCCATTCCTGTCATTCAGTCACGTTTGGCCGTTACGGTTTCTGGTTAAGCGGCGGCAATGCCAAATTCCTGTACCTTGTTTATCCATCGCTCAATCGTACCGGGCTTAGGTTGGCTGGCACCCGAAAAATGCGTGATTCGCGCTGGCTTGATCCCGACAAACCCTAGGATTTGATTTCGAAGTTGCCGCAGCATGGCGTTGTGATAGACCCAACGCATGAACCAGCCTGGCGTGTCCGAGGTCATGATGACCCGCCCCGTGCGCCCAGATAGCATCGGTGTCGGCATGCCCATCCAATCCGTTTCGCGCGTGTTGAAGGTTCGACCCGGCAGGAAAGCTCGATCAAAAAGGCCCTTTAGTTTGGCTGGCAACCCACCCCACCACATCGGTGTCGTCAATACCATATGCTCACTCCATTCGATATCCTCCAAAACCTTTTCCAGTACTGCCTCTAGGGGCTTTTGGTTCTCATAGCCGCCAAACCCGTAATCGGGGTCAAACGTCAAATCGTGCAAGTGAGTTAGCCGAACCTCGTGGCCTGCTTCGCGAGCCGCTTCGCAATAGACTTCGGCCAGCGTGCGGTTCAGCGAGTTCTCCGCCGGATGGCCGTTGAGGATGTAGATGCGCTTCGGGTTCATGATTATCTCCTTATAATGACCGTGGTCAGTTTAATAGCTTTAAAACTGACCGCGGTCAATAATTAATTTGACCATAGTCAGTTTTATTGCGATAAGCAGGCATGGCCAGAGCTGTCCAGAAGAGAACCCTCAAAACCCGCGCGCGACTGATCGGGGCGGCTGAGGAAATCATTGCTGAAGGCGGCTTCGAGGCGCTGCGGGTTGAAGAGGTCGTCTTGCGCGCGGGCACGGCCAAGGGAACCTTCTTTGTTCATTTCAAGGATAAAGACGCGTTGATGGATCTGATTATCGGAGCCCGCATTAACTCACTTCTGGACGTCCTGTCGACAAAACCCACACCGATCTCGGTCGAAGAGTTGGTTCGGGCGCTGATGCCGCTTTGTGATTTCATGACTTGCGAGCGCTATGTGTTTGACGTTATTTTGCGCCATTCCGGTGCAGCTGCGGTGGAGGAGATCGGCCCAATCGCCGCAACTTTCGGACGCCAAATCGACGTCTTTGAAGGTTGGCTTTCTGAGGCTCCGTTCCGACGTGACATCCCCGCGGGCCTCTTGGCAGAAGGGGTGCAGGCATTCATCATCCAGGCGATGGCGGCACAGTTCTGTGCGCTCAATAATGCCCAGTTGATCCACGATCGATTGGAACCTTATCTAAGGGCTTGGCTGACCCCGGAGACTTGAATTGCCTGGTTCTACGCAGGTAGCGCCAACGCTGAAATCTCCGTGCGCAACTCGGCGATGCCGTCGCCCTTGCGGGAACTGGTGGTGGCGATTGTCGGATGCGCAGCGCCGTGCGTGGCCAATTCCTTATCGATATTCTGAACTAAGGTTTTCAACGGCCCTGCCTTCACCTTGTCGCACTTGGTCAGCACAACTTGATAGGGCTGGGCGGCGGTATCGAGCATCTCAAAAATATCGCGATCGGTTGTTTTCAGACCATGACGGGCGTCCACCAACACGAAGGTGCGGCGCAGGCTGACGCGGCCCTTCAGGTAGGTTTTCACCAAGTTGGTCCATTGCCGAACCTGGTCTTTAGGCGCGCGGGCGTAGCCGTAACCCGGCAGGTCGGCAATCATCAGCCGCTCCGCCAAGTTGAAGAAATTGATCTGTTGCGTGCGGCCCGGCGTGTTGGATGTACGCGCCAATGCCTTCATCCCGACCAGCGCATTGATCAGGCTGGATTTCCCCACATTGGAGCGCCCGGCAAAGGCGATCTCGGGCAAGGTATCGTCAGGCAACTGCTTGATGTTGGCGCAGCCCAGCACGAACGTGCAGGTCTGGGCGAACAACTGCCGGCCGGCTTCCAACTCTTCAGGTGTAAGCTCGGCCATGGCAGTGCGTTACTTACTGCAGGGCTTCTTTGCCGGTCATGCCCATGCGCCGCATGATCACCCATTGCTGCAGGATCGACAGCAGGTTGTTCCAGGCCCAGTAGACCACCAGACCGGCTGGGAAACGCGCCAGCAGGAAGGTGAAGAACAACGGCAGGAACAAGAATATCTTGGCCTGCACGGGGTCGGCTGGTTGCGGGTTGAGCTTTTGCTGCAAGAACATGGTGGCGCCCATGATAATAGGCCAGATGCCGATCATCATGAATTCGGGCGTCGGCCAGGGAATCAAGCCGAACAGCGTGAACAGGTTGGTCGGATCGGGCGCCGACAAATCCTGGATCCAGCCGAAGAACGGCGCATGGCGCATTTCGATGGTGACGAACAGTACCTTGTAGAGTGCGAAGAACACCGGAATCTGAATTAGAATTGGTAAACAACCCGATGCCGGATTGACCTTCTCTTTCTTGTAGAGGTCCATCATTTCCTGGTTCATGCGCATTTTGTCGTCGCCGAAACGTTCGCGGATTTGCGTCATTTTTGGCTGCAGCTTCTTCATTTTGCTCATCGATGTATAGGATTTGTTGGCGAGCGGGAAGAAAACCAGTTTGATGCCGACGGTCAGCAGCAGAATGGCGACGCCCAGGTTCAAGACATGGTCGTTAATCCACAACAGGGCATAGAAGATCGGCTTGGTCAGGAAATAGAACCAGCCGAAATCGATAGCCAGATCAAAACGCCCAATGCCTAAGCTTTCCTCGTAGCCGTCGAGCTGCTTCACTTCCTTGGCGCCGACGAACAGATGATTGACGCTCTGTACACTGCCACCGGCTGCCGCCGTCAAGGCTGGGCCGACATAATCCACTTGATAGGTGTCGGCGCCGTTCTGTTTGGAATGCAGGAAGCGGGAAGTGGCGGTGGTTTTCTGATCGGGCACCAAAGCTGCCAACCAGTATTTATCCGTGATGCCAATCCAGCCGCCGGTGGAGGTTTGTTTGACGGGGCCGTCCTCAACAAGGTCTTCGTAATCGATTTCCTTCAGCGTTTCCTCGAACACCCCCAAAAGACCTTCATGCAAAATATAGAAACCCGTGGTTTCCGGCGTGCTACGCCGCGAAACCAGCCCATAGGCGTGCAAAGATTGCGGCGCGCCAGTGGCGTTCACTACTTCTTGGGTGACCGTAAACATGAAGTTGGCGTCGATGGCGTAGGTGCGCTTGAAGGTCAGGCCCTGGCCGTTGTCCCAGCTGAGTGTCACCGGCGTTTCGGGTGACAGTGAGGCTGTATTGGCGGACCAGACGGTATCCGCATCGGGGACGGCGAACTTGCCTTTCGGCACCCAACCGAACTGCGCGTAGTAGGCGGTATCCAGGCCTTTTGGCGTCAGGATAACGATATTGGCGCTTTCGGGATCCAGGGTTTCGCGATAGTCGACCAACACCAGATCGTCGATGACGCCGCCTTTCAGGGCAATGGAGCCTCTGAGACGCGGTGTTTGGATATCGATGCGTCCGCCTTTCGCTAAAATTGCCGAGCGTGTCAGCAGAGAGCTAGCGCTGACAGCCGCGCCGGGAACCGTAGGGGCGGTGCCGGCGCTGGGCGTGGTGGAGGCGGAAGGGGCGGGCGTTGGGATATTGCTCGCGCCTGCGGACGGTGTGGTCTGGGGGGCGGTTTGCGGTGCGCCCGGCACTTGTTGGGACTGTTCAGCCTGTTGCTCGGGCTCGGGCGGCGGGTTGACCAATTTGAAATAGAATTCCGACGCCAGCAAAATGGCGACCGACAGCACAACAGCCAAAATCAGGTTACGATTCTCGATCATGGGTTCTTCAACCTCTCGAAGATAGGGTGGCCGATCCATGATCGGACGGTTTTTCAGTATCAAGCGTTTCTGGTACAGGATCGAAACCCGATCCACCCCAGGGGTGGCAACTGCAGACTCGTTTGGCGGCAAGCCACGTGCCGGAAACCGGACCATGGCGCTCCACGGCTTCCATGGCATAGGCGGAGCAGCCAGGCAGGTAGCGGCAATTGTGGCCGAGCAAAGGCGAGATCAGCAGCTGATAGCCGCGGATCAAAACCTTTAACAGCCCTTGAA
The DNA here is from genome assembly GCA_016845145.1 of Rhodospirillaceae bacterium. Lineage (GTDB taxonomy): Bacteria > Pseudomonadota > Alphaproteobacteria > Rhodospirillales > Casp-alpha2 > TMED8. Next base: position 105,090 of record JAERTE010000112.1, read on the forward strand.
TGGCGCTTCTTGCCACTGTTTCCCCCTGGGTTCCCCCCTGGTTAATCCTGACGCTCATTGGAATAGCAATCGAGCTTCCTGAGCGCCGTTTTCAAATCCTTCACCAAATTCGGGAACGAGCGTCTCAGCGTTCCTTGGCGTCCGATAATGACGAAATCCCATCCGGCGCGACCATGCGCTGGTAGGACCTGGCCGGCTACGGCACGCAACCGGCGCTTGGCGCGGTTGCGGCTGACGGCGTTGCCGACCTTGCGGCTGACGGTGTAACCCACACGGGGCCCAGACGCCAGTCCAGATTTACCATCAGACGCCTGTCCGGATTTGTCATCAAGCGCCGCTACGCAACCGCTTTCGTCGGCTTCTTGACGCTTGGCTTGCAGCACCAGACCGGGCGTTGCCCATTTTCGGCCCTTGCGCGCCACGCGCAAAAACTGCCGACGCTTCTTCAAGCGCGGCAGCTCTGAAATCCGGCTAGATGAAGATGCGCTCACGCGACACCCCCTGGCGACCCCAAAGCGTCGCGATCAGGCGGACAGGCGCTTGCGTCCCTTGCTGCGGCGGTGAGCCAGAACACGGCGGCCACCGACAGTCGCCATACGGCTGCGAAAGCCATGGCGACGCTTGCGGATCAGTCTACTGGGTTGGTACGTACGCTTCACGGGTTTGCTCCGCTTGAGTAAATTCGCCCGGTGTATACGGGCTTGAGCGACGTAAGTCAACGCTTGGCGTGCTAGGTTTTTAGCCGGTCACTTAACTTTCACATGAACGTTATTGGCAAAGCCCGCTCTCGCATGGTTGTTAGCATCATATCGAGTGTATAGATTGAGGTTGTCATGAGCAGCGAAACCCAGGCATCTTCGGATTCCGTCGAGCAATCCCCAAAAAGCAAACCTTCCATTGGGCGGCTATTGCCGTTGTTGGTGTTGGTTGCCGGTATCGTGGCGTTTTTCGCGCTTGGCGGCGCCGATTACCTGTCATTCGACGCGCTGAGCCGCCATCGCACTGACCTGCTGCAGTGGACAGAGCAAAATCGCGTACTTGCGGTGGTTGTTTTTATTCTTGGCTATGCCGCCGTTGTCGCTTTCTCACTGCCCGGCGCGACCTGGATGACCTTGGGCGGCGGTTTTCTGTTCGGCGTTGTTGGCGGTACGATGATGGTTGTCAGTGCTGCAACGCTGGGCGCGATCGCCATCTTCCTGATCGCGCGCTATGCCCTGGCCGACTATTTCCATGCCAAAATGGGCGCTTCGATCCGCAAAATGGAAGCCGGTTTTCAAGATAACGCCATGAGCTATCTACTGTTTTTGCGCTTAGTGCCGGTATTTCCGTTCTGGCTGGTCAATCTTGTGCCCGCGTTTTTGGGTGTGCCGCTCAGGACCTACGCTATCGGCACCTTCATCGGCATCATTCCCGGCAGCGCGGTTTACGTGAGTGTCGGCAACGGATTGGGCGCGGTATTCGATGCCGGCGGCACGCCGGATATGGGGATCATCTTCAAGCCCGAAATTTTGGGCCCGATCGTTGGTTTGGCGGTTTTGGCGTTGGTGCCGATCCTGCACAAGAAGTTTAAGAAAAATAAAAGCGAAGAGGCCTGACATGGCGGACGGATCGAACATTCTGAACGTCGATATCTGCGTGATCGGCGCCGGGTCCGGCGGGTTGTCGGTGGCCGCCGGTGCATCGCAAATGGGCGCGAGCACGGTATTGATCGAAAAGCATAAAATGGGTGGCGATTGCCTGAACACCGGGTGTGTGCCGTCCAAGGCATTGCTGGCGGCTGGGCACGCGGCGCAGGCTGTACGCCATGCCGGGCGCTTTGGCGTCGGTGCGGAGCTCGGCAACATCGATGCCGGTGGTGTGTTCGGCCACGTCAACAAAACCATCGGCGCCATCGCACCCATGGACTCCGTCGAGCGCTTCGAGGGGCTTGGGGTCAATGTGATAGAGGCCGAAGGGAAGTTTGTCGGCCCCAAGGAAGTTGAAGCCGGCGGCAAGCGTATCCGTGCCAGGCGGTTTGTCATCGCCACCGGGTCGTCGGCTTTCGTGCCGCCGGTGCCGGGCATTGATGAAGTGGACTATCTCACAAACGAAACCGTATTCGAGCAATCCAGCCTGCCAGAGCATCTGATTGTAATGGGCGGTGGGCCGATCGGCATTGAACTGGCGCAAGCGCACCGGCAGTTGGGCTGCAAGGTGACGGTGCTGGAGATGTTCTCGATCATGCCCAAGGACGACCCGGAACTTGTCGACGTGGTACGCCAGCGATTGATCTCGGAAGGTATCGATATCCGTGAGAACGGTCGCGTCAATAAGATCGAGAAGTCCCCGTCCGGTGTGCGCGTCATCGCCGAATGCGACGGCAAGGAAGAAACGTTCGACGGTGATCGGCTTTTGGTTGCTGCCGGCAGACGCCCCAATGTGAATGGCCTTGGGCTGGAAGAAGCCGGTGTCAAATTTGCGCCCATGGGCATTGAGGTTGACGACCGCATGCGCACATCGAACAAGAAGATATTTGCGATCGGTGATGTGGCGGGCGGTTATCAATTCACTCATGTGGCCGGTTACCACGCCGGCGTGGTGATAAAAAACGCACTGTTCCGCATGCCGGCCAAGGCCGACCACCGCACCGTGCCATGGGTCACCTATACTACGCCCGAAGTGGCGCAAGTGGGTTTAACGGAAGCCCAAGCGCGTGAGCAGGGGCACGATATCCGCGTTTTGCGCTGGCCGTTCCATGAAAACGACCGCGCCCAGGCCGAAGGCGAGACTGACGGCTTGGTAAAGGCCATCGTCACGCCCAAGGGTAAGATTTTGGGTTGCGGCATCGCCGGACCGCACGCCGGCGAGTTGATCCATACCTGGGGATTGGCGCTCAGCCAGAACATCAAGGTCGGTGCCGTGGCGCAAATGATCGCCCCATACCCGACCCTGGGCGAGGCCTCTAAACGGGCTGCGGGCAGCTTTTACACGCCGTCGCTATTCAGCGAAAAAACCCGAAAGATCGTCCGGTTCTTGGCGAAATTCGGTTAGGATCGAGGCCGCCTTAGAAAACCCGGGAGCCAAAAACCGCATGGCTGATGACCGCACCGCTCTGCCGCCACTGTTTACCAGCCTGTCGGCGCGGCTGCTGATCTTGACCGTTCTGTTCGTCATGCTGGCGGAATTCCTGATCTGGGCCCCGTCGATATCCCGTTTCCGCAAGACCTATATGGAAGAACATGTGTTGCGCGCCCATCTCGCCACGCTGGCGCTGGAGGCCATGCCGGAAAAGGCACCTGACCGGCAATTGGAAGAGGCGTTGCTCGAACAAACCGATGTCCACGGCATTGTTCTGAAAGGTCCCGAACGACGGACTTTAATGCTTGCCAATGATATGCCGCCGAATGTCGATGAGGTGATTGATCTCAGGCAGGGCGGTTTTTTCGGCTGGATCAGCGATGCCTTCATGGCGCTGAGCCAAGATGAGAACCGCGTGCTCCGCATTATCGGCACGTCGCCCAAACGCGCAGACGTGACGGTCGAGGTGCTGATGGATGAGACGCCGATGCGCGAGGCCATGTATGCATTTTCGGCCCGCATCCTGCAGCTTTCCATCGTTATCTCGTTCTTCACGGCGGGGTTGGTCTACTTGAGTTTACGATGGCTTATGGTGCGGCCGATCCAACGTATCACGTCATCCATCACCGCCTTTCGGCGCGCCCCCGAAGACGCGACGCGGGAGTTGCGGGCGTCGAACCGATCCGACGAGATCGGCATGACGGAGCGGGAACTGGCGAAAATGCAGGGCGAACTGCGTCAGGCCTTGGGCCAAAAGGAACGGCTGGCTACGCTTGGCGCGGCAGTAGCCAAGATCAATCACGATCTCCGCAACAGCTTGGCCACGGCCGTATTGGCGTTTGACCGGCTGGCGACGATAGATGACCCCGAGGTCAAAAGCGTATTGCCGAGGCTCTACAACGCCGTCGATCGCGCCGTGCAGCTTTGCAGCCAGACATTGGATTATGCCGGTGAAGCGGCGCCGGAACTGAAGCCTTCATTGTTCCATCTGCAGGAACTGGTAAACGAAGCGGGTGCCGCATACCGCGAGGCCGACAGTGACGACCGCGTTATCGCACTCAAGAACAGCATAGATTTCAGTGTCGATTTGGAGGCCGATCGGGCGCAATTATATCGGGTGTTTTCCAACTTGATCAGCAACGCGCGTGAAGCTGGTGCGACAGTCATGCAGGTGGTTGCCGCAAAAGACCACGAACAGGTTATTATCGATCTCACCGATGACGGCTCAGGGTTTTCCGAGAAAGCTCGCGCCAAGCTGTTCCAACCTTTTGCAGGCTCGGCGCGGCAGGGCGGCACCGGGTTGGGATTGGTTATCGTGCGCGATGTTCTCCGCGCGCATGGCGGTGATATTGAGCTTGTCGATACAGGGCCTGACGGCACCCATTTTCGTATTTCCTTGCCCAATCGAAACAGCTAATCGCAACAGTTGATTTGTGGCGTTGGCAGTGTAGGCTCGGCGCACCATGACCGCAAAATGGGATCCGCAACAATACCTCAAATTCTCCGGGCCGCGTTTGCGTCCGGCATTGGATTTGCTGGCGCAGATTGCCGTTGAGAACGTCCGCACGGTCTATGATCTCGGTTGCGGACCCGGCAACCTGACGAGTTTTTTCAAGGATCGCTGGCCCGAGGCAGACATTATCGGCATCGATGCTTCCGTGGAGATGCTTGATCGCGCCCGTGAGGCCCATGACCCTGCCGGCGGCCCGCAAATTCAATGGCAGCAAGCCGATTTGACGAATTGGCGGCCCGATGCACCCGCCGATGTTCTCTATTCCAATGCCGCGCTGCAATGGGTCGATGATCACAAGAACTTGTTGCCTGGATTGGCGCGAAATCTCCGCGATGGCGGTGTGCTGGCGGTGCAGATGCCGCGAAATCACAAGGCCCCGTCACATGCTTTGATGATAGATACGATCGAGGCGAGCCCGTGGGCCGATAAGATACGTGGTGCGCGAGGCCTGCCCCCGGTGATGGAGCCAGAAGACTACTATGATCTGCTGCGACCACACGTGAGCCAGTTGAACATCTGGGAAAGCGAATTTCTTCAGGTGCTGGAAGGTGACAATGCGGTGGCAGAGTGGACCAAGGGTTCGGCCTTGAAGCCCTACCTCGACGCCCTGGACGAAGACCAGCGCCAAGTTTTCTTCGATGACTATTCTGTCCGTATGAAAGAGGCCTACCCAAAGCGTGCCGACGGCAAAACGCTATTTCCATTCCGCCGGATTTTCATTGTCGCGACACGTTAACCAAGGCGTTCGATACAGGCCTCAGCCGCCTCCAATGCACCTTCTAAATATCCACCCTCTGTCGGAGCCACTTCCGTGCCCGCGAAATGCAGGCGGTTTTGCCAAAGACCCAAAAGCGGTCCCGGCATGCCGTAGGCCGGGTGATGGTCTAGAACCGCATGGTCTTGTTCCGTGGCGGTTTCCGCATCCAACGCCCAATCTTTATAGATGAGATCAACGGGGGTTGCGGCATCTGGCCCAAACAAAGCGACCATTTGATCCAAGGCGGCGTGTTTTAGCGCTTCGGCATTTCCTCGGCGACGTTCAACCGGTGTGCCGACGAATCCGAATAAAGCGCCGACGGCGTTGTCCATCGGCGAGGCATCGTGGATTTCCATCAATGGCCCTTGGTGGCTGATGGCATCACCCGATAGTCCATGGGTTCTCCAAAACGGCGACTCATAAATCGCAATGACTTTGGCGTGGCCCGCCATCCAGGTCGGCGTTCGGCGCATGGCTGCGCATGCATCAGCCGGAAATTCGGGACCGGCAGTGATGCTCACATCAACGAGCCGCGGCGGCAGTGCAAAAACCACCTTTCGCGCTTGTTCAATTATCGGTCCGTCAGGGCCAGAGACGCTAAGACGGATCAATTCTCCTTCGTCGGAAATGCGGATCACCGCGTGTTCTTGGTGAAGACGTTCTCTCGGTAGACAAGCAGCCAACGCGTTGGTCAGCGCACCGATACCGCCCGCGATGCGGAGTGCTCCGGCCATGGTTGAGAAGGTCAGGTCGCGACGAACCGATCCGGTCTCATCTTGAAATACGAGATTGCCGTCGGCGTATTGGGAGAAGAGTTTTAAGTCAAATTTCTCTGCCGCAGCCAGCATGCGCTCGTTGTGCGGCCAAATCCAAGCGGGGCCGAGATCGTATTGAATTTTGGCGCCACTTGCCGGAACCGAAAGCACCCGGCCGCCCAAGCGTTTGCGAGCTTCGAACAGGGTCCAATCACACCCCAATCGCGTGAGCCCGTCAGCGATCGCTAATCCACTCAGCCCACCGCCGACGATGGCAACGTCGATTGTCATGTAGCGGTTGCGATCTGACTTAAGTGGCCGGATTTGATCCACACTTTGGCACCACTGCCGGCCGCACGAACGGGAACACTTCCGCCTGGCGGCAATCGCAACCAATCCCATTTTCCGAAGGCCTTGCCGTCATGATTGAAGCCGCCATCGATGACGAACGCCTCAAGCCCGCCGTCGGCATCCAAGTCGATTTCGCCATTCGGCAGCCATTTCTCTATCCGCACCCGTTCGCGCTTATCATCAAACAACGGCATCTCCGCAATGCCTGTGCGCCCTGCGACATCGACGAAGTATGATTTCGTCGTATCGATCAAAACAAAGGAACGATCTTCGGGCGCGAATTGGTGCAGTTTGACAAGTATTGTGCAGCCTGTGGATGTCGCAGGTGTATGGCTTGAACTTGGTGGGTTGCGAACGTAATACCCGGTCGGATAGTCACCGTGCTCGTCTTGGAAAACGCCCTCCAGAACGAAAAACTCTTCGCCGCCGCCATGCATGTGCGGAGAGAATGAGCTGCCGGGCGCGAACCGGACTACCGTAGTCGCACGCGCGACTTCATCGCCGATCCGGTCCAACATTTTCCTCTCAACGCCGGCCATCGGCGAAGGCACCCAGGCGTTTTCAGCGTCAAAAACAGCCGCTGGGCAGTCAAAGTCCGCGTTCAATTTCATAGGGTTTTCCTGTTGGCATAAGTTGTTGTGTCACCCGATTGGTCGGTGATTACTTTTCTAAGAAACTTGGCGTGAGCCCCGCGTCTTCGGCGGCATTCATTGACATGCCGGTCCAATCAATTTCGCCGCGCCCCTTGGCGACGGCACTTGCAAAGCGGTCGGCCAGCAGGCTGGCAAGCGGCATAGGCGTGTCGCTGGCTGCAGCCGCCTTCAAACCAAGCCCGATATCCTTGCGTGCCAATTCCATCTTGAATCCTGGCGGCACAAAGGCCTGATCGCAGATGAAATTGCCGTAGTTGGTATAAATCGGGCAGGCGAAGATCGAGTCCGAAATCATCGCCTGCAGGGCGGCGGGATCGACACCGTTCTTCTCAGCCAGGGCGAAAGCCTCGCCCATGGCTTCAATGGCCGATGCGATCATGAAGTTGCCTGCGATCTTGGCCAAGTGCGCCGCCGCCGGGTCGTCACCGAACTCGTACACTGCTTGGCCGAGATCTTTGAGAACGGGGCGGACACGGTTTGTAGGCTCTTCAGCGCCGGACAGCGCGATCCACATCATGCCCGCCGCTGCGGCGACGGGGCGGCCAAATACCGGGGCGGCGACAAAATGCGACCCGGCTTCGGCGTGCTTTTCCGCAAGCGCCTTGGCGAGATCGACGGAGATCGTGCTCATTGATAGGTGTACGCCGTTTTTGCCCAAAGCATCCCAAAAACCATCCTCGCCAACGACCGCCCATTCAAGCACCTCGTCATTGGAGAGCGTTGTAAGCACAATTCCGCCGATCTCGACAGCATCCGCTGGGGGCGTCGCCAGGGTGGCACCCTTATCCACTAACGGGCGGGCCTTCTCGCTCGTGCGGTTGTAGACACGCACGGTGTAACCGATTTCAAGAAGCCTCTCGGCCATGGCAAATCCCATGCCGCCGAGGCCGACAATGCTGATGGTCTTGGTCATTGATTCAATCCTTTGGGTGGTTGGAAGTCGAAACAGGCTCTATATGGCGCTCTTCCGGTTGAACAATTCGTTTGCCATGATTCCGACGCGGTCTTCAATGGCTTCGCAGGCATCGAGGATCAAATCTTCGCGCCATCTGCGTCCAACGATCTGCACGCCTACCGGCAGACCGTCATTGGCATTGGCTGACACAATGCCCGCCGGCAGTCCCATGTAATTCATGGAATAGCTGTAGACACCCGCACCCAGCACTTCGATGACACCTTCCAAACCTTGCGCGTCGCGGTCCCAGGCGTAGGTGGGGTGCGGCAGGAAAGGAGTGAGCATTAGCGGATATTCCGCAAGAAATGTCGTCCAGGCGCGGGCATAGTGGGCGCGCTTGGCCATACCCAGCAGTAGATCATGCCCTTCGTAGGGTTCGAAGTATGCGGTGTAGTCGTCGAAGATGCGCTGGATGGTGTCGCTGCCGTGAGCGCGGATGTCAGGCCCCAGCATGGCGATGGTTTCACCGAACAGACAGCGATTGGCTTCACGTGCGGTTTCGCGCAACAACGGCGGTTCGGTTTCCACAATCTCATATCCGGCGTCCGCAAGGGCGTCTCGCGCGGTGGCGAGGGCTTTTTCGACAGCCGGGTGTAGGTCGAACTCAAAGGTGTTTTTGGTGAACGCCACTCGGATCGGGCGCTCCAAAACGGGACCTTCGAAGGGCATGGGCACCATCCAGGGGTCATGCGGGTCGTAATGCACCAGGCTTTGCATGGCGAGCCGAACGTCTTTCACTTCACGCGCGATGACGCCCTGCACGGACATCAGTTGCGCCAGCAAGCCGCGCTCGGCGATGGCGGAGGGGTTGTAGGCCGGCGTGCGGCCAAGACCCGGCTTGACGGTTGTCGCACCCGTGGCAGCGGCAGGAAACCGCAGCGAACCCCCGATGTCGTTGCCGTGTCCCAGCGCTCCCATGCCCGACATCACCGCCGCGGATGCCCCGCCCGACGACCCTCCTGCTGACGCCCAGTCGTTCCAGGGGTTCATGGTTCGGCCGTGCAGTTCGTTATCGGTGGTGGCACGGAATGAGAATTCCGGCGTGTTGGTGCGACCGATGACGATGGCGCCGGCACCGGTCAGGTTTTTGACAACCGGCGAATCGTCAGGTGCGACAATATCCTTGAAGGCCGCGACCCCATTGGGCGTGGCGTGGCCTTTTTGGTCGATGTTTTCCTTGATGGTTACCGGTACGCCATGTAACGGGCCCAATGGGCCGGAATGTTTGAATGCCTTATCATGCGCTGCCGCCGTTTCCAGCGCTGCGTCGCTTAAGTCATCGACGACGGCATTGAGGGTGCCATTGACGGTGCGCATGCGTTCGACCGATGCAGCGACGGCGTCTGTTGCCGACAAATCACCCTTGGCTATGGCCTTAGCCAGCTCACAAGCGCTCAGTTGCCATATGGGTGTGCTGTCACTCGCCCCATTAGTCACCAATGGCTACTCCCTCGCGTCTAGGGTCGGCGCCGCCTTGCAGGCCGTTCTTTGTGTGGCGGATGCCGTGCAACCCGCTGACCCGGCTCATCAACCGAACCTCGTGCCCCATGGCTTCGAGCTTCGACTTCAGGCCTTCCGCGGCTGTACCTTGTTCCAACTCCGTAACGCCGTTGCGGTTGACGAAATTACCCAGGCTGATGGCCGCCTGCATATCCATATTCCAGTCGAGCGCCGCGATCACGGTTTTGGCCACGTAACCGATGATGCGCGACCCGCCGGGCGAGCCCACCGCCATGATTAGCTTGCCGTCATTGTCGAGCACCAGGGTCGGCGACATGGAACTGCGTGGCCGTTTGCCGGGTGCCGGGCGATTGGCGACCGGTTTGCCGTCACGTTCAGCGCGGAACGAAAAATCCGTCAGTTGGTTGTTAAGGATAAAACCCCCGGTCATGAGCCGCGAGCCGAACACGGTTTCAATACTGGATGTCATGGAAACTGCATTGCCGTCGGCATCGACGACGCTCAGATGGCTGGTGGAATGACCCTTGGTGCCGTCACCGGGCGCGAACTTAAAGGCGGTCGCACCGAGCGGCACACCGGGCTTTCTTTTGCCTCCGGCTCGCGTTCGGTTGATCAGTTTGGAGCGTTTGCGTAGATAGGCGCGGTTCAGCATTCCTTGCTTGGGCACCGGTACGAAATCGGCATCAGCCACGTAGGCGTTACGGTCGGCGAAAGCCAGTGCGCTGGCCTCGGCGACCAAATGCACCGCTTCGCTCGATGCCGGAGCCAGCTTTCCGAGTTCGAATGGCTCCAGCAGGCCTAGAATCTGTGCGACCGCCAGGCCACCCGATGATGGCGGACCCATGCCGCATACCTGCCACTGGCGGTAGGGCGCACATACCGGTGTGCGTTTGACGGCCCGGTAGGCGGCCATGTCGCCCAGCGTCATGCCGCTCGGGTTGTTGGATGCCCGGCGCACTTCGTCGACGATACCCTTGGCTATAGCGCCCCGGTAAAAGGCCTTGGCGCCGCCATCAGCGAGTGCGTGGAATGTCTTGGCCAAGGCCGGATTGCGGATCAGGGTTCCCACGGCTCGGTCTTCGCCAGTGGCGCTGTAGAAATAACCGCGTGCCGTTGGCGTGCCGCGCAGAATTTTTTCCCGTTCCAGCAACCCGGAAAGGCGCGGTGAGATGGCAAAACCTTTTTCGGCCAATGTGATCGCAGATTGGAACAACTGATGCCAAGGGAGCTTGCCGTGGTCGCGGTGCGCCAGTTCCAGCATGGCGATCAATCCGGGCACGCCGACGGACGAGCCACCTGCCGCTGCCTGCATGAACTTCATCGGTTTGCCGTCTTTCTGGAACATCTTCGGATGCGCCGATCGCGGTGCGGTCTCGCGACCGTCATAGCTTTCGACAGATTGGTTGCGGCCATCGAAGTGCATCAAAAAAGCACCGCCGCCGATGCCCGAGGACTGCGGTTCTACCAGTGTCAGCACCATCTGCGCGGCGATGGCGGCATCGACGGCGCTGCCGCCGGCGCGCAGCATGTCCAGGCCGGCTTGGGCAGCCAACGGATTGGCGGCCGACACCATATGTCGTGCCGCGGTTCCGGAGCCGCCAGAGGTGGCCGGCGGTTCGACCGGTGCACAGCCGATGGCAAACAGGAAAGTGAGCGAAATGAGAATTTTCGAAGGAAATTGCAGCATGATGGACGTATCATACGCGTTCGACGTTTATCGTGTCACCCACTGATGGCATCGGCCAATGATAACACTGGATAGCTAACGCATGGACAATTTCATAGTCAGTGCTCTTCGGGAGCATGCCGTATGGTGGATGCTCGTGTTGTTTGTTGGCGTATTGGTGTGGGGGTTCCGTGGTCGCGTCAAAGCCCGCCGCGACGAGGAGGCCAACCGCCGTCGTGACGGTGGGATTTGACTTTCTCGGTGATTTATTGTGCACTGCACAATCTGTCGATGCGCTCAGACATTGCGACCAGTTGACAGGGCCGGACGGGGGCTTTGATTGAAATGAACCAGACGTCAAATATTGAACGTGTGCACACCGACGCCATCAGAGCGCGCAAAGGTCGCGATCCTTTGGTGTGTTTGACGGCGTACACGACGCCCATGGCGAAAGCCCTGGACCCCTATTGCGACCTGTTGTTGGTGGGGGATTCTCTAGCCATGGTCATCTACGGCCTGGAGACGACACGCGGCGTCACGCTCGATATCATGATTGCGCACGGCCAAGCTGTGATGCGCGGCACCGAACGCGCCTGCGTGGTCGTCGACTTGCCACACGGCAGCTATGAGACCTCTGAATACCAAGCTATCGCCTCAGCGGCGCGAGTGATGTCCGAAACCGGCTGCCAAGCGGTGAAACTGGAAGGCGGCGTCGAGATGGCGTCCACGGTGAAGGCCATCGTCGATGCCGGTGTTCCTGTGTTGGGCCACGTGGGCCTGCTGCCGCAGAAAGCTGAACATCGCGGCGGATTCAAGATCCAAGGCAAGGATGATGAGGGCGCCAAGCAAGTCATGGCCGATGCCCAGGCCATTGCGGACGCCGGCGCATTCGCCATGGTTATCGAAGGCACCGTGGAGCCCGTGGCCCGCGCGATAACGGAACAAGTCGGCGTGCCGACCATTGGTATCGGGGCCTCACCAGCCTGCGACGGCCAGATATTGGTGACTCAGGACATGATCGGTACGTTTGCAGACTTCACGCCCAAGTTCGTCAAAAAATACGCCGATCTCGGCACCGCCATGACCGATGCCGCCAAGGCCTATGCCGAAGATGTCCGCGCCCGCCGCTTTCCGGGCCTGGAGCACTGTTTCGGCGTCGAAAAACCGGCGGACTGACAGGCCTATTCATGCAGATCGTCCGCACCATTGCCGACTTGCGAAGTTGTATCGCCGCTTGGCGCGCTGAAGGGCTCAGCGTCGGATTGGTGCCGACCATGGGCGGGCTGCACGCAGGGCACCTTTCCTTGGTGGGCGAAGCGGCGCGGCGGACCGACCGGGTTGTGGCGACGCTGTTCGTCAATCCGACCCAGTTTGCGCCCAACGAAGATTTTGACAGTTACCCCCGCGACGAGGCTGCCGACGCAGCCATGTTCGAGGGTGCCGGTGCGGCGCTGATGTTCGCGCCCGCACCAGAGATCATGTACCCCAAAGGCCACACCACCAAGGTGATCGTCGAAGAGTTGGGGGCGATGTTGGAGGGCGAATTCCGACCGCATTTCTTTGTCGGCGTAGCAACCATCGTCACCAAGCTTTTGCTGCAAAGCTTGCCTGATGTGGCGGTGTTCGGCGAGAAGGATTACCAGCAACTTTGTGTTATCCGCGCGATGGTGCGGGATCTGGATATCCCGGTCGAGATCGTCGGCGGCGAAACCGTGCGCGAAGACGATGGCCTCGCCATGTCGTCGCGCAATGCGTATCTTTCGGCGGAAGAGCGCAAGGTCGCACCGGTGCTGTATGAGAATCTGCGCCTTGTGGCAGCGGGTGAACGGACGGCGGAAGAGGCCTCGGCATATCTTTTGGAAGCCGGTTTTTCGTCCGTTGATTATATCTCCGTGCGTGACGCGGTAACGTTGCTGCCTGAGATGAACCCGGGCCGACCGGCCCGCGTCCTGGGCGCGGCTTGGCTCGGAAAAACGCGCCTGATCGACAATCTGGCGGTCGGCTGATGCCCTTGCAGAACCGGGTTACGCCGGACGGACAAATCATCGCCACGTCTGCGCGCGGGACCATGATGGGCAATCGCGGCGTTTTGCATGATGAGAAGCAAAGGTTGGGTCCGGCGCGGTGGCGCCATAAAAACTGGGTGGCTTGCCGCCTGCAGTTCAATGGCCGCCAACGCCAGGTGATGGCACCCAGGCGCTATACGGAACTGTTTTTCCTCGATGAAGCTGTCGCTTTCGCCGCTGGCCACCGGCCTTGCGCGGAATGCCGGCGCGCCGACTACAAGCTGTTTAAGGCGCTTTGGACGGATGTTCACGGCGGTGGTGCATTGTCCGCCAAGGAAATCGACGACCTGTTGCATTCGGAGCGCGCAATCGCGCGTCAGGCCGAGCAGAAACGGCATTCGGCACGAATTTTGAATTTGCCGGATTGCGCTTTCGTCATGTATGGCGAAACGCCGCATCTGGTGCTTGGTGAGCAACTGCTGCCTTATGCACCTGAGGGCTACAGTGCGGCCATCAAACGACCCCAGCACGGTGAAATAATCGTGCTAACGCCGCCAAGTGTGCTTGAAGTCTTCCGTGCCGGTTTTCGCCCAGCACTCAGTCCGTCGGTGGTTGATCCAGTCTGACAGCAATGCCGTCGAGTTCCGGCGACGATGCCGGATAGCGCTCCATGACCAACGGGTCGTGGCCAGGAACGATATGGTCTTCCGAATCGGCCATTTCCCGCAATCGGTCGTAGCCCGCCACCATGTCGCCGACGTTGTAAACAATGGGGAATGGGTTGGTCTGATCCATGTTGGCGTATAGGTGGCTGGCGTCGGATGCCAGCACCACCCAGCCGCGTTCCGTCCACACACGCACGAACTGCAGCCCATCGGTATGGCCGCCCACATGGTGCACGGAGACGCCAGGTGCCAACTCTGCATCGCCGTTGTGAAACCGCACGCGTCCGCCATAGACCCCGCGCACCACATCGACCACGTCTTCCACATTGTAAGCGGCATTGAACACAGTCTTGGTCATGGAGCGCCCGGTGGCGTAGGACATCTCGCGGTCCTGCAGATGGAAGGTCGCATTGGGAAACAGGCCGAAGTTTCCGACGTGGTCGTAGTGCATATGAGTGATGATGACATCTTCGACCGTGTCCGCATCGACACCGACCATCCCAAGGCCTTCGGACGGACAGCGGATCAGTTTGCGGTCGCGTTTGGCAGCTGTCTCGGCGCTGAAGCCTATATCGACAACAAAGGTACGCTCAGGCGAGATTAAGGCCCAGACGAAAAAATCGAGTGGCATGTCTGCGTCATGCAGATCGCCGGCGTGGATTAAGTTCTCCATGCCCTTGCGAACGTGGTGGGCATATTTGACAGCGTGAATGACATAGGGGTCTGGCATGGCGAAACTCGCGTACGTTCAGTTGGCACTATCGGCAAGGTCGTCGAGTTCCGCGAGAAAATCAAGAACCTGGCCGGAAGGTTCTTGATCAACCTCTGCAGCCTCGTCGCGCGACGTTGTATCGACGATAAGGTGTGACGGCGGACGAATTTCGTTTGCAACGTGGATTTCTTCTCCAAAAGCATCATTGATTGCACCGATCAATTCGCCTCTGTCGATCGGTTTGGTGACGCAGGAGGTCATGCCGGCGGCCAGATATTCTGTCACATGTTCTGACAGAGCGTCGGCGGTTACGGCAATCACGGGGATATCGCATTTTGGCCGTTGCAGCTGGCGGATGGCGCGGGTTGCATCAGGGCCGTTCATCTCGGGCATACGGACGTCCATCAACACCAGATCAAATTCATCGCTGTGGACTGCTGCCAATGCTGCGGCGCCGGTCTCTACCATGGTCAGGTGGTGACCAAGGGGGGTCAGGATCGATTTCATAATCAGTTGGTTCAGCGGATTATCCTCCGCCACCAAAATTCGTAGCGAGCGGTCGGCGGCGTATGACAAACTGGTGGATCTCCGTGTCGCGGCGATCTCGGTTTTGGCGGCTTCTACTGTCACCGTGAACCAAAAAGTCGAACCACTGCCAACTTCGCTTTCGACACCGATCTCTCCGTCCATAAGTGCGCAAAGGCGCCGCGAGATTGCCAGGCCCAACCCGGTTCCTTCGTACTTCCGGCTGGTGGAGGTGTCGGCTTGGGTAAAATCATCAAACAAATGGTCGCGCGTATCGGCCGGAATGCCGATGCCGCTGTCAATAATGTAGAATTGAAGTTTGATCGCGCCGTCATCTTCACTATCGCAGGTTACGGCGATTTTGACCGAACCTTCGTGGGTAAACTTCACCGCGTTGCCGACCAAATTGATGAGAATCTGGCGAATGCGGGTGGGGTCGGAATTGACCGACATGGGCAAGTCTTCGTCAACTTCCAGAGCAACGACCAACCCCTTGTCTTCGGCTTTCGGGCGGATGAGATCAATGGCATCGGCGATCAATGCGCTCAGGTTGAAGTCGATGTGTTCGATCTCCAATTTGCCGGCTTGAATTTTTGAGAGATCAAGAATGTCGTTGATAATAGTGATCAGGCTTTCGCCGGCACCGCGGAGTTTGACCACCGTGTCATGATGTGGTGGTCCCAGATTCGATTCCAACAAAATATCGGCCAATCCCAGAATGCCGGTCATCGGCGTTCGGATCTCGTGGCTCATGGTGGCGAGGAATTCAGATTTCGCTTTCTCCGACGCCAGGGCGCGTTCACGTTCATGCGCATACTTATCGGCAAGATCGGATAGCTCCGTGGTGCGAAGCTCAAGCGCCTGCTGTGAGCGCTCCAACTCCTGGATATTGCGTGTGAGTTCCGCTTCGTTGCGTTGTAAGCGCTCGGTACGGCGCTCAACCTCGAGTTCGAGGTTGGTGTTAGCGTCGCGCAATTCCGCTTCCGCGGCTTTCTGTTCAGTAATGTCGCGACCGTAAATATTGATATACCCAGCTTCGCGAAACGGCTGGGCCGCCAGCAAATAGGTTTTGTTGTCCAGGTCCAGTTGTTCAGCGCGAGGTTCACCAGTATCGAACGCAAACACAATAAGCCGCAACAGACGGCGCGAAACGGCGGTTTTTTCGGAGTCTCTAAACAGTCTGGGGACGGCTTCGCTTGCTGCATTTGCAAGCAGTACCCTTCCGTCCGAACGGCACCGCATCACTGGATTGGGGTTTTCCGCAGGGAAGCGGGCCAAGGCCTCGATTTCTGCAAGATTGGACGAAATTTCCTCTGCCAATTGTTGGACGCCCCTGTATAGGTCCCCGACCTCGTCGCTGCGGGTTAGGCCATCGATGCTCAGGTCCAACTCGCGCAGGTCGCCGCGGGAGTTGACCAGGCTTTCGCGTAGGCCAATCATTGGGCCCAGCAGGCGTTGTGCCAGGACAATCATGATGGCGACGGTCGTAAAAACGCAAATCAGCAGCGTGAGTCCACCAATCCGGATAGCGAATTTCGTAATCTCTATCGGCACATGGCTGGTATCGAACCGCAATGCCAGTGTATATGTATAGCCGTCTCCGACGCCCCGCCAGGCGAGATCATGAGCATGAGCTTCGGGCAAAAGAGCTTCGAAAAAGGGCTCCTCCGCGGATAGGTGCTGTTTCATGTTAGGGCGGTCCCCGACGACAAACGGAGGTGTGCCGTCGTCGAACAGCAAGGCAGCGCCGGTAACGCCGGCTACATCTATGGCGCCGATCGCGATTTGCATGAGCGCATCTTTACCGCCATCGGAAGCAGCCTCGACCAAGCGAAACATTGCCAGGCCATCTTCTCGCATGCGCTGATGCAGGTCGTCGTCCAGCCGCAGCGCCGAGGGAACCAGGATAACCGCTTCGATAAACAGGATGGCCAAAAAAACGACCGCCGCCAACCGCCGAGCCAATGGCGAAAACAGCGGGCGCTTTAGCGTACTGAAGCCGGATATCGTCGAGGTCATTCGGACGCGCTTCTTCCCCCTTGCAATAGGCCACATTGCCTAGGGTAGCATATTCTTATCGTGTGACGGCAAGCATTCCGATCAAATATCGGTGTGAACGAGCGTTATTCGTCGGGTAGAGAGATCGGCATTTCCTGCACTAGATAGCGATACGACCATGACCAGAATGAAATGCCGACGCAGAGACCAAGGAGCCAAAATGGCGTGTTGATCAACCCGGATATGACTTGGTTTTCGACGCTGGGGATTTGCTGAAATCCAAACAGAGCACCACTTATCAGCATCGGGATCACCATAAATGGAAATACTGTAACAAAGGCAATGATGAACAACCGCCACGTATTGCCGCGCGTTCGGCGCCAGGATTCGCGAAATCCCATCGGCTCATTGATAGCTGCTGACGGAAATACGAGGTTAAAGCGCAATACACAGCCATAAAGAAATACATTCACGACCACTGCGACGCCAATGAAGAATGCCATGAACACAGGCCCCGTCGCATTTCCTTCGCCTGCGGCACCGAGAGCACCTACAATTCCGCCGATGAGGGCGACGAAAACAATGGTCGGGATTGAAATGAGAAACATGATCAGAATGAACAGAAAGCCTTTCCATAGATACAGCCACTCGGACGCACGAATGGAATAGACTATTCTGGCGTCGGGATTGCCGTGGCCAAGCAGAACCATTCTGTGCCACGCGGTGATTGTTGGAATCATTGAGCCATAGACCACGATTGTCGTCCCAATACTGAAAGCCATCGTACTCGGGTCAGTTGCGATCGCATTGACGTCGCTGCCGGCAAAAAACCAAGCAAAAACACCGGCCGATAAAATGGATAGAACGAGAGGGACAATTGCCAGTTTAAGCGCTATACCCGGGTTGTAAAAAATCACCAAATAGGCGGCCTTAACCGTTCGCCATACCGGCAAGTGCCGTTGCTCGATGTCGTCGTTCATGTCACTCCCTCGCCCCTGAACCCGGTGATTAAGTCAGAGTAGAAGCATTACCCGTATTCATCAATAGATTGAATTCTATTCATCGGAAATCGCGAAGGCGCGGAAATCTCAATCAGGGAAAATACGATAAATCGCACCCGCCCGATCGTCGGAAACCAGCATATCGCCATTGGCGGTCATTTTGACGTCGACCGGCCGCCCCCAGGCGGTGCCGTCAGCATCCAGCCAGCCTTCCGCGAAGGGTTCCCACGAAAGCGCCTTGTGGCTTTGTCTGTCGAAGCGGATTCGGGCCAACCGGTAGCCATCGGGAATTGATCGGTTCCATGATCCGTGCTGCGCCACGATGGCATCTCCTCGGTAAGTCGCGGGGAAATGTTCGTTCGTCATGAAATCGACACCAAGTGCCGCGACATGAGCGCCGAAAGCGATGGCGGGAGGCGTAGCTTTGCGTGGAATTGTGCGATCAGCGAAATCCGGGGTCCGGTCCTTGCCGCCGCCGAACCAGGGATAACCGAACCATAGCCCGGATTCTGGCGCATGGTTGAGTTCATCGGGGGGGCTGTCGTCGCCCATACCGTCGGCGCCGTTGTCGGTGAAAAACATATGTCCGGTCTTTGGATGAAACGCAAAGCCGACGGAATTACGCACGCCGCTGGCAAAAACTTGGGGTTTCCAATCCGGCGCTCGGAACCGCACGATGGTGCCTTCGAGCCCGTTGACGGTGCAGATGTTGCACGGCGCGCCCACCGAAACATAAAGCGCGCCATCGGGGCCGAAACCGGCATAACGCCAGCCGTGCCAGGAATCGTCCGGCAATTGGTCAAACAAAACCTCCGGTTCGGATTTTGCCAAGGTCGCCAGGTCCGGCGCCCGGTAGCGCACCAGTCGATGCTGTTCGGCGACGTAAAACCAACCATCCTTCCATGCGATGCCATTCGCGACATTCAACCCACTCATCAGCCTGACAACCCGGTCGACACGGCCGTCGCGGTCGTCGTCGATGACGGCGTGGATGCGCGGTCCCCGGCTGCCGACCAGTACGACGCCCCAATCTTCCATGACGACCATGGACCGTGCGCCAGGCACGCGGGCGTAGAGTTCGATCTTAAAGCCTTCCGGCAGTGTGATGGCGTCGAGTTGGTTAGCAACCGATTGTGCCGGCGCGCTAAGCAAGCAAAGGAAGATTGCCGCCACGGCGGCGAAAGATAAGACGGAATGAGTTCGGTCGTTCATTCCTTGGCCGGCTCAGCGAGCGGTCGGATATACTGAGGTTCGGTATCCCAGGGGAAAAACACCCAGACGTCCTGGTCGATGTCATGGACATAAGTGTCGACCTGCTTGAGGCCCTTCGGTTTGGCGTAAACGGTGGCGAAGTGCGCCTTGGGAACGATGTCACGCGCCGCTTTGGCTGTGGTGCCGGTATCCACCAAATCATCGATCAATAGCCAACCCTCACCTTGGCAGTTTACGGCATCATCCGGGGTTTTCAGTATCTCAATGGTGCCGTCGGCGACCTGGTAATCGTAACTGGAAATACACAGTGTATCGATAACGCGGATTTCCATTTCGCGGGCCAGGATGGCAGCGGGCACGAGGCCGCCTCGGGTCAGGGCGATAATCCCTTTCCAGGGGCCGAGCGGCAGCAGTTTGCGGGTCAGGTACTTGGTGTCACGGTGGACTTCCGTCCAGGTGACCGGGTGAGAACCGAGATCGTCACGTAATTGAACCATAGTGAATTTAACTCCAACCGAAGTGCAGGGGCAATATGGGAAAACGAAAAACGGCGCCCAATTTGCGGGCGCCGCCTTGGTTCGAAATCTTTCCGATCCAGGTTAACGGATATACAGGTGCACTTCGTTGGTCCGGGTCGTAGCGGCTGTCCTGGCAGCGACAGCAACGCGGGCCGGGGGCAAACCCATCTCGATGAGAGACCGCAACACCGTTTCGGCCTGACGACGAGCCTTGTTGGAATTCAATGCAACCCGGGCTTGGCCACCGGCGGCAGGCGCCACGGCAACCAGATCGAACACCGCATCCGGGCGTTTTTCCAGGACCCGGCTGACCGCATTGTAGAGCGCTTGCTGGTACGGGACGTCCTTGCGATCGAAGCGAATAACCACCAACGGGCGGCGGTTGGCCGTCGGGCGCGGCGCACCGGCGCTGACCTGCATGCCGCCGCCGGCATTTGCCATGGCAACATTAAGCAGGCTGCCGCCGTAGATTTCGCCGGACTTAATGCCCGCGGACATCAGGTTCAAATTGGCTTGCTCGGTGGTGACATAATTGGTCTGGCGTCGGACATCACCGGAGACTTCCGTCAAAAGGCGATCAATCAGAACGTCCGTGCGGTTGACCTCATCTTCCAAAATGGCCAATTGGCGATGGTCTTCGTCAATGGCGCCGGAAATCGCGAAAGCTGATTTGGCTGATTCGGACAAGAACGCAGACATGGTGGAACTGCTGCCAATGGAATTGGCCAACTCGTTCATACCGGTGACATCTTGCGCAACGCGGCTGAGATCGGCCTGGGCGCTCTTGAATTGCTGCACCAAAATCGGATTGCCGGGCGTGGTGCCGACCTGCAGGCGCGCATTCACCGCAGCGATGGTGCCGTGATAGCGGCGCGAGTTGGCGACCAATTGGCCGCGCAATTTCTGCAACTGCGCATTTTGCTGACCGATGTTGCCCTGCAGGCGTTGAAGTTCGCCCCGCAACTCGACAACTTTTTTGCCGACAAACGTGCCTGTCGCGGCGCCGGGTGTGACGCCTGACGGCACAAAATTGCCGGTACCCAAAGCGGGTTGACCGGGTGCTGCCGAGGTTTGCGGTTGCGCGCTCGCCTGGGCTTGCTGAGGCGCCGCTGCTTTGGCGGGAGCCTGCGCTTGCGCCTCGCTCGTGCCGCCGGCCGGGTCTTCACCCGTCAATGACGGCCACAGCGAGTCTTCAGAGAACGAACACGCCGATACGATCAGGGCCGAGCCAATGGCCAAAATCCGGAATTTTTTATAATCCATTCTACAAGACTGCCTTGCTTATTTGTTGGTCCCCGTCGAGCACCCAAATTGCCATAAAATGAAACAATATCAAATGCTACTTTCCCGCACAGCCGCCAAGCTCAAGAGCCCGGACGATCCCCTGGTTTGCCGGAGATAGTACTCAAACGGTGGTGGCGGGACAAGTTCCTATTTTTCATGCCTTTTATGGTATTCCATGCCTTGCCATGGCGGTAAAGCTCTTGTAGTGTCCGGCCCGCTCCAAAATAGGAGCCTGCGCCCGTAGCTCAATTGGATAGAGCGTCTGACTACGGATCAGGAGGTTGGGGGTTCGAGTCCTCCCGGGCGCGCCATTTCTTGCCTATTCCAACTCTGGAAATACAGCCCTCGGCACTTCTCGCTCGAGGAATGAGATTAATTTCGCGAGCAGCGGCGAGTCTTTCCCCACGAATGGCAACATCACCAGGACGTGCAACACGCGCGCCGTACCATGGGAAAAATGCATGTATTGCCACAGGTGTTTGCGGTGCGCCTCATCGTTTTCGCCGGCTTCCTCATCGTCGTAGATATCATAGGCTATGGCCCCCTCTGGGGTGCGATATAAAACGTTGATGCCTTGCGGATCACCGATAAAGCCTTCCAGGGATTGCTCATAGAACGCTTCCGAGACCGCAATCTCGGTTTGATTCTCCTCATCCAGCAACTTGACGTCGTCGGTTCTGATCCAAAACCCCACGTGCAGGTCTTCGGGGTCCCAGGAGCCATACCACTGACACTCCGAGCCGTCTGGGCCGCCATGGAATGAAACGTCGATGGATTCCGGCAGAGAGAGCTTCGCTTGATCGCCGAAGTTCACGACATGAAGTAGGCCGAGCGCCGCCTCGGCTTCCTCATGTTCCTCGTGCCGGAACGGATCGAGGTGCGCGGCATCGATCTCCCGCCGGACAATGGAGGTGAGATCTCTGAACTCCGGGTCGTCGAGAACAGGTTGTCGTCGGCGCGGTGTTCGTCGGAACTCTCGCCGGGCGCCAGTTCGCCGGCCCAGCCAAGCGCCCGGCGGGCGATAAGGATGTCACGTGGATCGTTGCGCCGGCCTCGGCCAACGTCGTCCAAGAGCCGGAACAGATTGTCTTCAATTGTCGGAGGTTCGTTCCACGGCCTTGGTTGGGGCCGGTGCGGCTTGCGGGTCGGCATATAGGTCGGTACGTGCCGGGATATCGGTTTGTGGCGTTGCTTGGCAACCAATCCGCGCTGGCGAGGTCGTGTATCGCTTTCTGCAAGAGATTTGCCCAATTCGCGGACGGTGGGGCCATCAGGCTTCATGATGCCGTCAACTTGGAGGCCGCGCGAACACTGAAAGTCTTTAAGCCCGTCGATCATGCGCTGGTCGGCATAGGGATTGACGAAAACCTTCTCGTCGAAATGTCCCAGTTTGTTGAGCGCCTTTTTGGTGTGGAGGATGTCGTCGCCATCGACGCTGTAGTCCGCCCCGAACGTCCCTTTCAGTTTGAATGGATTGATCATCCGATTGCTCCCTATTTAGACTAAAAAAACCCGATAAAGTAGTGTGCCGATCCGCGGTATGGCGGCGGAGAACAGCAGCCAAATTTTGCGTGAGAACTCACGTTGATAGAGGCGGTAAATCCCGATCAAGACGTGCCGGGCTATGGACCAGTGGTCCATGGTTGCTAAGCGTACTTCGCCGTCTCTCGGTTCATGCTTAAACCGATAAAGGAAAAAAGTCAAGAAAAATGTCAATAAAAGGAATTAAACAATGTATTTGATCAAAATAGGTGTGGTGTCTAGGAAAACTCTTGGTCAATCACAGGCCTGTCGCGCCGTCAGGTCGGGCCAGAGGTTGTTGGCACCGCGCGATAGCACGGCTTCGCCCAGATGTTGCGCCCAAAAACTCTCCGCACCAAACTCAGCGCGCCACGACCACAGCCGGCGCGTGGTGAAATGCAATTCATGCTCGTGCGTAAAGCCGATGGCGCCGTGCGCCTGGTGGGTGATGTCGGTGACTATTTCGACCGCCTCGCCGCAAACGATTTTGGCCGATGCGATATCGAGGTCGGCCTGAGCCAGATCGCCGCCGGTTCGTTGCATGGCGGTGAACGCCATCTCGGCGGCCATGCGTGCCTCGGCGGCGCGCGCGGCGGCAACGGCAAGCATTTGCTGGATCGCCTGAAACTTAGCCAGTGGCCGGCCGAACTGCTGGCGCTCGGTGACGTAGCTGACGGCCAACTCCACGGCTCTACCAAGCCCGCCGGCGATCTGCGCACTGCGGAACAAGGCGCCCAGTAAACGCACTGGCGCGATTTCGGATTTCACGGGTAAGGCGGCCAGCGGCTCCGGACGGGTCGAATCCACGGTCATGTGATCGCGGGGTTCATTGGCGATCGATGTATCGAGCACCACCGTTGTGTCGTCGGCCATCAATTGCACAATCTGCCAATGCTCGCCGTCCCAAAGATTGGCAACGGCGCTGCCGCCCCCGCGGCCCCACGGCACCGCGCTCGCCTGGCCTGAAACGCCAGCGCCGGAACGCTGCAGCCCATGGCCGTCGTCGATCAAGGTCATGGGGCCTGCGGGTACGTCGAGACCGAAGTGGCTCATAAGCCAACCCGCCGCTATCGTTTCGGCCAGCGGAACCGGCGCACGATGGCGCCCGGCGGCGAAGACGATGACAAACGCATCCCCCCAACCGGCACCGACGCCGCCCATGCCTTCCGGCACCAGGAGCTGGGTTAAGCCGTTGTCTTCAAGGGCAAGCCAGAGTGCGTCCGGCCAAGCTCCTTGTTCGGCTTCGAGGAGAACCTCTTTGGTGACGTGATCGGCTAGAAGCCGCTCGGCCGTATCGGCGAGAATTTGTGAGAGGTCGCTCATCTCAGCCCGAGCCCGCGCGCAATGATGCCGCGCATGATTTCCCGCGTGCCGCCGCGCAGCGAGAACGAGCGCGACGCCTGCGTGATATAGGCCATCACCTGATCCATATCGCTGCCGCCCATCAGCGGTGCGCGACCGATCAGGTCGTGCGTCTCGCCCGGTATGGATTGCTCGAAATCGACGCCTAATTCTTTCACCAGGGCGGCGGCGAGATTTGGGTTTTCACCGGCCTCCAGCATGGTGGCGATGGAGAGCGACATTTGCCGCAGTGTCCCCAGGTGCGCGACCATCCGGCCAATGCCGATGGCATTTCGTTCGGTTGGATGTTCTGCCAATTCGTTGACAAGTTCATAGAGCAGGCGGTAGCTGCTCAGGTAACGCTCGGGCCCGCTGCGCTCA
Source organism: Rhodospirillaceae bacterium (assembly GCA_016845145.1). Taxonomy (GTDB): domain Bacteria; phylum Pseudomonadota; class Alphaproteobacteria; order Rhodospirillales; family Casp-alpha2; genus TMED8. The sequence goes on from JAERTE010000112.1 coordinate 129,422, forward strand.
AATGCCAGTTCCGTCGTCACTTGCCCCCAACCGCCGCCTTCGGTGCCGACCAGGTTGGTTTCGGCCACCACGACGTCGTCGAAGAACACCTCGTTGAACATGCTTTCGCCGGCCATGTTTTGGATTGGGCGCACGGTGATTCCGGGCGTTTTCATATCGATCAGAAATTGCGACATGCCGGCGTGTCGGTTCTCCGGGTTTTGCGGCTGGGTGCGGACGAGTGCGATCATGAAATCCGCCATATGGGCTTTTGACGTCCAGATTTTTGAGCCGTTGATAATCCAGCCGTCGTCAGTCAACTCACCGCGCGTGCGGATGGAAGCCAAGTCGGAGCCCGAGTTGGGCTCGCTCATGCCGATGCAAAAACAGCTTTCACCGCGCGTGATGGGCGGCAAAAAGCGCTGACGTTGTTCCTCGGTGCCGAAGTTCAACAACAACGGCCCGCTTTGCCGGTCGGCGACCCAGTGCGCCGCGACCGGTGCGCCGGCGGCCAGCATTTCCTCCAGCACCACGTAGCGCTCCAGCGCGCTCCGCTCACCGCCGCCGTATTGTTTCGGCCATGTCATGCCGATCCAGCCCTTTGCGCCCATCAAGCGTGAGAACGCTGGGTCGTTGCCGGACCACGACCGGGCGCGTTTGTCGGCGGGGTAATCGCTAAGATGTTCCGCGATAAAGTCGCGCACCTCGCGGCGCAGCGTCTCGGCTTCGGGGGGCAGGGCGCCAGGCGGGAAACGGATGTGTTCCATATCGGGTTGTTTTTATCAGGTGCACCGATACCCTACAACTTAGCCAGCAAAACGAACACGCGGGGAGACAATGGCCGAGTTTTTGACCTATGAACAACAGGGTGCGGTGGTAACGCTGACGATGAGCAACCCGGAAAAGCGAAACGCTTTGGGCGGCGACTATCAGGCCAGCGATTTCGAAGATGCCTGCGCGCGCATCAATGCAGACCACGATGTGAAAGCGGTGATCCTGACCGGTGCGGGCAAGGCGTTCAGCGCCGGCGGCGATATCTTCGCCATGCGCGACAAAACCGGCGCATCGGCAGGCGGGCCCTATGATATCCGGAGCAACTACCGCACCGGCATTCAGCGCATTCCGCTGGCGTTCTATCATATCGACGTGCCGACCATCGCAGCGGTCAATGGTGCCGCCATTGGGGCGGGTTGTGATTTGGCCATGATGTGCGACATGCGGATCGCGTCCGAATACGCTAAGTTCGCCGAGAGCTTCGTCAAGCTTGGCATTATTCCGGGTGACGGCGGCGCATGGTTTTTGCCGCGCGTGGTCGGGCAATCGAAAGCCTACGAGATGGCCTTCACCGGCGACACCATCGATGCCGCCGAGGCGCTTGATTGCGGCATGGTGTCCAAGGTGGTGCCGGCGGGTCAGTTGCTCGATGCTGCGAACGAACTGGCGGGCCGCATTGCCGCCAATCCGGCGCATGCGCTGCGCATGACCAAAAAATTGCTGCGCGAAAGCCAACACGCGCGGTTGGAGACGTTGCTTGAAATGTCTGCGGCCTATCAGGCGCTCGCCCATCATACCGATGAGCACGACCAGGCAGTACTGGCGATGATCGACAAAGTGCAAGGGAACAAGGGCTAAGACTGGCATGCCCGATGCCATACTCGATGCCATGCTCAAAGCGCGCTCGGTTGCGGTTGTCGGTGCATCAACGACGCAAGCCGGTGGCGAGGACAAGCTCGGCACCGTGGCGCTCACCCATCTCATCAAGCATGGATTTTCAGGCGCGATTTATCCGGTTAATCCCAACGAAGCCGAAATCGCCGGACTGCACTGTTATCCCAGTGTGACGGACATTCCCGAGACCGCCGATCTGGCGGTGATCGCTGTGCCGGCCAAGGCGAGCGTCGGTGTCATGCGCGAATGCGGCATGAAGGGGATCAAGGCCGCCGTGGTATTGGCATCAGGGTTTGCCGAGGCCGGTGAGACCGAACTTCAAGATGAACTGTTGGCTGCCGCGCGGGAAGGCGGTGTCAGGTTCTTGGGGCCTAACACCAATGGCTTTATCTCCGTCACCGGCGATTTGGTGCCCTGCACCTCAATGGTTTGCGCTATGGATAGATTTAATAAGGGCGGCATCGCCTTCATCACCCAAAGCGGCGCCGTGGGCGGCTCCATGTTGGGCACCGGCACGGAAGAGCAGGGCGGCTTCAGCCATTGGATTTCCGTGGGCAACGAGGCGGACCTCGATATCGCCGACTATCTGGATTACCTGGTGGACGACCCCGACACCAAAGTCGTCGCCATGTTTATCGAGGGTGTGCGCGATCCGGTCAAATTCACGGCGGCCTGCGCGCGCGCAGCAGGCGCGGGCAAGCCGGTTGTCGTATATAAAATCGGCTTGTCGGACGTGTCTGGAGAGACTGCGGCGTCGCACACCGGCGCCATGGTCGGCTCGAATGCCGTATTTGATGCGGTGTGCCGCAAGTACGGGCTCATTCGGGTCGATGATGCGTCTGAACTGTTGCCCACCGCAATCACGGTTTCTTGGTTGCGGGACAAGTTGCCCCAAGGCCCGAACATGGGCTTGATCGCGCCATCAGGCGGTATCTGCGGCGTGGCGGCGGATGAGTGCCATCGGGTTGGATTGGAGGTGCCGCCGCTCGGTGACATAGCGCAAGCGACCATCCGCCAATACGTGCCGAGTTTCGGAGCGGTGCGCAATCCGGTTGATGTCACACAGCAAATCCGAGCCTATGCCACGGGCTATCAAGACACGATCCGCACTGTGGCGGAGGCCGACAACATCGACGGCCTGATCTTGCTGGTTACCATGGTCGCCGAGCCGCGCGCATCTTTTTATGCGGAGATTTTCACCGAGGCCGCCAAGGCAACCGACAAACCGCTGCTCATCGCGTGGACCGGCGCTGTGTCGCTGGCGTCCGAGGCCGTGCCGCAATTGAAGCGCAATCAAGTGCCGACCTATCTGTCGGCGCGCGGTGCGGTTAAAGCGATGCGTGCGCTCTATGATTACGGCAAGTTTCTGGAGGGCCGAGGATGAACGCGCTTAGCGAGTTCGAAGCCAAGCGGTTGTTGGCGGACTATGGTGTGCCGATTTGCCGCGAAGTATTGGCCGATAGCGCCGAAACCGCCTGCCGGGCGGCAACCGAGATCGGATTTCCGGTCGTGCTCAAAGCCTGCGCGCCGGGCCTCGCCCACAAGACAGAGCACGGACTGGTGGAGCTCGGCGTCGCGAACGAGGGCGAAGTCGCAGCTGCCGTCCCCAGATTGCTGGACGCGAGCCCAAACGTTCTGGTGCAGGAAATGGTTGTTGGCGAGCGTGAACTCATGCTCGGCATGAAGCGCGACCCGCAATATGGTCCCTGTGTTTCATTTGGGCTTGGCGGCATTTTTGCCGAAGCTTTGAATGACGTGGCAATTGCGTTGACGCCCGTGAGTTATGCGGAGGCAGAGACATTACTAGACGAAATCCGGAGCGCCGCTGTTCTGGGGCCATATCGGGGCATGCAGGCGGTGGATCGTGAGAAATTGGCGTCGGCAATCGTCGGCATCGGGCGAATGGCGCTGGAACACCCGGAAATCGCTGAGGTGGACATCAATCCGCTGATCGTTACGAACGGTCGACCTGTTGCCGTTGATGCATTGGTAATCGTCGCAAAATAGCGAGATTTGTTTTTCCGAAGCGTCTGTATCATGCTTGTTGAACACAGAAACTGCTGTTCCGGGGGGGATGGTGAACGAAGAAGAATTACAAGCGCACCAGCCGTTGGCGGGCGTGCGCGTGGTGGAAATCGGCACCAGCGTGGCGGCACCCTATGCGGCATGGATTTTGGGCAGCCTGGGCGCTGACGTGGTGAAGGTTGAACGACCCGGCCCCGGTGACGATGCGCGCCAGTGGGGGCGCATGTTTCCCGACGGCCAGTCGTCCTATTTTTCCGCCCTCAATCGCGACAAGCGCGGAATTACGGTCGATCTGACGGATGAGACGGAGCGCGCTTGGCTGCGGGAGTTTTGCCTCACCGAAGTGGATGTGGTGCTGCAGAACATGCGCCCGGGACGGGTTGATAAATACGGTCTTGGTGGTGATGAACTAACCGTAAGCAACCCACAACTGATCTATTGCAACCTGGGCGCTTTCGGTAAGGTCGGCCCGTTGAAGGAACGCCCGGGATATGACCCGCTGATGCAGGCTTACGGTGGCATCATGGCGATCACCGGCGAGGATGGCCGCCCGCCGATCCGGGTCGGCACCTCCATCGTCGATATGGGCACGGGGCTTTGGTGCGCTGTGGGGATATTGGCGGCGCTGCGTAGGCGCGATGAGACCGGCAAGGGTTGCGTCGTTGATGCGTCGCTCTATGAGACCGGCGTGGCGTGGATGACCAACTCGGTTGCTTCCGCCGGCGTCGATGGCCGCAATCCGGAACGCCAGGGGTCTGGCGCGCGTGGCATGGCGCCCTATCAGGCCTATGCGGCGTCGGATGGGCACTTGGTCATCGCCGCACCCAATGATCGATTGTTCGAGCGATTAACGGGCGTGCTCGGCCACCCAGAATGGCTGCAAGATCCGCGCTTTCGTACCAACCAGGACCGCTACAATAATTTGCCGGAACTGAACGCGTTGATCGAACCCATCGTGGTGGCGCAACCCCGATCGTACTGGCAGGCGGAACTGGACAAAGTCGGCATCCCGAACGCACCGGTGCAGCAGGTGTTGGAAATGATGGCCGATCCGCAGACGGAAGCGCTCGGTATTATCCAGGATGCGGATGGTGGGCCGAAGCTGATGGGCATGCCATTGAGTTTTGATGGTGAGCGCCCGCCGCTCAGCCGCTACGCGCCGCATCTGGGTGAGCACAACGACGAGATCAAAGGGAAACAAGACTGATGCGCATGGACTATGAGACGTACCACCTGGAACTGGTCGACGATCATATTCTGATTGTGATGATGGACCGGCCTGAGGTGCGCAACGCGAAGAACACGCAGATGGGCCTGGAGCAGAAGGAGATCTTCGAAGGGCTCTATCAAGATACCGAGGGTGTGCGCGTGGTGGTTCTGACCGGGCGCGGCGACAAGGCGTTTTGTGCGGGCGGTGACTTGAAGGAGCGCAAGGGCATGACCGATGCCCAATGGCGCTATCAGCATGCTGTCTATGAGCAAGGTGTGATGGCCATCCGAAATTGCCCGGTGCCGGTGATTGCGGCGGTCAATGGGGCGGCCTACGGAGGCGGTTGCGAGACGGCCATGAACGTTGATTTCGCCTATGCGTCCACCAACGCGCGCTTTGCGCTGACGGAAGTAACGCTGGGCATCATGCCGGGCGCCATGGGCACGCAAAACATGCCCAATGCGGTGGGTGAGCGCCGCGCCAAGGAGATCATATTCACCGGTCGGCCGTTCTCCGCCCAAGAAGCCTACGAGTGGGGCTTGGTCAACAAGGTGTGTGAGCCAGAAAACCTGATGGACGAAACCTTGGATACGGCGCGCGCCATTGCTCGCAATGCACCGCAATCGATTATGAGGGCCAAGCGCTCGATCAGCGTCGCTACGCAAGTCGACCGCGCCACTGGATATCAGTTCGAACTGGAAGCATATAACAGACTGGTCGGAACCAAGGACCGGCACGAGGGCGTTTTGGCCTTCAACGAAAAACGCAAACCCAACTTCACGGGTGAATGATGGAGAGCATGATGACAGACAATATCGATGTTTTGGTTCATGAGATGGGCCTTCGTGACGGGCTACAGGCCATCGACACGATTTTCTCCACCGAAGGCAAAATGGCTTGGATCAAGCGCGAGGCCGAAGCCGGCGTGCCGCAAATCCAGGTCGGCTCCTTCGTGCCGCCAAAGCTGTTGCCGCAGATGGCGGACTCAGGCGAAGTGGTGCGGCAATCGATCAAGATTCCAGGCCTCATCGTTTCAGCTCTGGCGCCTAATCTGAAAGGTGCCGAGAACGCCATGGCTGCTGGCGCGCATCAGGTCGGCGTGGTGATGTCCGTCTCCGAAGCGCACAATATGTCGAATGTGCGTCGCTCCACGCAGGAATCATTGGACGATTTCGGCCGTATCGTCGAGTTCCGCGACGCCCATCCCGAATATAAAGACGTCTGTCTGTCGGGCGGTATGGCGACGGCGTTTGGCTGTACGATTTCAGGCGCAGTGCCGTTGCCGGAAGTGATGCGCGTCGCGGAAGGTTTGCTCGAGCGTGGTGCGGACCGGTTGAGCGTTGCCGATACTGTGGGTTATGCCAATCCGGGCCAGGTGAAGGAACTGTTCGACGAGCTTTACCGCACGGTGGGCAACGATGTTGCCATCGGCGCGCACTTCCACGACACGCGCGGTTTGGGTCTCGCAAATGCTTTTGCGGCGTTCGAAGCCGGGGTGAGGGAACTAGATGCATCGCTGGGCGGGCTTGGCGGCTGCCCTTATGCGCCGGGTGCGAGCGGAAATATCGTCATGGAAGATTTGGTGTTCATGTTGGAATCCATGGGCATGCGCACCGGCGTTGATTTGGATGGGTTGTTGGAGGCGCGAGAGATCATGGAGGGTCAGCTCAAAGGCGAGCCGGTGCACGGCACCTTCGCCAAGGCTGGCCTGCCACTGGGCTTCAAATACGCGTCCGCCGCCTAAGGAACTTAATAGTATGACCGACCAGCCCTTAAGCATGTCCCTGGAAGAGGACTATGTGGAAATCCGCGAACAGGTGGCGAAGCTTTGCGAGGAGTTTCCCGGTGAATACTGGCGCAACTTGGAGAAACAACCGCCATCCGGCAGCTATCCGACGGAGTTCATCGAGGCGTTGACGGATGCTGGTTACTTGGCTGCACTCATCCCCGAAGAATACGGCGGTGCCGGTTTGCCCGTGCGCGGCGGCGCGGTGATCTTGGAGACCATCAACCGTTACGGCTGCTCGGCCGCCGCTGGGCATGCGCAGATGTACACCATGGGGACGATCCTGCGGCACGGGTCGAAAAAGCAGAAAGACCACTTCCTGCCGAAAATCGCATCTGGTGAATTGCGCCTGCAGGCCTTCGGCGTGACGGAACCCACCACCGGCTCCGACACCACCCAGATCAAGACCCGCGCGGACAAGCAAGGAAACGGCTACGTAGTCAACGGCCAGAAAGTCTGGACCAGCCGCGCCGCGCATTCCGATCTGATGCTGCTATTGGCCCGCACCACGCCCGCCGACCAAGTGGAGAAACGCACGCACGGGATTTCGACATTCTTGATCGATCTTAAGGAAGCGCAAAAGCACGGTTGCACGATTACGCCCATCGACGCGATGATCAATCACAACACCACGGAAGTGTTTTTCGACAATGTGCCGATCCCGGCGGATGCGTTGATCGGTGAAGAAGGGCGGGGGTTTCGATACATCTTGGACGGCATGAATGCCGAGCGCTGCTTGACGGCATCTGAGTCCATCGGGTCTGGGCGCTATTTCACCGAGAAGTCGGTCGCCTACACATCAGAGCGGATCGTGTTCGATCGCCCCATCGGCCAAAACCAGGGTATCCAGTTTCCCATCGCCAAGGCGCACGCGCAGTTGGAGGCGGCGGAATTGATGGTACGCAAAGCCACCGCCATGTTCGATGCCGGGCAGCCGTGTGGTGGCGAGGCCAATATGGCCAGGCTTTTGGCATCGGAAGCGGCGTGGGAATGCGGCGAGGCCTGTATGTCGGCGTACGGCGGCTTCGCCTTTGCGCGAGAGTACGATATCGAACGCAAATGGCGCGAAAGCCGTTTGTCGCGCACCGCTCCCATTTCGTCGAACTTGATTCTTAGCTATATTGGACAGCACATTTTGGGGATGCCGCGCTCGTACTAGGGAGGTTTTCATCATGCAGGTTAGCGAACGGTTGGCCGATTGGGCCGCCAACGTTTCATCCGAACATACGCCCGCAGCGCGACTGGCGGCCAAGCACGCCATTCTCGATGCCGTCGGTTGCATGGTCGCCGGCGCCGGTGATGAGGGCGCAGCCATGGTGCGCAATGCCGTTAACGGCTTGGGTGCCGGAGACAGCGTGGTTGCCGGCCGGTTGGCGAAAACCAGCGCGTCCTACGCGGCGTTGACCAACGGCATGTCAGCACACTCCCTGGATTTCGATGACACTTTCATGGAGGCCGTCACGCATGCCTCTGCATCGTTGGTGCCGGCATTGTTCGCCCTTGGCGATGAACTCGACGCGAGTGGCGACGCCATTATTGATGCCTATATCGTCGGCTTGGAAATTCACGGCGCGCTGGGTCTAGCACTCAATCGCTCGCACTACGAACAAGGTTGGCACGCGACCGCGACGCTCGGCGTTATCGGCACGGCGGCGGCGTGCGCACGTTTGATGGGCCTCGACCAAGGTCGTTTTGCTCACGCCATGAATTTGGCGTTGTCGTCGTCCGCCGGGACCAAGGTGCAGTTCGGCTCCATGGCCAAACCGCTGCACGCGGGGCTTGCCGCCAAGAACGCCATTGAAGCGGCTAAATTGGCCGCTGCCGGTGTGCAGGGCCACGCGGCAGCATTCGATGGTCCGATGGGGTTGTTGGAGATGTATGGCGGACCGAATCCGCCCGGCTGGGATGCGGCGTTTGCCAAGCTGGGCGACCCGCTGGCAATTGAGCGTCAAGGTTTGACGGTGAAACGGTTTCCTTGTTGCGCGGCGACACACCGGGCGCTTGACTGCGTGCTGCGGCTGCGTGAAGAGCATGGATTTGGCATCGACGATGTCGGCGCGGTAGACGTGCAGGTGCGCAAAGGCCATGTACAGAACCTCCGCTATTTGACCCCGGAAAACGAGTTCGAAGCGCGCTTCTCCATGCAATATTGCGTTGCCGTAGCGCTGACGTCGGGCACTGTTAGCCTGTCCGACTTCACGCCGTCAGCCGTGATTCGCCCGGAAATTCGCAAGCGGTTTGGCATGATCGAAATGCGCGCCCATGACATTGAGGGAGAATCCGAGGCCGATCCGATCCCCAGCATCGTCACCATCATCTTGAAGGATGGCCGACAGATGGAAACCCGCCAGGAATACCAAAAGGGTGAACCCGCGAATCCGCTTAACGAAGCGGAACGGCAAGCTAAGTTTACCGACTGCTGCACCGGCTTTCTGCCTGATGCCGATATCGACGCACTACAACGTGCGATCCGTAATTTGCAGGATATGGAATCGATCCGTGAGTGCACCCGGTTGTTACGCTTTGAGGCCGGAGCCGACCGGGGCGAGCGTTTCGAGCGGCGCGCTTAGTCCCTTATTTACCAACTTCGCTTCCCACTTCCATTTCGCCCAGAACGGTGAGCAATTCTTGATGCAGTTCTTTTACGAACGCTTGGGCGAGGCGCGATAATGTGCGGTGAGCCGGTGTGAGGACGGCAAATCGATAACGCAGCGCCGGTTCCAACTGCACGAATTTGATGGCCTCGTCTTTTGGCTCGGTCATGCGGTATATCCATGCGCTCAATGGACTGAAGACTGCGTAGGCGAGGTTTTCTGCGACCAAGATATGTTGCGAGGCTCCATTCTGTAGCTCAAAGCGCGGATTGAAGTGGTGCCCGCCAGCGGCGAAAGCTTCACGCAATTGACGGGCAATGAAGTGATCGGGCAGGAATGTTGCGCACGGACGGCCATCGAGATCGGCTGTCGTAACCATGCGTTGTTCTGCGAGTGGGTCGTCAGCAGGCAGGGCGCAGACGCAATTCGCCTCAATCGGTGTCGAGTTTATCAATTCGGATGGCTCACGCTGTTCGGCAAGGCCCACATCATATTGTTGCGAGGCAATGCGTTCGTAGATGAGCTCCGAGCTCTGGGAGATCAGAGAGAATGACGAAGTTTCATTCGCTCTGGCGAAACGGGCGATCAGGCGGGGTACGAAAAACTCGGCCAGTACCGGCATGGAGGCAATGCGGATAGAGCCAGCTTCGGCGCCCGATGCATCGCGCATGGAGCGCTCAAGGGTCGATATGCGATCAAGAATTTGCTGTGCTTCCGCCAACAGGAAGTGCGCCTCCGGTACCGGGTGCAAGCGCCCGCCCCGGCGTTCGAACAGCTCGTAGCCGATATCGTCTTCGAGACCGGAAATCGATGCGCTGACGGCTGGCTGAGTGCGGCCCAGATTGCGGGCGGCACGAGTAACAGAGTTGGTCAGCATGACCTCGCGGAAAACTTCAAGATGCCAGAGGTTCAACGTCTGATCCCATTGCAATCGCCCTATAAGAAATTTTTATCAATATAGAAAAATTAATAATTTGAATCAATGGCACGCCTGATGGAAGATGGGTTCAATAGGGAGGAAGGAGCGCGCATCGGATGAATTCTATCCGATGTCATTCGTTGTCTTTTTATTGATAGAGAACTCTCTAGGACGATTTGAAGGGTATTTTCCCTTCGAGCCGAGACGGTCTTCGGTTGTCGCGATCTGTCAGCCGGGGAGACATAATAACTGGAATGCGCATCCACACAGAGGAGGAATAGCATGAAATTCCAAACTAAACTGACCATGGCGTTGGTCGCCGGCCTTATGGCTGTTGGCAGCGTCGCCCAGGCCCAGGACATGAAGTTCTGGCGCATCGGCACCGGCGGCGCCGGTGGCACATATTTCCCCATTGGCGGCCTGATCGCCAATGCGATCTCCAACCCTCCGGGCTCGCGCCCGTGCGACAAAGGCGGTAGCTGCGGCGTCGCGGGGCTCGTTGCCATCGCGGTTTCGACCAACGCCTCGGTTGCTAACATGAACGCCATCCACGCCGGTCAGCTCGATGCCGGCCTCGCTGGTGCGCAGAGCGTTACTCAAGGCTTTGAGGGCTCCGGCAAGTTCAAAGGCAACAAGAAGGATAAGGTCCGCGTTATTGCTAACCTGTATCCGGAAGACATGCACCTGGTGCTGAAAAAGGGCATGAAGCTCGACCGCCTGACAGACCTCAACGGCAAGAAAATCGGCGTTGCGGCAGCGGGTTCGGGAACGCAGGTTTCGGTCCGCCAGATTCTTAAGCACTACAGCATCAAAGCTGATGAGAACGAGTTGAACTTGGGTCAGAGCAAGCAGCGTCTTGCTGATGGCCAGTTGGACGCTTTCTTCTATGCTGGTGGCACGCCGTTTGCGGCTCTGATTGAGCTGGGCTCGACCAAGGGTTTTGATCTCTACAAGTTCAAGCCCGACGAAATCAAAGCGATCAACAAGATCATTCCTTACTATGTCCCGTCGGTGATCTCGGCTGGCACATACGAGAACATCACGACCGACACCCCGACCGTAGCGGTCAACGGCCAGTTGGTAACCAACGTCGATCAGCCGGCTGACTTGGTTTACAACATCACCAAAGCGTTGTGGAACAAGAACACCCGCAAGCTGCTGGATAAAGGTCATCCGAAGGGCAAAGTCATCCGCATGGAGACGGCCCTCAAGGGTGTGCTGATCCCGCTGCACCCGGGTGCCGAGAAGTTCTACAAAGAAAAAGGCATGATCAAATAATTGGTCATTTCGTTGCCGAAGGCGGGTCTTTAAGGCCCGCCTTCGTTGCAACGGTCTCGATTTTTTTCGTTAAGCTCTTTTATTTCTTAATCCGTACAGGTGGAGACGGACATGGCGGAATTCGATATCAAGAAGGCAGAGGAACTGGAGAAGAAATACGACTCCGGTCTCCATACACGCGCCGTTGGCCCGTCGCTGGTTAAGTTCACTTTCTTTTTCTCCATCCTGTTTGCCGCATATCATTACATTACCGCCGGGATCGGCGTGCCGGTCGACTACTGGCATATGGGCGTTCACATGTCCGGTGTGATTGTGCTGGTGTTCATCGCCTACCCCATGGTCAAGGGTGATCACGCCTGGGAGATGCACCCCAATACCTGGTATCGCTTTGCCAATGTGCCGCTTTGGGATTGGGTGTTGATCGCAGCCGGGATCGCATCATCGCTATACATCGGCATCACTTGGTACGAGATCGATTTTGAATTTTTAGGCGGCCGTTTCCAGTTGCCCGAACAAGTCCTTCGGCAAGGCAATCCGCATACCATAGACGTGGTGTTTGGTACCATTTTGATTATTGTGTTGCTGGAGGCCGTACGCCGCACGCTCGGTATTATCGTGCCGATCATCATCATCTGTTTCACGCTGTTTGCGGTATTCGGTAAATACATGCCGTTTCAGGTGTTAAAGCACCCAGGCATCAACTGGGCCCAGTACATCAATAATATGTACTTCCCGGCCGAAGGCATTTACGGCGTCACGCTGTGGATCGTTTCCACCGTGGTGTTTCACTTCGTGCTGTTCGGCGTGTTGGCCCAGAGAATGGGCTTGGGGCAATTCTTCGTCGATATCGCCACTGTTATCGCCGGGCGTTACACCGGTGGGCTGGCCAAGGTCAGTGTCGTGTCATCGGCGTTCTTCGGCACCATTTCCGGGTCGTCTATCGCCAATACGGTGTCTACCGGCTCACTGACCATTCCCAACATGAAGCGCATGGGGTATCCCGGCCATTTGGCAGGCGGTGTCGAGGCCGCAGCCAGTGCCGGCGGCCAGATTACCCCGCCGATTATGGGCGCGGCGGCTTTCGTCATGGCAGAGTTCCTGGAGGTGCCGTACACCACCGTTGTGCTTGCTGCCCTGGTACCTGCCGCCATGCACTATGTTGGCGTCATTTCCATTGTCCATTTTCAAGCCAAGCGCTTGGGCCTGAAAGGCGTGCCAGCCGAGGATATTCCCAAGTTTTGGGACGTATTGAAACGCGGTTGGCCGACGGCGGTTCCCCTTGTTGTGTTGGTCTACGTACTGTTTAGCGGTTTCTCGCCTCATATGGCGGCGTTCTGGGGAATCTCCACCGCCTTGGCGGTCGGCATCTTGAATCCCATGCACCGGATATCGATCCGCGACATCTTTGAAGGCGCCGTCATGGGTGTGAAGTATGCTCTGGCTGTCGGTGCGGTCTGTGCCGCGATCGGCATTGTCGTCGGCGTTGTCAATGCGACCGGTCTTGGTTTCCGTCTGGGTTTCATGGTGACCAACAGCGCCCAGACCATGGCTGAAAACATTGCACCGCTGTTCAACTGGATACCCATACTTGAAATCTCCTTACAGAACATCACCTTGTTCATTTCGTTGGTGTTGATCGCTATTACCTGCATCTTGATGGGGGCAGGTTTGCCGACCACGGCGCTCTACATCATGTTGGCTACGGTCGCGCAGCCCGCTCTTGGCAATTTGGGCGTGCCGCCATTGGCGTCGCACCTGTTCGTGCTTTACTACGGCGTCATCTCCGAGATCACGCCGCCGGTTTGTGCATCTGCCTACGCGGCGGCGGGGATTGCGGGTGCTAACCCATTTAAGACAGGCGTATCGGCATTCACGCTCGGTATCGGTAAACTCATTGTGCCGATGGTGTTCGTCTACTCGCCGGCGATGTTGATTGTGTTGCCAGAATTCTTCACATGGAGCGCCTTCCTGGAAACCAGCCTGACCTGTGCGTTGGGCGTGTTGATGTTGGCAACGTCTGTGAGCGCTTATTTCATTGCGCCCATGCCGGGGCCGTTCCGTGCGATGATCGCGCTGGCAGGCATCTTCATGGTGGCGCCTGGGATTGAGAGTGATCTTTGGGCGTTGGCCTTTGCGGCACCGGTTATTGTCCAGCAGATCATCGGCAGACGCGCGCAACGAGCTGCCGAGGCCATCGCCTAGTCGGCCCAAATAAGCCCGAGGCGGACATGAAGATAACCGGACTGCGAACAACGCCGCTGCTCATCCCCTATGTGACAGCGTACCATATGACCCAGGGGCCGCGCACAGAAGCGTCCGTGGTGCTGGTCGAGGTCGAGACCGACACGGGATTGATCGGCATTGGTGAGTCTCTCGCGCGGCCCAGTGCGGCGTTGATTACCGATGCTCTCGAAGCGTGCGCCGATCTCGTCATCGGACAAAATCCATTTGCCGTGGATGCCGTGATTGAAGCTGTGTATCGCAGGCTGGTCTCGGTGCCGGGCGCCGACATGGACCGCATGGCGCGGCTAATCGTCGCCGGCCTGGACATGGCGCTTTGGGACGTAGCTGGGCAGGCCGCCGGGCAGCCTGTTCACGCAATGATGGGGGGCGCTGTCCACTCCCATATTCAGTACTTTGCGTTCGTCGATGGCGATAGTCCGGAGGCTATCGCCGAAGAGGCGCGTCGCGCCGTGGACCAGGGCATTGAGGTGATTTACGTGAAGCTCGGGCGGGGCAATGAAATGGACGTCGCTTGCACCGCTGCCATCCGTGCGGCCATCGGCGACAAGCGCCTACGCATTGATGCCAACGAGGCATGGGATGTGATGACCGCCATCAGAATGATCCAGCGCCTAGAGCCGTATGATCTGGAGTTCGTAGAGCAACCCGTGTCCAGCCGCAGCCTGGATGCCATGCGTCAGGTGAAGGAGGCGGTGAACGTTCCCTTGGCGGCTGATCAGGCGATCCATTCACCGCACGATGTTTATGCCTACTGCCGTGCCCAGGCCGCGGACGTCATTGTTCTCGGTCCACATGAAGCGGGCGGATTGGGCCAATTGCGCAAGGCGGCTGCCGTCGCCGAAGCGGCGGGGGTTCGAATCTGTATTCACGGCGCCACGGAATCGGGCATTACCACCGTTGCCAACCACCATGCAGCCCTGACGTTCCCCAATATCGATGATGGCAACCAGATCATGTGCCGGTTCATCAATGATGATCTTATTTCTTCACCGGACCTGACTTTGAAAGACGGCAAGCTTCCGGTCTTTGATGGGCCGGGGTTCGGTATTGGTCTTGATCGCGACGCCATTGCGCGTGCCCAGGAACGGATTCGATGAATGGCTGAACGTGTAACCATCGTAGGTGCGGGTATCGTCGGTATTTGTACGGCGCTCTCTTTGTTGGAAAAAGGCGCGGAGGTGGAAATCATCGACCGTGACGCGCCCGCCGAAGGCGCCAGCCACGGCAATGCCGGTGTGATTTCGCCATGGACCTGCGTGCCGCAATCGATGCCGGGCGTGTGGAAGAACGTGCCGAAATGGCTGCTTGATCCGGAAGGCCCGGTGGCCTTGCGTTGGGGATATCTGCCGAAATTTTTGCCTTGGGCGATGAAATTTTTGCGTGCGGCTGATGAAGCCGGCCTTCCCGCCATTGGTGACGCTATGAGTGCGCTCAACCGACCGAATGTCGATCTTTACCGGCGGCACTTGGATGGCACAGGGCATGAGGCCTTGGTCGGGGATTCGATGTATGTCCATGTGTATCGAAACCCGGCGGACGCGGACTTGACGCAATTGGCGTGGCGCATGCGCGCAGAGCGCGATGTGCCGCTGCAAGTCGTTGGCGAAGGGGAACTGCACGAGATTGAGCCGGCCCTGTCGCCAGACTACAAGGCGGCGGTTTTACTCAAAGATCAGGCCCGTGCCCTCGACCCTCGCGCCATCGGCAAGGTCCTGGCGGAAAAGGCGCAGGCCATGGGTGCCACGTTCCGGCAATCGGCTGTTCACAAACTTCAGCCGGCTGGCGAGGGCGGGTGGATATTGCATACCGATGATGGAGAATTGCCTGCCGAGAAACTGGTCGTTGCCGCTGGTGCCTGGTCGGCCAGGTTGCTCGAGCCCCTGGGCATCAAGGTGCCGCTGGAGGCTGAACGCGGATATCACCTGGTGTTTCAAAACCCCGGTATTACCGTCAACAATTCGATCATGGATACCGAAGGCAAGTTTGTTGCCAGTTTTATGAATGCAGGCGTGCGCTGCGCCGGTACGGCTGAGTTTGCCGGGCTTGATGCGGCTCCCGATTACCGCCGCGCGCAGGTGTTTTCGCGGCTCACCAAACGTCTGTTCCCCGATATCAACACGGACGATGCCGTGGAGTGGATGGGAAGCCGGCCATCTTTACCCGACAGTTTACCGTGTCTGG
Source organism: Rhodospirillaceae bacterium (assembly GCA_016845145.1). GTDB lineage: Bacteria > Pseudomonadota > Alphaproteobacteria > Rhodospirillales > Casp-alpha2 > TMED8. Next base: position 145,306 of record JAERTE010000112.1, read on the forward strand.
GGGAAGTGCCGGGACATACAGGTCTTTTCGCGGCCTTCGGCCACAGCCATTACGGTTTCGGTATGGCGCCCAACACCGGTCGCGTCGTTGCCGAAGTAGTGAGAGGTGCGGTCCCCAACATCGATATGTCGCCCTACCGTATAGATCGGTTCGCATGAGAAACACCTTCGACGCCGTTGTTATTGGCGGAGGGCTTTTGGGCTCGGCCATTGGTTTCGGCCTAGCAAGGCATGGGCTCACGACGGCAATCCTCGATGAAGGCGACATAGCGTACCGTGCGGCGCGTGGAAATTTCGGCTTGGTCTGGGTGCAAAGCAAGGGAATTGGAGCCCCGATCTATGCGGATTGGACCATGCGGTCATCGGATTTGTGGTCCGAGTTTGCGCTCGAACTTCAAGAACGCACGGGCATTGATGTCATTCACTCGCGGCCGGGCGGCATCCATATCTGTTTGTCGGAAGCCGAATTCGAGGAGCGCGCAAGGAAGATGATGACCCTCGGCGGCCATCAAAAAGAAAAGTTCACCCACGAAATGCTCGACCACAAGGCCATGGCCGAGCATCTGCCGGGATTGGGACCAGAGGTGGTGGGCGGCTCTTTTTCACCGCACGACGGACATGTCAATCCATTGCGGCTGATGCGGGCAATGCAGCGCGCATTCGGCGACCTCGGCGGCGATATCCGCACCGACAGCCGCGCGCTGAAAATCACCCAGGATGGTGAGAGCTTTTCTGTGCAGACCAAAGGCGGCGATATCTCGGCTGGCCGAGTCGTATTGGCGGCGGGGCTGGGCAACCGGGATTTAGCATCCATGGTCGATCTCGATCAGCCGGTACGCCCGGTCAAGGGGCAGATCATGGTCTCCGAGCGCGTGCAGCCGTTTCTGAACATACCCACAACTCACGTGCGCCAAACCGGTGAAGGCACGGTGATGATCGGTGATTCTCATGAAGAGGTCGGCTTTGATCTCTCGTCGACGCCGCGCATCGCGCGCGATATCGCTGATCGTGCTCGGCGGTCATTTCCGTTTCTGAACCGCGTGCGCATCGTGCGCACCTGGGCGGCGCTCAGGGTTATGACGCCGGATGGCCTGCCAATCTACGATCAATCGGAAAGCATGCCCGGCGCCTTTAGTGCATCGTGCCACAGCGGTGTCACCTTGGCGGCAGTTCATGCCATGACCTATGCGCCATACGTAGCCGAGGGGAAGTTGGGCCGCGAGTTGGCGGGGCTGAGTGCTAGGAGGTTCGATGTTTAAGCGTATTGCCGAAACAGGCCGGAACTTGATCGAGTTTGAGTTCGAAAGCCAAACCGTCTCTGCCCACGATGAGGACACGGTTGCTGCGGCTCTGTTGGCCGCTGGGAAAATTCAATTCCGCGACACGCCCGAGAAAGACCGCCCACGTGGCCCGTTCTGCATGATGGGCGTATGTTTTGATTGTTTGATGGTCATTGATGGCGTGCCAAATAGGCAAGCGTGTCAGGTCCAGGTTGCACCTGGCATGAAGGTCGTTCGGCAGAAAGGAGCTTCGGCCGCGGGTCCCGAGGATGCGTCGAGTAGCGGAGGCGGCGCATGAGCTCCGACGTCATCATCATCGGTGCTGGCCCTGCCGGCTTGGCGGCGGCGGCGACGCTGTCGGAATCCGGCGCAGCTGTGTTGCTGCTCGATGATCAACCGGCGCCCGGTGGTCAGATTTATCGCGCCATCGAGCGCGCCGGCACCACTGAAGAGAAAGTCTTGGGCGCGGAATATGTTGCCGGCCGCCCATTGACCGAAGCCATGCGCGCGCAGTCAATCGACTATGTGCCGGACGCAGCCGTCTGGCAGGTGACGGACGGACGGGAAGTCGGCTATTCCACCGGCGGCAAGGCCAAACTGGTGCGCGCACCTTGGGTGATCCTCGCCACTGGCGCGCAAGAACGCCCGTTTCCCATTCCCGGCTGGACGCTGCCGGGGGTAATGATGGCAGGCGCCGCACAAACGCTTCTCAAGTCGTCAGGATTGGCTGCTGATGGTGCCGTGTTCGCCGGTACCGGGCCGTTGTTATACCTAGTGGCTTATCAATACCTGAAAGCCGGGGTCGACATCACGGCGATACTCGACACTACGGACAGCGGCAACCGTTGGGCGGCACTGAAACACCTGCCGGGCGCTTTGGCGCGTTGGGAACTGCTAAGCAAGGGCCGGCGCTGGATGGCCGAAATCAAGCAAAGCGGCACGCGGGTTATTTCGGGCGTGACGGCGCTCAAGGTACTGGGCGAGGATGCGGCCACCGGTGTCGGATACCGGGTTGGCAGCGGCGGATGGCAAGAAGCCTCCAGCACGCATATTTTCTTGCATCAAGGCGTGGTGCCGAACGTGAACTTGGGTATGGCCGCGGGCATTGCCTATGATTGGGACCCGCTGCAACTGTTCTGGCATCCGCGCACCGATGAATGGGGGCGTACGGACATCGACGGTATTGCCGTCGCCGGTGACGGTGCTGGGATCGGCGGCGCCTTGGCGGCGGAAGCGGCGGGGCGGATGGCCGCACTCGGCGTTTTGACGGAACTCGGCAAGATTGACGCGGCGGAGCGTGAGCGCCGTTCGAGGGAGCCCAGGCAGACCTGGAACCGTGAGCGGAAAATACGGCCATTTCTCGATGCCTGGTTCCGACCGGCGGATCACTTCCGGGTGCCGGTCGATGAAAACACGGTCATCTGCCGATGCGAGGAACTGACGCTGAAGGACATTCGTGATACTCTCGATATCGGTCTCGCCGGGCCAAACCAATTGAAGAGTTATTGCCGAGCCGGCATGGGGCCGTGCCAGGGGCGCTTTTGCGGCCTGACGGTGCAGGAGTTGATGGCCGCTGCCAGCGGGCGCGACGCGGCGGATGTCGGCTACTACCGTTTGCGTCCGCCGATCAAGCCAGTGCCGCTGCAAGAGCTCGCCGATCTGGAAACCGACCCCTCGATCAACGATGCCTAACCCCCGGACGACCGATGTGCTGGTTGTCGGTGGCGGTATCCACGGCTGCTCCGCGGCGCTGCACCTAGCCGGGCGCGGGCTCAAGGTCACCGTGCTTGAGAAAGATCATGTTGCCCGTCATGCGTCTGGCGTCAATGCAGGCGGCGTGCGCCGGCTCGGTCGCGATCCGGCCGAGGTGCCTATCGCGCAGGCCGCGTGGGAACTGTGGCAAGACATGCCCGCCTTGGTCGATGATCATTGCGGCTATCGGCGCTCACGGTACCTAAAAGTTGTACGTTCCGATGCCGAACTTGATAGCGCGCGCGCCCGTGTTGCCGAACTCAATGCATTGGGCTTCCAACACGAAGAGATCATCGACCGCGATACCTTGCGTGACTTTCTCCCCGCCGCAGCCGAGCATTGTTTGGGCGCGCTCCACGTCGATGGCGACGGTTCGGCATTGCCGTTCAGGACCACGATAGCCTTCAAGCGCCGGGCCGAAGCGATCGGCGTTGCGGTGCTGGAAAATTCCCCGGTCACCGCTGTTTCGCGCCACGCCGGCAATTGGCTGGTGACAACCGCCGCCGGAACGTTTGAAGCGCCGATACTGGTCAATGCTGCCGGCGCCTGGGGCGGCAAGCTGGCCGGCTGGTTGGGCGACGAGGTGCCGCTCGAAGCGCACGCGCCGATGCTGGTCATAACCCAACGTATGCCGCGATTCGTGGAACCGGTGGTCGGCGCCCAGGGCGCGGCCTTGTCGTTCAAACAGTTTGAGAACGGCACGGTGCTGATTGGCGGCGGTGTGCGGGGTAGAGCTTACCCTGATGACAACCGCACCCGGCTCGACATGGCGGGGCTGGCCGGCTTTCTAGAGACCGCGCGCGATATCTTCCCGGTTATGCGAGGCGCCAACATCGTTCGTGCCTGGGCCGGTATCGAGGGCTATACGCCGGACAACCTGCCGGTCATCAGTAGGGGCGGCGCCGATGGCGTGGTGCATGCTTTCGGTTTTTCCGCACATGGCTTCCAGTTAGCCCCGGCGGTCGGGGGCATTGTCGCGCATTTGGCCATGGGCGAGACGCCGAATTTGCCGATCACGCCGTTCCGGGTTGACCGCTTCGCCGCTTAGTCGGCGGCATCCTCGCCTGCCTGGGCTGCATAGATAGACGTATAGCCGCCCGACCAATCGGGCGGGATTTGGCATGGCCTGGGGTCGTGATGCGCCCATTTGACGTCTTCACCGCGTACGATCTCATAAGTATGAGAGGAAGGTTGCGGATGCGGCGTGTAAGGCTTGGCATCGGCCGACGTGAAGCAGTTGAGTAGCAACGGTCGTGGTTCCGGCGATTTCGATGACGGTGAATAATGCAGTGCCCGGGCATTGTGTACGGTTATGGAACCCGCGATGCCGGTGAGGTAATCCGCACGGCTCATATCCACAGCTGCGGCATCCTCATCCGATAGCATGCCGGTCCAATTGCCGTCGCTGTCGTACTGATCGTAAAGGTCATCCAGATGCGAGTCGCGCGCGATGGCCAACGGGCCATTGTTCATGTCGGTATCGGCCAAATAGCAACCGATGGTAATGACGTTGTAGTTGGTGTGCGGGAAGAACTGGATGTCTTGGTGCCACTTCACGGTATCGCTCTCGTCGAACCATTTGAAGTTCAGCTTCGAGTGATGGAACGTCACGTTCGGCCCGACTAAGTCAGCGGCCACATCGGCGAGCAGGCCCTTGGCAAAATCCCAGTAGGCGGCGTGCTGATCGTCGGGGATTTTCAGCCGCCTAAGCACGGGATTGTCGGCGGAATGGCCGGGGCCGATGTCGTAGTTGTCGTCGGATTCCGTCTGCGCTCGGCTTTTGTCCAAAAACGCGGCGGTCACCGCTTGCAACTCGGCCAACGTATCCGCCGGCACCAAACCCGGTACCGAGACGTAGCCGTGATCGAAATAATGCTGGCGTTGGTCCTGGCTCAGGACACGGGCGGGATAGGCGAGAATGTCTTCAGGCGTCATGATGCATCTCCCTCTTTCAAGGCGGCGGCGAGCTTGGCCGCTTCTTCCGCCGGCATTTTATAACTGTGGTCCGCATCGGGAAAAGTGCCGGCGCGCACGTCTTCAGCATAAGCAGCAAAAGCGTTTGTCGCCACCTCGGCCACGTTGCCGTAGCGCTTGGCGAATTTCGGCTTGAAGGTATCGAAGCCGCCGATCAGGTCGTAACCGTTCAGCAACTGGCACGTCCCGGCAGAACCGGCCCCGATCGAGAAGGTGAAGATATCCACCGTCTCGTCCACGGCCTTACCGACCTCGTAAGGCATGGCCTCGATCTCAAGGCCAATGGCGCCAGCTTCCTCAATGGCGCGTGCATTGTCGATGATGGTGAGTGCATCTTCGGCGGTTTTTCCCTGCATCTTAAATCCGCCATAGCGATGCACACAATGCGGCAGCAGCCCGACGTGGCTCATCACCGGCACGCCGGCATCGGCGACGGCCTTGATGATATCGAACATCTCGCGGCCGCCTTGCAGTTTCACGGCTTCGGCACCCGATTCCTTCATCATTTTGACGGCGTTTTCCACGGCCATGTCCTTGGTCGCGTATGAGCCATAGGGCATGGAGACAAAACAAAACGTGTTGGGCGCGCCCCGAACGACGGCTTGCGTGTGGGCAATCATCTGCTCGACCGTCATGGGCAAGGTGTTGGCGTGTCCATAAAGTGTCATGCCTAGGCTGTCGCCGACGCCGACGATATCGACGCCCGCGCGCTCCGCCCACGTGGCGCTCAACGTTTCACCAACGGCGACCATCACCAACCGTTCGCCGTCGCGTTTCTTCTTCGCGAGGTCGGGGATGGTTAGTTTTTTCCTGGGTGCCGGTTGTTCATCCGTCATCATGCGCCCCCTGTTTTAAGCACTGCGCAGAAACTTTTGCGCGCATCGGCTTGCGAAACAAGGGGCATGACTATCGCTGACGCGTCCCGGTGGCTATTTCCACCGTTCGACAATGGATGCCCTCAAGATGACGTTGCGGCCGCCAGCGCTTGATCCAAGTCTTCCTTCAGATCTTCTACGTCTTCCAACCCGACGGACATCCGAACCATGCCGGCTGAAATACCCAGGTGCGCGCGGTCTTCGTCGGTCAGACGTTGATGCGTGGTGGTCGCGGGATGCGTGGCCAAGCTCTTTGTGTCGCCCAGATTATTAGAGATGTCGACGACGTTTACGGCATTGAGAAATTTGAACGCGCCTTCCTTGCCGCCGTTCACAGTGAAGGTCACCATGGTACCGCTGCCGCTCATCTGGGTTTTGGCCAATTCGAACTGCGGATGGCTTGCAAGGCCCGGATAGAGCACGTTGCTGACACGGCTGTCGGCGTCCAGGAATTCGGCTATGGCGGCTGCATTCCTGCAGTGCCGCTCGACCCTAAGATCCAGGGTTTCCAAACCCTTCAGCAGTACCCATGCGTTGAAGGGACTTAAGGCAGGCCCCGTGTGGCGCATGAACGGAGTGAGACAGTCGTCGATAAAGGAACCGTCATTGGTCAAGATCGCGCCGCCGAGCGTTCGGCCTTGGCCATCGATGTGTTTGGTGGCGGAATACATGACGATATCCGCACCCAGTTCCAATGGCCGCTGCAATATCGGCGTGGCGAAGACGTTGTCGACCACCACGCGCGCGCCCGCGGCATGCGCCATCTCGGATACTCGGCGCAAATCAATGATCTCCAGCGTCGGATTGGAGGGCGTTTCCAGGAACACGCAGTCGGTCGGTTGCGACAGGGCTTGCTCCCATTGTTCCAGGTCGGTTCCGTCCACGAATACGGACTCGGCACCGAAGCGCGGTAACATGTCCTCCACGATATAACTGCACGATCCGAACAATGCGCGGGCCGCGACGATGCGATTGCCGGCGCCGATTTGACTGGCGAGCGCGGCAAATACGGCGGCCATGCCGCTGGACGTGGCGACGCAATGCTTGGCGCCTTCGAGCGCGGCCAGGCGTTCTTGGAACATGCTTACGGTGGGGTTGCCGTAGCGCGCATAGATATAGCGGTCCACATCGCCCTTGAACGCCGCCTCGGCATCCTCGGCGGAGCCGTACACGTAGCCGGATGTCAGGAACATCGCCTCGCTGGTCTCATCGAATGGGCTGCGTTGCGTGCCGCCGCGGACAAGGCGTGTCTGCGGACGCCAGCTGGATGGGGTATTGTCGTTGTCGTCGGTTGGGTCGCTCATCGGGTCCCTCCTGGGTTCGGGGCCCCGGTCCGATCATCCCTGAAAAACAAGAACCCCCGCTCGCACGGGGGTCAGGGTTCTCGAACCGAGACCTTTTAGCGAGTTTATTTAACGTGGCCGCAAGCCGGTCGGACAAATCACCACGTGAATTCAATAAATAGTCACCGGCGCTGATTGGTCAAGAAAAATCCGCTCCAAGCGTTGTGCCTTGGCGCGCCGTCGCGCAAACTCTGTTTATGATAAATGATCGTTTTGACAGCCGCTTTTTGATTTCCACGGAAACCTTGGCCCAGCAATTGGACGCTCCCGCACTTCGGATTTTCGATTGCACGCAACGCCTGGTCCCTGATCCTGAACGCTACGTGCGTGCGGAATCGTGCAAGCCTGAGTTCGATGCCGCGCATATACCGGGTGCCGGTTATCTGGATATCCTGACGGAGCTTTCCGATACCACCAGCCGGTGGCGCTATATGCTGCCCGCCTTGGATGAACTGGCGGCGGCATTTGGTCGGCGCGGTGTTGGGGCTGGCACGCATGTGGTGCTGTACGACACCGACGGCATGATGTGGGCGACACGTGTCTGGTGGATGCTGCGCGCTATCGGTTTCGACGACGCGGCGGTTTTGGATGGTGGGCTCAAGCACTGGCTCGCTGGAGGTGGTGCTGTTTCGAACGCGCCCTGTGAGTATGTTGAAGTTGCGCCAGCGCCGGTGCATGAACGCCCAGGATTGCTTGTCGACAAAGAGGCGGTGCAAGCTGCCATGAATGCGCCGGAGACAGCGATCGTTAACGCGCTGACCGCCGAGCAACACAAGGGCGGTGGCATCCAGTATGGTCGACCAGGACGCATCAGCGGAAGCACCGGCGTGCCGGCGCGCGAACTCACAGATCCTGATACGGGCCTGTTGTTGCCGGTTCCCGATTTGCGCCGGAAGTTCGAAACCGCCGGTGTCGATCTGGCCAACCCGGTGCTTTGTTATTGCGGTGGCGGCATCGCCGCTACATTGGATGCGTTTGTGTTGACGCTGATGGGCGCGGACAGCGTCTCCGTGTACGATGCATCGCTGTCAGAGTGGGCCCAAGACCCGAGCTTGCCCATGGAAACCGGATAAGTTCAGTTCTTGTGGTCCGATGGGGAAAATTCAGGTTCTACCGTTTGATCGATCTGTATCTTTAATCGATCCAGCGCCAACTCCAGAATTGAACGTGGGCAAGCGAGGTTTATGCGCTCGAACCCAAAACCTTCCGCGCCAAATACGTGCCCTTCATCAAATAGGACTTTGGCGTCTAACTGAGTTAACTTTTCCAACGATGCCTGATCAAGGCCAAGCTCTCTAAAGTCGATCCAGGCCAGATAGGTTCCCTGCAATTCGCTCGTCTGTAGTTGCGCCAAATTATCCGCCAGATATTGTTTCAAAAACAGATAGTTTCCGTGGATATAATCCAACACCTGCGCCAGCCAGTCTTCACCGTGGCGATAAGCGGTTTCCGTGGCGACCAACGCAAAAGGGTTTAAGCCACCGGCAACTCCCGTTTCATGCATATAGGCGTCGAATGCCTCTTTTAACTGGGGATTGGAAATCACCATGTTCGACAAATGCATGCCCGCCAGATTGAAGGTTTTTGAAGGGGCCGTGCAGACCATGGCGTTGTTCGCAAATTCTTCTCCCAACTTTGCATAGGGTTGGAAGGTGACTCCCGGCATCATCAAATCTGCGTGGATCTCATCAGCAATGACGATCACACCATGACGATTACAGATTTCCCCGTATTGTCGAAGCTCATTTGCCGTCCAGACACGGCCAACTGGATTGTGCGGGCTGCAGAGAATAGCCAACTTGACCTCTGGATCAGACGCCTTGCGCTCAAGGTCTTCGAAATCCATCAGGTAACTGCCATTTTCTTCGATCAGGTTGCTGGATACGATTCCACAACCCCCGTTCGTAATCGATCTGAAGAAAGGGTAATAAACGGGTTTTTGAATGAGCACCTTGTCGCCGTGCCGGCACCATGTTTTGACAGCGAAATGCAGCGCCGGAACAACACCTGGCGTCGTGCAGATCCAGTCTTTGGATACGCTCCAGCCGTGCCGCTTGTTAAACCAATCGGTGACGGCGGCATGGTAACCGTCAGAGGCGCTTGTATAACCGAAAATGCCATGGTGGACGCGTTCCGAAAGCGCATCTAAAACAGGTTGAGGGCAGGCAAAATCCATGTCGGCAACCCACATCGGAACGGGATCATTGCCTTGAAGGTCGGTATCAATCGGCGTTATCGGGCCAGAGTGAGTGCCGCCTCGATACGATCCCCATTTGACTGAACCTGTTCCTTTGCGATCAACAATACGATCCAAATCATATGCCATTTGCTTGCCTTAGAATTGTACGGAGTCAGAAGTTTGAAAGCCCATACGTTGTATAAATATATTGCGCATTTGGAAAGAACACGGCGGTTATGAAAGCCGTTGGGCCTCGTTTTAACTCGACTTTCCGTTGCCGCGCCTTCGCCACTGGTGACGGCCTCGTCTTATGTCGACGCAGGTGCTGATATATGCCGCCCTGACGATCAGGGAATCAGTACAATCTTGCCGTAAGCACCGGGCTGTAGCACCGCATGGTGGGCCTCAATCGCTTCCGCCAGAGGCATTTCCTTGCCAATGACCGGGTTCAGGCTGCCATCCGCCAAGCCACGACCAACGGCCGCGTTAAGCGCCGCCATTTGTTCCGGCGTCGCGTTGAAGCGCGCAATGCCGAGGATATCGAGCTCCTTCATCATCGCCTCGCGCGGGTTGATCTCAACCGGGCCGCGGTTGCCGATGACCACGATCCGGCCATATTTGGCGACCACTTCCATGTCGCTGGGCAGGTTCACGTTGGCGAGCATTTCAAGGATCAAGTCCGGCCCCTTGCCGCCGGTCAATTCAGAGACGGCATCCAGGTAGCCGTTCTGTGTGTGGTCCAAGGCATGGGCGGCGCCTTGTTGGCGCACCAATTCCAGACCGCGTGCGCTGCCGGCCGTGCCGATGGCGTTGATCCCTAAGCTTTTGGCAATCTGCAGCGCGGCGGTGCCGACGGCACCGCTGGCGCCATGCACCAACACGGTTTCTCCCGCCGCACCGCGGCCGCGCATCACCAATGCCCAATAGGCCGTGCCATAGGGCGTGCCGATGGCCGCGCCTTGGGCGAAACTGACGTTGTCGGGCAAGGGTTGCAGACGATCAGCCGGGAGTGATGTCTGTTCGGCATACGCCCCCTGACCACCACCGTTGGCGACATAGACCCTATCACCGACATCGAACTGGCTGACTCCATCGCCCAGCGACAAGATGGTGCCGGCGGAATCGCCACCGGGAATATACGGCAAATCCGGCCGGATCAGGTGGACGCCTGATCGAATATACGTGTCGACCGGGTTGACGCCGATGGCTTCGACCTTGATCACCACCTCGCCGGCTGCGGCCGTCGGGTCAGCCACGTCCTCGTATCGCATCACTTGGGCGTCGCCGAATTCGTGTACCTGAATGGCTCTCATCGTTAACTCTTCCTTTATGTCTGTTCCTGTCGCCGCACCCGAAGTTCAATTCGTGCTGTCAGGCGGCGAAGCCGAAGTGTCATCGTCGCGCGAGACCGCTTTTCTCACCCGTCTAACACCGTACCAAATACCGGCAACAACGAAAGGGAAGCTGATCATGCCGACGATATAGGGCTCGAAGGGCGAGCCCATTTTTTGCGCGCCGCGCGCCATGTAGATGACCAGACTGACAACGTAATAGCTGATGGCGGCGACCGACAATCCCTCAACGGTTTCCTGCAAACGCAGTTGCAGGCGGGCGCGGCGGTCCATAGATCGCAACAGATCGCGGTTTTGCTCTTCCAAGGCAACGTCGACCCGGGTGCGCAGCAGGTTCGATGCCCTCGCTACCCGCCCACTTAAAGCTTCTAGGCGCTTGGCTAGGTTGTCACAGGTCTCCATAGCCGGCTCAAAGCGGGTCAACAGGAAATCGCCGGCCGGCTGAACACCCGGCACACGGATTTCGCGCAACGCACGAACGCGCTGGCGGACGATCTCGGCGTAGGCGCGTGCCGCGCTGAAGCGATAGGTGAGATCACCTGAAACGCGCTCCGATTCAGCAGCCAAATCGGTCAGGTCTTTCAGCAACTCACGTTCGCCTCGCTCGCTTCCCGGATCCGCCAAGGCCTGCAGGATCGCTGACAGCCGGGTTTCCGCATCGGCCACCTGCGGGCGGGCTGCACGCGCGTGCGGCAGCGCCAGCATGGCCATCATGCGGTAGGTCTCCATTTCGGCAATTCGCTGCGTGATGCGACCTACCGTGGTGGTGCGCAGGCCTGACCCTCGCATCAGAAACCGGCTGTAGCCATCGGCGTGCACGACAAAATCGGTCCACCAGCCAATTTGACCGTCATTCAGCAACCCGCCGACCAAGGTGTTGTTGTCGAAGTATCCACGAACCCCGCCGATGCTCTGCTTCGAGTCTTGGTTTTCCTCGACAGCGATATGCAACGCCGCGATCACTTCCCCCGGCACCGTCGTCAGCCAATCCTCGGGCACGGCAGTGATGGCCGGGTTCTTGAAAGGAAGATCGAAGGGGCCTTCGGTGATAAAGGTATAGGCGGAGAATTCGGTGTGGCGCTCCCACTTGAGGTGAAACGGGCCCAAGTCAGCGCTGAATAGCGTTGATCCTTCGGGCGGCGGCGCAACCTGGTAGTGACTACAAAGCGATTTCAAGTGCGAGATTTCATCTGCTGCCGTGCCTTCACCCGATGCCAGGGCCAAATGGGTAATTTGTGCCGGCGCGGCGACTCGGCCATAGGGCCTCGCGTGCAGTTCGTTGGCTACGGTCTGCCTTAGAGGGTGATCTTCAATCATCATGCTCTCGTCATCGCTGGTTTGACGGCCTATATAGATAGCATATGACCAAATAGAGAATTTTCGAGGAAAAGCCCATGTCCGATTTGGTGACCACCGACGATTTATTTTACGCCCGTGCCGGGCTGGAGCGCTCAAAGGTCGAAGGCATTGTCGATGACGCGTTGAACGGCGCCGATGACGGCGAATTGTTCCTCGAATACCGGCAATCGGAAAGTGTCGTTATCGATGACGGTAAAATCAAAAGCGCCGCCTTCGACACGGCGCAGGGATTTGGGTTGCGTGCCGTCGCCGATGAAGCCACGGGCTATGCACACGCATCGGAGTTGAGCGAAGCGGCGCTCGGCCGCGCCTCGAATACGGTGAAAGCCGTGCATGCCGGCGGCACGGGTGCCATGGCGGTCGATCCGACCGGGACAAATGTGTCGCTTTATGCCGACGACAATCCCTTGGGTTTGGTGCCGTTCGAGGACAAGGTCGAACTGCTGACGGAAATGGACGCCTATGCGCGCAGCCGAGATGAACGGGTGAAGCAGGTTTCGGCTTCGCTCGGCGGTGAATGGCAAGCGGTGCAAATCATTCGCGCCGGCGGGCATCGGGTGGCGGATATCCGTCCACTGGTCAGACTTAGTATCTCGGTCGTGGTTGAGCGCGATGGGCGCATGGAGACCGGCAGTTTCGGCACGGGCGGGCGCACGGTCTACGATACCTATCTGGAGCCCGAGGCCTGGAAGGCGGGCGTCGACGAAGCGCTTCGCCAAGCGCTGGTGAACTTGGAATCTGAACCGGCACCTGCGGGTGAAATGCCGGTGGTGCTGGGTCCAGGCTGGCCAGGCATTTTGCTGCATGAAGCCATCGGCCACGGACTGGAGGGTGACTTCAATCGCAAGAAAACGTCGGCCTTTGCCGGTTTGTTGGGAGAGCGGGTGGCGTCCCCGGGTGTTACCGTCGTCGATGACGGCACTTTGGGTGAGAGACGCGGCTCGCTAAGTGTCGATGATGAAGGCACGCCCACCCAGAATACCGTGCTGATCGAAGACGGCATTCTCAAAGGGTATATGCAAGATCGAATGAACGCGCGGCTGATGGGTGTTGCCGGTACCGGCAATGGTCGACGCCAGAGTTACGCACATGCGCCGATCCCGCGCATGACCAATACCTACATGCTGGCCGGTGATCACGATCCCGACGAGGTGCTGGCATCGGTAGATAATGGTATCTATGCGGTGTCTTTCGGCGGTGGCCAGGTCGATATTACATCGGGCAAGTTCGTGTTTTCATGCACCGAGGCGTACCGCATTGAGAATGGCAAGGTCGCCGCACCGGTCAAGGGCGCCATGTTGATCGGCAATGGCCCCGACGTTTTGACGCGTGTGTCGATGATCGGCAACGACATGCAACTCGACCCCGGCATTGGCACTTGCGGCAAGGACGGCCAGGGCGTGCCAGTAGGCGTTGGCCAGCCGACATTGAAGATCGATGAACTGACGGTCGGAGGGACGTCCGTATAGGGCTGACTTACGGCTCGATCGCTTGCAAAATCTCGAAGATATCGGCGCAAGTATCAGCACCGTGGCGCTTGGTGATGTGCAGCTTGCCGGTGTCGGTGGAAAGTTCTTGGCGCAAGTCCTCGAACAAATGACTTAAGAAACGGTTGAAAGCCGCCGGGGTCATTTCCCAGCCGGCCTCTTCCTTGGGCGCCCCTTCCAGTGAACCCAGGTGGCCGTTAATCAAATCCATGAACCACTGCGAGCGGCGGTCGTAATCCTTGAAAAACGTTGCGATGGTGACCGCGGCGTCGAGCATTAGCGCCGTGGCTTCGGGTTCGGCATAGACCGTGTCCCATTCGAAATCGTCACCCTGCGCCTGGCGCAGGCGTTCGACGATCAGGCGGCAGTGCTCCTGGTATTCCTCGACCAGCTCCTCGCCCAGCATCATGTTCAGGGCCATGAAGAAACCAGGCAGCATACGTCGCGATACCCGGTCGAAACGCGAATAGTCTTCATCGAGAAACAGTTCCGAAAATGATTTGACGATCACGCGGTCAAACGGCAGGTCTCGTTTCATGCCCCATTCGGCCCGCTCTTTCGCTTCGACGAAAGTATCGAAGGATTTCTCCAATGCCTGGCCAAGCTTTTCAGCTTGCTTGTCGAAATCCATCTGCATGGCGTCCAGGTCCGCCACGCTGAGCGATCCTTTTCGCTGTGCCTCGGCACGCATGCGATCAACCATGGAATTGACCATGGTTTTGGCGACGACCTTGCTGGCAGCCTTGGGCGAGGGAGGTTTCTTTTTCTTCTGTGCTGCCGGTGCGGCCTTGGCCTTCGGTGCCGGTTTGGGCCCGGCCTTTGGTTTCGGTTTTGGGGGAGCCGGTTCGGCTTTTGGCTCAATTGTTGGTTGAGGCGGTGTCTTGGCCGGTTCCGGTTGTGGTTCGGACTTCGCCGAAGACGGTGTCTCTGGAGTCAGGTCCTTGGCGGGCCTAGGCGTTCCGGATTCGTCATCTTCCCATGCCGATCCGCCCCGAGCCGCATCCTTATCGTCTTTCCATTCGGCGCCTTTTTCCCCCGAACCGCCGCCAATGTCATCGGGTGACCAAACCTGTGTGTTTGGTTCTTTCTGGCGTGCGTCAATAACCTTTGGCTGGCGCCTTATGCGCTTGCCGGCGGAAGCTGCGTCCTCTTCGGATTTCGTATAGCCGCGGTTTTCGGCGTCGGGTTTGTAAAACTCCGCCTCGCCGGTTTCGCTTTGTCCTTTCATGCGGGTTTGAAACCGTTGACGTCCGTCAACTTCGCCCCCCGCCATGATGACTTCTGATTTCTTTGAACGTCTTGCCATGGTGGCGATAGCATAAGTCGTCCGGGGGTGGATTTCCAATCGAAAAACGGTGTGTTTTCAGGCGGCGTTGACAGCGCCGACAGGGCTCTCTACACCCGACGCATGAGCGATCATATCCATATTGCTATGGCCCAGGTCAATCCTACGGTGGGCGCCATCGGCGCCAATGCCGAGCGCGTTCGCGCGGCCCGTGCACAGGCTGCTGCCGCGCATGCCGATTTGGTGGTGTTTGGCGAGTTGGTTTTGTGTGGCTACCCCCCCGAAGACCTGGTGTTGAAACCTGCATTCCATCGCTCGATCGAAGAAACAGTGGCGAAACTGGCGGCGGAAACAGCCGACGGCGGACCAGGCGTGCTGATCGGTGCGCCATGGCGCGTTGATGACGCGCTCTACAATGCCGCTTTGCTGTTGGACGGCGGCGAAGTGACCGCGGTGCGTTTGAAGCATCAATTGCCGAACTATGGTGTGTTTGATGAAAAACGCGTGTTTGCAGCGGGTCCGTTGCCGGGACCAGTGGCATTTCGCGGCGTGCGCCTTGGCGTCATGGTCTGCGAAGATATGTGGTTCGGAGATGTGGCTGAGTGCCTGGATGAATCCGGTGCGGAGATGTTTATCGTGCTCAATGGGTCGCCGTTTGAGACGGACAAACGCGACGATAGGCTGAATTACGCCGTGGCGCGGGTGACGGAATCCAATCTGCCGCTGATTTACGTCAATCTTGTTGGCGGTCAGGATGAATTGGTATTTGACGGTGGCTCATTCGTTATTGGCGCCGACCACAGCCTTCGTGCCCGAGCGTGCGAGTTTGAGGAAGAACTCCTGATTACGGAGTGGCGTCGTGCCGGGGACCAGTGGGTGTGTGAAGCCGGGCCTATTGTTCGAAGCCTGGAGTCCGATGACGCGGTGTACCGATCATTGGTTTTGGGGTTGCGCGACTATGTCGGTAAAAACGGTTTTCCGGGTGTGTTGATCGGGTTGTCGGGCGGCATTGATAGTGCGCTTTCGGCTGCGGTAGCTGTGGATGCGTTGGGGCCTGAGCGCGTACATTGCGTGATGATGCCGTCGCCCTATACGTCGCAAGAGAGCCTGGACGACGCGGCCGAATGCGCGCGCTTATTGGCCATCCGGCTCGATAGCGTCAATATCGGTCCGGCCATGACAGCGTTTGACGAGATGCTAGCGCCGCACTTCGTCGATACGGCCGCCGACACCACCGAGGAAAACATCCAGGCCCGGTCGCGTGGCATGACCTTGATGGCGCTTTCCAACAAACTCGGTTACATGGTGTTGTCGACCGGCAACAAGTCGGAGATGTCAGTCGGGTATGCCACACTTTACGGCGATATGTGTGGTGGGTATTCGGTATTGAAAGATGTCTACAAGACATCTGTGTTTGAGATATCGCGCCGCCGCAACGCGCATCGGCCTGGCGATTGCCTGGGGCCGGAAGGTCCGGTGATGCCCGACAATATCATTACGAAACCGCCGACGGCGGAGTTGAAGCACGACCAAAAAGACGAAGATTCGCTGCCGCCTTATGACGTGCTGGACGCCATCCTTCGGCATATGATCGAGGAAGACATGGGCAAGGACGATATCGTCGCTGAGGGATTCGACCCTGATACGGTACATCGCGTCTGGCATATGCTGGATATGGCTGAATACAAGCGCCGCCAAGCGCCGCCGGGCGTGAAGACCACGCGCCGCGCTTTCGGCCGCGATCGACGCTATCCTATTACCAACGGTTTTAAGGGTGACGTATGACGCTGCGTATCCATGATACCCTGGGCCGCGCCAAGGTGGATTTCGAGCCCATTGATCCCGCTCACGTGCGTCTCTATGTCTGCGGCCCGACGGTTTACGACTATGCCCATATCGGCAATGCTCGCCCCGTCGTGGTCTTTGATATGCTGGTGCGGTTGCTGCGGCGGTTGTACCCGAAGGTCACCTATGTGCGCAACATCACCGACGTGGATGACAAGATCAATCAGCGCGCCCAGGAATCCGGTGAGGATATCCGCGAAATTACAAAACGCACGGCGGATGCCTTTCATGCCGATATGGCGGCACTCGGTGCCTATGCACCGGACGTTGAGCCGCGTGCCACCGATCACATCAGCCAAATGATCACCATGATCGAGACCTTGATTGACAAAAACCACGCCTATGCCGCCGACGGGCATGTACTGTTCAGCGTGCCGAGCATGCCTGAATACGGGCGTCTATCGAAACTGGACAAGCGCGAAATCGTCGCCGGCGCGCGTGTCGATGTCGCGCCCTACAAGCGCGATCCGTCCGACTATGTACTCTGGAAACCCTCCGATCCCGAAATTCCCGGTTGGGACAGCCCATGGGGACGAGGCCGCCCCGGCTGGCATATCGAATGTTCGGCCATGAGTTTGGAACATTTGGGCGTGTCCTTCGATATTCACGGCGGTGGACAGGACTTGATTTTTCCGCACCACGAAAACGAGATCGCGCAAAGCACTTGCGCGCTCGGCCACGGCGCCTTCGCCAAATATTGGATGCACAACGGATATCTAATGAGCGAAGGCGAGAAGATGTCGAAGTCGCTCGGCAACTTCTACACTGTGCATGAGCTGCTGGAGGAGTTTCCGGGAGAGGCGATCCGGCTGGTGCTGTTGCAAACCCATTACCGCCAGCCGTTGGATTTTACCAAAGCAGGCATTGCCGAAGCGCGGCGCACCCTGGATCGCTGGTATCGGATCGCCGGTGAAGGCGCGACGGCGGCATCCCAAGTGCCTGCCTCGCTGGTCGGGGCGTTGTCCGACGATCTCAATACGCCCAAGGCGGTTGCGGAACTGCATAAACTGGCTAGCGACGATGCTTCGGCGTTTCTTGCCGGCGCGCACTTCCTTGGGCTCCTTGGCCAAGACCCAGTGGATTGGTTCAAGTGGCAACCCGCTGGCGCCGCTTCGGCAGACGGTTTGGATGATGCTGCGATCGAAGGCTTGATCGCAGAGCGCGCGGCAGCGCGTCAAGCCAAGAACTTTGCGCGTTCCGACGAAATTCGTGATGAATTGGCGGCCGGTGGGATTGTTCTCGAAGACGGGCCCGAGGGCACCACCTGGCGGCGCGGTTAGGGTGTTCAGTTCGACGCCGTTTTCGTCAACTCATCAATATCCGACAGAAAAACCAAGACGTCGTCGCTGATATGGTCATCCGATAGGGTCTTTTTCGTTTGTGGTGGCTGTTCGATAGCGCCAGCGAAGTGGATCGGACGCCCCAATACGTCGTTGATCGCCACCAACAATTCACGGCGGTCGATGGGTTTGGTAACGCAGGCGTCCATTCCGGCTTGCAGGTATTCGCGCCGGTTTTCGGCCATGGCATCGGCTGTTAGTGCGATGATCGGAGTTTGAGCGATGTTGCTTGTCATTCCACGGATCAGTCGCGTCGCCTCAATGCCACTCATTTCCGGCATGCGGATATCCATGAGCACCAGGTCGTGTGTGCCGCCCTTCAAGCTCTCGATCGCATCTCGCCCGTTGTCGGCGAATGTCACGGTGTGACCTAGTGGAGAGAGAAGCGCGTTGATAATCATCTGGTTGAGTTCGTTGTCTTCGGCGATCAGCAGATCGAGTTGTTCTGAAGCCTGCCATTCGCCCGGCGATACGGGCACTCCTGCGGATTTAGAAGAATTGATTGCCGGCACGAGGGGAACTTCAAACGAAAACTCAGATCCTTTGCCTTCGACGCTTTCCACATTGAGCGCGCCGCCCATCAATTCGACCAAACGCCGCGAGATGGCGAGACCGAGGCCGGTACCGGCATAGCGTCGGCTGGTTGATGCATCGGCCTGCACGAAATCGTCGAACAAGCTGTCGAGTGCATCCTCGGCAATACCGATGCCGGTGTCATGGATCGAGAACCGCAAGACGGTATCATTCTGTCTGCGCGTAAGCACACCAACACGTAACGTGACACTTCCTTGATGCGTGAACTTCACCGCATTACCGATCAGGTTGACCAGGACCTGGCGGATACGGGTCGGGTCGCCATGGATGGCGCTCGGCGTGTCGTCGGACATTTCGATACTGAGGTCGAGCCCGACGGCCTGGGCTTTCGGTTCGAACAAATCAATGGACTCGTCGATCAAAGCACCGAGGTCGAAATCGATGGATTCAATGGCGAGTTTGCCGGCTTCCAACTTGGATAGATCCAGAATATCGTTCAGGATCACCAAAAGACCGCTGCCGGCAGCTTTTAATTTGCCCACGAGTTCGTGTTGTTCGCCGGTTAGATTGGTGGACATTAGGATATCGGATAACCCCAAGATGCCGCCTAAAGGCGTGCGAATTTCGTGACTCATCGTGGCTAGGAAGGCGGATTTCACCTCGACGGCGGTTTCGGCGGTCTCTTTCGCGGCCTTGAGCTGTTCTTGAATTTCCTTCAGGGCGGTCACGTCAACCCGGAAGCCGACCAATTCGTCACGTTCGGTTTTCCGTTCGGCGATCTGCAACCAAGTACCGTCGCCCAGCTTTTGTTCGACGTTTCGATCGCCACTGTTGTGTTCGCGGAGACGTTGCTCGATCCATTCGTCTTTGGACATCCCTTGGGTGTCATATTCGCCGCGTTCCAGGCCATGATGCAATATGGTTTCGAATGGCATACCGGGAATCATAGCGTCGGCGCTCTTTGGGTAAATCTCGCGATACCGCTGATTGGCCAGAACGAAACGATCGTCTTTGTCATAGAGCACAAAACCGTCTTCCAACGCCTCAATAGCCGACATTAGGCGGTCCTGCGCTTCGCGCGCCTTTTCTTCGTTCTGGAGAGATGTGGCTTCAGCAAGTTTGCGCTCGGTAATGTCCGTGTGCCAAACGACCCGGGCCGGCTGTCCCTCAAACATCATCGGACGAGTGTTCATTAAGGCCCACCAAGTCGAGCCATCAATTCGGCGCCGCTCGGCCTCGAAGTTGTCAACGGGTTTGCCGGCATCCAAGGATTGTTGGAGTGCAGACAGATCACCAGGGTTAACCCAAGAGCGGAGCACGGAATCATGCAACAACTCTTCGGCATTCGACGCGCCGAACATATCCGTGAAGGCGCGGTTGACGTAGACACGTTTGCGGGTGGCTGTATCAACGACCGCAACCCCGATGGGACTGTCGTCTAACAATTCTCGGATCATTTTTGCGTTCTCAGCCATTTTCGCTACCGTTTCATGGATATGTCTCGCATTTAACATACATATGTATTCGTATTGAAATTGTCTACAATCTTCTCTCTCTTATCGTGAAAGGACGACAACATGCTTCATGACTATCCTGAAATCGCCCGCGACCTGACTGAAGCCATCGGCAAGTTGCGCGACGGTATTCCCGAAACCATGGCGGGCTTCAGCGCTCTTGCGAAAGCGGCTACGGCAGATGGTGTGCTCGACCCAAAAACAAAGGAATTGGTCGCGATCGGTATTGCCGTGACGGCGCGTTGCGACGGGTGTATCGCGTTTCATACCAAAGCGGCTATCCGGGGTGGAGCGACGCGTGAGGAGTTGCTGGAGACGCTCGGTATGTCGATCTACATGGGCGGCGGACCGAGCATGGTTTATGCGGCGGAAGCGCTGACGGCATTCGATCAATTTGCTGCCGATTGATGCTCAGCCGAAAGCCCGGAAGCGACGTTTGATCTCTTCCTCGTCCATGTCGGCGGTAAATTCCTGCATGCGCTCGAAGTCTTGTTTTGTGCGCTTGGGGCCGAACCATACGTCGCCGCTTGGTGGCAGGGGCGTGTTGTCGGTAGCCAGCCGCTCGGCCAGTTGCGCGAACAAGCTGACCAAAGCCCTGTAGGCCAGCGTTTCCAAATCGGTGAAACGCGGATTGGCGGGCATGTCGAACCAATCGACGGCGACAATGGCGCCGGCATCCACGGCGGCGACCATTTCGTGTGCGGTCACTCCATAAAGCTCGGCACCTTCGTAGATGGCGAAGCTGGCGGGATGCGAGCCGGGGTAGCTGGGGGGCGCCGGGTGAAAGTTGTACGCGGGGCCAGGAAGCGAATCCAAGACTTTCGCGGGAACAATGACCGCTGTGCAAAAGGCGATTAAGCGTCGTGCGCCGCCTCCCGGTGGCGGTTTAGCGCAAGCGTCGATCAACTGGTCTTTCGTTTCAGCGTGGACGGTGATCAGTGCGGGATTGAACTGGCGCAGCATGTCGCCAAGGAAAGGGGCTTCGACTTCACTTGTGAGCAAAATGACTTCTTCAAGCATGCGGGACGCTACCATGCCTGAGAGAAATCCGGTAGCGTTGTCATCGAAACCCGTTCAACGAGTGGAAATACACTATGCCTGATCCCATTCAATCCGCTGTGGAATTACTGAATGACGCTCTGGAACGTGACGGGGACGCCGTTACTCAATTGATCAACCTGCGGGCTGATTGCAACGAGCGCCTCGCGTCGCACCCGACGATCCAAGTGCAAAAACACGGTGAAGTGCACCGGATTGGCGTGTTGGGTTTGATTAACGGAGCGCTGGGCGGCGGACCGAGCGGCGATATCGGCGCCAAAGGAAAGATAGATCCAAAAACGGGCAAGTTCTTGCGTATCAAGAGATTTGTCGATTTGAGAACGGAGAGACTTGATGTGTTGGCGTGATTCCCTTGATTCGCAAAATGTTTCATTGCATTTCGGCTCCAAACTCGTAGTTGCCGCCAACAGATCTATGAGTGAGGCTATAAATATTATGACTAAACGGATAAATGGCGAAGTGCCGACAACCGTGAAGCAGGGCGACCTGGAAGGCCAACTCGAAGCGGCCAACAATGCCGTCGAGGTGCTTCTTGAAACCCTTAGTCATGATCTACGCACGCCACTTAACACCATTATTGGTTTCGCCGACATGATGGACCAGGCGATTTTGGGGGCTGTCGAGAACCCTCAGTATCGCAGTTATCTGAGCGATATCTGCCGTGAAGGACGTTCCATGTTGGACATCCTCAACGATGTTCTGGACCGTCAGCGGTTTGAAACCGTCGAGCGTAGTGAAAAAGACTTCCGCCATATGATTGAATTGGCGCCGGATC
Organism: Rhodospirillaceae bacterium; assembly: GCA_016845145.1. Lineage (GTDB taxonomy): Bacteria > Pseudomonadota > Alphaproteobacteria > Rhodospirillales > Casp-alpha2 > TMED8. The sequence goes on from JAERTE010000112.1 coordinate 167,258, forward strand.
TGATCAGCGTCTGTCGCGACGGCGTTATCCAGTTGATCAATCCCGCAGGTGCCAACATGCTCGGTGTTTGGCCCGTCGAAACCTTGGCCGGTCGGCGTTTTGAGGAATTTGTGCATGAAGATTTTAAAGACCAGATAGTCGGCGGTCTGGACGCCTTGACGGATCGCACGACGCGATTGCCTCTGAAGCTCCGGCGTGTCGGCGGCGCCGATGTGGAAGTGGAATTGGCGGCGCTGAACTATACGGGCGAAGGTTTGTCCGACGGTGGCGGCGCGGCGGTCATGCTGATGGGACGCGATGTCACCGAGCGCAACCGCGCGCTGCGTGAAGTGGGCGCGCGTGAAGACCATATTCGAAAAATTATGGACACTGTGGTCGAAGGCATCATCACCATTGATCAACATGGCACCATCGAGACCATCAACCCGGCGGCTGAGAAGATTTTCGGTTACGCGCCGGGTGAATTGGCCGGTGAAAGTGTCGGGGCATTGATGGGGGCTGTTGACTATGCCGCCCACCAGATTGGTATCTCGCGTTTCATGCAAACCGGTGAAGGACCGGTTCTCGGTCAAAGTATCGAGGTCAACGGTGTTCGCAAGGACGGCTCACCGGTGCCGTTGGTGCTTTCGATCAGCGCTTTCAAGACCAATGGGCGGCAGGTGTTCATTGGCGCCGTGCACGATGATACGGAACGCAAGGCCGCAGAGACCCGGTTGTTGGAATTGGCGACCCAGGATCCGCTGACTAAAATGCCGAACCGCAATGCTCGAAACGACCGCCTGGAACGGGCAATCACCATGGCCGAGACGAGCGGCGGCTCGTTCGCCTTTATGTTCGTCGATCTGGATCACTTCAAGAATATCAATGACGCGTTGGGCCATACAGCCGGCGACGAAGTGATTCAGATGGCGGGGCGCCGGCTGGAACAGCTTGTCGGTGCATGCGGGTTAGTCGCCCACCTTGGCGGCGATGAATACAGCATTGTCGTCGATCAACTGCCCTCAGACATGGGTATCGAGAGCCTCGCGGACCAGGTGCTCGCGGCGATGTCGAAGCCGTTCATGGTCGACGGCAAGGACGTCTTCACGTCGGCGAGCGTCGGTGTCGTGACATATCCCGAAAACGGAAATTCTTTGTCGGCGTTATTGAAAAACGCCGACCTGGCGGTTCATTCGGCCAAACGCGAGGGGACCGGTGTTCGGCAGTTTTATACGACGCAACTCAGCGAACAGGCGGAACGCCGCATGGAAATTGAGCGTGGTCTACGCCGCGCTTTGGACAATAAAGAGCTGCATCTGGTGTTCCAGCCGAAGGTCGATCTCGATACGCGCACCATATCCGGCGCCGAGGCTCTGCTGCGTTGGCAAAGCCCGGAGTTGGGATTTGTATCGCCCGAGGAGTTTATCCCCGCCGCCGAGGAATGCGGCCTGATCGGCGAGATTGGCCGCTGGGTGCTTTACACGGCCTGCGAAACGGCAGCCGGTTGGGCGGACCTAATGGGCCAGCACTATCATGTCGGCGTGAACTTCTCCGCCGTGCAGTTTCTTGAACCCGATATCGTCGATTGGGTCGAGCGCTGTATCAGTGCGACCGGCCTTAATCCCGAGTGCCTGGATGTCGAACTGACGGAAAGCATGCTGGTGGAAAATGCCGACAAAACCATCGATGTGCTGGAATCTCTGAAAGCGCTCGGGATCACCGTTTCCATGGACGATTTCGGTACCGGATATTCATCGTTGAGCTATCTGACGCGGTTTCCGCTGAACTCGTTGAAGGTTGACCGCGCATTCGTGACCAATCTGCCCGAAGACCGTGACGCCGTGGCCATTGTGCGGGCAATCATCTCCATGGCTCAGCACTTAGGCCTGCACATCGTGGCTGAAGGCGTGGAGACGGAAAACCAAGTTGGGTTCCTGCATGCGCTCGGCTGCCACACGGGGCAGGGCTATTTATTCAGCAAACCGGTCCCCGACGAGGAATTCCGACAATTGATCGGCGACAATGTCGTGTGGTTGCATGATGAACGTTAGATGGAAATTTTGCGGGTTTCAGATACCCAGCAGATCATCGATTTCCGATTGATCCAAAGCCTCGGCGCTGCCGTGTATGATGGCCGACGCGGTATCCATCAAGCGTTGGATAATACGCGACAAGCTCGTGGCGTTTTCGCGCAAGAGATCAATATTGCCACCTTCCAAATCGCGTTCCAATGAAACAATGGCGGACGCGATGGTGGTGTTGATCTGCCCAATCGTGGTTTCGAAAGGCTCTTTGTAGATGTTCGGTACCGCATCATACGCCTCGATGGCGATTTCCCGGTCTGCAATAGTGCTGTCGACGAAGTGATCCTTGTAGCTCTTCGGTTGCCAGTCTTTGGCCTCATCCAGGATTTCAGGCATGTCTGGGATCATTTCAAGCAGCATCACCACTTCATTGAAATGGTTCAGATAGTCGGTGGCGAGAAAGGTTGTAGGATCAAGATTGCTATCTTGAACCTTTTCACGCATCGCCTCGTAGACGGTGTCCCCGACTTCGACAATCGGGAGCTTCAGGGTCGAATCGTTCATTATCACGTCCTATTACAGGGAATCATACCCGCCTATTCCGCTTTGGCCAAGGCCATGATGACAAACGATTTTTCGGCTCGGTCTTCGACGATGATCGGGCTTTTGTTGCGCGCGGCGCTTGACCCCGGTGATGGTGGTACTATCATGCGCCGGTCATGCATAGAGCAATGTTCCAAATGGTGTCGATCATTCGGCGAATTACTGGCCCGGCCTCCGCTTAGGGGACCGGGAAACCGTGCCGTTCGCTTATCCGCACTATTTCAAGGAACTTTTTTCATGAACAATCCAGTTTCAGACGACAAACGCGTTTATATCTTTGACACCACGTTGCGCGATGGCGCGCAAACGCAAGGTGTTGACTTCAACCCCGCCGACAAGGCCTTGATCGCCCGCGAACTGGACGATGCGGGGTTTGACTATGTGGAAGGCGGTTGGCCCGGCGCCAATCCCACCGACGACGCTTTTTTCGCCGATCCGCCGACACTTAAACGAGCCAAGTTCACCGCCTTCGGTATGACCCGGCGTCCCGGACGCAGTGCCGAGAACGATCCAGGCGTGGCGGCCTTGGTCAATGCGAAGACGAGCGCCATCTGTATGGTCGGCAAGACCTGGGATTTTCACGTCGAGAAAGCGCTGGAGATCGAACTCGACGAGAACATCGCCATGGTTTCCGATAGCGTTCGTCTGGTGGCGAAAAAGGCCGGCGAAGCCATGTTCGACGCCGAGCATTTTTTCGACGGCTACAAAGCCAATCCCGAATTTGCCATGGGTTGCCTGTTAGCCGCCTACGAGGCCGGCGCGCGCTGGGTGGTGCTGTGCGATACCAACGGTGGCACGCTGCCCCATGAGATCGAAGAGATCGTCGCTAAGGTGTGCGAGGAAATCCCGGGCAGTCACGTCGCCATTCATTGCCACGATGATACCGGCAACGCGGTTGCGGGCTCACTGGCTGCCGTGCGCGCCGGCGCACGCATGGTGCAAGGCACTTTGAACGGCCTGGGTGAACGCTGCGGCAACGCCAACCTGATTTCGGTGATCCCGTCACTGGTGCTGAAGATGGGCTACGAAACCGGGCTCAAGGCCGAGGATTTGACCAAGCTGACGCACCTGTCGCGCATGCTCGATGAACGCCTAAACCGCCAGCCCGACCGTGGCGCGCCGTACGTGGGCGAATCCGCCTTCGCGCACAAGGGCGGCCTGCATGTCTCGGCGGTGGAAAAAGACCCCAGCACCTATGAGCACGTGGAACCCGGCGCCATCGGCAACCAGCGTCATATCGTTGTCTCAGACCAATCCGGGCGATCAAATATTTTGGCGCGGTTTCGTGAAATCGGCGTCGACATCGACCCTAAGGACCCCAAGGTCAACCGCCTCGTGGAACTGGTTAAAGAGCAAGAATTCAACGGCTACGCCTATGACGGCGCCGAAGCCAGTTTCGAGCTGCTGGCCCGGCGCACGCTGGGCACCGTGCCGGATTACTTCCATTGCAACAGTTTCCGTGTCATTGACGAGCGGCGCTGGAATGCTGCTGGTGATCTGGTGACGCTTTCGGAGGCCACCGTGCGTCTCGAGTCGGGTGGCGACCAGGAGATGACCGTCGCCGAGGGCAACGGCCCGGTCAATGCGCTTGATGCGGCGCTGCGCAAGGTGTTGTTACCGCACTATCCGGTTCTCGCTGATCTGCGTTTGGTTGACTACAAGGTCCGCATCCTGACTCCCGGCGACGGTACCGGCGCGATCACGCGGGTGATGATTGAGTCCGCCAACGGCGCGGATGAGCATCACTGGTCCACCGTCGGTGTTTCCACCAACATCATCGATGCGTCCTACAATGCGCTCCGCGACAGCATCATCTATACGCTGTTCCGTCACGGCGCCGAGCCGCATCAGATCTAGTGTCTGCGCCTGAGAACGTTGAACCGCGAGATCTTGGTCCGATTTTCGGTCCGGGGGCATCGGGGTTCGCGGTCATTTTGGTGGAGCCGCAATTGGGGGAGAACATCGGCATGGTGGCCCGTGCCATGGGCAACTGCGGGATTGGTGATCTCAGGCTCGTCAATCCCCGCGACGGCTGGCCCAATGCGTCCGCCCTGGCCGCCGCATCCGGTGCCGACCGGATCATCAATGACGCACGGGTATTTGACAGCACCACCGACGCGGTTGCCGACCTGCAGGCTGTCTTGGCGACGACGGCACGGCCACGCGACATGACCACGGATGTGCTGACACCCAACACCGCCGCCGCCCGGTTGCGTGCCGAAGTATCGGCGGGCGCCAACGCCGGCGTGTTGTTCGGCAAGGAGGCGCGCGGGCTGAGCAATAACGACATAGCCCATGCGGAAGCGGTAATCACCGTGCCGCTGAACCCGCAGTTCACTTCCCTTAACCTGGCCCAGGCCGTGTTCGTCGTGGCGTACGAATGGTTTCAGGCGGCGGATCAAACACCCGACGCCGAACTGGTGATGCCGAAGGATACCCGTCCCGCCAACAAGGAGGAAATGGCAGGCCTGTTCGAACACCTCGAAGACGAACTTATTGCCTGCGGATTTTTGCGGGTGAAGGAAAAACGCCCGGTGATGGTGCGCAACATCCGCAATATCTTCCAGCGCGCGCGCCTGACCGAGCAGGAGGTGCGCACGCTGCGCGGTATTGTCAGCGGTTTGGCGAAGTTTGGTGGACGTTTCCGCGAGTAATCGGTTTGGGTGCGGGGTCCCTAAGGTCGTTTCGTTTCTGCTTTTCCGTGGGAGGTGAATTCACTTTGCGCCGCCTCAATCGCCGACTATAAACAATGTGCTTTTATCGAACTATGAATCTCTTGAATACCGCTGTTGATAATCGTTTGTTCTGCTCCTATCCGCAGCTTCATCTTAATTACAAGGTATGCTCTGGTTCGTTGTGTCGAGTGAGCATGCGGAAGAAAGACATATTCTTATCATGAAAACAAAAACGAGTTTTTCCAGTCGATTGCTATACATCTATTTCTTAGCATCAATCTTGTTTATTGCCTTTCTGAGCGGATGGGTTGTAAAGAAAAAAGAAGTTTTTCCTTCCTACACTATTCAAGCCGCTTTCGAGTATTTGCGCTTGCACCTTTTTAGCCGTGAAAAGCGTCTGGAGATCAAGCGTATTCTTGGGCTCAATGATCCGGATTTTCTAGCGAAATTAAATGACGGCTTTACGATTACCAACCACACAAAAGAGACTGCGCCAATTAAATCTTTCGAACACTTCTTATTGTTGAAGACCGTCGAAGACCCTGGTGTTGCCCTTTATGATGCCCCAAATTCAAGACGGTTTGAGTGGGATCTCAGTAAACTCGAGCATATCGAAGGTTGGCGTGGTAGCGGGTACATGGCCTATGCACTTTTTCGGGACGGTCGACTTCTCGTTGGCAGCCATGGGGGCACCAAGCTGGCATTAATCAACAAGACTGGCGATGTAATTTGGGAATTGAACGAGCCGATTCATCATTGGCCGTCATTGGACGGGAATTACGTGTACATTCCAAGCCGAGAGAATGTCGCACTACCAAATGACAAAATCTCCGACAAATATGAAGGACGTCCTTTCTCTGCTTGCCGTGAAAATAGCGTGTTACTTGATAATGTATTGGTCGTCGAACTAGCCTCAGGAAATGTAGTCGAGAGAATCGACATATTGGATGCCCTTTCCAAGCACGGCGAATATTCGAGCAAAGTAGTCAATTGCAAAGATCCTCTACATTTAAATGATGTCCGGGTCATTACCAGCGAACAAGCAGCATTGTTTCCAGCGGCAAAACGCGGTGACTTGTTGGTTTCTAGCCGTCATCTCAACGAGAACGGTGCGATTTTCTTATTGGACCGATCAACTAAACGGATCAAATGGTTCGTCGACAGCTTTTTTAAATTACAGCATAGTCCGCGCATCACTTCGCGGGGTTCAGTTTTGGTTTTTGATAACCACGGAGCCAGGGTGAAAAATGGTATTGGGCATGAAAAGAACAGCGGTCAATTCGGTTTTTCAAGAATCGTAGAGATCAGTTTGAGCGACAAGAGAATCGTCGGCATTTACGGAGGAACTGAACGGCACTACTTCTTTTCGGATATTGCCGGTCGCTTACAGGTGTTGAATGACCGCATTTTCGTACAAAGCTTTGCACAGGGGGAGATTTTTGAATTGAGATGCCCGAAACAAAAGCCGATTTCGAGCGATTGTCGGGCTGAATTCCTTTACAGCGGTTTATCGACGAGTGCCAAGGAAACGAAGGATGCGGGGAAATTCAATCAGCATAAACTTCTCATTAAGAAAATTTTCTTGGGTGATTTTTACAATAAGGCAGATCTCGAGTTTCTAAGATGAAAGTATTTCTCATTGCATTCGCCGCCGCATGTATATTTGCCCCACATCCAGCACACGCATACTTGGGTTTGGGGCCGACGTTACCATTTCTCGGTGGTGCCATAGCCTTTATCTTTCTTGTTCTCTCTTCGATTCTAGGGATCGTATTATACCCACTCAAACGATTGATGGAGTATTTTCGAAAAGATAAAGCTCCGGACAATGAGGGTGGAGGAGTGGATGCCGATTAGCGTGATGCGGATTGAAGGAGGCTTTCGTGCAAACCCGAAATAGGTTTTGGATCTATTTTGGCGAATTCGAAAACCGCATTCTAGAAAACCGCCTTTCCACAAAGAATGAAAAACCGATTTTTGTCTGCGGCTTGGCACGATCCGGGACGACGATAGTTACGCACATCCTCAACCAGTGTGAAGAAACGGCGTCGTTTCTTTACCGTGACCTTCCGTTTGTTCACACACCCTATTTCTGGAGTGGCGCGAGTCGCTTCTACTACATGGGGAGGAAACCGGTGCCAAGGGTTCACGGGGATGGTTTAATGATTGATCCGGATTCCCCCGATGCCTTTGAAGAGATCGTGTGGCGTTGTTTTTTGGATGAATACTTTGCTCCTAGCCGTCCATTGGTGTTGGACAAATCTTATGAAAACCGAGCACTAGAAAGATATCTCAAGGATCTGTTCCGCCGTGTACAGTATGTCCGCGGAAACCGCGAGCGGTATCTATCGAAGGGCAATTACAATATCTGCCGGCTGGCGTACATCTTGCGGATTTTTCCTGACGCCAAATTTGTTCTGTGTTTTCGAGATCCCGAAGAAACCGCTTCGTCTATGACTCGAGTGCATAAGAGATTGATAAATATGGCGAAAACTGATCCGGCCGTTTCGAATGCCATGGACCGTCTTTGCCATTTCGAATTTGGGCCTCAACGTAGACCGATCGATTTGGGGGACGCCAACGCAGTTAATACCACTTTGGCGTTTTGGTGTGGCGGTCAAGACACCGAAGGTTATCTGAACCAATGGATGAGCATTTACCGTTACGTGTTCGAGCATTATCTCTCGGACAGTAAAATACGTTCGCAAATTTTCTTACTCGACCATCTAGATTTAGTTCGCGCACCCCATCAGGTGATCTCTCGGCTTTTGAAGTTTCTCGATCTTGATAACCGAGAAGATATTTGCGAAGGCTTAGCGCAATTGGTGTCGCCGCAAAAGAAACGATCAGATGACCAGCCAATAATCTCGCCAGACACATGCTTGGCTGCTGCGACGTTGTATAAGACCCTAAGATCCATGAGGAAAAGCAATGAAACGCATATGATGCCGTAACCAGCTAAAACTATTTATTACGGCTAATGATCGGTGCATGGGTTGCCATGAAACCCGAACAATTCATAAAGCAATTCATAATACCCGCCCTAAATTAGGCGAAATCTAATTTGATGGTCGAGATGACCGTAAACAGTCCGTAGCCAGAAGAATTAATCCTTCACCTTTGGTGACTGGATAGGGGCAAAACCGCACGTAAATAAACTCAATCTCGAATTAATGGGGCCAAGATCACCGGTCGTGTTCTTGGCGAGGCGGATTTCAGGCGCCTGTCAGCATGTGCAGCGATAGTGCCGCCATGATCATGGCACGGAAACTGGTGGATATTCTGGGTTGGCACTTCGGCGACGACGTCGAGGCTTGCGTTGAAGTGCTTAGCCGTTGCATCGACAGCCACAATACACGAAAAGATGATGAGGGAAGGATGATTGCCGAGACATTGATCGGCGCGCGAGACATTCTGATTGCCGTAGAGCCTTCCCCGCAACGACTCCTATCCACGCCCGGTAATTTGCGGATCGGCACTTCTCAAATATGATTTCCGTTGAGTTCTCGGACCTTCCACTCATTCAGCTTCCTGAAGAATTGAAGCGAGTTTTGAGCTATTGGCAGGGAATACGCCAAGACCGGTTAGCTCCGACGTGGACAGAATTCGATATGATGGAAATTCCTTCAAGTCTCCTTCCAATGACGATGGTGAAAGATGTCGAAGCTGAACCGCATGTTTATCGGTACCGATTTTATGGGAGTGGGTTTGCCAGATTGAACCAAAGAGACCTAACCGGCAAAACCACAGACGACGTTGCCGTGACCGCATTCGCCAGAGCGTTGCGAATATCATTGGATGAATTCGTAGAAAAACGGGAACCAAGATTTTACGATGTCAAATTTGTCGATGAACATCGATTTGAGACCGGGCAACGCTTATTCAGATTGCCGCTTTCTGACGACGGAAAGACGATAAACCACATCGCTTCAATCGTGTTCAAACATTATGATATTGATCGGTATCACGAACTGATCGAAGAAGAGAAAAATTCATCACCTCGTGACACTGACGGCATTTAGAGAACGTGCCTTTGCATTTCGGAGAATTACGACGTTTGGCAACAACGGGGGGACGCAGAACACGCGGACGCCGTTGTTGGCTTTGGCAAAGCACGTAGGGATGGCGGCTCAGATGATCACCCTCGGCAGCGCAATAAGATGCCAACCCGTATCCAACAGAGTTGAAAATGTGTTCTACATGACCAAATACGTCCTGATCTTTGCCTTCTGTTTGGTGTTCGCGTCTTTCGCCGAAGCGGCGAAGAACCCAAGTGTCTCCCTGAAAAAAAACACTAACATGGCATTCGGTGACGTTGCCTCAAGCGTCGATGGGGCCGGGACAGCGGTTATCAATAGCAACTCCAATTCCAAATACGTAACTGGCAGCATTATCGATTTCGGCGGCACCGTGACCCGGGCTAAATTTACCATATCGAAAGGCACCGCATCGGGGTACGTCACCATCACCTTACCGACATCCCTGACCATCACCAAAAGTGGAGTGACCTTGACCGTCGACAATCTGACGTCGGATGTCGGCACGACGGCGCAATTGGATGGCAGCGGGGGGCTCGTCTTTTATGTTTCGGGCCGGCTGAACGTACCGGCGAGCCAATCTGAGAAGTCCGGAATGACGGGCGATATGACGGTCCTGGTGGAAGACAACACCACATCAACAAATGATAACGCATCGGCGACAGTGTCGGGCTCGGTGGCCGCGCCGATTTCCATCTCGGCGACGTCGGTCCTTAGTTTTGGCACCATTTCACCTGGTTCCACCAGTGGGACGATCGCTGTCGATACAGGCGGCACGTCGACGGCCATAAATGTAACGGAAATGGCCGGGAGTTCGGTTTCAGAGGGCGTGTTCACGGTAACAGGCGACGGGGGTGCCGCATTCAGCATTACCTTGCCGGTCAGCGCAACGCTTTCCGGCGGTGGTTACTCCATGACTGTAGACAATTTTCAGCATGATGCGGGGGCTTCGCCGACAATTGCCGGGGGCGGGTCACGCGATGTCAGTATCGGCGCGACATTGAACGTCGGCGCCGACCAGGCGAATGGGGATTATTCGGGCGTCTATACGATTGACGTCAATTACAACTAGCTCGGCGAATCTCAGACCTGTTCCAATGGCGGTTCTATGTTCGTGGCTTCTGCTCCGATAGGCCTGTTTATTGGGAAATTATCCGCTCAGGGTCAAAAAGGCACCTACGCCAATCGAGCTCGGGATGTCTGGTGCTACATGGTCGGCAACCGCGTTTCGTGCGCGTGAGGTTTCTGCGTTTCCGCTCTAAATCCGCGTACTTAGCCAGATCGCCAATTTGGATCCCGTTTTGATGGCGCCGGTCAAAAGCTCGTAGCCGGGCGTTTGTTCGGCGCCGTGTTCAAGCCCGGTGGCGCGATGTTCGAGTTCTTCTTCACGGAATTTCGCACAGGTGTCCTTGAGCGGTTTCTCGTCGCCATAGGGCTCCAGCGCGTCGATCTGATCGGCGTAGTGTTCGTCGATGGCTTCCTCGACCGCCACCGTGCATGCCATGGCGGCTTTTTCGCCCATCAAGGCTGTCGCGGCTCCCAGAGCAAACCCGGCCGCATGCCAAACCGGCAGCAGGGCGGTGGGGCGCACGCGGCGTTCGGCGATCAGATTGTCGAAAGTTTCCAGGTGGTGCTTTTCCTGGTCCAGCATGTGTTCGATCAGCGGCGCGGATTTCTCTTTGCCCAGCACCGCTAACTGGCCCTGGTAGATGCGTACCGCGCCGTATTCGCCCGCGTGGTCGACGCGGATGATACGGTCGACCAATTGCTCCGGGGTTGGGTCGCCGGGCAGTCGGTCGGGGCTTTTCGGGCTCTTGGTACTTTTGGGAGCTGTCGGTTTGCTCATGAGGTAATCCAGATCCGCCGTGCCACGTTGAAGGTCATGCCAGCCATCACAAACGAGAAGAAGGCATTATAGGTCGCCATGGATACGCCGAACAGCGTCCAGTCCACCTCGTCGCAGGGTTTCGGCGGTTTATCTTGAAGTGCTTGCAGCAACTGATTGGCGGAGACCTGTGCGCCGGCTTCGCCGCCGCACCCCGCCGCTGATTGCCACACGTGCTGCTCGACGCCGACGTGATAGACCGCCAAAACGGCACCGGCGAAGAAAATCATGCCGGCGATGGCCGTCAGGTTGCCGGGCGACACCCATTCGGGATGCTTGATTCCCATCCAGCCAACGACGGCGATCAGCACATAGGGAATGCGTTGCAGCAGGCACAGATTGCAGGGCTCCAGCCCGAACGCATATTCAGCCGTATAGGCCATGATCAAGGCGCTAACGCCGACGATGATCAAAAACGCCGGAAAGATGCGCTGTAGGCGCGTGGGGGCGGGCTCGAAACTCATGGTAGGGATATACGACAGCCAGAGCGGTGATACCAGTCCGGTGATGCTTGAGAGGCGTTTCTGGAAAAGCCTTACAACAGGTATTTGATGGCGACGAAACCGCCGACCAAGCCGACGCAGAAAACCGTAAACACCAAGCCCAATCGCGCCTCGATGAAATCGCGGATCGGTGGGCCGAATTTCCAAAGCAGCGCCGCCACCAGGAAAAACCGCAATCCCCGCGCCAGCACCGAGGCGATGGAAAACACCGTCGGGTCGAGCGCCGTAACACCCGAAAGTATGGTGATCACCTTATAGGGAAATGGCGTCACGCCGGCGATAAATACCGCCCAAGCACCCCATTCGTTGTAGGTCGCCTTGAATTGCGCGAACTTCGGGCCGTAGCCATAGAACTCCAGCAAGGGGCGGCCGACTTCCTCGAACAAAAACATGCCGATCCCGTAACCAGCCATGCCGCCCAATACGGATGCCACGGTGCAGACAAGTGCGATTTTCCAGGCGCGCGTCGGTGCGGCGAGAACCATCGGAATCAGCAAAATATCGGGCGGTATAGGAAAGAAGGAACTCTCGACAAACGACACCACCGCCAGCGCCCAAAGAGCATGCGGGTGGTTGGCGAGTTTGAGGGTCCAGTCGTAAAGGGGACGAATCACCGGCGGTTCCTGGCTGTCGTTGGGGTGCGGGGGCTTGTAACAAGCGTTGCCGGGGGTTGCAACGCAGATCAGTCGATCGATCTATTGATCGGGGGCCGATTGATCTATTGACCGGGCGGCACGCGTGGCTAATATGCAGGCCTTCTCAATGGGACACCCCGAGAACATCTCGGCGGGTGTGGCGGAATTGGTAGACGCGCGGGATTCAAAATACAATAAATTACAAAAGTATTATTATTTTTCAATTAGTTAATATCATAAAATAAATTTATACTGGATTACATATTTACAAAAAACTGCTTGAGTTTACACTTCGAAAGAATTAGGTGTTAAGCCAAGCTTGAGACCCGCTGCCCCTGTGGCGGAACTGGTAGACGCGCGGGATTCAAAATCCCGTTCTGGCAACAGAGTGTCGGTTCGATTCCGACTGGGGGCACCACTCTCCAGGTCATACACCTTTCAAATCGTTAGGTGAATAATGGCCAACTCCATCCCATTAATTCCAGGCAAACTGGTTATCGAGACGACCAGGGGGTCACCCTATTGGCGTATGCGGTTTAAGGACGGCGACGGTTGGTCTGCCAAGTCCACTAAGCATTCCGACCAGGAAGCCGCCGAAGACTATGCCCGCGAACAATATGCTGAGATTGCTGTTCTGCAAAAGCACGGCATCGGCAGACGTATTGCCCACACCGTCAGCGATCTTTCCAAAATTCATTATCAGAACCTGACCGATATGCTCAATGCCGGGACTGGAAAGGTTACATATGAAACGTATCGCGGTGTGATCAGAAAGCATATCGACCCCATCGCGGGTGATTGGGATATCCGAAGCATAACGAATGAGAAAATGCTGGAGTATGAACAGGCTGTCGCCAAAAGTTTAGGGCGTCAGCCTGCTAAGGGGACCATCAACACGCACAACATCGTCTGGCGGCAAATCTTTCAGATCGCGCGTGATCGAAAGTGGATGTCTGCCGATGAAGTTCCGGTTCTGAATATTCGGGACAAAGGCGAGAAGGGCTCTCGCAGGCCGGAAATCAGCCTGGACGAATACAAGCACTTCAGAAGGTTCTTGCGGACATACCACGAAGGCAGTGATCGTTTCGTGACGCGCTACAAAAGAAAGCTGCTTCGGGAATACTGCATTGTTCTGCTGGCGTCGGGGATGCGTCCAGGTCGGGAAATTCTCGGTCTCCGCTGGAAACATATCCAGTTCAGCGACGGGCCATCTGCTGTCGAACTGACCAACCCGCTCGGAAAAACCGGTGACCGGCCAATTGTTCCGATGAACTTCATCAAACCTTCGCTGAGAAGGCTAAAAGGTCTCACGAAGCACACAGAACCGGAAGACTATGTGTTCGCAATGCCGGACGGGGCTGTGGCCACAGGCATGAGCCCAATGGTCAGTGCCGCAATGTCGGCAGCTGGAATTCGTGTTGACCCTCTTGGCAAGAAACGAACCGCCTATTCGCTCCGTCATTCCTATGCGACGTTCTTAAGGAAGTACCGGGATTTCACCTATGATGAACTGGCGGAGAACATGGGCACCAGCATTCAGATGCTGCAGCGTCATTATGTCCACGCCAAATCCACTGACCGCATCACCCGCTTCGCGACCGGTAAGAAAAGACAGACCCGATATGAAAAGAAGGTCGAAGCGATCCATGACATTCTGATGCAGAAGTTCACGCCAGAGATTGTCACGTTCCTTGTCGGAGCGATGACCGAAGCGCAATTCGAGGACGAGGTTTTGCTCGTGCAGGCGTTCGAGATCGAGCTGCGAAATTGGAACGAGCAGGCTGCGGATGACACCGAAACCGCGACAGACCAAAACCTGAGGTACGTTTTCCAAGCTGCACAAAATCGTGCCGAGGAATTCTTACACGGTGAAACAACTTGGTGATTTCTGATCGTACCGTAAAAGCGACCGCTATGGACCGGTACGTCGAATTCATGGTGGGGACGCTTTTTCTTAAAAGCGAAAAATCATCAACAGAAGCATGGCGATGTGCCAGTATGACTTTGTTGCACCGTGTAACAAAATCCGTGAAGGAATATATTCGATGGCGCGGGCGAGGAAACCGATAGGATAAAAAATGGAAGTCGGGCTGTCAGCAAAAGAAAAAAACACGTTCCGAGAATTGATCATTGTTGGGGTGAACCAATATCGTTTTGACTTACATGCGTTCATGCGTGGGAAGCCCAGCGAGTACGACCGGGTTAAGCATGATTTCGATAATGAGAAAGACGCGGTAGTCGCGTATGTCGATACGACTGAACAGGCTGTCAAAGAAATTTTGGAAATGAAGGACCGGTTATTCGGTCGCGGTAAGCCGATTGCCGAAGAAAGTGTATCGACGGTAGATCATTTCGAAGGAATGTGGCGTTCGTTTCCTGAACTCATCGCTGATGTAAGAGGTTCAGAACGTTTTTACGAATTAACGGGACAAGTCGATAATGGTTAAGTTTAGCAAGGCTGACCACAATCCAATCAAAAATTGCATGAACCGGTTGATTAACGAGAACGTTCGTTTTCTTCAAATATTCATGGCTGAGGAGGACGAAGAAGATTACGGCAGCGAGTATGAATACCTTTCGTTCACAAGAGGCTTGTTCGACAATTCGACGGTAAACCCAGGTGACAAAAACCCAGCCGGTATTCAAACGCCACGCGCCGAAAGACACCTTATAAGGATGTTTCTACAAAAGCATCTCGACTTGCATACAAGTCTGACGGACATCAAACGAAAATCCAAAATAAGAGATACCGAACTGGCAGATCGATTGAAATATTATCGAACTCATATCCAGTTCGCGCAGAATTGCGAACGCACCAAAGAAGCGAAGCAACGGAAAACAAAAGCATATAACCCAATGCAGGAGCCGGAAAAGTTCCGTTCCGAAAGTCTTGAGGTAATCTTATCCAAGCAAGAACGCGAAGAAATAGAGCGAATTAAGGCGATACGTGATGCGGAGGACCAGTTCAGCCAGGATATGGAGAAGTTCATCAAAGCAGTCGACGACAAGTATCTCTTGATCGATGAATTGGCCGAACTGAGAACCAAATTAAGGAAAAAACGTTACGCCGATGACATAACCGGACGACGGGATATGGATTATCTGATGGAGTACGATTACGAACACGAATTGGACGCGGACGCGGCGATGTGGCGAGAACGTGATCGGGACAGAGACTTTGACATATATGACGTATACGACGAACTCGAAGAGAAGATGTCGCAAAAGCGGAAAGCCGTCCGAAAAATGACCGAAGAAGGCGCGCCAGCCGAGATACAAATTGCGCCGCGAAAGAGCAATTTATCCGAGTAAAAAAATAAAAAAACATCTATAAGATGTCACGGTGTAGCCGAAAAACGAAGATTGCGCGTGATTAAGAAAGACATTTTCTTCAATTAAAACAATGACTTGAAGATTTTTTGCGAGGTTCGTAAAAAACTTCGAGTTCTCAGGTACATTGGTTACATAGAGCGACATGAGGTCGTTTCTTGCTGCACCGTTTTTCGGCTTGCGGCTTTTTTTGTGCCTGCTCGAAGCAGGTTTTTAAGAAAGGAGGACTTTATGTCCAAAAACATAGTGAGTGTAGAAGACGTGAAAAGGTTGAACGACGGAGTTCGTCAAAATTGGATCGGCAGTGTCAGGCTGATCTACACCTTTTATCACGACTACACGAAAGCATCGCTCGAAGATGTTTTCACAAGCCGGGTTAACGATGAAACCGGCGAACCATTTAAAGTCACAGAGGGAGCAAACAAATTCACGGTTGTTACCAAGTTGTCTTTGATGGAAGAAGTCAAACCCGGCCGGTGGAAGGTCTCTAATGCCCAGGCGTCACGGTACAGTGCCGTGTGCAAGTGGCTTGATGCCAAAAACGTCCAAACGGCCAACGTCGCAAAAGCCCTAGCCGACGTAAAACTAGTCGATATCACAACCAAGTCCTCACCAGGAAACAGCAAAGACGCTGCCTTCAAGGCATTGGTCGATGCCGGTTTGGTGGTGATCGAGAAAATGATGACCAAGGTTCAAATCAACCAGGACAAAGTGAATGTCGCTGGACTGGACTTCGATCCGGGACTGAACCTTGCGGTCGTTAAATGTGACGACAACGGCAATGTCATCGGCATGGTCAAGGCTACCGGTAACGCCAAGTACAACGAAATCCCCGAGAAAATTGCGGCGAAGTACGGCAAGGACGCCGAACCGACCGACGAGGACGGGACTGATGTTATGGACGAAGCGGTGGCAGCGTGAATGAACCAAAGGCGGGGCTTCGGTCCCGCCGGTTCTTTAGTGAAAAAGGAGAAAGCAAATGAGATTCACGACCAAGTACGCGCCGGAAACGTTACACGATGTAATCTTTCCGACGCAACGAGCAGAAGACGTTATCACCGGTGTCATACCTGATTTGGATGAGAACCTGATTTTGTTCGGGCCTCCGGGAACGGGAAAGACAACCTGTGCGAAGTTGATCCCGTTGGAGGCAGCCAGGGTTATTCACAAAGACCCCGGTCTACAGGAATCCGATCATCAGTTTCTAACCGGCGATACTTTGAATATCGACAAGGTGAAAAACCTAGCCGATCAAGTTCGCATGGTTCCGATTGGGATGTTTCCAAAGCATGTCCTTGTGATTGACGAGGCGGACCGTATGTCACCATCAGCAATGGACAATCTCAAAATCGCAATGGATGCGGCGGGCGATGCGGCTGTGTGGATTTTCTGTACGAACAACAAAGATAAGTTCACTGCCCCGGTACTTTCCCGGTGCGTTGACTTGAGTTTTTCGACGTTTGACGAGGACAGATTGTTGCAGAAGGCAACTCTTATCCTTGAGGCCGAAGGTTGTTCGAAACCCGAAGAAACAATCAGAACGGTTATCCAAGCATCGAAGAACGACATCCGTAAACTTATGCAAAAACTTCAAGAGATCACGAAAAGGAGAGTAAAATGAGACAGCACCTAATCGAATTATTGGAACTGACAAAACATACTAGCATTCACCTAATCGTAGTCATACCGACAGAGGACGGTGTATCTTTTTGGGGAATGGCGCCCGACGCATGGTTGATATTCGAGGCCACTTCGAAAGAACCGATCGAGGGGCTCACGCATCCAATCGGGTTGCCCAGCCTTGATCTACTGGACACGGTTGTAAATGCGACCGTGGATGATAACTCGGTTCTATTGTGTCCTCGAGACGAAAACGGGCATCAACAAATTCGTTGCGAGGGTAACTATATCACCTGGCTCCCGGTGTTGAACGCGGCGGTGCTGCCAACACAACCGAACTTCGCTGGTACAACCTGGGATTCTGAAATCGATGTCAACGAAGCGAACATTATCGGATTGTCCGAAGCCTTCGAATTTGCGGACGAATTTCATGATTATGTGCAGCCGGTTTGCTCGGGCCTGAGACTTTGGTTGGATATGGGAGGTCCAGAAGCGATCCCGCGTGTTCTTGTTGACTTCGCTGACGAATCTATCGGCGTATATACTGGTTTGTTCGGTTATGCGTTGTCAGAAGTTGTGGCAGTGCTAACGAACTGGTCAGACGCAACAATGTGGCTGTCAAACGATGGGGTTATGAAGGTTGAAAGCCATACGGAACTGATCAACGCAACGGCCCTCTTCCCAGGCCACAACTAAAGCAGCGACCAAGCAAAGAGAGCCCCTTCGGGGGCTTTTTTTGTGCCTGGATTTCGAAAACATTACACGGCGAAACAAAAGGCCCCTTGGCGGAAACGTCTCGGGGCCTTTTTTTGTGCCTGGAACTTGGGGGCAGCCAGTGACGTTCTTCGATTAGGCGATTTCGCGTGCGCCCGGTATCATCCCGGCAAGGGAGATGACCATGGCATTAAACGACTTAACCGAAGCAGCGATTGTTCAAGCTCTTGATGAGTTTGACGCAATCGGCCGTGAAGCCTTCCTTGATAAGTACGGTTTCAAGCCTGCACGGTCCTATTTTCTTGTTCGTGCCGGCAAGCAATATGATTCGAAAGCCATCGCCGGAGCGGCTCATGGCTATGTCAGTGATGGTTTCGAGCCGCTAACACATGATCAACTCACCGGCGGCGAGTCGCAGGTGGCCCCAGTTCTGCGCCGGTTGGGTTTCGAGGTGATCAATACTCAGCCCCGCAACCCTGACTGGGTTCGGGATGAATTGATCCTGGCTCTGGATTTCTACCTCATGTATCGATCCGCCCTGCCTGACAAACGGAGCAGGGAAATCCAACAGCTGAGCACCGACATCAACAAGCTGGATCAGTCCATTGGGTTGTCCGGAGGAGATACGTTTCGAAATACCAACGGTGTCTACATGAAGCTAATGAACTTCCGCCGCCTCGATCCGACATATACCGCCGAAGGAAAGGTCGGGTTGACGCGAGGCAGCAAGGCGGAAGCTGTCGTGTGGAACGAGTTTGCCGATGACACTGTTCGACTAAGTGCCGTTGCCCAAGCTATCCGCGACGGCATGTCGACTGATGTTGATGCTGCGGATGCCCAGGAAATTGATGATCCAGATTTTACCGAGGCCGAAGAAGGCCGACTTCTTACCCGTGTTCATCGCCGCCGTGAACGAAACCGCAAACTAGTCCAGCAGAAAAAGAAGTCCTTCTTAAAGAAGCATGGCCGTGTGTTCTGCGAGGCCTGCGGGTTTGATTTCGAAGAGACCTATGGAAAACGAGGTTCCGGCTTTATCGAATGCCATCATACGAAGCCAATTCACACGCTGAAGCCCGGCGAGAAAACCAAGCTCGATGACCTCAAGCTGCTCTGCTCAAATTGCCACCGTATGGTACATGCCAAATCCCAATGGCTGACATTTACTGAGTTACGAAACCTGCTGAAGCAGTAGTTTGTTCCGGGGGCGATGCTCGATCACACATATCGACAAATACACCTTCCGCCAAATCCAACAATGGAAACCCGCCTATTCCTAGTGCGGCTTCCTTCTCACCTTGATCCATAAGCCTTAGGTAAAACTTGAACAGCGTCTCGATGCTAGGCGCTTGCGAAGTTGAGCGGATGTAGGCTGTGTAACCTGGTTTCCGTCCAAGCCATTCTTTGTCAAATGCGTATTGATCGATGACGTATCCCGTGGCTTTCAGGTGTTCATACATCTCAACTAAATTCATCGTGCCTCCTGGTTGTTGATGACACGTATATTTAGTTTCATTGGGGATCTAACTTGGAATTGGAACTCGAAATCGGTTTCTAGGGATGAACAATGTTCACCCTGACTGTTTCCTGGCGGAACCAGTCCTTGTTACTACGTTCAATGACTTGTTTGTTGATCCGTTTATCTTTTGATCGGGCATCAAAGTAGATATTCCATTTGCCCCCGCCCCCATAAAATGTGGGAAGCAAGGGCAGGGAAGGCGTCAAAGCGTCTTAACCCCATCTGATACGAACATTTAAATTAGACGACGGTCCCCCGGGATCGCCCTGTTCGGTTTGCTTAGATAATCTGTTTACCGGAAACTAATTCCTCACCCGCAACACCAGATAATGTCGGGCCTAATCCTGTTCGCAGCGGCGGTCATTGGATACTTAATCGATCCTGCGCTTATTCTATCTAAAAGGACGGGACAACGAAGGTGCTTATCAGACGACATCCCTCGTTGCTCCATGTTGTCATATTAAGACAGTGCATGGTCATTTTCTGATCTGCCATCAGCAGACGTGTCCTATTTGTATACGTGATCTTCCGGTGCCCTTCCGTACCACGTACTATCCCGCCGACTGGCCCTCCACGGACGTTTATGCTGCGGTCCCTGCATCTGAGATTATCGACGTTCCTAATACCGAAGTAGTCCTTCCGCCAGCGGGTTCACCGCCACTCCAATGATGCTATGTCTGCCTAATATGCCTTACATTCTTATTTAGTCGGCCGTTGGCGACAACACGCTCAAATACGTCAAAAAAGAAGGTTTTTGGTTCATTGCGACTTCCGCTTAGCATCCCAATGCGGGCTATTCGATCCATCGCCGGTGATGTCGCAGATGTGCCAATAGCAGTCATGGGAAGAGATTGCTAGCGAGGGCGCCGAGCACACAGAGATATCTTGGCATTCATCGAAAACGCGGGAACTTCCACTCGCTACATTGGAATCACTCGACGACGAACAGGTCTCTAGGCAATTCCGATAGGGCCTCGCATCCTTGATCGGTAACGATGGCGGTCTCGCTGACCCCGACGGTGAATTTTCCATATATCCGCAGAGCCGGGGGCATGTGAAACACCATTCCCGGAACGATTTCCTGTTCGACACCGGTGTAGAGGCTAAGGACGTTTCCTTCACCCCAGTCTGGCGCGAATGATATGCCGACGCTGTAGCCTGTACGCTTCTTGAAGTTCTCCGTGTAACCAAAACGGTCGATGACCGTCTGGCAGGCATCGTGAACCTGGGCGCAGGAATTGCCGGGTTTCAGGGCGTCGAGGGCCGCTTGAAGGCCCTCAAGGCAGCAATCCATCATGCGACGCGCGGTGTCGCTCGGTTGGCCGATCCAGGCACTGCGCATCAGTGCAGCGTGGTAGCGATCATGCGATGCCGCCATTTCCAGGAATACCGGGTCGCCATCCTCAATAACCCGCCGCCGCCAGGTGCCGTGCGGGATGCCGCAGCGGGGGCCGCTCGCCATCAGCGGCTCCATGCCGACGTATTCACTGCCGGCTTTGATGGCTTTTCCCATCATCTCGGAAACGACGTAGTTTTCACTGATGTCTTTGGCGACCATGCCCATGCCGGCGCGCATGCCGGCATCCACGTAGCTGGCTGAGATGCGCAGTTTTTCTAGTTCGCTTGGCGACTTGACGGTGCGCAGGCTTTCAACAACGCCAGCCGCGTCGTTGAGTTGGCCTAGATTGGCGACCAAGGCCTTGTAGATCGCGATCGGCAGGAACCAGCCCCGTTCGTCGATGGCGATTCGCTTGCCCTGCCAGCCCAAGTCGCGGATTAGATCGACGGTCACGGTAACGGGATCTGCGTTGTCTAGGTATGGATAGATGTTCCTGACGAACGAATTGGCGACCAGGTTGTTCAACTCAAGCTGTCGAACGATGAATAGTGGTTCCGAATCGACGGGAACAAGCAAGGCTTGGTATGTGTAGTATCCGGGCGTTTGCTGGCCGGTCAGATAGTAAATGTTCTCCGGGCCGGTGACGATCATTACGTCGATGCCGCGCTCGACAAGAACTTCCTTGGCCGCGTCCATTCGGCTTTGCAATTCGGGTTCGACAAACGTCGCTTCGATGCCAGATGGGACGATTGCGCCGCTGGTGTTCATGGTTGTTCTCCCGCTTTTAAGAATGAGGCGTTGGAGCCTTGCCCTCGCCCAACATAGCGAAGGCGAGGTCCCGATAGATCAGGATCGAACGCATGAGTTCGTCGATCGGAACGAATTCGTCCGGTTGATGGGCGACGGCAAGCGACCCGGCACCGATGACCACCCCCTCGGCGCCCAGCTTGCGAAAATGGACGAGATCGCAACCGCCTTGAAAACCGGTTAGCGGTGTTGCCTCACCATTATGGTGTAAACAGGCATGTTGCGCCGCTTCGACAATTGGGTGGTCGGAGGCGGTCTCCGTGGCGGGACCGGTCGTCGGCCCAAAGCCGATGATCTCGACCGAGCACGCCGCCTCCTTGGCGGCCTGTTGCACGAGGGAATCGATATCCCTGATCACTTGATCTTCGTCTTCTCCCGGCACCATGCGCCGATCCAGGGTGAAGTCACAAAATGCGGGCACCACGTTGTCGGCGACGCCACCGTGGGCGCGGACCACGGTCAAACTGGCCTGTCCAACTAGGTTGTGCGTTTTCGCTTTTACCCGTTCGTGCTCGTCGATGATCAGGTTCAGCAAAGGTGCCGATTTCAACACCGCGTTGACGCCTAAGTCTGGCATCCCGGAATGGGCGGGTTTCCCGTGAATGCGGACTATGGGGCGAACGCTGCCCTTGTGGGCGACCACCGTGGTGCAAGAGGTCGGCTCGCCGACCGCGCAATAGTCTACGGCATCCGCCGTCTTCACGTACTCACGGGCACCGATGCTGCCGACCTCTTCGTCGGCGACGAACACGCCGAGCAGCGTTCCCGACCACATATTGCGTGTCGCGATCATGATCCGCATGGCTTCCAGCATGGCCGTCATCGGTCCCTTGGCATCGCATGCGCCGCGACCGAATAATTTGCCGTCGGTTTCTTTCAGTTTGAACGGATCACTGGCCCAACCGTCACCCGCCGGAACGACATCGATATGCGTATTGAAGGCGAATGTCGGACCGGGGCCGTTCTCGAAGACGCCCGCCACATTCGTCCGCCCCTCGCCGACATCAATCGTTTTCGCACGGCATCCCATTTCATCCAGGATTTCGAGGATATAGCGGGCGCAAGCAGTTTCCTGTCCTGGCGGGTTCTGTGTATCGAAAGCTACAAGGCGCTCCAGCAGTGTTTTCGTTCTGCTCTCGTCGAATTCCATGCTCATTATCCTACTCTCTAACCCAATACTTGGGTGCCGGTGCCTTATCCTAGGCCGCAAGGAAAACGGAGGCATCCGAGTGCGATGCGAGCTCCGACAGCGCCTTTCCAACCTCGGACACCTGATCGTCGGAGAGGTCCAGCAAGGGTAGTCGCACATGGCCTCCTTCCCACCCACGCAGCTTCATAATGGCCTTGGTGGTTTGCGGTTGCCCATACTGGCGCGTTAGCTTGCGAAGTGGATACCATAGCCTTTGCAGCCGACCCGCAACCGCAGTGTTTTCGGTCATGATGGCCCGATGAATGGAGTGGATCAATTCCGGCAGGGCGCAGCTGTTGGTCGAACTGACACCATCGAACCCCAGGGCCAGCGGACCGAGAAGCGCCAGGTCGGAGGCTGCCAATACCCGAATCCTTCCCTGAATCTCCCCGCATAAAACATCGACGGCCGTTGGATCGAGGTCGCCCTGCTTGAGGCCGACCACCCCGTCAATATCGGCCAGGCGGCCTATCAGCTCCGGAGACAGAGTGATCCCGATGCCCGGCGCATTGTAAACCATTATCCCCGTAGAGGAGTAACCCGATACCAGTTCGAAAAACTCAAGGATATGGCGTTCGTTGACCTCCGAGACATACGGGGCGGTCACCATCGGCAATCCTCCCATTTCCCCAGCTAGGCGCGTCAATTCGAAAACTACCCGCGAGTCGGAATGGGCCGTGCAAAGGAGGACAGGCAAGTGGTTGCCAACCTGGCTCATCACGGACCGGAAGATGTTGACACGTTCATCGACGTCCATGGTCGCGAACTCCCCATAGGTTCCCCCGACCAACAATCCATCGTATCCAAATTCGAGAATACGCTCCGTATTGGCCTCTAGAGCAACAAAATCGATCGATCCGTCTTCGGCAAACGGCGTGATCGCAATGTTGAACAGCCCCTGTATGCGCTCAAGGCTCTCTTCTGGACATTTCATGGACAGACTCTCTGGTTCATAATTGTATAAACACATACATATCGTACAATATGAAGGCTGGCAATTTTGTTTTCAAGATTGCTGTGGATTGGTGGCAATCAGCTTCGGCCCGCCGTTATGTGCCTAGTCGCGCCGACGGGTCTCAACGGCGGTCGGCGTTTCCTTGGAGGCCTTTTGCAAATGGTCGCGCATCAGGTTCGAAGCGCGCTGAAAACGCGAGCGCTCCAAAGCATCGATAATCGTCAAGTGCTCACTGCACCATTCGACGATTCGGCGCCGATTGGAATAACCGCGATATTCCATCAGGCGCCGCAACCGGTTCTGGTTTTGAATGGCTTGGGTGAAAAATCCGTTGTTGGAGAAAGAAGCGATCATCTCGTGAAAGTTGGAGTCGGTTTCGTAGATCCACATAGCCACATCGGTTCCGGCTTCGACGGCCGCGACCAGATCCTGATGCGCCAGCCGGCTGGCGATGAGCTTCTTGCTATCGACCTTGAATTCAGGAAGTAAGATGGCAGCGGGTTCCACGATAATCCGAAATTGATAGCCCTTCCGCCAAGATAACATATCGTCGAAAGACGGTAAAAATCGCCAGCCGCGACCCTTTGAGCGTTCGATCAGACCCTCTTCGGACATCTGCCAGAGGACCCTTTCAACGGCGGTTCTTTGGGCGCCGAAGGAGGTCATGATTTCGACCTGGGTGAAAACTTCGTTCAAGTCCTGATTTACTCTTGCGTCGATGACCGCGAGGTACAGATCATCTTCCGGTGTCGTCGGTGTCTCGTCGCCATAGGCCATGAGCTCGTCGGCGTTGCGCTCAAGGTAAAAACCCTGGTTCGGTCGACTGGTTGCGACACCCCATTCCTCCAAAAGGGACAAAGCGCTTCGCACCGGAGAGCGAGAGATCCCCAGCGTTTCGCTCAATTCCATTTCGGTCAGGTGGTAACCTCTCTCCCATCCGGCCTGGCGCGCCAGCTGCAGAACTTGCTGGGCAAGCATAATTCTTCGGGCGATCCGTTTGTCAGCAGCCATAGTTTCTTTTCACGCCAGGGCCAAGCGCCTCCCTCTAATGAACGGCCGTCGGTCGTGCCCCGCCATAGGACCCGCCGTTGCCTTTCATATCAAATCTCCCTCTTCACTATTACATCTGACCCGGATCCGTCAATTTGTTTAAGTTGACACTCTTTGAACAATATGTTGGGATAAAAACACTGGGCGAGGCGGGAGTTTGTTTTGAAACATAGCGTCGGCGAGCAATCAGGCGGTTTTTGCGCCGAAGACATGTGGCGGCGGCACCCGACCACCGGGCGCATGTTCCTGCCAGTGGTCTTTGCTCGATCGTTACCTGAGTGTTCAAGATGGTTATGAAAATCCGACTCCTCAACGGCACGCTTCACTACGGTCCGGACGTGGTTCTGCACACGGCTTCGTCCGGTTCTGTTCCCCATCTTGATGAACTCTACTTGCTCATCGAACATGACCGAGAAGTTTTAGCGCTTGGGGGGATACGCCGGAACATCGAGTATCTGACCGGTATCAGCGAAGCCAAAATCGAGAAAGACATTGTGAATTGGGCCTCGAGGGTGGTTTGGCCGCGGTCCTTTGAAGACCTGCTTGAAGACCTGCACGCAAATAGTGGCCTGTGCGCACCGGCATGCGCCTTGTTGGACCAAACCTTTCATGACGGCATTGCGCGCGCGCGAGGCGTTCCGTTGTGTGAACTGTGGGGCCGCCCTGCCGGAGACGGTATCGAGACCAATCAAACTCTGTTCTGGTGTGATGACGAAACGTTGATCCGCCGGGCCGAGACCTACGTCTCGCGTGGGTTCAAAACCCTAAAGCTGCGCATGGGCGTTGGTTCGTTTGAGGCCGATTTGAAACGTCTCGCCAAGCTGCGGGAGCGGTTCGGAGATGCCTTAACCCTGTCGGGAGACGTCAATGGCCAGTGGCCGGATAACCTGGCGATGGACCGGATCTCGGCGGTACAAGCCTACGACTTGGCGTATCTCGAACAGCCGGTCTCGGCATCAAGTTGGAACAGGCTGGAGGAGCTCGCGGCTCAATCGCCCGTCAAGATCATGCTTGATGAATCGGCATCCTGTGATTCCGATGTTGAACGTATCATTTCCATCGGAGGACAGCTTGCTGCGCACTTGAAGCTGATCAAGTTCGGGGGGCTCCGTCCACTCATCGCGGCGGGCCGCAGATTGATCGAAGCGGGTATCCCCGTAATGGTCGGGCAAATGAACGAAGGCGCGTTGGCCACCGCCGCAGCCGCTCATGCGGCCCGAGTCCTCGGCACGTCCGGCAATGAACTTTATGGTGCCGACGGCATTGTCGACGATCCCGCCCAAACGCCCCTTTACTCGGACGGCCGGATTTTTCTATCGGAAACGTCGGGGATCGGCCCGGCATTCGATTCCTCTCGGTTACGCTCGTGCTGGGAACGGACCATCGGCACGAACATCATCGACGAACCCAAACCACTCAAACTCGCCACAACAGGGAGATGATCCATGATGACCACGACAATTAATTCCGTTCGCGTAGCCCTTGCGGGCATAGTTGTTTCCGCCGCACTTGCTACGACGGCGCACGCTGCCGAAATCAAGGCGCCGCCATCCCTCGTCAACAATGGCAAGCTGACTTACGCGGTTGCCGCGACGTTTGCGCCGTTCGAATACCAGGAAAACGGCAAACTCGTCGGTTTCGACATTGAGATGATCAATTTGATCTCTGAACGGATGGGACTTGAACCCAACCCGATGAACATGGAGTTTAAGGGTTTGATCCCCGCCTTGCAGGGCAAGCGCGCGGACATCATCAATTCCGGCATGTACATCAAGCCGGAGAGGGCCAAGGTCGTTGACTTCATTCCCTATATGAGAGTCGGAAATCAGTTGGTCGTAGCGGCGGGGAACCCGAAGAAGGTCAATAGCCAGGCCGATCTCTGCGGTTTGAAGATCGCCGTAACGCTCGGCGGTTTCCAAGAAGGCCTGGCCAAGGAACAGGGCAAGAAGTGTGTTGCCGCCGGAAAAACATCGACGCAGGTCTTAACCTTCCCGTCCGCCCAGGACGCCGCGCTTTCCCTAAAGCAGGGCCGAGCCGACGCAATTTTCAATTCGACCCCAGGCGCCGTGAAGCAGGTGACCGCCTTGCCGGACGTCTACGCGATCGCCGGTGAAACCTTTGGGCCGTACTTTCTGGTCGGGATCGCCGTCAGAAAGGGCGAAGCGGCAACGAAAGCGGCGCTTGAGGCCGGTCTCAGGTCGGTTCAGGCCGATGGTAATTTCGACAGGTTGCTGAAGAAATACAACTTCCCGCCAGAGGCGATGAATCTAAAATAGCCTCCCAGTACGGCATATGCGGCGGCCGGCGAGCCATGCTTCGCTGGCCGTCGGCCTGATTACCGATTTCCACGACCGGGAACACCGCCATGGACGCGCTCTCGCTGACCTTAAACTATTTATTTTCGGAGACATTCTTTCGCGGCGCACAGATGACGCTCCTGCTAACGATCGTCTCGGTCTTTTTCGGAATTATTGTCGGGATGATTATTGCCGTCGTACAGGAAATGCGGGTCAAGGCACTTGACTATATCGTCGTTGCCTACCTTTGGTTCTTTAGGGGTACGCCCGTCCTGTTTCAGATCATTTTCGTTTACAACGTCCTGCCCGGTTTCGGCATCAATCTGAGCAGCTTTGCCAGTGGCGTCGTCGCTCTGGCTCTGAACGAGGGCGCCTACATTGCCGAGATCATGCGTGCCGGCCTTCAATCCGTCGGCAAGGGCCAGCGCACGGCGGCTACCGCGCTCGCCATGAAGGATTGGCAGGTGATGCGCCATGTCATTCTGCCGCAGGCCTTGCGGGTGATCATTCCGCCGATCGGCAACCAGTTCATCGGCATGCTAAAGCTCAGCGCGCTGGTTTCTGTCGTTGCCGTAGAGGAACTGCTGCTGGTCGCCAATCAGGCTGCGAGCTCCAACTTCCGTTACCTCGAAGCCCTCATGGCGGCCGGGATATACTACCTCTTCTTCACCACCGTTTTCATGTACATCCAGGGCCACATCGAGTTTTGGGCAAAGGGCGGGCGCCGGCGTGCGCAGCGGGACAAGAAGTCGCAAGTGTTCGACGCCGACGAGAGAACGGAGGTTAGGTAATGTCAAGCGATGCACAAGCCGCCGAGAATGCGATCATCGAAGCCTTCGATGTCAGGAAGTCGTTTGGCGATCTGGAGGTCCTCAGGGGAATATCCGTAAACGTCGAGGAACGCAAAACCATGGTTATCGTCGGCCCGTCCGGATCCGGAAAGTCGACGCTTATCCGCTGTTTCAACTTGCTAGAGACGATCAATTCGGGGGAGATTCTGTTCGAGGGAAAACCGATCTCCGGTACAGACAAGGACGCCTGGAAAACCCGATTGGAAATTGGCATGGTGTTCCAGAACTTTGAGCTTTTCGGCCACCTTACGACGCTTGAAAACATTATCTTAGCCCCCATGGTGGTGAAAGGGATAGGCCGCGAGGAAGCGACGGAAAAGGCGATGGCGCTTCTCAGAAAGGTGCAAATACCTGAAAAAGCCGTCTCATTTCCAGACGAACTTTCAGGCGGCCAGCAACAGCGCGTGGCTATTGCTCGTTCTCTTGCCATGGAACCAAAACTGATGCTCTATGACGAACCGACCTCAGCGCTTGATCCGGAAATGATCAAGGAGGTTCTGGATGTGATCCAAGATCTCAGCCAGGAAGGGATGACCAGTGTCGTCGTGACCCACGAGATGGGCTTCGCTCGCCGCGTTGCTGATAGGATCGTCTTCATGGACCATGGCCAGATCGTCGAGAACGCGCCGTCCGACCAGTTTTTCGACGGAGAAGTGTCGGATCGCGCAAAGCTCTTTCTCGAGCAAATTCTTTCTCACTGACCTGATCGGCGAGTTCCGTAAGGTAACAATGAACCGCCCGCAGCGTGAAGATCGGTAACCGGAAACGCCAACTATTACTCCTTGAATGGCTGGATAGGGTCAAAACCCGTAGTTCAGGCTGCCGGATTTTTCCGTCGGCTCGACCTTCAACTGCGGACTTTCACGCCAATTCGACAGCCGAAACCAACATTCCTTCATTCACGTCGATATATCGCTGTGTGGTCTGCATTGAGGAATGACCGGCCAGCGTTTGGACGACACGCACCGAAACACCTTTGTTGGCAAGTTTCGTAATGAAACTTCTGCGTCCGGAATGCGACCGGGCATCACCAAGTCCCGCCAGGTCATATATGTGCCGAAACAACATCACCAACGTGGTCGGTGAGAAATGCCCGCCCTTCTGCGACATGATCAAAGCTCGATCTGGTTCGCGTCGAAAGCCCGTTAGGCCGCCAACGAAATTCGAAACTTCCTTTTGCAGCTTACAGTTCAAGATCACAGTTCGCTGCCGGTCACCCTTGGTCTGGCCGTTGGACAAGTGGACACGATCTCGAACAGAGCCGTCGCTGTTCAGCACATGGCCGACTTTCAACGCACTGATCTCACCAGCTCTCATACCAGCTTGGAAAGACAACATGACCAACAATCGATTTCGATCTGCGTGCTTCATCGCGGCTACTACGGCTAATACTCTTTTCAGTTCCTGGTCGGATAATACCTTTGCCTGTGACATTGTAACCACCTGATAATGTTATGTTTTCCTACATAACAACGATATTGTCAGGTATTCTCACCACCAAGCATTCATTTCCGGATTTAGGCTCAAGCATTTCAATTACCTACCCGGAGAACCTGATAGATTATGTGTTACATAACGTTTTGACGTTTTCTCAGGGGCTCTCTGAACGCCGGCTTTGTTTCACCATGTAACTTACACCCAGAAACATAAATACGGACGTACAGAGCAGCGGGAGGAGCTATGCAAATTACTGATCTGGGCCTAACACCAAGCCTGCAAGAGAGCCTACCGCCATCGATCGAGGCCAAAATAGATTTGGCCATGATGCGGCGGATCGACAAGAAGCTTCGGCTGAAGAAGAAAGTTACACGACGTAAGAAACAGCTGGCCAAGGTGCTGAAGAAGATCGACAACGCCTGCTGGTCTTTCGTCGATTAAGATAACTTCTGCTTTCCGGGGACCAACAGAAGGCCCTGCAGAGAGGCCCCGATATCAGCTTGTGACCCCAAGCGGCCGCCGCGGTTGGGCCAACGCGACTTCCGGTTTGCGATCCGTTTCCGGACATTCTCACTATCAAACCCGCGCTGCTGGTACTTTCCGTTGGCCGACCACAGCCGGAAGCCATTAGGATGGCCTTTTCGATAGCTTCGATAGCAATTGGTTGGGGCTTTTGAAAACGGACAGCGACAAAGGTGCCAAGCGCCAGATCGTGGGTGGGACTTGCTCCTGCCATGGGGTATGATCGCCAGATGAAGCTAGGAACCATCCAAAATGGCTAACGGCACCGATCAGATCCTCCGTGGTTTCTCGGTTGAACCCGATCCTGAGAGGGCAGCACGCGAGTTGTTCGAGAGCATCGGGCAGCCCGATGCCAGCCTTTGTATTTTCTTTTGTTCCACCGAGTACGATATCGGCGAGATTGGCCGCGCTCTCGTGCGGGAGTTCGGCGACACCCCAGTGATCGGGTGCACGAGTTCCGGCGAGATTACGCCGATGGGGTATAGCCACGGTTCGCTGACCGGGTTCTCCTTTCCAGCGAACGATTTCACCTGCGCAAGCGCGCGTATCGATGACCTTTCGGCTTTTACCATCGAATCGGGGCATCGCTTGACCAAGGACCTGATCGCCGAGTTGGACGACAAACAACCCAAGTTTCGAGCCGACGATACGTTCGCCTTCATCATGATCGACGGCATGTGCCGATGCGAGGAGTCGGTCGTGAGTTCCATCTTCAGTGCACTTGGAGACATTCCTTTGTTTGGCGGCTCGGCCGGAGACAATCTCAATTTTGACCGGACTTTCGTGTTTCATGATGGGGAGTTTCATACGGATAGCGCAGTGATTACCCTGGTCCGGACAGCCAATCCGTTCAAGGTCTTCAAGACCCAGCATTTTCTGAGCACTGGAAAAAAGATGGTGGTCACTGGGGCGGATCCGGCTTCGCGTACGGTCTCGGAGATCAACGCCGAACCGGCCGCAAAGGAGTACGCTAGGCTCGTTGGACTGGGCGAGGAACGCCTGTCTCCGATGATCTTCGCGACTTATCCGGTGGTGGTGAAAGTCGGCGGCACGGAACATGTTCGAGCCATTCAGAAAGTGAACGAGGATGGCAGCCTGTCGTTCTTCTGCGCCATCGACGAGGGGATCGTCCTGACCGTGGCCCGGGGCGTCGATATCATGACCAACCTCGAGGAGGTTCTCGGCAAGGTCAAACAAGAGATCGGTCAACCACAGTTGATCCTGGGATGCGATTGCGTCCTCAGAAGCCTGGAGTTGGAACAGAAGCAGATTAAGCCCGAGGTCGGCGACTTGATGTCGCGCTTCAACGCCATCGGGTTCAACACCTATGGCGAACAGTTCCAAGCGATGCACGTGAACCAGACCTTCACCGGTGTCGCCATCGGCGCGCGCGAGGAGTAGCGGGAGATGGACGTGGATCTCGATATTGCCGCCAGCGGCCCGGACGAAGCCGAGAAACTCCGCAAGATCGTTGCCGCCCTCATGGGCCAGGTCGAACGCAGCATGGACGTACAAGGCAACGCCTATACGCTTTTCCAGACGGCGACGGTGCTCGAAGACAAGGTGAAAGACCGAACCACCGAGTTGGAGGACGCACTCACTGAGCTCGAAGATACCAACCGTGAATTGGAACGGGCCAAACGCACCGCCGAAACGGCGCAGACTCGCCTGCTGGAGGCGGTGGAAAGCGTGCAAGAGGGGTTCGCGCTATTCGATTCAGATGATCGTCTCGTACTTTGCAACCGGAAGTTTGTCTCGTTTTGGGGCAAGGAAACCCGGGATATTCCCTACGGAACCAGTTTTCTCGAAATCCTCGATATGGTAGTTGGCGAGAACCTAATTGAAGACGCCCTGGATCTGCCGGACAAGTGGATATCGGAGCGCATGGCGCACCACCGCAATCCGGCCGATCCGTTCATCATCAAGCTCGCAGACGGGCGATGGGTTCGTGTCAACGAACGTGTCACCCGCGACGGCGGCGTCGTTGGGATTTACACCGATATTACCGACATCAAACACCAAGAGGCGCAACGCCGGCACCGGGAATTGGCCGAGAAGTCTGTTTTGTTGCAGTCCTCCATCGACAACGTGACCCAAGGAATCTCGGTGTTCGACAAGAACCTGGAACTCGTCGCATGGAACCAACGATTCATCGAATTGCTCAACCTGCCCGAAGAAATGGTCTGCATCGGCATGCCCTTCGAGGAGTATGCAGCTTACAATATTGGGCGCGGCAACCATTTCATGGTTTCTCCTGAGGATCCGGAACATTCCCTATCAGCCAGCTTGGCACGGGCCCGCAGGTTCGAACCGCTGCGCCGGGAAGTCACACTTACTGGCAGCAGGTCGATCGAAATCGACCGATCTCCCATGCCGGGCGGCGGTTTTGTCACGACCTACACAGACGTCACGGAATCGAGAGCCGCCGCCAGGCAATTGGAGGAAGCCAGGGATACCTTGGAGGTCCGAGTCACTGAACGGACAACCGAACTGACGCAATTGAACGAACAACTGTTGTCGGAAATCTCGGAAAGAAAGACGGTCGAAAACGCTCTGATGATCGCGAAGACCGAGGCAGAAGAAGCCAATCTGTCGAAGACCCGGTTCCTGGCCGCCGCTAGCCACGACTTGTTGCAGCCGCTGAATGCCGCGCGGCTGTTTGTGACGTCGCTCGTGGAACGGGGATTGCCGGGAAAGGACGGCGTATTGGCCGGCCAAATCGATGAAGCGTTGCGAAGCGTGGAAGGCATGTTGAGCGCCTTGCTCGACATATCGAAACTCGATGCCGGAGCCGTTCCGGTTCAGTTGGCTGGTTTCAGTCTCATCGATCTTCTGCAACGGATCGTTGACGAGTTTACGCCGTTAGCAAACTCGAGCGGGCTAGAACTGCGGTTGATCCCGACTTCAGCCCTGGTCATGTCGGACAACCGGCTGTTGGGCAGGATTGTCAGAAATCTGCTTAGTAACGCGATCCGCTACACGCCGAATGGACGGATTTTGATCGGCTGCCGAAATGCCGGGGACTGCGTAAGGGTCGAGGTGATCGATACTGGGATCGGCATCCCCCAGGATTCACTCGGCGAAATTTTCGAGGAGTTCCGACAGATCGGCGAAATCAGGCGGCAAGACGATGAAGGCGTCGGGCTTGGCCTAGCCATCGTCAAACGGATATCGCGGATACTGGACCATCCCATTGAAGTGCGCTCCGAACCAGGGAAAGGCTCCGCGTTTTCCATAGTTGTGCCACGCGCCACGGAAGAGCAGTTCAAACCTGTTGCCGAGAAAGATGTGGGAGAATCAGCAACCTCCGCGCCGTCGCTCAATGTGCTCGTCATCGACAACGACACATCTATCCTGGCCGGGATGGATTCGCTCATGACCGGTTGGGGCTATCGAGTGTTCACTGCCACAAACCAGGCCCAGGCTACTGCGATCGTCAGATCAGAAAACTCGGCCCCGGATATGATCATCGTCGACTACCATCTGGACAACGAAGAGAACGGCATCAATGTGGCGCGTGCGCTGCACAGGGAACTGGGCGATGAAATCCCGACACTGATGGTGACGGCGGACCGAACGGAACCGGTCCGCACGACGGCCGCGATCCATGGCATCCATATCTTGAACAAGCCGCTGCGCCCGGCGCGCTTGCGCGCCATGGTCAATCACTTGTTCCTGGCCAGCTAAATCCTTTTACCACTTTCCTCCCAGGTCGAGATCCTTGGCCATCAGAACCGCCTGCGTCCGGCTGTGAACCCGGAGTTTGCGCAGAATTGCCGAAGTGTGGGCTTTGACAGTGGATTCCTTGATATCCAACTCGTAGGCAATGATCTTGTTTGGCTTGCCTTCGGTGATCAATTGGAACACCCGGGATTCCGCCTCGGTCAAGGTTGCTAGCCTCTCTACCGTTTCGGCATCGACTTGATCGTCGTCAGCCATGGAAAGCTCGTCACCGGTGGGAACGAACACATCCCCGGCGAGGACAGTGTTGATGCCCTCAAGCATTCGCTCCGAAGGCATTGTTTTCGGGACAAAACCCATGGCACCGCATTTCACGGCCTTGTCAATGGCCGTGGCGCTAACGCTGCCGCTGACCATGATGATCGGCGTCGCCGGTGACAGATTCCGAAGGGCGACCAGTCCTTCGTAGCCTTCGGATCCGGGCATGAAAATGTCGAGCAAAACGAGATCGAGTTCAGGGTCACTCTCGATCGCCGTCTTCGCTTCGTCCAAGGAAGCGGCTTCAGCTATTTGCAGTTCGTCGAAACCCGCCTCAAGCAAATTGCGCAAGGCGTTCCGAAAAAGCGGATGATCGTCGGCAATGAGCACACGGACCATTCCGAGTTCTCCCCCAGTTTCTCCCGAAGTAATCGTTTCGATTTTTATCGTCGAGATCCGCATCATATACCACAATTCATCGACAGAACCAAAAAAGGGGGCCGAAGCCCCCTTTTTCTTTATTTGCCTTAGGCGTCCGGGAAATCAACCCTTCGGCATCTTAAATACCCAGACGCTACCGCCCTGGTTCAGGTGCTTGACGCGCTTGGCGACATCGCCGCCCCAAAGCGGAACTGCGCCACCCCAACCGGATACGACAGCGACGTACTGCTCGCCGTCCTGATCCCAGGTCACAGGCTGGCTGACCACGCCGGAACCAGTCTGGAATTTCCAGAGAACTTTTCCGGTTTGGTCATCCAGGGCCATGAAATACCCCTCCGGCGTGCCGGTAAAGACGAGGCCACCAGCCGTCGTCATAACGCCAGCCCACAGGGGAGCGTTGTTCTTCATTTCCCACTTGATCGATCCATCTTTCGGGTCGATGGCCTTGAGAGAGCCAATGTAATCTTCGAACAGCGGCTTGATGGTAAAGCCAGCACCGAGATAAGCTGCGCCCTTCTTATAGGTCACCTGCTCGTTCCAGAGATCCATGCCCCATTCGTTGGACGGCACGTAGAACAGCCCGGTATTCTGGCTGTAGGCCATGGGCATCCAGTTCTTACCGCCCAAAAAAGACGGTACGGAGAAGATGGCCTTACCCTTCTTGCCCTCCGACTTGGTGGGATCTCCAGCACGATTCGAATCGATGAACACTGGACGGCCGGTTTTCAAATCAATCTCTTTTGCCCATGAGATCTGTTTCACGAACGGCGTGGCGTTGACCAGTTTACCGTTGGTGCGGTCAAGGACATAGAAGAAGCCGTTACGGTCGGCCGTGGCAGCCAGTTTCTTGCCGCCCGAGTTGAAGGAAACGACCTCGTTGACGCCATCGAAGTCCCAGCCTTCCCATGGCGTGGTCTGGTAGTGCCACTTGATCTCGCCCGTATCGGGATTGAGGCCGATGCGGGATGCAGCATACAAGTTGTCACCCTTGCGCAGATGCGAGTTCCAAGGTGCCGGGTTGCCGGTGCCGTAGAAAATGGTGTCGGTTTCTTCGTCGTAAGTGCCGCCGAGCCAAGTGGCACCGCCGCCCCATTTCCACATATCACCGGGCCAAGTGGCGTTCTTCTTGCCGGTCATTGTGGAGGGCTTGCCGTTCAGAGTACCCATGTGACCTTCGATCACAGGACGCGACCAAGCCAGCTTTCCGGTTTTGGCGTCGCGTGCTTCGACCTTACCGACGATACCGAATTCGCCGCCCGACACGCCGGTGATGACCTTGCCTTTGACGATCATTGGCGCGGCGGTCATGGAATACCCGGCCTTGTAGTCGCCCAGTTTCTTCTTCCACTTGACCTTGCCGGTTTTGCTGTCGAGGGCAACCAGTTTGGCGTCGAGCGTCCCAAAGTAAACCATGCCGCCGTAAATCGCGGCGCCACGGTTGATCACATCACAACACGGCATGATACCGTCGGGAAGACGGGCATCGTACTGCCAGAGTTCCTCGCCGGTCTTGATATCGACGGCGAACAGACGAGAATAGGACGCCGTTACGTACATGACGCCGTCATAGATCAACGGCTGCGCTTCCTGGCCGCGTTGTTTTTCGCCGCCGAACGAAAACGCCCAAACTGGAACCAGCTTGTTGACGTTTGATTTGTTTACGGTTTTCAGCGGGCTGAAGCGCTGGGCGGCTCGGCCCATGCCGTTGGTTACGATTTGACTGGTGGTCTTGGCGTCATTGGCAATGTCTTGATCAGTGACGCCGGCGCTCGCCGGAGACATTACGCTGGTCCCCATGAGGGCCATCACAGCGAATAACGCTGCTATAAATCCAGGCCGATAAAGCATCTTGGACTCCCTAAGTTTATTGAGGCACTCGGCACCTGACGGCGCACTCGCCCCACCCCTAACTAATAGACAGTGGGATTATCTGCGGTGCCCGTTTTCGGCACAATTGGCCATTAGTCTAAGCCAAGCGGCGGAAGATCATTGCTCTTGCTTTTGTTCGGCCAACGGCAGTGTGGCTTTAACAATGTCCGGCCATTTGTGTTGCACGGAGCGGACTAGCTCCTCGCGCACCATTGACAGATTTGAGAAAGACGCCGGTATATCCATGCGCATGACTTCTGTCATTTCCCTGCCGGATGCGGCAGCGTCGCTGAACGCCTTTTGCAACCATGAAAGGTAGCCGGCTGTTTGGTCGATGGCGCGCGTGTCCCTGACCATCGGCCCGTGCCCCGGGATCATGACCCTGAACGGAGTTTTTCTGAGTTGCTCCAGGACATCAAGCCATGCCGGGATTTCGGCATGGGGCGTAGTTGGCGCACGATTGAAAAACACGAGGTCACCGGCAAACACGACCCCCGTTTGTTCGTCGATGACAACAAGGTCACCGTCCGTATGGCCATTGTAGGCGATCGTCCGGATCAACCTTCCACCAAAACGCCGGCCCGACGACGAAACCGTATCACTGGGTAGAACAACTTCGGTACCCAGCATCCAATCGCCGACAAGTCGATAGAGGTTCTCCGCGACGGCTTCGCCCTCATGACTCATCACCTTGCGTGCAGCATCCAAGGCGGCGATGGGGACGTCCTTGAAAGCCTGATTGCCGAAATAATGATCCGGATGATTATGCGTGTTGTAGACCTGGACAATCGGTTTCGGGGTAACTGACGCTATGGCTGCACGCATCTCGCGCCCGTACTTGACCGACGGGCCGGTATCGATAACCACCACGCCGATATCTGTGATGATGAAACCGGTGTTGACGATGTTTCCTCCGTTCTTGCGCGTGAAGTGCCGCGTGTCGCCGAAAAACGCGTATACGCCTTCAGCCACCCGCACGGGCTTCAAATTGTAGGACAATTTGCCGGCGGCGGCTTCACCAATCACCAAAATCAGACCTACCAGCAGCATGCCGGCCATCAACCGTTTCATCGAGATATCCCCCTGCGCTGCGCCTACTGCCAGTCAGCTACCGCGCGTCAGGCTGATCCGGGCGTCGACCTCGTTGCCGTTGTTGTCACGGCCTTGCAGGCTGTAACCGTCCTTGCGGACATGAACCGAGGGCACCTCGATCGTCATGGTCGGGTTTTCACTTACGGGTTCGAACGTTTCAATGTGGGCGACCCGCTTTCCGTTGCGGTCGCGAACCGTCAAATGCTCAATGTAGAATTTGGGAATATTGTCGACCAACCCAGTATCCATCGGATGCATGACCTGCAGCCGTAAACGCTCGCCGCCGTCTTTCTGGCGCCAGATGCGCGCCCTCACCTTGTTGAGATGCGCATCCCAGTCACCGCCACCCGACACCAACATGCTTGGCGCGGCGCAGCCGCCACCCGCGGCATCCACGTACTTGCCGTTCACGTGCCAGGTTCCGTCGGACGTTCTCACCGCGGCGCGGATAACACTGCCTTCGTTCATTTTGACCCTCGTCGCGATATACGGCTTGGCATCACCGACCTCATAGCGAACGACCCGGGGAAACGGATTGAGATCAACGAAAACCTGGATTTCCGAGACGCCGGAAAGCTCTTTGGCATCGACCGAAACCGGGACCTGCAAGTTGCCTTCGGCGTTGTTCGGCGCATCGACGCGGACGCGGTCGTCGAAGACGATCTTGCCGCCTTCCAAATACTCTTCCGCGAGCATTTCCCAAACCGGCGAATCCAGCTTGTCAGCAGGAATGGCTCCGGCGAAAGCGGCAGATGACATGTTGACGAAACCCGCGACCAGAAGTCCTTGAATTACCGATTTAAATGACATCTTCGATCCTCCCCATCTCTCGCACAACGAGACGTTACCATAAACTCATCGACGCACGCTACTGAGCTGTGGCGCCCAGCAATTCCTTCGGCGGCGGCATATACGTGACTCCGTGCCGCTCGCAGATTTCCTTCAACGTTCCGTCGTTCACCAATTCCGCCAGGATGTCCCCGACGGCATACCCCAGTTGCCGGTATGTGTGCTTCACTGCGGCGCCGATCAACCACTGCCCGCGCGTCAGTTGTGGTGTCCGAAGCTCGGTCATCTTGTAGCGGTTCGATCGATCTCCGACAGCAGCCTCGAGTTGGCCCATTGGGCCTGAGATAGCGGCGACCTCGCCTTCCGCCATCGCTTTGGCTGCGGCCCGCAAATCCGGAAAATGCACGACGTTCTCACGAAGCGCGCCACCCATGGTCGATGTCAGGAAGAAGTCGGCCAGTGTATCCAATTCCACGCCGACTCTTTTATCTCTGAAGACATCGAGAGCCGGCAGGTTGCCGATCTGCAATGGATTCCAGACGAGACCGATGCGTTCGTTCAGGTAGGCGCCGAAAAAGAAAACCAGATTGTTGCGCAATGAAAATGCCTTGTCATAGGGTACGTGCAGCATCACGTCGGCAATGGGACCACCAAGATAATGGCCCTTCCAAACTGCGTTGCGTAGATCATCATCGACCGTCTCGTCGGCTGTCAATTCGAAGAGATCTAGCTTCACACCGAGCCTGTCGGCGATGTGCTTGGCAATGTCAACGTCGATACCTACAGCCTTCCCGTCTTTGCGGTACGAATACGGGAAGAAATCCTTGTAGACGGCAACGATGATCTCGCCCTTTTCTTGGATCTCATCAAAAGTCAGAGCGCTCGCCGGCTTCAACAACCCGGCAAGCGCCCAGAAAACGCAAATGATAATCGTGGTACGCATGGTTTCAGTTTGGTGCCCCCAGCGCGTTCAATCAATCGTCATCCGGCTGCGAGTCGATATAGGTCCGGATGGCCCAGAGGCCTTCTTGGCTGATGACGCCTTCGAATTTCGGCATGTAAACCTTGCCGTCGCGCACGGCGCCACCGCGGACACGCTCCTTGTACCACTCATCGCCGTCGAAATCCTCTTCGAGATAGCGCAGGTCGGGTGCAATGCCGCCTGAAATTGCTTGCAGGCCATGGCAGCGCGCGCAGTTCTGGTTGTAGGCGGAAGATCCGATTTCAATGGCCTTGGGCTTGAGATTCGCGTCTTCACGGAACGGATTGGTCTCCGACCAATCTTCACCGAGTTTCGGCAAACCCGTCGTATCAACAGCCTGTGGCGTCACGTCACCATGAGAATTCGCCTCATGGGAGGGGCTCAAAATCAAAGCCGCCATCGTCAGCGCGGTCAAATAAGGAAGGATGCGTCTCATGTCGTATTCCCCATCTACTTAAACTCTTCGAACGGACGTCAACGCCGTTCAAGCATGCCGTTTATAGCGCAATGGTTTGCAGATTTCTGCTGAACTTAAGTCGAAACAATCTTTGCATCAGCCGCCGGCAACCGGCGGCCACACAGCCAAGGTATCACCATCCTCGAGACTCGCAGAATCGCGCTCACTCGGTGCAAGATAACTGCCGTTTACCAGCACCAAATGACATTGCTCACCGGGCACGCCAAGAGACACCAGCAGCCCTCCCGGAGTCGTCGGTTCAGCAAGTGCCAGTTCGACTTCGTTCTTCTCCGCGCCATCCGGCAGGTATTGGCCCAGCGCCGCGTATAGTTTCAACCGTACTTTCATTGCCGGTCACATTTGCGAGCGCGCCACATAGGCTTCCATGAAACGGTGCGGGTCGGCCATCAGGCGGTCCTTCCATAC
The DNA here is from genome assembly GCA_016845145.1 of Rhodospirillaceae bacterium. Lineage (GTDB taxonomy): Bacteria > Pseudomonadota > Alphaproteobacteria > Rhodospirillales > Casp-alpha2 > TMED8. Next base: position 207,221 of record JAERTE010000112.1, read on the forward strand.
ACCCAGTCCCTGATCGGACTGGATCAACCCGCGAATGGCGCCGACGTGGTCCGTACGACCGAGGCTAAGCGCCCCGATTAACTTGTCACCATCGAATTCAAGACGCATGTAGCGGAAGTTCTCGGCGTCCACGACCTCTGCCGACTCGCCGTCCGTGACGCCTTCCCAATTGCCAAAGCTCGCGGAAATCAAGCCCAGCGTATCAAGCACGTTCATATTCAAGCTGCCCTTGTACTTCGCGGCTTGCCCCACCATATTCAGCCCGGCAATGCGCCCGTGATCGACGGCCGTCGGTTGAATGGCATGCACCTGCCAACCGCCGGTCGAAAAATCAGGTCCCTCCGCGCAATCGCCGGCGGCGAAGACATTCGGGTCGGAAGACCGCATCTCATTATCAACAACGATACCGGTGCCTGTCTTCAGACCGGCGCTTTCCGTGAAACCGATATTGGATGCGACACCCGTGGCGACGACCACCAAATGGGCCGGGATCTGCGCACCATTGTCGAGGTCGACCGTTATGGTGTCCTGATCTCCCGCACCGGCTTCCAGTTTCGTCACCCTGGTCGAAGTCAGAACGGATACACCTTTGTTCTCACACCATTGCTTGAGCATATTTCCAGCGGTCTCGTTCATCATACGAGGTACCATGCGATCTTCAGCCTCGACGACCGTCAAGTTGACCTTCCGCTCCGCCAAAGCCTCAAGGATGATGCAACCGATGAAACCTGCGCCCATCAAGACGACATTGGCACCTTCATCTGCCAGGCTGACGATCTTTCGCGCATCGTCCAGGGTCCAGCAATGGTGTACGCCCGGCTGGTTGAGGCCGTCAATCGGCGGAGCAACCGGGCTAGCTCCTGTAGCAATCAGCAGTTTGTCGTAGTTTGCTGAGTCGCCACCCGACAGTTGGACTGAACGTGCGGCGGCATCAATACTCTCGACTCGCGATTGAATGTAGGTGATGGCAGCCGAGTCGTAGTGATCATCATCCTTTCTGAGATAGGTGCCTTCCTCTCCAATCAGTCCCGTGAGGACATACGGGATGGCCATGCGCGAATAGGGCGGTTCCGGCTCTCCACCGATCAGCGTTACGGAGGCCGAGGGATCGGCTTTGCGGATGGTTTCCGCTCCGCTCACGCCGGCGGGGCCAGCACCGATAATGACATGCCGTGTCGCACCATCATTTTGCCCGGCAATCTCGCCACCGGCCCGAGGCGCAACGCTCTCGCTTTTTGTTTTCGCCACCGCCACTGCCGCGGGATCACGGTCTTCTCCGCCACCGAAGAGCTTCTTGAAAAAACCAATCATGTCACTCACCTGAACTCGTCAATGAGAACGCGCTGCCAAAATCCGGCAGTGAGCGTCTGTTTCGATAAATGCCGCGCCCCGCTTCGTTTCCAAAGCGGGGCGCGAACTGGGAGGATATTACAAAGCCAAGCGGCTTAGGGTCTCATTGGTTGGCACCCCATCCGCCGTCCAGCCCCGGAGGTCGTAGTACTCCGGCAACATCTTGTCGAGGCCGTTGGTCAACCCCTTGGCCGGGCCGGTTTTGGCCGCATCCTTCAACAAGCGCCCGGGCAGATTGTCGTCTGCAGCGGTGAAGCCCGCATCGTTATTGAACTTACGCTCCAGGTTCCAGATGCGCTCTCCGACTTCCAACAAGTTCTCGGTGCTCCAGTCACCCTCGCAAGCCGCATCCAACTGCGGGGCCACATCATCGAGCGTCCAGGCAAAGGATGTGAAGATGCAAAGACCTGCCGAATCAAAGGCCGCCGTTGCATCCTGGAATGCCTTCACCAGACCAGCTTTGCCGTCAGTTGCCAACGGGTCGGTTTTCTCAGGAATCCCGAGAATTTCCGAAGCCACCGTATAGCTGCGCAGATGGCACGCACCGCGGTTAGACGTGGCGTAAGTCAGTCCCATGCCCTGGATACCGCGCGAGTCGTAAGCCGGGAACTCCTGGCCTTTGACCGACATGGAAAGTTCCGGCTTGCCGTGTTTCTCACACAACAACTTGGAGCCCAAGCCGATCTCGGCGCCAAAGCCCTCGCCCTTGCCTGTCAACTCAGCAAGCGTCGTCAGCGCCTCGGCGGAGCCAAACTTCAATTCCAGGCCATCAGTATCGGCCGTGGTGATGACACCGGTCTCGAACATCTCCATCGCCGCGCCGACTGTGGCGCCGAACGAGATCGGGTCGTAGCCCTGCTCGTTGCAGATGAAGTTGGCAAACGTCAGCGCATTGAGATCATCAACACCTGTCGCCGCACCAAGCGCCCATGCTGCCTCGTATTCAAGGCCACCAGAGGCATTTTGATATTCCGGGCGATCCTTCACCGTGTAGTGTGTGCGCTCCACGGTGGATACGCGCCCACACGCAATGGTGCAACCAAAGCAAGCTTGATTGCGCACCAAGTTCGGTTTGCCATCCGATTCACGCGGTTCCGCCATGGCTTCGGCGGATATGTTGTTGGCACCATCGAATTGTACATCACGGTGATTGTGCGAGGGAAGCGCTCCCGTTTCATTGATGACGTTCATCAAGACCTGAGTGCCAAACGCCGGCAGGCCCTGGCCTGTAACGGCGTTCTCCGCCAACACCGCCTTGCCCGCGTCCGCTGCGGCCATGAAGGCCGCGGCATCAGCGATGGGAACGCCCTTGGTGCCACGAATAGCGACGGCTTTGAGGTTTTTTGAGCCCATCACAGTACCGACACCGGAACGTCCGGCGGCGCGGTCCATATCGTTGACCACGCAGGCATACTTCACGCCCTTCTCGCCCGAGAGGCCGATCGAGGCAACACGGATCTGCGGGTCACCATGCGCCTTCTTGATGCCCTCTTCCGTATCCCAGGTTGAGCCCCCCCAATAGGCGGATGCATCACACAGTTGCGCATCGTCATCTTGAATCATCAGGTAAACCGGTTTGTCCGATTTGCCTTCGAAGATGACCATGTCATAACCGGCGTTCTTCATTTCGTTACCGAAGAAGCCACCGGAATTGGAGCACGCAATGGCACCCGTCAGAGCGCCCTTGGTGACGACGGAATAACGCCCCGCCGTCGACGCACAAGTGCCGGTCAACGGCCCGGTGGTCATGATCAGTTTGTTGTCGGGCGACAGCGGTTCGACCTTGGGGTCGACTTCCTCAACGAAATACTTGGTCGCCAGTCCGCGCTGACCCAGGTATTTCATTGCCCAATCCATTTTCAACGGCTCGTTGGTGCAGGTGCCGGCGGTCAGGTTGACGCGGAGAACTTTTTTAGCCCATGCCATGATTTCAATCCTCCCTTATGCTTGCGGTTGCTGGGCGTCGGTCTTTCCGGCCCAGGCGCGCATTTTGTCCAATCCGGTCCAATCCGCGTCGACGAAGGTAATCGCGTCGGTCGGACAAGCGCTCGCGCAGGCCGGTTCGCCTTCACACAGATCACACTTGATCACCTTACCGGTCGCGGAGTTGTAGTTCACAGTGCCGAACGGGCACGCGATGGTGCAAACCTTGCAGCCGACACAGCGCGCTTCGGAAACCACCTTGGCGCCGGTCGCCGCATCGATGCCAATGGCATCCACCGGACAGGCCTTCATGCACCAGGCTTCATCACACTGGGTGCATGTGTATGGTACGAAACGCCCCTCGTCCTCGAATTTGAACACCTTGATCCGAGATTTCGACGGATTGAATACGGATTCATTGTCGTACGAACAGGCCAGTTCGCACTGTAGACATCCCGTACACTTCTCGGGATCGATGGATAAGGATTTTTGCATGCTAGCTCCCCTCGGCGGAATTGCCGGAAATTCACCTTGAAACGGTGGATCAACCGTCCCTGATGCCGGGAGACTAGCAAGCCGGTCAATCGCGTTTCAATTCGCCGAAAGTCTAAGACGTCGCTCTACTCGCCAAGCGAGCGGCACATGATGGTGCTGCGGCCGGATACAATCACCAGCCTGTCGAAGGGCGTGAAAATGCGGCAAAGCTCGCGCGGGTTCTTCACCCACCAGATATTGAGATGCAGACCAACATCGTGTTCACCGGAAAAGGAAATAGCGCTGGGGCCGCTTTTGGGTTCGAGCCGCGCGGCACCACCCTCGCCCACGACCTTAATCTTGTATGCCGACTGGTTGTCAACGCGGAGCGTCCCCTCAGCCAGTGCCGGCGGGACGATCGCCAAGATTAGAAAAAACGCCAACCACTTCATGCTATGTTCCAGCTTCCTTTGATGGAATGCGTCGAAAGCGCAGCGTAGTTGCTGGCAGGTGCCGTGGCAATTCCGACTTAGGTGGGATTGACCTCTGCCCCCCGACTTCGCTTTTATGGCGATATGAAAAGATTTGCTTTACTGCTAATCGCCGCCATTGCGATGCTGACCGGTGCCGCGCGCGCCGAATTGGTCATCGATATCGCCTATCTGGGCCAGAAACCGGCAAAGACGAAGGCGCTGTCCAACCTCGAGCCGCCTCCGAAGGACGGCGGCTTGCAAGGTGCGCGCCTTGCGATCAAGGACAACAACACCACGGGCCGGTTTTTAAAACAGAAGTTCAATCTGGCCGAAAAGGTTGTCCGCAAAACGAAAGACGCGGCACCGGCATTCCAGGCTCTCTATGACAAAGGCCTGCGGACATTCGTGCTTAATGTTTCGGCTGCCGCGCTCGATCAAATCCGCAAGCTGCCTAGCGCCGAGGAGAGCCTTCTGTTCAACGCCGGCGCGCTGGATAACCGGTTCCGCAATTCGGATTGCTCAAGGTCCATGCTGCATACCTTGCCGTCCCGCGCCATGCTGGCGGATGCGCTGACGCAGTATTTGGTCAAGAAGCGCTGGAAAAACTGGTTCATGATCGTCGGCCCTGAGGCCAAGGACCAACTGGCCGCCTCCGCCCTCAAACGCGCCGCTAAACGCTTTGGTGCCAAGATCGTGGCGGAAAAAACCTGGGACGGTGCGAAGGATGTCCGCCGCACGGCGCAGGCCGAGGTGCCACTGCTGACCCAAGGCGTCGATTACGACGTGCTGGTCGTCGCGGACGAGGACGGTCTGTTCGGCGAATACCTCATGTACCGGACCTGGAAACCGCAAATCGTCGCCGGTACACAGGGGCTGTTTGCCACCGGATGGTTCTGGACCATCGAGCAATGGGGCGCGGCGCAGTTGCAGCGCCGCTTCAAGCGCTTGGCGAAGCGGCGCATGACCGACAAGGACTATGCCGCCTGGGCCGCCGTGCGCTCCATCGGCGAGGCCGCGACGCGCATCAAATCCGCAAGCCACGATGAGCTGTCCAAGTTCATTCGGTCAGATGCGTTCCAATTGGCGGCGTTCAAAGGGCGCAAGCTCTCGTATCGCGGTTGGAACGGCCAGTTGCGCCAGCCAATCGCGGTCACCGCGGCAAGGTCGCTGGTCAGCTATTCACCGCAGGAAGGTTTCCTGCATCAACATACCGATCTCAATACCCTCGGGTTCGACCGTCCGGAGAGCACATGCAAATGACGAAACGTTTCCTCGCCGCGCTGGCGGCCGGTCTTTTCACCGCTGCCTCGGCGCAAGCCGACACTGCCTTCGTCACCAACGAGAAGGACCACACGGTTTCGATCATCGACACGGACAAGATGGAGGTCATCGCCACCCTCGAGGTAGGTGAACGGCCGCGCGGTGTTTTGTTATCGAAGGATTTTTCCAAACTCTACATCTGCGCCAGTGACGACGACACGGTGCAGATCATGGATGTGGCGACGCGGGAAATTATCGGTGAATTGCCCTCCGGCGCCGACCCGGAGCAGTTCTACCTGCATCCCAATAACCGCCATCTCTACATCGCCAACGAGGATGACAATATCGCCACAGTCGTCGACGTGGAAAGCTCTGAGGTTCTGGCCCAAGTGGACGTCGGGGTGGAACCGGAAGGCATGGCGGTCAGCTACGATGGAACCGTGGCGGTGAATACCTCCGAGACCACCAACATGGTGCACTGGATCGACACCAAATCGTTCGAACTGGTAGACAACACCTTGGTCGATCAACGCCCGCGCCACGCTGAGTTCGAACCCGACGACAGCCTGCTCTGGGTGTCGTCCGAGATCGGCGGCACCGTCTCGATCATCGACGTGAAAACGCGTCAGATCATCAAGAAGATCCGTTTCGCCATCAAGGGTGTGCACAAGGACCGTGTGCAGCCCGTCGGCATCCAGCTCTCCAAGGATGGCAAATACGCTTTCGTGGCCCTGGGCCCCTCCAACCATATCGCCGTCGTCGACCGCAAAAGCTACGAGGTGGAGAAGTATATCCTGGTCGGCCGCCGCGTTTGGCACATGGGGCAAACCCACGACGGCAAGAAATTGTTGACCACCAATGGGGTCAGCGGCGACGTTACGGTGATCGACGTCGAAAAGCTGAAAGCCATCAAATCCATCAAAGTGGGGCGCTATCCGTGGGGCGTGGCCATCAAACCGTGAGGACTGCATGAGCGATGCCGCACCCGCCCTTTCGGTCCACTCGCTTTCCTATAGCTACGGCGGCGGCAAACGGGCACTTTCGGAAGTAACACTGGAGGCCCGCATGGGCCGTTTCACGGCGTTGCTCGGCCCGAATGGTGCCGGCAAGACCACACTGTTTTCCTTGGTGACCGGGCTCCTGGCTGGGCATGAGGGAAACATTGCAATCGCCGGTTTCGATACCGCCCGGCAACACCGCGCAGCGTTGGCCTCCATGGGAATCGTTTTCCAGCAACCGACACTGGATCTCGATCTGACGGTAGAACAGAACCTAGTCTATTCCAGTGCTCTGCATGGCATCGGCCGGCGCGACGCGGCGGGACGCATCGAACGCGAGTTGGCGCGACTCGACCTCGGCGGACGACGGCGCGACAAGGTCCGGACTCTCAATGGCGGCCACCGGCGCCGGGTCGAGATCGCGCGTTCCTTGTTACACGAGCCACGTGTATTGATATTGGATGAGCCGACAGTCGGCCTCGACATTCCCACCCGCGAGATGATCGTTCGCCATGCTCACCAACTGGCGTCCGATGATGGCATCGCCGTTGTCTGGGCTACCCATTTGATCGACGAAATCCTCGACGGCGACGACGTGCTCGTTCTGCACCAGGGACGAATCGTCGCCCATGGCGATGTGTCGGACGTCATGCAGGCCGGCGGCGGAGTGTCGCTGGGCGATTCCTTCAATGCTCTGACCGGAGGCTGCGCATGAGCCTTTCGGGATATCTCCGTTGCCTTCAGGGCATTATCGTCCGTGAGATGCTGCGCTTCCTGCATCAGCGCGAGCGCTTTATCGCCGCGCTGGTGCGGCCGCTGGTGTGGCTTTTGGTGTTCGCCGCCGGTTTCCGCGCCGCGCTGGGCGTCTCGATCATCCCGCCCTACGAGACCTACATCACGTATGAGGTTTACATCACGCCCGGGCTGATCGGCATGATCCAACTTTTCAACGGCATGCAAAGTTCGCTCTCCATGGTCTATGACCGCGAAATGGGCTCCATGCGCGTACTGATGACCAGCCCCATGCCGCGATGGTTCCTGCTGACGGCAAAGCTTTTGGCCGGAACCGTCGTGTCGTTGGTCCAGGTCTATGCGTTTCTGGCCATCGCGTATCTGTTCGAGATCGAGATGCCGCCGATCGGCTACATCGCGGTGTTGCCAGCGCTATTGGTATCGGGCCTGATGCTCGGTGCTTTGGGCTTGCTGCTTTCGACGGCGATCCGCCAACTGGAGAACTTCGCGGGGATCATGAACTTTGTGATCTTTCCCATGTTTTTCCTGTCGTCAGCGCTCTATCCGATCTGGAAAATTGGCGAGTCCAGCGAACTGCTTCGCACCATTTGCGAACTCAACCCTTTCACCTACGCCGTCGAGACCATCCGCTTCGCGCTTTACGGACAGTGGGAGACGACAGCCATGGTAATCGCGCTTGCGACGGGATTGAGTTTTCTGGTTCTGGCTATCTACGGCTACAATCCGGCACGCGGCATGGTCCGCCGCAGTGCTGGACCACAATAAAGGGGGGACCCTCAAATGAGATCAGTAAAATGGGGCTGGGTGCTTGTCGTGGCTCTAATGCTGGCCCAGCCGGCGGTTGCCGGATTGGAGGGCGAGAAAACCATCACACTTGCGTCGCCATCGGGACCAGCCGTAGTCATTGGAACCATATCGTTCACCAAGACAAATGATGGCCATGACTATGATATCAAATTCGACGACAGCAAGTTCGCCGATCACTTCCTGTCCATGAGGCCGTTCAAGTGTCTTGAGGGAAGCGCCCAATACCTGTGCCACCTCCCGTATCCCTATGACAAAAAACGGCAGATAATGCCGGACGACTTCGCCGACCTGGAGCACGAATTCCTGTTCATCCACAAGAAACCGAACGAGTACGGAATCAATATGTGGAACGGCATCTATTACGTGATCACCGCCGCCGAAAACGGTCTCACCGGGAGATTGCACGAAATCGATATGGATATTCTGGCGTCACCACCCGAAGGCGGCGTGCGCTACCCGCTGTTGGAAGCCGAGAAAACCGAGGGAGAAACCGACGCCCATTGGCTGCCGGTTCTCCACATCGAATAAATGAACGGATCGAAACCCTTGCTGGCGATGGTTCTTGCGCTTGTCCTGGCGTTCCAAGCTTCGCCAGCCGCAGTGGCCGGCGACGATACCGACGCGGCACGGACAATGACGCGTCTGTTCAAAGCCTACGCGAAATTCAAGATGGCGGATTATCAGGGCGCCAAGGAAATCTGGGAGGCCATCGGCGCCAAGGGCCGCGGCGAAGCCTTGTTCAACCTCGGGATTCTCTACGAGGACGGTCTCGGTGTTGAGGCTGATACGAAACAGGCATTGGATTTGTATACCCGTGCCGCCACCACAGGCAGCCGTTCGGCACAATACCGCCTCGGTTTGCTCCTCTCCGACAACGATCCAGCGATCCGCGACATCAAGGCGGCCAAGGGATGGCTCAAGCTCGCCGCCTCGCAAGGTGACGAAGATGCAGGCCGGCTGCTGGCAACGCTCGAAGGATCGGCACCCAGTGGTCTGTTTGCCACCGCGGAACGCGCCGCCGTTGCCGGCGATCATGAAAATGCAGTGCATCTTTACCGAGAGTTGGCCGATGCCGGTGATGTGCGTGCCCGCACCCGGCTTGCCTGGCTTTATGAAGCGGGCAGCGGCGTGGAGCGGGATTTGAGTAAGGCAGCCGCCCTTTTTCGCCAATCCGCAGATAACGGCGATGCCGAGGCCCAGTATGCCTACGCGGTGATGCTGCGGACCGGTACCGGCACCGAGAAAGACGTTGAGAACGCGGCGGCCTACCTGCACATGGCCTCCGACCAAGGATACGCGCCCGCCGAGGCGGCCCTACAGACGTTCAAGTAATTCTCAATCCGTGCCGGCTGGCGACATCAGGGCGCGAACCCGTGCTGATTCCTCTGCCCGCCACTCGACATCGCGCTCGGAGCGCGGAGTCGTCACGGGATGTTCACCGATGATTTTCGTGGGGGTACCGCCCAACATCAAGATACGGTCTGCGAGGTGAACCGTCTCGGCGATGTTGTGGGTGACCAAAAGGCTCGAACACCGCCGCTGGTCGAACAGGTTTGCCAGATGGATTCGGAGCCTCTCCGCGGTGGATTCATCCAATGAGGCCAGCGGTTCATCCAGCACCAGCAGATCGGGTTCGATGATCAACGCGCGCGCCAAGGCAGCACGGCGTGCCATGCCGAGAGACAAGCGATTGGCGAAACGCGCCGCCGCGTCTGTCAAATCCATGTCCGCCAGGGCTGGCGGGATGCGGGGATCGGCAGGGTCGTTGTGTTCCAACACCAGCGCCAGATTCTGCTGAACCGTCAGCCATGGCAACAACCGCGGTTCCTGAAAGACAAAACCCACCCGGGGCATCCCCTCGCCGCCATCGTCGATGCGCTTCACGGTCCCGTCAAAATCCGGATCGAGGCCCGAGACGATATTGAGCAACGTCGTCTTGCCCGCGCCCGATGCGCCGAGAATGACGACGGTTTCCCCCTGCGCCAACGCCATGGAAATATCGCTGAGCACCGTGACCGGCTGGTCGCCGCCTACGCCAGGAAACCGTTTCGAGCGGATGGAAATCTCTATCATCTAGTGCTGCCACGCCGTGGCGCGGCGCTCCAAGGGTTGCATCACTCCGATCTCGATGGCCTGGATGACGACAATGAAGGACAGCGCATAGGCAATGATCCCGGTAACGTCGAACAATTGAAAATAGATACCGAGTTGGAACCCGACGCCATTGCCACGGCCCAGCAATTCGACCACCAAAACGATCTTCCAGATCAACGCTAAGCCCGACCGCGCCGACGCCGCCAGGTAGGGATAGAGCTGCGGCAACACGACCTGGTGCAATACTCGCCCGTTGGGCAGGCGAAAGCTCTCCGCCATTTCCATCAGGCCGCGATCGATCTTCCGTGCACCCTCACGCATGGTGACCGCGACGTTGGGGATCTTGTTGATGGCGACGGCGGTAATGGCCGCCACTTCGGTCAAACCGAACCAGACATAACAGAGGATGATGGTCACAAGCGCGGGGATGTTGAGAAATAGGATCAGCCAGGAATCGAAGATCGCATCGGCACGTTTGCGACGTCCCATGACGTAACCAATGAGGATACCAACCACCATGGCCAGAACGAAACTGGCGGCCACCCTTGCCAGGGTGGCGCCGACATGTTCGAAAATCTCGCCTTCACCGGCAAGTTCGACGAGTAAACGCCCGACCGCCGCCGGAGACGGCAGCAAATCGCTTTCGAGAAAAATCGCGGCAATCTGCCACAAGGTGACAAACACCGCGAGCGAGAGAAATTGAACCCACAGGCGGTGCCGAACCAATGTTTGTCCTCGTCAGTAGGTGATCGCGGGCGCGAACGTTCCCGCGGCCAACTGTTGCGACCGGCCAACCAGCTTCTTCCCGCCGATTTTGGCGAGGATATCGTAAACCTTGGCTGCCGCATCATGATCGGCCGTTCCCCAAGATTGCGGAATGCCAGCCCGGAATCCCGCCTTCAGGGCCGCGAAGGTTTTGTCGTCCTTGGCTTTCATGCGCGGTCGAAGGCGGTCCCACTCGGCGTCGCTTTTGGCCAAAATCGCGCGGGCGTCGTTGAGGGCGCTGGAAAAGGCCTTCAGCCCCTTCGCATTTGCTTCGCTCCATGCGTCGGCGACCGCGTAGCCGATCATCGGCACAACCCGCCGGCCGCCCAGGCTCTTCATGATTTCATCGACACCAACCAATTTGCGCATGCCCTTTGCCTGTAGCTTGGCGGCATAGTGCCAGAAGGTCAAAACCGCGTCGACTCGGCCTTTCTCCAGTTGTGCCGACAGCAGCGGCGGCGCGCCGAAAACCCTTTCCACCTTGCCATCCAGATCGCCCATGCCCTTGTCTTTGGCGTGGGCGCGCAACAACAACCAACTTTTATCCAGCGGCCCACCAGCCACACCGATTTTCCGCCCGGCAAGATCCCCGATCGACTTGATCGGCGAATGGGCCGCGACAACGATGGCTCCGGTCGCCTTCGAATAGGGGAAGAAACTCAAGCCCCGGCCTGCAGCGCGCTGGCGCGAGACCCACAGCCAATCGGTGACCATGGCGTCGACATCATTGGCCAACAAGGCCGTGGCGGTGGCGTTTTTGCCCGAGAACTCGCGGACATCCAAGGTGATGCCGTGTTTCTTGTCCAATCCATGGTGCTTGAGCACGTCAATTTCCCATTTGACCGTGCCGAACTTCAGCACGCCCAAGCGCAGCACCGTTTCCGCATTCGCGGAATTTAGCAACGCGACGCTCATCAAAACGGCTAGAATAAACAAGCGGACCGGTCGAAAACTGGACATCACCTATCCCCCTCAAAAGTCTAATGTTGCAGAATGGCTTCGCATCTAAAATACCAATCTGTCACGGTAGCGCCATTCGACCTTAGGCGATGAGGGGGAGATGCATCGGTTTTTCAAAATCCTGGCCCTGCGCTGTCTTGCGGCAATGGCCATGTTCGTTCTTGCCGCCGATGCCGGAGCGGTCGAGGTGCCGGAGGAATACCGCACCGGACGATATCGCGCGCCAACGCCCGACGTCATCCCTGGCGGCACGCTGGTAACGCGTGATCACGTGGAAAGATTGCTCGCCGAGGGCCGGGCTACCTTCATCGATGTCTTCGGCACGGGTCGTTTCGCAACGCCTGGCCTGGATGGTGAGTGGATCTTGCGCAAACCGCATTTTTCCCTTCCCGGTTCGGTCTGGCTGCCGAACGTCGGTACGGGTTACCTGACGCCGGAAATGGATCGATATTTCCGGACCGCGCTGGAGCGATTCAGCCGTGGCGACAAGATCCACCCGATCGTCTTTTTCTGCGAGGCCGATTGCTGGCTTGGCTGGAACGCGGCCAAACGCGCCATTTCCTACGGCTATGCTCGGGTCTTCTGGTATCCAGCCGGGATCACGGATTGGAAGGAAACGCCGGAAAGAATGCAAACTATCACGCCTGAGCCCATCCCTGCGGCGCCGGACTGAGCATGTCGCGCCACCCGGTTTATCTGTTTCTTACGCTTTGCCTCTTGATGCTCGGGTTTACGACGACGGCGTACGCCAAGCTCGATGAAGCGCAACTGGCCGAACTGGTAGTCCCGCCGTACAAATTGGGCATTCGCGATTCCGACCTGCCCGTGTGGAAGCTGTTGGACGGCGGCGGCGCCCATGCCGGTTACGTTTTTGAATCCATCGACTTGGCGCCGATCCCCGGGTTCTCCGGAAGCCCGGTGAACCTCCTGGTATCCATCGATCGCGAAGGCCGTTTTCTCGATGTGCAGGTTCTGGAACAAAACGAACCGGTGTTCGTCAGTGGATTGGGACCCAGGCCGTTGCATGAATTCGTCCGCCAGTACGAGGACAAGTCACTCGCCAGTTTCATCAAGGTGCGGACAGCCAACGACCGGAAAGTTCGGGATGCCAGCGCCAATACCTATATCGATGGCGTCATCAAGGCGACGGCATCGGTGCGCATTGTTAACCAATCGATTCTGGCCGCCGCCCTGAAGGTCGCACGGGACCGCATGACAGGTGTGGTGCCGAGGCCGGCGCAACGGCCGCGCAAGGATATCTTCAAAGAACTCGATTGGCGGCAACTGGTGGACCGCGGATTGGTGAAGAACCTGCGCATCACCAATGCCGAGGTCGAAGCCGCCTTTGCCGGCAGCGAGTTCGTCGAGGAAGACCCAGAGGCTCTCACCGACCCGGATGGCCTGTATATCGATCTTTGGATCGCCGATCTGGATATCCCTTCGGTCGGCCGGAATTTGTTGAGCGATGCGGGTATGGCGGAACTGCGCCGCCAAGTCACATCGTTCGAGGAACCGATCCTGCTGTTGGCCAACGGCCGGCACCGATTGGTCGCCGAGGATTTCGTCCGCAATTCCGTGCCCGATGGTATGGCCATGCGCCAGGGCGCCTTTCCGGTCAACCTGCGCGACGCCGACGCCGAGATTGAGCTCCGACCCGGAATTCCGGCGTTCGAGCAGGTGATGGCTCTGCGTATCGACACGCGCATCGGCTTCAATCCGGCGGAGCGCTGGGACTTCATCATCAAGGCAGTGCGCAAGATCGGTGCGTTCCAACCACGCGTCGGCACCCGTGATCTGGTGCTGATCAACGAGCCCGATAGCAGCCTTTTCGAAGCGCCGAAAACCGACGCCGATGCAAACGCGCCGCCCTGGGTCGGATCATGGCGTGACCAGGCGTGGCCGCTGGCCGGAATGACGATCATGCTCGTGGTGCTGAGCGCGGGACTGTCAAAGCGAATCTCCGCACTTCGGCGTTTCGCGACATTGCGGCCGTTGCGTTTGGTTTTCCTTGGCCTCACGCTCGGCTTCATCGGCTGGTACACCCAAGGGCAGCTGAGCATCGTCACGGTTCTCGCCGCCGTCCGCGCCGCCGTCGATGCATGGAGCCTGTCATTCCTGCTCTATGACCCGGTATCGCTTCTGCTCTGGGGGTATGTGCTGGTAACGCTCTTCGTCTGGGGGCGAGGCACCTTTTGCGGCTGGTTATGCCCCTTCGGGGCGTTGCAGGAATTGCTGCACGCGCTCGGGCGGGTCTTTCGTCTTCCCCAGCTTCGAATTCCAGCAAAATGGGACCGGCAGTTGGTACTTGTAAAATATGTTGCACTCGCCGCCTTGCTTATCGCCGTCGTCATCTCCACCACCGTCGCCGACGCCATGGTCGAGGTGGAACCGTTCAAAACGGCGATTACGCTGGCCTTCGATCGGGCCTGGCCGTTCGTTCTCTATGCGGCGGGATTGTTGGCCTTAAACCTGTTTGTATTCAAGGCGTTTTGCCGCTTTCTCTGTCCACTGGGTGCCGCCCTGGCGTTGCCAACCCGGTTTTTTAGGTTCAATTGGATCCAGCGGCGCGCCGAATGCGGGACACCATGCCAACTGTGCAAAGTCCGCTGTGGATACGGGGCAATCGAACGCAGCGGTGGCATCGACTATTCCGAATGCTTCCAGTGCATGGCGTGCATTGCGATCCACGACGATCCCAGCGTCTGCGTGCCGCTGGTTTTGGGAGCGAGAAAACCACGAACCGAAACGGAGGTTCGCCATGTCGGTTGATCAGGGCGTCTCACGGCGCCGATTCATCTCCATTGTCGGTGCAAGCGCGGCAACTCTCGCCGTGCCCATGAGCACAAAAGCAGCCGCCAAGAAGGTGACCTGGCGAGGCCGCGCCATGGGGGCCGAGTCTGCCATGACTCTCTATCATGATGATCCTGGGACGGCCAAACGCATCCTCGCCCTATGTGCCGAGGAGATCGATCGCCTAGAATCCATATTCAGTTTGTTCCGGCCGAGTTCGGCCCTGACGGCGCTAAATACCGTTGGTCACTTTGATCATCCGCCGAGGGAATTGGTCGAGCTGCTTGGGTATTGCAATCAGATGTCCGAGATCAGCGACGGTGCTTTCGATGTGACCATTCAGCCGCTTTGGGACCTGTATGCCCGGCACTTCGCCGCCCCCGATCCGGATCCTCTCGGCCCTGGTGCCGAGGAGGTGGCGCAGGTCCACGATTTGGTCGGATGGAAATCGCTGCGGGTCAGCAAACATCAAATCTCAATGACGAAGCCAGGCATGGCGATCAGTCTGAACGGTGTCGCCCAAGGTTTCGTGACCGACCGGATTTCGGATGTGCTCGCGCAAAACGGCATCGAGAATGTCTTGGTCAATTTAGGGGAAATGCGGGGCATCGGCGCGCATCCAGACGGCAAACCTTGGCGGGTCGGGGTGTTCGATCCGGCTAGTCCTGAAATCCTGCGGGAAGCTGTGAATTTGAGGAACAAGGCCGTTGCCAGTTCCGGCGGATATGGCACAGAGTTCGATGACCAGGGCCGCTTTCACCATCTTTTTAATCCAATCACGGGAGCACCAACGCGGCGTTGGCGCGCGGTCACCGTGGTCGCCCCATGGGCTGTGCGGGCCGATGCACTCTCGACCGCTCTCGCCGCAGCACCTGGCGAGGACGCGCCCCGCATTTTGCGTGAAGGTGGCGGAAACCGTGCGATCCTGGTCTCAAATGCCGGGAAGGTGCAGCGGATATCCGTCGATGCTACTTGAGCGAACGCAGGAACGCGATCAGGAAATCCTGCTCGGCAGCATCGGTAATCGCCACGTGGCGCATGCGGGTGCCGGGCATAAACTTCTCGTTGTTGCTGATCCAGCCGCGAAGGTTGTCTTCCGTCCACACCACATCGGCCTTCATCATGGCACGCGAGTAGGCGTAGCGCGGCAAGCTGCCAGCTTCGCGGCCGACGATGCCGATCAGGCTTGGCCCGAAGGCGTTCTTGGCGGGGTCGGCGCTATGACAGGCCTGGCAGCGATACTCGAAGACATCGCGGCCCGCCGCAATCATCGCATCTTCAATCGTAGGCGTGTTCCCAGCCGCGACTTCAGCGAATGATAACACGGACAAAGAAATCGCGGCGAGCCCGGCGGAGATCAGATTTTTCATGGTTGTCACCCAATGCTTGTAAAGGTTTCGTTGTTCGGATCGTACAAACGCGACGCCATTCCCATTCGGATCACTTGATGGTGATGTCGACGCCTTGTGTTTCGCCGGTCGTCCCCGGGATCGCTATGCGGTAGCGGCCGGGCTTAATGGCGATAAAGCCAATTTCCATTTCGCCGGCATCGTCGAATTCAATGCTGGAGAGCCCGAACGGCCGAACCTCAAGGTCATTGACGACGATTTCATCGATCCAGACGGCCCGGAAGAATTCCGGTCCGCTTAGCGCCAATTCGGCCGAGCCATCGCCAACGATGAGCATCTCGTAATACATGCCCGATTTGAGCGTTATCGGGCCGCTCGCTACAGGCTTCCCTGCGGCCAGGGTAAGCTGCGGCATTTCCCCTTTGTTGCCCTTAGACAAGAGGCCAGCGAAACCGTAGTCATGCGCTGAAGCGGTATCTGCCAATCCGATAGCGGCGGAAACAACGGACATGCAAATCAGCTTACGAATAGACATCTTTCTCTCCTGAACTGAAACCCGGCGGAAACGCGCAAAGCGCCAAACTAATAACAAAGCCCGATTGATCTCAACAATCATCAATGTGAGCGCAATCGAGCCCGATAAACCTCTGAGATCTTGTTCTCTCTAAATCTATTATCGTTCCCTACGACGGGATGGAAATTAGACGAAAGTATTGGCGGTCGGTATTTCCGGACGCGAATATCCGCGAGATAGATCACTTCCGACCCACCTGTTTCCCTCTCGTCAACTTCCACAATTGGATCGAAAACCCGACATTTCCCGCGACTTCGGCGTTCGACAGCTCCTGGCACTCAAGAGCCCAACATCCAGCCGCGATTTTCCTGCCGGTGCTGAAGGTCGAGCGGACCTAGTTTGGGCACCAGCGGAAATTTGCGAAATCTATGACGGCTTGCCCTTCAGCTGCGGACCATAATCTTCCGTGCCCTCGAATGGTGCTGTTGACCCAATTCAGCCATTGGAGCTTGTTCGAGTGGTTTCTGCTTTGCGATGATATTGCCAAGACAGAACGTTATTCGAGGAAGGGTCTTAATCCAATGTTTCTGGGATGAGATACGGTTGCGGTGGGGCCTCCATCCAATCGAAAAGTCATCAAGGATATCTTGTTTGAAATCGATTGACCGTCAGTGATGAATGCCGATCATTGATGAGGGAAATAGAAAATGCACCGCCGCGCGACAGCGCAGATGCACACTTAACTTCGCTCATGTAACTTTGAATACATTTCATCGTCATGTTATGCGATAGAGCCCCCAAACTCGAATGATCAACGCTCTCAGCCATTATATACAGCGTCACGCCGTCTGGTTTTGGGCGTCAGCCCTTTTTATCGGCCTCGCATTTCAGGATTTGGCTGAAGCCCTTCGCCCTGTGGTATTTCCTTTTGCGGTCTTGACCATGATGATGAGCATGACCCGAATGGATTTCACACGAGTGCTCAGTTATTTGCGCCGACCCGGGTTGAGTCTGCTTGTCGGCATGCTTGCGACGATCGCAAGTCCCATATGCATGTGGTTTTTGTTGAGTTTCATGAACATCGGTGACGGATTGACCACGGGATTGGTCTTGGTTGCCGCGGCACCGCCACTTCTATCGAGTATCACGTATGCGGTTTTCTTGAAACTGGATGGCGCTCTGGCAGTAACGGTTTCCGTGCCATTCAATTTGCTTAGCCCTTTGCTCATGCCGGCCATCTTAATTTCGTTGCTGAACCTCGATCTGGCTCTCGGTGTTGGGCCCTTGGCGTGGCGATTGGCCCTGATGGTCGGCATCTCATTCGGTGGTGCCTTGCTGATTCGACGGCTGGTACCCACAATCAGCCAGGGTAGACATACCCATCATATTGATGCCGCGACAGCCATTTTCATGACCACTTTCGGTATCGGTGTCATGGATGGAATCTTGGCAGTCATCTTAGAAACTCCCATGAAGGCCCTGGTCTACGTGTTTGCCGCGATCCTATTCAACGCAGGCATGCAAATCGTAGCGGCAGCTTTGGCCTGGCGACTGGGGGCGAAACTGGCATTCACGGTGGGACTCGTCGCCGGATGCAGGAACGTCATGCTGGTCATTGGCGCCGTATCGTCATCTGCCTCGCCTGACGTCATGTTGTTTTTGGTGGTCTCGCAGGTGCCCTTGTACGTATTTCCAGCGCTTCAGCGGTTGATTTTCCGCCGAATCCTAAATCAAGATTGAAAAATTAGCCGTTTTGATTTCGCGAACAGTCGGGTTTGACAGCTTGGCGGAAGATGTTGAAAACAGAATTTGATGTTCTAAAAGGAGCGCCACCAGTGACGACTGATACCGCCGCCCGCACTCGACTGATCTCGCGTATTGCTGACACACGTATCCAACTGGTCGAACATTGTACTCAATTGATCGCCACCAGAAGCGAAAACCCGCCGGGCGATACAGAAGCTTTGGCGCAAACGATCAGTGGAGTTCTGGGAGAGATTGATGGACTCGAATTGCAGACTGTCTCCGCGGCGCCTCCTATCGTCAACTTGGTGGCGCGGCTGAAAGGGGCCAAACCGGGACGACGGTTGGTGTTCAACGGCCATCTGGACACCTACCCCGTTGGAGACCCGGCACTTTGGAGCGTTGATCCGCTGGCCGGCGAGACAAAGGATGGGCGCCTGTACGGGCGCGGTGCATCGGACATGAAGGGCGGTATTGCCGCTTCGGTGATGGCCATGTTCCTAATGGCCGAGTGCCGCGATGTCTGGTCTGGTGAATTGGTACTGACCTTGGCAGGAGATGAAGAGACCATGGGAAAACTCGGCACTCATTATCTTCTCGAAACCATCCCCCACGCCCGAGGCGACGCTATGATATGTGGTGATGCAGGGTCGCCTAAGGTTTTGCGGTTCGGTGAGAAAGGTTTTATCTGGCTCGAGGTGACCGCGACAGGCAAAGCGGCCCACGGCGCTCATGTTCATCTCGGCGACAGCGCCATTGAGCGTTTGAATGGCGCGCTTGAAGCGCTGTTCTCTCTGCGCGATATGGAGGTTCCCACGCCGCCGGCGGTCGCCGCCGCGATCGACGGCTCGAAAGTTGTTTCCGAAGCGATCTCGGGTGACGGGGAAACAGAGGTGTTGCAATCGGTGACGGTAAACGTCGGGCTCATCAATGGTGGCCAAGCGCCAAACCTTGTGGCCAACGCAGCAAAGGCCAACTTGGACGTGCGAATTCCAGTTGGGCTCAGCGTCGATGACGTTGAGACACAGGTCCGCAATCTTCTTACACCGATCGCAGGTATCGAGTTTGATATTCAGAGGCGGTATGAACCCAACTGGACGCCTCCAGACCACGAAATCATACGCCTGACGGCGGCTAATTGTGAAGCAGCCTTGGGAGAACCACCTGTCGTCACGATGCGTGTCGGAGCTTCTGATTCCCGCCTATACAGGATGTTCGATGTGCCGTCGGTCGTCTGCGGCCTCACCCCTTACAACATGGGAGGCCCTGATGAGTACATCTTGCTCGACGAACTTTATGCCGTCGGCAAAGTTCATGCTTTGACGGCGTTTGACTATCTCACGTCGTAGATCGAGGGTGGCGGTCTGCGTAAGCCGTTCACATCGGGCCTGTTGAAACCGCATAGCATGATCGGCGCGGATCGGCGCCCGCGGCCCAAACAGTATCCGTCAACCGGTGGATCGCATTCACTCCGCCCATGAGACGCGACCACGAGCCTACATCCTTGATGGAATAGCCGGAATTGCCCAGGCGAACGGACCATTCCTTCTCGGCTCGGTCTTCGACCATCACGATCTCGCCTACGTCGTGTCGTAGCCTCGGCCTTTCAATCGCGTCTTGGATTGGGACACCATCCCCCAATACGTGTCGGAGTACCTGATAGAGCGTTTGGGGCTGCCCGTGATCGCCTGGCGTCGCGATCGTCATTTCGCAACCTTGCTTTCCAACGACAAGGGCCGGACACAGCGTGTGGAAGGGCCTCATTCCGGGTAGCAACCCTCGGTTCGGGTCCTCGTTCAATTGTTCGAGATAAAGCCTGTTGTGCAATATCACGCCGGTTTGCGGTGAAACAACCCCGCTGCCGAACTCCTCGAAAAGGCTTTGCACCCAACTGACTGAATTGCCGTCAGCATCAACAACCACCAGCGTGCTGGTATCGCCGCCACCCGATTGGCTTTCCGTTACCGTTGCCGCCTCGAAACGCGCCAGCCGGGCCAGCGAGTTGCGATCAAGGAAATCAGATGGCAATCGGCTTCGAGCCGGATCGGCGGCGTACTGATCTCGATACTTGAAGGCGATGTTTTTGGCCTGCATATACCAAGAGACATCCAGCCCTGGCTTCATTGGAGTTGTCATATCCCGCTGTTCCTCAGCGATCTCATCAAGGCCCAACAACACGGACAATGCTATCCCTTGTGAATTCGGCGGCGCCGTGTACACATCCCTGCCTCTGAATGAAACCTTCAAAGGCGAAGTAAACAGCGTGTCGTGAGCGGCGAGATCGGACTTCGAGATTAAGGACCCGGCAGCTTCCAGATCTGTGTGCAATGCATCGGCTATGGCGCCTTCGTAGAATGAAGCCGAGCCCTCTTTGCTCAAGAGACGAAGCGTCCGAGCAAGTTGCGACTGGACCATCTTGTCACCCAAATGGCGAGGCGTATCGGCAGCGCCGAAAATGCCAGCGAGCCTTGGAAACTCCGCCGCCAGTTCCCCGTACACAGGCCCCTCGAAAAAAGCGAGCTGGCTTGCATCAATGGGGACGCCGATTTCGGCCAGTTCAATGGCTGGGGCCAGACACTGGGCCAGGGTTTTCGTCCCCCATCTCTTAAGGCAATCCTCCCATGCCTGTACGACACCCGGCACCGACATAGAGAGTGGGCCTCGCGTGGGGATGTCCCGATGACCTAGGTCTCGGTATTTCTCGATCGTCGCGGCCGAGGGCGCACGGCCGCTTCCATTGATCGCCGTGACGACGCCACTGCCGGCATTAAAATGAAGTGCGATCGCATCACCGCCTAATCCGTTCATATGCGGGACCGCGACAGCCAATGCCGCAGCCGCGGCCACGGCACTATCCATTGCATTGCCGCCGTCCCGCAGCATGCGAGCACCAGCTTCGGAAGCGCGGTGATGGCCACTGACGACCATACCCGTCTCGGACATCACCATCGGTCGGTGAGCAAAGGCCATTGCGATGGGCTCTTCTACTTGTAGAAAAGCTTGCGGGGGAAATCCGCCAAGGTCTTGGCGCCAGACTCCGTCACGACGAAGGATTCACTGATTACCAGGCCATAGTCGTCAAGCCAGATGGCTGGGATGCAATGAAACGTCATGTTCGGTTCAAGCACGGTCCGGTCGCCTTTGCGCATACTGCAAGTCAGCTCGCCCCAGGTCGGCGGATAGCCGATTCCAACGGGATAACCGATACGGGAATCCTTCTCGATGCCATGACGCGCAATGGATGCACTCCATGTTTCCGCCAGTTCCTCAAGAACCACACCCGGTTTCACCTTGTCGAGAACCGCATTCAAACCCTCGGCGATGACGTCGGATATATGCATCATGCGTTCGGTCGGCTGGCCGAGATAGAGGCAGCGCGACAGCGGCGAATGATAGCGGTGCCGCACACCGCCTTGTTCGATATAGAAGATATCATCGGGCTTGAGCGGATCTTCCGTCCAACTCAGATGCGGCGCGGCGCAATATTCCCCGACCATGGCGTTCGGAGGCTTGCAGGTGAACGTACCCCCAAACTCTGGCGTCCCCGCTGTGGTGACGCGGTTTAGCTCGGCCATCACGTCGCATTGGCGCACACCGACCTCCGCGACGTCGATGGCCGCTTGCAGGGCGGCGGCCGAAATCTTGCCGGCCTGCATCATGTATTCTACCTCTTGGTCCGATTTGCGTAGGCGGGCCCAATTGACTAGCAGGAAGGCATCTGTGAACCGGGCGTTCGTCAGGCCCGAGGTCAGAATTTCGTGCCATCGGGCGGTATAATAATAGTCGTCCATCTCGATGCCGATCGTCGACCGGTCCCAGCCGTTCTCCTCGATCAGCGCGACAAGCGCCTGCATGGGGTGGCGATCCCGCGACCCGACGAAGATATCGGCGTAGGGGATGATTCTGGATTGGTCCATGAAGACGGTAAACTCCGCGCCCACGGAATCCATTTTTCGTCCGAACCAGATCGGTTCCTCGTCTTCGAGCGCCACAACAACCATCTGTGGCGTATAGAAAGACTGTCCGTCATAACCGGTAAGGTAAAACTGGTTGGCGGGGCTTGCGACGAGAAGCACGTCAATACCTTGTTCGACCATCCGCGCTTTGACGCGGGCCAATCGATCAAGATACTCGGCACGTTCGAATAGGACACGAGGTTGCCGTTTCAATTCTGTCGCCATGTATACACCACCAACCGTTTCGTCATTCATTTCAAAGCCATCAATTGATATCGGTCCCTTGCGGAACTGCACCAGAGAAGGTGAGAAACTGTGCGCCTCGAACCATGCCTACTAAATGGTCGTTTGACAACTCAGCATGAAATCTGAATCCGGAAAGCGCATTTGCATCGCCTCTCCCAGATCCAGATTCTCGGGATGCCAATGATTAGATCAACCTGCCGTCACAGCCCCACGCCAATCGCCCACTCACGGTCTTGTCGTTGCTTAAATGACAAAGTTGCTGTTGGTTGAAAAGATCCGCGCAATACCTGTACCGTTGTGCCCCGCTCATCTGAACGATAACATCAATTCTCCGGCACCCGAAACCGGAGAGCTGAAACTGCTGAACCAACATGAAGCATGCCTATGGGCAAGATTGAGAAATTACTGAGAACGCTAACGAAGTTTTATGCCGTTGCAAATGCGTGGGTCTTATTAATCACGACAGGCGTGGCGCCGAGCAACGGGCCGTTGAGTAGTTTGGATCACCTGCCTCACGGCGAGGATGGAAGGTCTGATGCCAAGAAAAGAACCTAGGGAGCGAGCAAAAGGCTTTATCTTGGTCGAGTTCTTGGTCCATGACTTGTACGCGGATAAGCAAAGGCAAGTATTTTGCCAAACCGGTCCCATATCTGAAATTTCGAAAAATCGGCCTTGATGATAGTGCCCTATCGCCTAAAGACATACAAAGCCGTCATTCCAAGCCACCCAATCAATAGTGCGCTCGAAAAGAACAATAAGATACTTCATCGTTAAAGACACAGAACCCCCAGATGACCGGCCACAGTAGGTTTGCGAGGTTTCACAACTCATCGAGTGGCGGATATTCTTGGCTCACACCTCGTTTGTCTATTACTGGCACTTCTCTTCCGTCGGCGGGATTGAAAATTTCCTTCCGGTATCAGGTTCAAAGCTGACCCACCTCCCACCGTTTCTCAGCAGCCCGTAGAACATCCGGCACTGGTTTCGTACACCAACGTACATGACCAGGGTATCAGCATTGGCAGCGAACTGCTGAGAAGCATCTCGGGCAGGAAAGTTACACGGTGAAACTTTTGCTCAAGCCTCAGCAGGGTGTTTCTTGCACGAAGCAAGATTTCCAGCTCAGCAGTTCCAAGGCCATGAATGAATGCTTGGTGGCCTCATTCACCGAATGTATTGCGATTTTAGACAGGCAGATTGGCCTGCCTGATCGCAACACATAGGAGAGTGAAATGTCCGTACTGAGCAAACTGAATATCGCCGCTGCCATCGACAATGCGAACGTCGATCCGGTCCTGACCGCACGTGCCCGATTGCTTGGCCATCTCGGTGAGCAATTGAAGGCCGCCGAGGCAATGGTCAGCGGCACCGAGTATCGCGTGAAAAGGCAGCGGTGGGAAACCAACGAAGAGACGGGAGAGAAGGTTCGAAAGGAAATCGAGGTTCCGCTTCGCAAGTGGTACTGGCGTGACGCCGTTGGTCAGGTTCGGTTCTGCCTCAAGGTCGGCAACAAGCGTTTGCCGCTGAAGGGTGACGACACGAACATCGTGGTCGGTGACGACAAGGCTTTGCCCGAAATCATCCGGGTTTGCATGAAAGCTGTCGAGGCCGGCGAACTCGACAAGGCGATTGATCAGGTCGTCAAAGCCCGAAAGCCCATCGGCAAGAAAGCCTGATCACAGAACCCCGCTGAAAGATTGCGGGGTTCTCCATGAGTGGATCGAAGCTGTTACCACCTTCCACCAGTTCTCAGGAGCCCATAGAATAATCATGGTCAAATTCGTACATCAACGTACATGGCTGATGTACTCCGTGTTTCAACGACGTGCTGAGAAGTGTGTCGGGCAAGAAGCTACACAGTGTAACATGTCCCAAATTATCAGAGTGCGTTCTATGAGGCCATGGCGTTTGGAAATGGCACGGTCGGCTGATAAGTTTGGGCCGGAGATTTTGTAAATGGCGGCATGTGTAAGTTTATAATATAATTACATTATGTATAATCATTTGATATTGTTAATATTTGTTAAATTCAAAATCCCGTTTCCCTAGGAAGTGCCGGTTCGAGTCCGGCCACCCGTACCATTGAGCCTTGTATATCCTCAAAATCGCCTTGGGTAACCCAAGGCGATTTTGCGTTAGGACATCTTGGCGAAATCCTCCCGGAGGGGCACCGGCACCGCGATCGACAGTCCAACGGGACATCTTGGCAAAATCCTCCCGAAGGGAAGTTTCAACAGGTTCAGGTCTAATCTCTCACCCCCAAACCACCACCGCCACCACTGACGGCACCACCAGCCCCAGCGCCATGAACGTCCGTGCCGTGATCCGTTCGCGCCGGAATATGGTGACACTGAGCAGCATGGTGAATACCGGCGCCGCCGCGATGATCGGCACGATGATCACGATCTCGCCGGTCAACAAGGCTTGGTTGAGGGACAATACCGCAAGCGCGAAAATCGCGCCGCTGATCATGAACCATGCGAGGCCTGCACCTTTGAGCGGCAATCGCCCCCGCGTCCGGGCGCTTTGCAAACCGATCGTCACCAACGCTGACACTGTGAAACCCACAAGTGCGGCGAAATAGGGGTCGGGGATTTCAAGCATGCCCACTTTGGTAACAGCGTGGCTGAGTGAACGAACAAGCGCCGCGCCGATGGGCAGCAGCAAGGCCCAAGTTGGCCAAGAACGCGCTGAACCGACATCCGTACGTGCCATGAGTGCGACTGCCACAATGATGCCGCCGGTGCCCAGTGCTACCGGCCACGTCAGCACCTCGCCAAGCCACAGTATGCCGAACGCGGCACCGAATACCGGCGCGATGGAGCTCAGCGTTCCGGCCAGCGTCGGGCCCAAATGATGGATGGCGGAAATCGCCAGCGTGGCGGAAAGCGCGGGGCGGATTAGTCCGATCAGGATGAACAGCAGTACCGCGGGATGATAGAAATGTCGAAGATCGAGAAACCACGGTGCGACCAGCCAAAAACACAGCGCGGACGCGCCGATGCCGATGGCCGCACCTGTGCGCGCGCCGACACGGGCAACGCCTTGCGCCTGAAACTGATCGCCGAGCGCAAACAGCATCGCTGAGATCAGCGCGAATACGTAGGCCGGTACGTCGGTCAAGATGGGTGTCGTGATGGGTGCAGCCTACTCGAACCAAGCCTGCCAGGCTTCCCAATCGGCGATGTGCTCGGCCATGACCTCATAGCCCGCCGCGATCGGATGCACGCCATCGGCATCTTCATACATGCCGGGCCAGGCCGGATCGTCGATTAGCCGGGCATACATATCCAGATAGGGAATGCCCAAATCGGCGGCGATCTCCGTATAGGCGGCATTCAGTTCCGCCATGCGTTCCGAGGCGAAATGATAGGCCAGGTCGGCGTTGACCTGGAAGGGCTGGCGGCTGTCGTCGACCGGTGGCGGGCCGACCCAGAGTGTCGGCAGCCAATCGCGGGCTTGCGCCATCATGGATCGTGCGATTTCCTTTGAATGCTCCAGCGATACCCTGCGTCCCTCGCCAATGATCTCGGCGCAGTCGTTCGCGCCGAATGAAAACACCAGGGCGCCCGGATGGACATCCCAGATCCGCGCCTTGCATTCGGCTCGCCAGCGCGGCGCGATCTGCTCAGACGTCTCAGCGCGGATTCCCAAGTTATACAGGCTTACGTCATGGCCGGCGGCACGCCCGTCGCGGCACAGCCTGCCGGGCCAGCCGAGGTACGTTTCATCGTTGGTGCCCAGCACCAGACTGTCGCCGACAAAGCATATCCTGATTGTTGTCATGTCCCGCTCCCTGCTTTTGGCCCTGCTTCTTTCACGAGGCGATCAAGGCATCGTTGGCGGTCTGCCTTGTAGTCGCCGTTCTCCCACCAGTCTTCAACGCGTTCCAACAACGCGCCGACCCCGGGCCCCTCGGCCACGCCCAACGCTAGCACGTCGGCGCCGGTGAGGGGAAATTCAGGCGCGCGCCAGCGCGCGCATGTCTCCAGCAATTCGATGTAAGCTTCGGTGCGGGTTCGCGGCAATCGCGACAAAGCTGCAAGTTCCCGCGCCCAAGCCAACAGCGCCAGATCGCGTACCAGCGCCGCGCCCAGCCGTCGGATGGCGCGGTGTTCGTCGGTTTTGTCCATGTCCGCGGAGATCTCGAATGTCGGCACCAGCATGTCGGTGAGGCGCGCACGGTCCGCGTTGGAAAGCTTGAGCCGCCCGGCAACCGCCAGTAAAGCGCTCTCGGGGTGCTTGGTCTCCAGCAGGGCGGCGAGATGGCGCAGTG
Source organism: Rhodospirillaceae bacterium (assembly GCA_016845145.1). GTDB lineage: Bacteria > Pseudomonadota > Alphaproteobacteria > Rhodospirillales > Casp-alpha2 > TMED8. The sequence goes on from JAERTE010000112.1 coordinate 233,952, forward strand.
GGTCGGGGCTGACGTCTTGGATGTTGATGGCGCGGGTTTCCAGCCAGTTGAGCATGCGCAGTTGAGCCACGTCGCCGGCTTCCGGCAAGATCACGTCGAGCACGCCCGCACCCTGCATGGGGACCAGAATTTCCGCCGGATTGGGCACCATCAGAATTTTCAGCAGCTCGTCGCGTACCCGCTCACCCGATAGTTCCGCCAATTTGGCTGCCCGCGCCCGGCACGCGGTCATGGCGGCGCGGTCCAGCGGCGGCAGCCCATAGCCGCCATGGAAGCGGAAAAACCTGAGGATGCGCAGGTAATCCTCGTCGATGCGCGTCTCGGCGCGCCCAATAAAGCGCACCCGGCCATGCGCCAAATGCGCGATGCCGTTGTTGTAGTCATAAATAGCGCCGTCGAGGGTGGCGCTCATGGCATTGATGGTGAAATCGCGGCGTTCGGCGTCGGCGACCCAATCATCGGTGAACGCCACTTTGGCGTGGCGTCCGTCGGTTTCCTCGTCGCGCCTGAGCGTGGTGATCTCAAATGACCGGTCGTCGAAAACGGCGGTGACGGTGCCGTGATCAATGCCGGTGGGAACCACCTTGATGCCGGCGCGCTGCAACAGCTCGATCACGGTTTCGGGCTGATCGGGTGTCGCGATGTCGATATCTTTTACCGGGCGTTTGACCAGTCCATCGCGCACGCATCCGCCGACAAACCGTGCTTCTGTGCCGTCCGCCGCCAGCGCCGCCATGACGGCGCGGGTCGAGGCCGCCGTGAGCCACGCTTGCGGTCCGAGGTCTCCTTGCGGCTCAGTGCTGGCGTTGAGAGAAACCATGGTTGGCCTGCAACGCTGTTATCAATTGAATTTCGGCGGTACGACGCGGCCGTCTTCCATGCGCGGTGCTTGATAATCACCGCTGCCGGGTTGTTCACCGGAGGTAACGGCCAACGTCACGAGACCCGCCATCATCAATACGAAGCCCAGAATGATGGACCAAAAAACGTGGGTGCGTTCAATCGCCGGTATGTCATGACCTTTTTTGACAGCGCGCTTGCGCTGAAAGCTCATATAAATCAGGTAAAGCGCCAACGGCCCCAGCAGCGGCAACAGATATTGGATCAGGATACGACTCATTTGCCCATCAATACGTTGTGGAGGTCGACCAACATGCCTGCCGTCGCGCCCCAGATGTAAAAACCATTGTACGGCATGGCGTAAAAATGCCGGGTGGTGCCTTCGAACTCACGGCTGTGGCGTTCATGGTTGGCCGGATCCATAAGGAAATCCAACGGCACCTCGAACACTTCCGCCACCTCGTGCGGGTCGGGGGTGATGTCAAAGGGCGGCGTCACCAACCCGACGACCGGAACCACGGTGAAACCGGTCCGCGTTTTGTAGTCGGCGAGGCGGCCGATGATTTCTATATGACGGCGGTCGAGGCCCACTTCTTCTTCTGTTTCGCGAAGTGCCGTTTCTTCCGGCGAGCCGTCACCTGGCTCGACATGGCCGCCTGGAAAGCTGACCTGTCCCGGATGACTGGCCAGGTGGTCGGTGCGTTGCGTGAACAGCATGGTCATGCCGCCTGCGCGCGCGACGACCGGGATCAGCACGGCGGCAGGGGTCAGTTTCTCAGGCGGCGGCATACCCGGATTGAGATCATGGTCGCCGCGGCCGACGGAACGGCCATGGCGTGCCTGAAAAGTCTCGACGATCCATTCTGTATTCAATTCAGTTTGTTCCATTCGTTCAGTCTTCAAGGTCGACGTCGCCAAGTTTATGAAAGACGCCTGCGCTCCATATACCGAATATGTGCGCACCTTCGAGCTTTTCTTCAACCGCGTGCGTCACCACATCATAATAGACCGGGCGGTTCAACTTGGCTTCCAGCCTGCCACCCAAAGTGATGTACGGAACGGAATTGTCATCCATGCGCAATGTATGGGTGTTGTCGAGGGTAACGGCGGTATCGATGTTGGTGCGAAAGTGTATAACTTGATTGTGATCAGAGCCCTCGATTTCCATGCTAACAACGATGAACGGCGCGTCGTCGACACGGACCGGGGCGATTTCAGCCGGTGTGATCAGCCAGTGCTGGCCCTCGGTGTCGCGTCGCAACACGGATGCAAACAATTTCACCAATTCCGGACGGTTGATCGGTGTACCCCGATAGTGCCAGACTCCGTCATGATCGATATGCATGCCGATATCAGCGAAGATCACCTGCCGGGGCGTCGTCTCAATACCCGCCGGCGCAGGGCCTCCTGCCGGAACGCCTTGATAAAAGCTGCTGAGTTCGGTCTTAATTTTGTCCATAATCGTTTGCTACGATACATACCATCGTTGTCATGACCCGGGAGTCCAAACCGTGAGCGTTTCCGCCCCTACCGAATCCCCCGCTGAAGACCAGGATAAAGCAACCGAAGAGGTAATCAATTCAGACGCACTGATTGAGGCCATTGATCGTCTCGGGCACGATTTGGCTGCCGCCAGGGCCGCCATTGGAAAGTTCATTTTCGGCCAAGACGAGGTGATCGAGGAAACCCTGATCACACTTCTGGCCGGCGGACATCTATTGCTCATCGGCGTGCCGGGGTTGGGCAAAACCCGATTGGTGGAAACATTGGGCGCGGTTTTCGGGCTTGATGACAGCCGTGTGCAGTTCACGCCGGATTTGATGCCCGCCGATATCCTGGGCTCCGAAGTGCTGGAGGAATCGGATGCGGGCAAGCGCTCGTTCCGGTTCATCAAGGGACCGGTGTTTTGTCAGCTGTTGATGGCCGATGAAATCAACCGCGCCAGCCCGCGCACGCAATCGGCTTTGTTGCAGGCCATGCAAGAGCACCGGGTTTCCGTGGCCGGTGAATACCACGATCTGCCCAGCCCGTTCCATGTGCTGGCGACCCAAAACCCGCTGGAACAGGAAGGCACCTATCCGCTTCCCGAAGCACAGCTCGACCGGTTTTTGATGCAGATCGACGTCAAGTATCCCGATTTGGCGGCGGAACGCGATATCTTGATCAACACCACCGGTATCGATGTCGGCACGCCGGAGCACGTGATGGATGCGGCGGCCTTGATGGCAGGACAACGCTTGGTCCGGCAAGTGCCCGTGGGCGAAAGCGTCGCCGAGGCGATACTTGATCTGGTGCGCGCGGGCCGGCCCGAATCGAGTGATATCGAAGCTGTCAACGAGCACGTATCGTGGGGCCCGGGGCCGCGCGCCAGTCAGGCACTGATGCTTGCCGTCCGCGCGCGCGCCGTTATCGAAGGGCGCCTGTCGCCAAGCATTGACGATGTGCTGGCTTTGGCGCATCCGATTTTGCGTCATCGCATGGCGCTGACATTTGCGGCACGCGCCGAAGGCGTGACGCTGGAATCGATTATCAACCAGCTTTGCGCGCGTATCGCCTAGCCCCTGGGAGAGACCAACCCGATGCCAGCATTGCGACCCGAACGAACAACGCAGGGAGACACCCATCACCGGGCCGAAGCACTTGGCGCGACCCTGCCTGCATTGCTGGTTGCCGCGGAGCGCGTGGCGTCTACCGTGTCGCAAGGGGTGCATGGTCGTCGCCGTGTTGGCCAGGGCGAGACCTTTTGGCAGTTCCGCCGTTATGAATTCGGTGATGCCGTACAGCGCATCGATTGGCGCCGCTCAGCCCGCGCTGACCCGCTTTATGTGCGCGAAACCGAATGGGAGGCCGCCCAGAGTGTTTGGCTGTGGCGGGATGGATCACCATCGATGGATTTCAAATCCCGCCCGGAACTGGAAACCAAGCGCGAGCGGGCCGATTTGTTGCTGCTGGCACTGGCGTCGTTACTGGTGCGCGGCGGTGAACGCGCAGCGCTGTTGGAGACCGGTATGTTTCCGGCGTCGGGGCGCGGTGTCATGACCCGACTTTGGGCGATGATGCAAAGCGGGCGGCTGCCGGATGCCAGCTTGCCCGGTGTCGATGTGCTGCCGCGCTATGCGCGGGTGGTGTTGATCGGGGATTTCTTGTCGCCGCTGGAGGGTATCCAGGCGATGGTCGAGGCCTACGCGGGGCGCGGTGTGCGCGGCCATCTGATCCAGGTTTTGGACCCGGCGGAAGAACAGCTTCCGTATGATGGCCGGGTGTTGTTCGAAGGACCCGAGGCCGAGGGTGAAGTGTTGATTCCGCATGTGGCGTCGTTGCGCGATGCATATCAGCGCGAGTTGGCGCATCATCGAGACGGCTTGCAGGCATTGGCTGTGCGTTCGGGCTGGAGTTTCGCCTTTCATCACACAGATCATTCCCCGGAAGCGCCGTTGATGGCGCTCTATCTGCAACTCTCCGAATCCGTGACGAGGTGAGGCCGTGCTGACCCTTGGTACACTTTCGATCGCCGCGCCCTGGGCGCTGCTGGGGTTGGCGTCTTTACCCTTGATCTGGTGGCTGTTGCGTCTCAGGCCGCCGGTCCCGACGCGCGTCCGGTTTCCGCCGCTTGAGCTGCTGCGGCGTTTGGTCGCCGAGCGCGAAAGTCCGGCGCGCATCCCGCCGTGGTTATTGATCTTGCGGCTGCTGTTAGCGGCATCATTAGTGGCGGCTGTTGTGCAACCGCTAATCGACGCCGATACACGGCTGTTCGGTTCGGGCCCGCTCTACGTGATTGTCGATGACGATTGGGCTGCGGCGGGGCGCTGGCCGGCACGGAGAGCAGCGCTCGGTGGATTGATCGATCATGCCGCGCGTAGTGGCCGCAGCGTTGCCTTGGTGCGCACTGCGCCGCCGCCGAAGGGCGCCAAAGCCCAGCCGGTGCAATTGATGGCGGCTGCTGATGCCCGCAATATGTTGGAAGGGATGCAGCCTCGGCCTTGGTTGGCGGAGCGCCGTGTCGCCGTTGAACGGCTTCTCGGTTGGGCCGCCGAGGGGAGCCATCGGCCTGGCGACGTCATTTGGTTGAGTTCCGGCCTGGAATCTGCCGATGCGCCGAAGGCCGATACAATAGACGCCCTGACGCGCCGCCTCAGGCGTCTGGGTGCGGTTAGTGTGATGACCGAACCCGCTGGGCATTTGCCCGTGATCCTGCGTCCGCCGGAAAATGCCGGAAAATCCATGATGCTACGTGCCGAACGCGCCGGGACGGATGAAGGCTCCATGGCTGCTTTGGGTTTGGCCGTGCGGGCGCTCGACGATGACGGACAGGTCCTGACACGGGTTCCGTTGGTATTCGCTGCGGGGAAAACCGAAGCCAGGGCGGAGTTCGATTTGCCGATTGAGCTACGTAACCGGCTGGTGCGCCTCGAGATTGCCGGCACCGAGCAGGCCGGCGCGGTGATCTTGGTCGATGAACGGTGGCGTCGTCGGCCTGTGGGCCTGTTGGGCACCGGGGCAGGTAGTGCCGATCAACCGCTGCTGGATGCGCGCCATTATTTGCGCCAGGCATTGTCGCCGTTCACGGAAATCCGGCACGGACCGGTGGCGCAATTGATGCAGCGTCCGTTGGCGGTGATGGTCATGCCCGATGGAGAGTTGCCCGCGCCGGCGGGACAGACAGTGTTGAAGGCTTGGGTCGACAAGGGCGGCATTTTGGTGCGCTTCGCTGGGCCGAATTTGGCGCGTGACGCGGGCACCATGGATCAATTGCTGCCGGTGCGAATCCGGCGCGGCAATCGCGTCATCGGGGGTGCGCTGTCGTGGCGCAAGCCCGAAACGTTGTCGCCGTTCGCCGAATCCAGCCCGTTCCACGGTATTGTGGTGCCCGAAGATGTTCGCGTGCGTCGCCAGGTGTTGGCCGAGCCGTCGCTCGATTTGGCGGATAAGACCTGGGCCCGGCTTTCGGATGGCACACCGCTGGTCACCGCGGAGCGGCGAGGCGAGGGTTGGTTGGTGTTGGTCCACACAACGGCCGACGGCACCTGGACGGACCTCTCTTTCTCCGGCGTGTTCGTCAACATGCTGCGCCGCCTTGTCGATTTATCACAGGGCGTCGCCGGCGGCGCCGGTGGGCCGGCCGCACCCATCGCCAATTTGGATGCCTTTGGCCGCCTCGGAGACCCGCCCGGCGGCGCAACGGCGATCAGTCCAGCCGATCTGGTGGCCGGCAAGGTGGGGCCTGCAAATCCGCCCGGTTTTTATGGCGATGCACGCCTGCGCCGGGCCCTCAATCTGGGTGCGGGATTACCTATCATGGCGGCGCTGGGTGAGCTTCCGACCGGGGTCACGCGTTCCGGTTATGGCGGAAGTGGCGCGCTGGACCTGAGGCCCTGGTTGCTTGCCGTTTCTGCGGTGCTGTTCCTGGTAGACTTACTCTTTAGCCTGCACATGCGCGGCTTGTTGCGGTTTGGCCGCGCCATTGCGATGCTTATATTGGCATACCTGTTGGGGCTGGGTGCTGGAACGGTGCCGACGAGCGCCTTTGCGCAAGATGGCGAGGCACTAACCAACAGCCTGGAAACCCGTCTGGCGTATGTTCTGACCGGTGACACACGCCTTGACGAAGTCAGCCGCGCCGGGCTTACGGGCCTGACCACAATTTTGTGGCGACGGACCGCGGCTGAACTGGGAAGCCCCCGGGGCGTTGATCCGGAAACCGACGAATTGGCGTTCTTCCCTTTGCTGTATTGGCCGGTCATCGCCGGCGCCGGAATTGGGGTCGAGGCAACCGAGCGTGTGCGTGCGTATCTGCGCAATGGCGGGACGATTTTATTCGACACCCGTGATCAGGCCGATGATGGCGGCGCTATGCGTGAATTGGCCCGACGTTTGGCGTTGCCGGCGTTGGTGCCGGTGGATGCCGGCCATGTATTGACGCGGTCATTTTATCTGCTGCGTGAGTTTCCGGGACGTTGGGCTGGCGGCTCACTATGGGTGGAAAAAGCCGGCGAGCGCGTCAATGACGGCGTCTCGCCGGTGATCGCGGGCAGCCATGACTGGGCCGCTGCCTGGGCCATGGATGACGCCCAACGACCACTATTTGCCGTGGTGCCGGGCGGCGAACGCCAACGCGAGATGGCTTTCCGTTTTGGCATCAACTTGGTGATGTACACCCTGACCGGAAACTACAAAGCCGATCAGGTACATATGCCGGCGATTATTCGGAGGCTCGGGCAATGACCGGCGAGTTGGCGCTTTCACCCTTGCTGCCTTGGCCGCTGATCGCTGCGTTCGCGGGGTTGGGCACCCTGTTGGCGCTGGTTGCGCTGGTGCGAGGCGGTGCGGGGGCGTTATGGCGCTTGTTGGCCGCCCTGTTGATAACGGCGGCGTTGTTGGACCCGCGTCTGGTGCGTGAGGATCGTGAGCCGCAATCGGACGTCGTTGTTGCCGTTGTCGACCGCAGTGCCAGCCAAACGGTCGGCGAGCGAACGGCGCGTACAGACGCCGCGCTGGCGCATCTCAAGCAACAGATGGATCGGTTCGAGGATGCGGAGCTGCGCATCGCTACAGTCCGCGATGCCGTGCCCAAACCGGGTGCGGGCAGTGACGCGGAAGGAACGCTGATGGCGCGCGGGCTTAGACGCGCGCTGGGTGGCGTGCCGAGCGGACGGCTTGCAGGCGTGGTCATGATCGGTGACGGTCAGGTGCATGATTTCACCGATGACGATATAGCGGAATGGTCGCAGGCGGTACCGGTGCATGTACTTTTGACCGGCGAGCGCGATGAAGTTGACCGGCGCATCGTTGTCGAACAAGCACCGTCCTATGGGCTGGTCGGCAAGCAGACCGAGATCAAATACCGTGTAGAGGACCGTGTCGGCGCCCAGGGGGGGAGCAAGGCGGGTGCCGGATTCGGAGATTTGGCCCGGGTATCGTTGCGCGATGGCGAGCGGGTACTCGATGTGGCGCAAATTCCGGTTGGACGGGAAGCGAGCTTCAACGTACCGCTGACCCACGCGGGATCGACCGTTCTGACCCTGGAAGTCGCGCCGGTGCAAGGCGAGTTGTCTGCGCTGAACAACAAAACATTGGTCACTATCAACGGTGTGCGTGACCGCTTGCGGGTGTTGCTGGTTTCCGGCCAGCCGCATGCCGGTGAGCGCGTGTGGCGGAATTTGCTGAAGGCCGACCCGGCGGTCGATCTTGTGCACTTCACCATTTTGCGCCCGCCCGAAAAAGACGACTTCACACCCTTGAACGAAATCTCCCTGATTGCCTTTCCGACGCGTGAATTGTTCGAATTGAAGCTGAAGGAATTCGACTTGGTGGTGTTCGACCGCTACGTCGTGCGCGATGTATTGCCGCCTTCGTACCTGCGCAATATTGACGACTACGTGAAGGGCGGCGGCGCTCTGCTGTTGGCCGTGGGGCCGGAGTTTGCGGCGGAGCGCAGCCTGTTCAATACGCCGTTGGGCCGGGTTTTGCCGGCAGCGCCCACCGGCGAGATCATGGAAGCCGGGTTCAAGCCGACCGTAACGGAGACCGGTCGCCGCCACCCGGTGACCGGAAATCTGCCGGGGCAGGGCGTTGTCGGCGCCGATGGAAAGGCGTCCCAGCCGAAATGGGGCCGATGGTTCCGTCAAGTCGAGGCGGCGACCAAGGCGGGGCATGCGCTCATGCAGGGTGGCGCCAATCGGCCTTTATTGGTCTTGAACCGCTACGGTGAAGGGCGTGTGGCGGCGATGTTGAGCGATCACATCTGGCTTTGGGCACGGGGCTTCGAAGGTGGCGGACCCTATGCGGAATTGCTGCGCCGCACCTCGCACTGGCTGATGAAAGAACCGGACCTGGAAGAAGATAATCTGCGCGCCGAGGTTCAGGCCGGCAAACTGATCATCCAGCGCCGCTCATTGGCCAAAGACCCGACCCAAGTAACAGTGACTCACCCCGACGGAAAGGAAACCAAACACGCGCTGAAAGAGGACAAGTTCGGCCTGGCGCGGCTTGAGGTGCCTGCCGAAGCGGTTGGTTTGTATCGGGTCTCCGACGGCCGCCGTCAGGCGCTGGCGGCGGCGGGCACGATCAACCCCATCGAATTCGCGGACCTCCGCACGACCGATGCCGTGCTGCGCCCCTTGGCCAAGCGAACCGGCGGCGGTGTGCATTGGGTGTCGGAGGTTTTGCCCGATATTCGCATGGTTCGGCCTGAACGCGATCGTTCCGGCAAGGATTGGCTCGGCATGATCGAGAACCGTGCTTACGTGGTCACCGGGGTCGCCCAGACCTCGCTTTTGCCGCCGCTGGCGTTGATCATCGTGCTACTCGCCGCCGTCATGGCCGCGTGGTGGCGCGAAGGGCGCTAGGACGCGTTCATAGCTGGCTGCTGTTGACGTAAGAACGGTCACACGATCATAGCTGAAGGAATGGGTGGTCGCCATTTGTGGACGACCGAGAATTCTGAATCCGAATTGCCGTGCCTGCTCGTCGACCGAGCGTCGGACCATAGTTGTCTGCTAATATACGGCGGGCTTGTCCGAGAAATACTGCATCCGCTTATTTCTGCCCTCCTGTATTACCGGGGCGCACTGATCCAACGAATATCCTCGCTGTCTGGCCTCATGGAGATACTTTGCGGACCGTGTCTTAAAATCCCAGTTGAGTGCCTGGGGTGTTCCAGTTGTCGCCTCCCTGCAAATAAGGTACATCGTTGCTCGGGAAAGATAACTATTGGCGCTGGTCGTCGGGCTAGAGTGTTGCGGTGTTGCCGCGCAGCCACTCATCAACACAAACAAGAAAGCTGGAACAACCTTTAGGCCAACTTTCTTCATTGTGTTCCCTTTCTACTTTCTTTGGGCCAAGTCACCAGACTGCGTCACCCGCTAACTGGACCTCAAGTCCATGCTAATAGACAGCTGAACGAGCGACAGTGCGGTAAGAAATCATATGAGGGGAAAGTTGTATCAACAAGTCATAATTCGGCACAAGATAGATGCAATAAACGTCGGATCAGGGTCAAATTGAGACGAGCCTCGCGACAACGAACCCCGTCTGCTTTGCGATTGTCTGCGGAACTCTCCTCCCGTCATTCCCGCGAAAGCGGGAATCCAGAGGGTCTATCAAGCGGCCTGAACGGTGGCGTGGAATGATGCCTGCGGCATCAAGTGGATCCTCGCTTTCGCGAGGTGACGGTGGGGGAAGGACCGCAAAGGATCAGCAGCAAAGATCCGCAGAAAAATGATCTTTCGTCTGCTATTTGGAGCGAAGCTGGCGCTGTGACATCATTTTAGGTCCCAGTACGGGTCCGGCCCGAAGGCATCGAGCATGAAATCGACGAAGGCGCGGACTTTGGCCGATAGGTGCCGGCTTTGCGGCCAGATGGCGTAGACGCTGGTTTCAGAAGGCGGGTAGTCGACCAGTGCTTCTTCCAAGGAACCGTCCTTGAGGCCGGGGCCGCAAAAAAATGTCGGACAGACATAAACACCGTTACCGGCCTTTGCTGCTTCCAGAAGCAAGTTGCCGTTGTTGGCGCGTAGCCGGCCGGTACTGGTCACGGTGATTAGGCCATCCGGACCCTGGAAACGCATTTCCGCCGGGCGGTTGCGGAGTGTGTATATCAAGCAGTCATGATGTTTGAGGTCGTCGGGGTGGGTGGGTTTGCCGTGTTCGGCCCAGTAGACCGGGCTGGCGACGACGGCAATGCGGCACGGTGCGAGCCGGCGTGCGACCAAGCTTGAGTCCGACAATTCACCGATCCGGATGGCCATGTCGAAGCCTTCCTCCACCAGGTCGACGCGGCGGTCGTTGAGATCAAGGTCGACGGCGAGTTCCGGGTACTGCGCCATGAACGCGGGCAATGCCTGGGCGACATGCAGGATACCGAACGACATCGGCACATTGACCCGGAGCGTGCCGCGCGGCTCAGCATGCAGATTCGTGACCGCTTGCTCGGCCTCCTCGGCTTCCTCAATGATGCGGCGGCAACGCTCATAGTAGGCTTGGCCGACCTCGGTCAGGCTGAGGCGGCGCGTGGTGCGGTGCAGAAGTTTGACGTCCAGCCGGTCTTCCAAGCGCGCAATTTGTTTGCTGACTGTGGATTTCGACAGCCCCAAAGACCGTGCGGCAGCGGTAAACCCGCCCAATCGGGCGACTTCCGTGAACACCGCGATTCCGGCAAGATCAGTCATGATGAAGCTCTATTATTGTTTATTATAAGAAACAATATTGTTCTATTTACAAAGATTGTTTTAAAAAATCAATAAGCCTACATTGTCTGCAACAGAGACAACCCATTTAAGGACAATCATCATGAAAACCATTCTCGCTGTCACCAGCAGCCCGAAATCCGAAGGCTCGGTCTCCAACACTCTCGTCGAACACTTTGTGCAAGCGTGGAAGGATGCCACGCCTGGCGCGGAAGTTTCACACCGCAATGTCGGCGTAAATCCACTGCCGCATCTGGACGAGGCCACCATCGGTGCCATTTATACGCCCGAAGATGTGCGATCAGATGCACAACGCGGTCTGCTCGCGGAGTCCGATGCCGTTGTCGAAGAACTGGAAGCTGCGGATGTCATTGTTATCGGCGCGCCCATGCATAATTTCTCCATTTCCTCGGCGCTCAAAACCTGGATCGATCATGCGGCGCGGGTGGGTCGGACATTCCACTACACTGCCGAAGGGCCCGAGGGCCAACTCAAGGGCAAGAAAGTCTTCGTGTTGACGGCGCGCGGCGGCAACTACGGCGAAGGCAGCCCGGCGCACGCCATGGATCACCAAACGCCTTATCTGAAAACGGTGCTGGGTTTCCTCGGGCTGACGGATATCTCGTTCATCCATGCCGAAGGTGTTGCGCAGGGCCAAGACGGCATTGATGCGGCGGTTCTCGAGATCGCGGCGTCGGCTCCAGCCGATATGGCGGCCTGAGCTGGCCTGAGTGGGAGACGACAAATGGGCAAGTTGATCGAAGGCGTTTGGTTCGACAGGGGATACGATACGAAAACCACAAACGGCAAGTTTGTGCGAAAGGATGCGAGTTTCCGCAACTGGATAACGGCGGACGGCAGTGCCGGGCCGACGGGCGAGGGCGGGTTCAAGGCCGAGGCAGATCGTTATCACCTCTATGTCTCGTTGGCCTGCCCGTGGGCGCACCGCACCCTGATCTTTCGCAAGCTTAAGGGTTTGGAAGATATGGTCTCCGTCTCCTACGTCGATGCGTTGATGCTCGAAAACGGGTGGGAATTGGCGGGGGGCGAGGACCCGATCCACGGCGCGCGCTTCGTGCACCAGATTTACACTGCCGCGGACCCAGCCTACACGGGCCGGGTGACCGTGCCGGTGCTGTGGGACAAACAACAAGGCACCATTGTCAGCAACGAATCGGCGGAAATCATTCGCATGTTCAATGCCGCATTCGACGATATCGGCGCTGTAGCCGGGGATTTCTATCCGCCTGCTCTACGCGCAGAGATCGACGCCATCAATGATGTTATCTACCGCACCGTCAACAATGGCGTTTATCGCTCAGGCTTCGCCACCACTCAGGCCGCCTACGAAGAAGCAGTAACGGCGTTATTCGAGACCTTGGATGATTTGGAAATGCGGTTGGCCGACAATCGATATTTGATGGGCGATCAGGTCACCGAAGCCGACTGGCGGCTGTTCACCACCTTGCTGCGGTTCGACCCGGTTTACGTAGGGCACTTCAAGTGCAACATCCGCCGGATCCGCGATTACCCGAATCTGTCTGGATATCTGCGCGAGTTGTATCAAACGCCCGGCGTTCGCGAGACCGTCGATATCGATTACATCAAGGCCCACTACTACGGCAGCCATCTTTCCGTGAACCCCACCGGCATTGTCCCGATCGGTCCTGAACTCGATCTGGAGTCACCACACGGACGCGATCACCTCTAGGCGGCGGCGATGGCTTCGATTTCAACAACCCAGTCAGGATGCGCCAGCGCGCCGACGACAATTAGCGTTGAGGCGCATTCGTAACCTTCGAGCATTTCATCGCGGGTTTCACGGTACAGCGCAACCAGCGACGCGTCGGTGATATAGGCTGTGACCTTCACCAGATTGTCCCGGCCCATGCCGGCGTCCGCCGCAATGGCTAGGATGTTACGCCAGCATTGACGCATCTGCCCGCCCGCATCGCCGGCGAGCGTACCGTCTTGGTTACACCCGACCTGGCCTGACATATGTAACCAGCGTCCGGCATTCTCGACGGCGACACCATGACAGAATGTCGATGACGGCGGTGCCACGGTTGCCGGTTTATAGCGTGTGAACATTGCTTGCCTCCCGTTCAAGGGCGCGAGTATAGCGGATTTTCCCCGTGACCCGGCAAATCCTGCCAATTCAGCGGATACTGCCTGTCGGTTTCGTACCCTATTCACCTTAAGCAATTGAAATACAAGGATTAAATTTTTGGCACGAAGAATGCATTGTAATGGACAGCCATGGCGGCATTCGGGTCTTCGAAGGTCGCCGACGCCAAAAAAAGGAACGGGAAAATGAAAGCGTTATCAATTGCCGCCTCGGGCATGCTGGCCCAGCAACAGCGTACAGAGGTCGTGGCCAACAATCTGGCCAACATGACGACCACTGGCTACCAGCGTCGGCGGACCGAGTTTAACGATCTGCTTTATCGCCATATGCCACGCCGCCAGAAAGCAGGTTCAAGCCCGGGCGAAGTGGTGCCATCGGGTATTCATGCTGGGCTCGGCGTCAAAGTCGGCGCGGTTTACCGCATCCATGAGCAGGGCTCGTTAAAGCAGACATCAAATACCTTTGATCTGGCGATCCAGGGCGAAGGGTATTTTCAGATTCAACTACCGAACGGCGATCTCGCCTATACGCGCGACGGCACCTTTCAATTGAACGAAGGCGGCCAACTGGTGACCCATGACGGATTTCCGGTACAGCCCAATATCGGTGTTACGCCAAACGCCAAAGACGTCACCATCAATTCCTCGGGCGAGGTATTGGTGACCGGCGCTGATGGCGCCACGGCCAATGTGGGTTCGCTGCAACTGGCGATGTTCCCCAATGCCGGTGGATTGCGGGCGGTCGGCGACAATTTGTTCATCGCCACGGAAGCATCCGGAGCCGCGGCTGCCGCGTCGCCGGGACTCAATGGTGCCGGCACGGTGCTGCAGGGGTTTGTTGAAAGTTCCAACGTCAACGCCATTGAGGAAGTATCCGCGCTGGTCCGGGCCAGTCGCGCCTATGAGATGAATTCAAAGGTTATGTCCGCCGCCGATCAGATGATGGCGACGCGGCGCTAACGCGGCCTTTACCGGTTCTTGAGGGTCTCTCCTGAAACTCGCCGGGTCTGTAATAAGGGCCCGGCAGTTTTTTCTGTGTCTCTTTATTTGAGAATGAGTTCCAGCGGCTGATGGTCGGAACCTTGGGCCTCGGTATTCACCGTGATACTTCCAAGACGTTCAGCAATATCCGTGGTGAGGAAGGCGTAGTCGATGCGCTGCGGCCCCCTTGATGAACCGAGATCGGTGTGTCCGCCATCGACATCGTTGCCGGCGGCTATCCAAGTATCAACCAGAAAATGAGCGGTGCTCAGGCGACCATACTTGTCATCGCTTTCTCCGGCGAGCAGTTCGTATTCGTCATCGTTGGGGGTCAGGTTGAAATCGCCCAGGACGATTGCCGGTTCGGGCATCGTCGGCATTACGCCATCGGTGGTCCAATGATTGCTCAAGCGGCGGCCGGAAATAACACCACCTTCGGTTGGCGCATCGCGGATGACGGTCATCAATGCAGCGATCTGCGCACGCCTTTCCGCTGCGCCGACATGGCCGAGATGCACGCTGTAGACCCGTATACCGCCGAGCGGCGTCTCGATAACGCCCTCCAGGGCGCTGCGCTGCAATGCCAGGTGGTCGATATAGTTGGCTTTCGGCAACAGATGATTGCGCGACGAGATGATCGGCCAACGGCTGAGCAACAGGTTGCCGAACTGCCGTCGGCGTCCGTAGGTATCCGGCGCGCCCGGGTCGGAGGCGTCGACATCAACGCCGGCACCGTAAACGTGAAAATGTTCGGGAAACAAGGTTGCCAGTTCCGCGACTTGGTCGGTGTTGCCGCTGGATGAGAAGTGCCTCTCGACCTCTTGCATCGCGATGATGTCGGCGTTACCGATATCGGCGGCTATGCGGGGCAGATCGACAATGCCGTCCTTGCCGGTGCCAAACTGGATATTATAGGTGACCACCCGCATGGCGGTGTTTATCCCGCCGGCTGCGTGCGGGACGATTGTGCATGGGTTTTGGTCAAGTTGTGGATCTCGACAAGGGTTACGCGGCCGTCGCGATTTGTGTCCATGAGCTGGAAACGCTCATGCCCCTTGGCCTCGTACTCGGCGATTGAAATTCGACCGTCCGTGTTGGCGTCATACCAGCCAAACCACTTCACCCAATTGGTGCTGGTCCCAATCTCGACCCGCGAGAGAGAGCCGTCGGCATTGGCGTCGGCGCGCTTGAAGCGCTCGAAGCGAGCGCGGTGCATTTCGGATAAGGAGATGGTGCCGCTGGCGTCCGCGTCGAGCGCCGCAAACCAGGCGGGACCGCCGGCTATAGCGGGCACAGCCGATGCCAGCATCACGACGGCGGCAAATAGGATCGTGCGGATCATGTCATTTTCTCCAACTCGTTAACACGGCGGGTATCGTGCAAGGTTAAGCTGCATTGGTGAAGGAAATGCTAAGGCCTACCGTCTATGGGCGAGGTCGTTTACACTTGCGATTCGTTCAACCTGGGGAGGCCAGCCATGCCTTTTGTCCATCGCGATGCCGAAGGCACCATTCTCGCGGTATATGAGGAACACCTCGAAGGTACGGAGGAGGTCGATACGCATGATCCGGATTTGAAAGACTTCTTCCATCGCAACCTGCCGCAAATCGGCAACCTGCTCGAAAACGAATGGGTGCTGTCGGATTTGGCCCTCGCCCGTGTGCTTGAGGATTTGATCGAAATCCTCATGGACAAAAAGACCATCATGTTCACCGACTTCCCCGAAGGCGCGCAACAAAAACTGCGCGAACGCCGCGGCTTGCGAAAAGAGGTCACCTACGTGGAAGACCTGTTCGTCTCCGATGACGATTTTGACGAAGGCGAAGGCGGGCTTTTGTAACTTTCTATTGTCCTGAGCGCCACATAACCCCCGTCAAACATCCAATGGCACCGGCGGCTTTGGTAAGTTCATCGACGCCCGCACACACGCAATCAATACCGTGGTCCTCATAGAACGCCTGAACGCGCGGGTAACCGGCCGGCATCAGAATTCTATTCGGGCTCAGGGTGACGAAATTGATGGCTTTGTTGAGCGTACGGCCCGGTTCATCGGGAAGGAACACAACCCGGTACCCCCGCGCTTCCAATTCCGCGACCACGCCGTGCGGTGTGCGCCGATACCAGGCGACGGCAATGTCCGGTCCGGCGATGCGCAGCATGCCCATCAGGTGCATGGTGCCGTGGGGCAAATCGACGGGAATCATATTGATGCCCATGCGCGCCAGCAACGTCTCGAGCTGTTCGGCCATGGCCCGGTTGGTGCGAAGCCCCATGCCGAGCACCACGGTGCGGTTATCGAGCCACATGGCGTCGGCGCCCTCGAAAGTGGCCGAGCCCGAGGGCGTCATCAAAATCGGCACGCCCAAATCTGCCAATCGGCGGGCCACTTGCCGTTCCTCGCCGGCGCGGACGTTTGATGCCGGGCGGGCCAAGACCGCGCCTTCCGGCGTCATCCACATAAGATCGGCACAGAACATCTGATTGGGCTGCGCCGCGCCGGCAGGCTCAACGTAGTGTACGGCAACGCCGGCGTGCCGGTAGGCTTCCGCCATGGCGTCATGCTCGGCGCGTGCCTTGGCCACATCCAGCGGCTCCAGCATCTGCACCGCGGCCGGGTCGGCTGAGGCGGTCAATTCATCTCCGGGCCGGTGCAGGACGACGGCCTTCAATGGCGAGAACTCGTCACCCATACCGCATGACGTCCAGATGGAGCCCAGTTCTTCGGCCAATGCGGTGGCGCGAGGTTGCCAGCCTGCACCGCCATAAGCGGAGGTGCCTTCGGTGCCGTCGCCATTCGCCATGCGCTCATACCCCCATGGCGTCGGCGACCCCGTCGATCCCGTCGGTAATCACATCCCAATCGGACGTGGCATCGAAATCCTTGGTTTGATCGGGCCCGTATTCGTAGGGGCGGTTGATGTAGGCGGTGCGCATGCCGTGAGAGCGCGCAGCTTCAAGGTCATCGTTATGAGCGGCGACCATCATCACCTGAGCGGGTTCCAGCCCAAGCAGTTCGATGGCGCCCAGATAGACGGCCGGGTCGGGCTTGAAAGCCTTGAAGATATCCGACGAAAACACGAAATCCCACGGAATACCGGCGCGCTTGGCCATGGCGGACAGCAATATCAGGCTGCCGTTGGACAACGGGCTGATGAGAAAGCTCCGCTTGAGGCGTAACAAACCCGGCACACTGTCGGGCCACGGATCGAGGCGGTGCCAGAACAGGCTCATGTCGACTTTTTCAGCTTCGCTAAATCTGTCTTCGATGCCGAACTGGGACAATATCTCATCGAGCCGCTCGCGGTGGATGTCGTCGATGCCCGTCCAAGTCCGTTCACCCGACCGCACCCGCGCCATGCCAGGCTGATACCCGGCTCGCCAAGCGCGTGCGAAGGCGTCCCAATCAACACCCTCGATACCTTTTTCATATGCGACACGCTCGCCCATGCGTGCGACCGAACCGCGCCAATCGACGATCGTGCCGAACGTATCGCATAACAAAACCTTCACATTTTCGAGACTCATTCGCTTATCCCAATCTTTCGCCATTGTCGCAATCGTGGTTTCAATGCTTACATATCGGTTATGAAGTTCGCCGCTGCAATTGCATCCAGTTTGCTGGCCCTAAGCCTGCTCTGCAAGCCGGTAGCCGCCGAGCGCGTTGATCTGCATCTGGTCCTGGCCGTCGACATCTCCGGCAGTATCGATGCTGAGGAAGCGCACCTGCAACGTGATGGCTATGTACAGGCGCTGACCCACCCGGCTGTACTGGCCGCTATTCACAGTGGCGCTTTGAAACGCATTGCCGTCACATACATGGAATGGGCCGGCGCGCCGTATCAAGAAGTTCTCGCCGACTGGGCGGTCATCCATGATGCCGAAAGCGCCAGACGATTCGCCGACGAGATCGCGCGACAACCCATGGACACGGCGCAGTGGACGTCGATCAGCGCGGCCATCGAAACCGGCATGGCGCTGATCAAACGGAGCCCCTTTCAAAGTCGCCGCCGCGTGATTGACATCTCCGGTGATGGCGCCAACAACAACGGCGACACGATCAACGATATGCGCGACCGGGCCGTTGCGGCGGGGGTGGTGATCAACGGCTTGCCGATCATCAATGGTCGTCAAAGCCGCTACGGTATGCCGCAAATGCCCAACCTGGATCGCTACTACCGGGAGTGCGTCATCGGTGGCCCCGGCGCATTTTTGATCATCGCCAATGGTTTTAAGGATTTCGCCCGTGCGATTCGCCGAAAGATGATCCTGGAAATCGCCGGGGTGTTTCCCGCGCCCCAACCCCGCTCGCCTATAATACTCGCCGATTACCACAAACCGAAAGGCGACTGCCTGGACGGCGAGCGTTGGTTACAACAGCATTTCGATGATTATTGAGGCCCAACCAGAAACAATTGGATTTCCGCCCGCCGCCGGGCTAAATGAGTGCACAGCCAGAACCGCTGGATGAAAAGAAGCCGTCACGAAGAAGTTATGTGCCCTTCAGGTGGCTGCCGGGCTTTGCTATCGGCTGCTTCGAACCCGTGAAATGAAAGCCTGATAACAATGAGCATCGTTATCCATCACAACCCCGAATGCGGGACGTCGCGCAATGTGCTTGAGATCATTCGTGCCTTCGCCGAAGCCCCCATTGTCATCGAATATTTGGAAACGGGGTGGACTCGTGAACAATTGCAAGGATTGTTCGCCGCGGCAAACCTGACACCACGCACGGCGTTGCGGACGACCAAATCACCGGCCGAGGAGCTGGGATTGACCGCCCCGTCGGTTGATGATGAGGTCATTCTCGAAGCGATGCTGGAACACCCGGTGCTCGTAAACCGCCCGATCGTCTGCACTCAGAAAGGTGTGGCGTTGTGCCGGCCCTCGGAAGCCGTGTTTTCGCTTCTAGATGTGCCGTCGGGCCAGACATACACGAAAGAAGACGGCGAAGTGATCACGGCGCCATAAACTCAATCAAACCGGTAGGCATCCATGGCCAGCACGCCGCCGTCCATGCTGGTATGTAGGCGTTCGCCGGGGGTGCCGGGCGAGGCCGCGCCAAGTGCTACGAACAAGGGCAGGAAGTGTTCCGTGGTCAGGTGAAATGAGCGGCATTGGACCGCAGCTGGGCCGCAGCTCAAACGGCAAAACACGGATGATCTAAAAAAAGCCCCGAAACCAAGGGGTTTCGGGGCGAGTCTAAACAGGGAGGCTTCACGTCTGGGAGACGCAAGGAGTCGCCCCGGAGGGCAATCCTTTTCTTCGGACATGGGTCCGAAGGGGAGGAGGATGTTGCAATGCAACATCTGATGAAGAGAATGTATGAGGTTCGGCGGTGAAACGCTATTTCTTTTTTTGCACTGCACCTATGCAAAAAACACATGGCTATTGTCAGCTTGGCGTCATAATCAACATGCCTAAAACTGTTCGGCCTTGACTTTGCTGACCAAAAAATCTCGCAAAACATTAATTCGCATGGTGTCGCGCAACTCTTCCGGATACACGAAAAAACATTCGACCTCTGGCCCATCGATTTCCGGCAATACGCGCACAAGATTTCCCACTTCGCGGCTCATATAGTCAGGCATGGCGGCAATCCCGAGGCCACTTTGCACGGCGCGGAAAATGCCATAAATGCTATTGACCTGTAGCACTGGCTGACGTGGCGAGCTGTCACGGCCAATGTGCAGTACCCAGTTGAGGTCGGCAATCGGCGGATTGGCGTCAGTGCCATAGACAACGAGCCTATGATTATCCAGGTCCGCCACCGTGCCAGGCATCCCCATTTCCTGTATATACTCGTTTGAAGCATAGAGATGGTAATGCAACCGCATCAACGGCCGTTGGATCAAATCCGGCTGGGTTGGGGGTTGCATGCGGACCGCGGCATCAGCCTCCCGCATAGAAAGATCCAGCTCGTTGTCGGCCAACGCCAGCGACACCTCGACGTCCGGGTAGAGCGTGATGAACTCCTTGATACGGCTGGTCAGCCAAACCGAGCCGAAAGCGACGGTAGTGTTAATTTTCAGGGGACCTTCAGGGCGTTGGCGGTTTTCGGCGAGGCGCGCTTCCGCCATAGTGAGTTTGGCAAAAACATCATGCGCCGTGCGAAACAGCAATTCGCCTTGTTCGGTCAACTTCAGGCCACGGGCATGGCGATGGAACAGCGCCACATGCAGGCTGTCTTCCAAACCGGAAACCTGACGGCTAACGGCGGACTGGCTCAGGTTCAACACCTCGCCTGCATGGGTAAAGCTGCCGGCTTCGGCAACGGCGTGAAAAACCCGGAGCTTATCCCAATCCATAGGGCCTCTATTCTGCCGCCGCGGACGTCGATTCCTGCGCCGCCAAGAACTGCTCTGCTTCCAACGCCGCCATACATCCGGTGCCCGCTGCGGTCACGGCTTGCTGGTATATCTTGTCCTGTACATCGCCCGCAGCGTATACGCCTTGGATATTCGTCGCCGTGCTATCCGGTTTCGTGATGATGTAGCCTTCGTCATCGATATCCAACTGGCCCTTGAATATGCCCGTGTTCGGGTCATGCCCGATCGCAATGAAAACGCCGTGCACATCCAAATCAGATGTCTCGCTGGTTTTCACGTTGCGGATACGTGCACCAGTGACACCCAGCGGATCACTATCGCCCAAAACCTCATCCAGTACGCTGTCCCAACAAACCTCGACCTTGGGGTTGTTTAGCAAGCGGTCTTGCAGGATGCGTTCAGCGCGCAGCTCATCGCGCCTGTGCACCAGTGTCACCTTGGAGGCGAAATTGGTCAGATAGAGCGCTTCCTCAACGGCCGTGTTGCCGCCGCCAATAACCGCTACCGCCTTGTCGCGGTAGAAAAACCCGTCGCACGTCGCACATGCCGAGACTCCGAAGCCCATGTATTTTTCCTCGGTCTCCAGGCCCAGCCAGCGCGCTGTCGCGCCGGTGCAGACAATAACCGCATCGCCGGTGTAAATGGTGCCGGAATCGCCTTTCGCCACAAACGGACGCTGCGTCAAATCGGTCTCGACGATGGTATCTTCAAACATTTCCGTACCGACGTTGCGCGCCTGCTGCTCCATCTGCTCCATCAACCATGGGCCTTGGATCGGATCGGCGAAACCGGGATAATTCTCAACGTCGGTGGTGATGGTCAATTGACCGCCCGGTTGCATGCCGCGCACAAGAATAGGCTCAAGATTAGCCCGGGCCGCGTAGATGGCGGCGGTATAACCGGCGCTACCGGAACCAATTATCAGTACTTTTCCGTGGTGGGTTTCGGACATTAGTTTTTCGCCCTTTCGTTCAACAGAGGAATAACATAAGGACGTGACGTTGCCGGCGCAAGCGAGGTCGGAAATTCCTGGTGTCGGCATGAAATTGTAATATAATTGCGCAATAAAATTTCATAACAAATGGAACAAAACCATGCAGCGGGTCAAGCTTGACCAAATCGATCACCGTATTCTCCGTGACCTCCAGGACGATGGTCGCATGACCAATGTGGAATTGTCGAAGCGTGCCGGCATCTCCGCCCCTCCTTGCCTCCGACGTGTACGTGCGCTGGAAGAGGCGGGTTACATTACCGGCTATCATGCCGAACTGAATGGCGAACTTCTCGATTACAAGGAGATGTTCTTCGCCCTGGTCGGTCTCGACAGTCAGGCGCAGAACGTCTTGCAGGAATTCGAAACCCGCATGGCCAGCTGGGCCGAAGTGCGGGAATGCCACATGATCAGAGGCGGTGGCGACTTCCTGCTGAAAGTGGTGGCCCGAGACAAGGCGCACCGCGACGCGCTGACCATGGGCATTACCGAAACCCAGCATGTGGCCACGGTTTCCACGTTCGAGACCATTCGCACGTCCAAGGACCTACCGGGCGTTCCCATCAGCGACAGTCCCGCCCCTGATACGGACAGCTAGTCAGCCGCGGCTTTTTCGAACTCCGGAAACGCCTTCGACCAATATTTCGGTTGGCTGCGCATGTATTGGTTGGGATAGGCGACCTCTCCGCCCAGAGCCTCTGCCGCGTGCTTGGCCCAGTGCGGGTCGTACAGCACGCCACGTGCCAAAGCGACAAAATCCGCCTTGCCGCTGGCAATTATGTCTTCCGCCAATTGCGGGTCGCGGATCATGCCCACCGCCATGGTTGCGATGTCGGCGCCAGCCTTGATCTTTTGCGCCAGCGGCACCTGATAACCGATGCTCGTAGTGCCGACAGGCGGGCGTGTCGCCAAGTTACCGCCCGATGAGACATGAATGAAATCGCAGCCGCGCGCCTTCAGTGCCGCCGAAACTTCGACCGCTTCTTCGATGGTGATGCCGGGCGCTTCCCAGTCCGTGCCCGACAACCGCATACCCAACGCCTTGCTTTCCGGCCACTGGGCGCGCACCGCATCGAAAATCTCCAACGGAAACCGCATGCGGTTTTCCAGACTGCCGCCGTATTCGTCCTCGCGATGGTTGGCAATGGGCGACAGAAACGCGCTCATCAAATAGCCGTGCGCACCGTGCAATTCCAACAGCTTGAACCCAACCCGGTCGGCGCGCTTTGCGGACGCCACGAACGCATCGCGCACGCGCGCCATCTCGGCGCGGTCCATCTCAGCCGGCGTGTGCCAACCCTCGGCAAAAGGCACGGCAGACGGACCGATGGTTGGCCACGCCCCTTCATCCTCGCCGAGCGGCTTGCCACCAAGCCACGGCAGATTGGTAGACGCCTTGCGCCCGGCATGCGCCAACTGGATGCCGGGGACCGCAGCTCCGTGGGCCTCAAAAAAAGCGATGATGCGCGCGAACGCCGCTTCCTGTTCATCGTTGTGGAGCGCCAGGCATCCCGGCGATATCCGTCCGATGGCCTCGACCGCCGTCGCCTCGGTGATCACCAAGCCTGCGCCCGACACCGCATACTGGCCCAGGTGCATCAAGTGCCAATCGTTGGGCACGCCCGCGTCGGCGCTGTATTGGCACATGGGCGCAACGACCACCCGATTGGCAAATTCCACATCGCGGATTTTAATTGGCGTGAACAATTGCGGCGCCATGGGCCCTCCTGAATATTCCTAGACCGTCAATGAATCGATATAGCCAAGCAGGCCCGCGCCATCCACAACCTCAATGCGGCCGCGAGACAGTTTGACCCAGCCCCGGCGCTCAAACTCCTTCAACACCCGGCTGACGACCTCGCGCACAGATCCCAATTCCACCGCCAATGCCTGATGGGTGGTCGTGATCGTGCCTTCGCCACCTTGGTTCTTCAGCAGGAAGTCCGCCAAGCGCAGATCGAGACGGCGAAACGCTACCTCTTCCACCAGCACCATCAAATCGGCCAATCGCGCCCCATAGGCTGAGAACACGAACTCACGAAATAATTCGGAAGCCCCCAACAGGCGCTTAAACACCGGGTCGGAAATGGCAACGGCCCGGATGTCCGTTTCGGCCATGCCTTCGGCGCCGTAGTTCTGATGCGCCAGCAGACAGGCTGTAGTCATCACGCAGGTTTCGCCGCCCGTGACACGATACAGTACGATCTCGCGGCCGTTCTCGGCGACCATCTGCACGCGTACGGTGCCATCCACCAAAAACAGATACTGGCCGCACTCCGACCCCGGTTGGAACACGGCAGTCCCCGCAGGAACATGAACCACCTGGCCGCTATCGAGCAGGGCTTGGCGGACATCGGCGTCGATGTTGGTCAGGCCCGGAAAACTGGATAGCCAATCGGTTGTCATTGGAGTTTCCTGAGGCTGGCGGCAGGTTGCTTATTCGAAGCGGACGTCACAAATCTCGTAGGATTTGCCGCCACCCGGCGTGTTCACCTCGACGCTGTCACCTATGGTCTTGCCGATCAGCGCACGGGCCAGCGGTGCCGTCACGGAAAGACGCCCGGCATCGATATCGGCTTCGTGGCTGCCGACGATGATCAGCGTCGATTCCTCGTCCGTATCCTCGTCGGCGATCATCACCGTGGCGCCGAACCGCACGACGTCTCCGCTCAGCTTCGATGTGTCGATCACGTCGGCGCGGCTGATGATGTCTTCAAGCTCGGCCAGGCGCCCTTCGATGAAGCTCTGGCGTTCGCGCGCAGCATGGTACTCGGCGTTCTCGGAAAGATCGCCGTGCTCACGTGCTTCTGCAATGGCTTTGATGACCGCCGGACGCTCTTCAGACTTCAAGCGACGACGTTCTTCTTCCAAGGCATCAAGGCCCTCGCGGGTCATGGGAAACTTGTCCATGGATTGCCCCCAGTTAGTACGAGCTTTCAAAATAAGCCTGCAACGGCGCCACTTCAAGTGTTGCTGACTTTAAAGCTTCAATACCGTCCGCAGCCGCAAAAGCCGCGGTCATGGTCGTGTAATGGGGGACGTTGTTGGTAACCGCCGAGCGGCGGATAGAGAAACTATCGGCAATGGCCTGGGCGCCTTCGGTGGTGTTGATCACCAAGCACACCTCACCGTTGACCACGGCATCCTCACAGTGCGGGCGGCCCTCCAGCACCTTATTGACCCGCGCCACCTCAAGTCCTTCACCACTCAGGAATTTCTGCGTGCCGCCGGTGGCCATGAGCTTGAAGCCCAACCCGGCCAGCCGGCGCGCCACGGTGGCGGCGGCGGTTTTGTCGCGATCCTTGACCGAGATGAACACGGTGCCTTCCAGCGGCAACTTGTTGCCCGCACCCAGCTGCGACTTGGCGAAAGCACGCGGGAAATCTTCGTCCAGGCCCATGACCTCGCCGGTGGATTTCATCTCCGGTCCCAAGATCGTATCGACACCGGGGAAGCGCGCAAACGGGAACACGGCTTCCTTCACCGCCATATGCGAGCGCTTGGCTTTGCTTTCGAGATCGAAGTCTCGCAGCTTTTCGCCGGCCATGACCCGCGCCGCGATCTTGGCCACCGGAATGCCCGTCGCCTTGGCGACGAACGGCACCGTGCGGCTGGCGCGCGGGTTGACTTCCAAAATATAAATATCGCCGTCCTTGACCGCGAACTGCACGTTCATCAGACCAACAACCTCCAGCGCCTCGGCCAAAGCCACCGCCTGGCGTTCCAACTCTGCAACGATATCGGCGGGCAACGAATAGGGCGGCAGCGAACAGGCCGAATCGCCCGAATGGATGCCCGCTTCCTCGATGTGCTGCATGATACCGGCGACGAACACCTCATCACCATCGGCGATGGCGTCCACGTCGACCTCGATGGCGTCCTGCAGGTAGCTGTCGAGCAGCACCGGGCTGTCGCCCGAGACCTGCACGGCCGTGCCCATATAGCGCAGCAACGCTTTTTCGTCGTGCACGATTTCCATGGCGCGGCCGCCGAGCACGTAGGAAGGCCGGATCACCAGCGGGTAGCCGATCTTGCCGGCGACCGCCAAGGCTTCGTCTTCGGAGCGCGCCAAACCGTTGGCCGGTTGGCGCAAGTTCAAATCCTGAAGCAGCACCTGAAAACGCTCACGGTCCTCGGCCAGATCGATGGCGTCGGGGCTGGTGCCGAGGATCGGAATACCGGCGGAGTTGAGGCCCGAGGCCAATTTCAGCGGCGTCTGCCCGCCCAACTGCACGATGCACCCCAACAACTCGCCGTTTTTCTGCTCGGAGCGCATCAACTCGATGACATCCTCGGCGGTCAACGGCTCGAAGAACAGGCGATCAGAGGTATCGTAATCGGTGGACACGGTTTCCGGGTTGCAGTTGACCATGATCGCCTCCAGCCCGGCTTCCCTGAGCGCGAAAGCGGCGTGGACGCAGCAATAATCGAACTCGATGCCTTGGCCGATGCGGTTCGGTCCGCCGCCCAGGATGGCGACCTTTTTGCGCTCCGTCGGGCGCGATTCGTCTTCCGGTTGGCGAGAGCCATTGCCCTCGTAGCACGAGTACATATAACTGGTCTGGCTCGGAAATTCCCCGGCGCAGGTGTCGACCCGTTTATAGACCGGACGCACGCCGTGCGCGCGGCGGTCTCTGGCGATTTGTGTCGCGCTGCCCTGCGTCAATTCCGCCAAGCGCTCGTCGGAGAAACCCATTTTCTTCAGCCGCAACACGCCGAGCGCATCTTCCGGCAGGCCGTCCGCACGCACCTTTTCCTCAGTCTCGACGATGGCGCGAATCTGGTCCAGGAACCAGGTATCGAAACCGCAGGCGCGCTGGATTTCATCGTCGGGCATGCCGAGCCGCATGGCCTCGGCAATGTAGCGAATACGCTCGGGCCGGCGCTCCGACAATGCGGCGCGCACGGCATCGCGGTTCAATTCACCGTCGACCATGGCGCCATCGATCTCCACTTCATTGAAGCCCGTCAGGCCGGTCTCCATGGAGCGCAAGCCTTTCTGGATCGATTCGGCGAAGCTGCGTCCGATGGCCATGGCTTCACCAACGGATTTCATTGCCGTGGTCAGCAGCGGTTCGGTGTCGGGGAACTTCTCGAACGTGAAGCGCGGAATTTTCGTCACCACGTAATCGATGGTCGGCTCGAACGACGCCGGCGTGACGCCGGTGATGTCGTTGTCCAATTCATCGAGCGTATAGCCGACGGCCAGCTTGGCGGCGATTTTGGCAATGGGGAAACCCGTCGCTTTCGACGCCAGCGCGGACGAACGCGACACGCGCGGGTTCATCTCAATGATGATCAAGCGCCCGGTCTCGGGGTTCACGGCAAACTGTACGTTGGAGCCCCCGGTATCGACGCCTATCTCACGCAGCACCGCGATCGAGGCGTTGCGCATGATCTGGTATTCCTTGTCGGTCAGCGTCAGCGCCGGCGCGACGGTGATACTGTCGCCCGTATGCACGCCCATGGGATCGACGTTCTCGATGGAGCAGATGATGATGCAGTTGTCCGCCTTGTCGCGGACCACTTCCATCTCGAACTCTTTCCAGCCCAGCACCGATTCCTCGACCAGCACCTCGTGCGTCGGCGATGCGGCCAGCCCGCCGGCGACAATCTGCTCGTATTCGGGTTTGTTGTAGGCGATGCCGCCGCCGATGCCGCCCAGCGTGAACGACGGACGGATGATCAGCGGCAGGCCGATCTCTTCCATGGCTTCGCGCGCTTCCATCATGTTCTGGACGACGTGGCTTTTCGGGCAATCGAGGCCGATTTTTTCCATGGCGTCGCGGAACTGCTGGCGGTCTTCGGCCTTGGCGATGACCTTGGCGTCCGCCCCGATCATCTCAACGCCGTGTTTCTCCAGCACACCCGTCTCAGCCAACGTGATACCGGTATTGAGCCCGGTCTGTCCGCCCATGGTCGGCAGCAGGGCGTCAGGCTTTTCCTTGGCGATGATCTTCTCGACGATATCGGGCGTGATCGGCTCGATATAGGTGGCGTCGGCCATATCCGGGTCGGTCATGATGGTGGCCGGGTTGGAGTTCACCAAGATCACCCGGTAACCTTCTTCGCGCAGCGCCTTGCAGGCTTGTGCGCCGGAGTAATCGAACTCGCAGGCTTGGCCGATGACAATGGGGCCGGCGCCGATGATCAGGATGGACTTTAAGTCTTCGCGTTTGGGCATGCTGTGCTCTTATATCTATCGTTTATCTGGCGTTCAGTTGGTATCTAACGTTCAGTTGGCCGGTTTGCGCACCCGCTGCGGGCAAGGCCGTTGGATTTTGTTGATCGGGTCGAACTCCGAGCGCGCCGTCTTCGCCAGCACCCGGCCATACATATGCAACGACACCGACGCCGTGTCGCCATCGTTGCGTACGGAATGAATATCGTCGGGCAGCAACGCCACCACGTCGCCGCGCTTCACGTGCAACTCGCGGGCTTTCTCCAAGTCTGCAAAGCCGGGTTTGGAGCCATCGTCCAGGCGTTTCCAATCGACATTCACCTCAACCCCGTCGATGCCGACAACCACACCCCAGGTCTGATGATCGTGCGGCGCGACACCTTCGCCCGGCGCCCAGCTGATGACCTCCACCAAGGTGGTTCCATCGTTTTCCTCATGCAGAATATTGATCCCCATGCCTTGGTCGGGGTCGGTCTCGTAGAAATCCGGCGTCATCCAGGCGGTGTCGGCGGCCATCGCGGCCGCCAGCGGCTTGACGCGCTCGACAATGGC
>JAERTE010000113.1 GCA_016845145.1 Rhodospirillaceae bacterium
AGTCGGTACCAGCAACCGTCATCTAGATCGCGCTCGCCCTGCCAGCCGCAGATATAGAGCCTGTCCTCGGCGCGGGTCATGGCCACATACAAAAGTCGGCGGTATTCCTGCTCGGTGGCGATGCGCGAGGCTTCGGCGATACCGGCGGTGACGCTTTCCTCGAAATCCTTGAACGCCGGCCATAACACGAAACGATCTTCGGGCGCCGGCTCTTTGTCGCCCCAGCGCACGCGATCAGCCAACTGGCGCGCCGGCAAGGAGCAGGTATCGGCCAAAAACACAATCCGCGCCTGCAGGCCCTTGGCCCCATGGGTGGTCATCACCCGCACCTCGCCGCCGCTTTGTTCCAGGTCGCGTTTGACCTCGGTCTCGCCATGCTCGACCCAATGCAGGAAGCTTTCCAGCGACGGCACATGGTCGCGTTCGAAATCCAGTGTCAGCGCCATGAACTCATCGACCGGATCGGCGGCTTCGGCGCCCAGATGCGCCAGCAACGATTCGCGTCCGCCTTCGGCCAGAATCGCGGTGAAGAACTCATAAGGCGGCATGGTATCTGCGCGGGCCAGCAATTGCGCCAGGCGTGCATGGGCTGGCGAGAATGCGGGCGCATCCGATCGCCGCACAAGTTCCGGCCACAATCGACCGTCTCGCTTGTGCGCCAAATTGAAAAGCGTTTCCTCGTCCATCTCAACGAATGGCCCCTTGAGCACGGTCGCCGTATTCAGATCGTCATCGGGCAACAGCGCAAAACGCCCTGCGGCGATCAGGTCCATGACCGCCAGATGGTCGGTGAGGGTGATCCGGTCGCGGCCTGCGACGGGAATGTCGCGGTCTTTCAGCGCGCGGACGATTTCTTCGGCGAAGACGCCACGCGTGCGCACCAGCACCATAACGTCGCCGGGCTCAATGGGTCGGCCTTGCGACGTCAGTTCTTCGTCGTTCTCTATCCATCCGGCAATCGTATCGGCGATCTTGCTCGCCAGGCGCACATCGGGGCTTTCGGCCGAAACCTGATCCAAGGGCGCATCCCACGGATCGTCGTCACTGCTCACCAACGGGCGTTCCGTCGGCCACAACTCGACAAGACCCGCCTCGCCGTCGCGCGACCATTGATGGCGCACCGGACGCTCGTCCCAAGTCAGGCCGTCGGCGGCGGGGACGCGTGAAAAGACGGCATCGACGGCGCGCAAAATCGCCGGTGCCGAACGCCACGAAAGCGCCATTTCGACCTTGTTCCAGGTCTGCTCGGCGGCACGCGCCCGCTCGCCCGCCCGCGCACCGGTGACGCCGAACTCAGCCGGGTCGGCACCCTGGAAGGAATAGATGGATTGCTTCTCGTCGCCGACGGCGAACAGCGTGCGGGGATGCTCGACTTGACGCCCGGAACCGCTGAAGAAATCGCCGGCCAGGGCTTCGATGACCCGCCATTGCACCGGGCTGGTATCCTGCGCCTCGTCCACCAACACGTGGTCGATGCCGCCGTCGAGTTTGAAGTGCACCCACGAGATACGGCCCGGCGTATCGAGCAGCGCTTGTGCCTTTTCAATCAGATCATCGTAATCGACCTGTGCGCGCAGGCGTTTCAAGGATTCGTAGGTTTCCAGCAGCGCCGCGCCGACGATCAGCAGCGCATGGGTGTTGTCGGCGATGGCGATGGCCTTGAGCTTTTGAACAACGTCGAACACGCGCTGTTGCTCGGCAAGCATGGCTTCAAGCGCTTGTGGATGCGCTTCGGCGGGCTTTTTGGTCATCAGGCCTTTGAGGGCGCGGGGCTCATTCTTTTGCGTCAGGAACACCGGCGCATACTCGCTGATGAATGCGCCCGCCCGGGTGCCCGGATCATGGCTGAGCCAGCGGTTGATCTGCGCCGAGCGGTCTATATCTGTTTTGGTGCCTGCCGCCAAAGCGCTCACGGCACCGGCGAGGCCGGCGCCATCAAACGCCCCATCCACCGAGGCGGCGGCGATGGTCGATGCGCGGGTGTCGTCTTCGTTTAATCCGAGCCGCCGTCGACCGGTTTCGATCAGTGGGCCGAGCCCCCCGTGGCCGGCGATCATGGCGTGCAGCTTGTGGCGGCCGGCATCAAGTTCGGCCATGACATCGGCAAATCCGTTTTCATCGACCAAACCGGCCAGGTGATTGAGTGCGTCATTCAGGCCCGTGTCGCGCATGGTCGCGGCGCGGTTGAAGACCCGGTCGCGGGCGGCTTCGCGCAGTTCAGCCGCGCGGCGTTCGTCGATAACGGTGAAATGCGGCGCCAGGCCCGATTCCAGCGGAAATCTTCCGAGCAGCGATTCGCAGAACGAATGGATGGTGCGGATGCGTAAGCCTTCCGGCGCGTCGATGGTTTCGGCGAATAGCCGGCGGGCGCGACGCTCTTCACCGTCAGTGGCAGCGCGGCCGAACAGGGCGTACAGGCCCTCGCTCAGCTCAGGTCCATCCGCCGCAGCCCAGTGCCCCAGGCGGTCGTTCAGGCGGTTCGCCATTTCGGCGGCGGCGGCCTTGGTGAAGGTCAGGCAGAGAATTCGGTGTGCCGGCGTGCCGGCTAAAAGCAGGCGCGAAATACGGTCCACCAGTACGCGGGTTTTGCCGGTGCCGGCATTGGCCGACACCCAGACCGAGCCCGCGGGGTCCGCCGCCGTAACCTGGGCGCCGATTCCTTGCGCCAGCGCTTGCGAGAGGGTTTTCGTACTCATGGACGCCGCCTGCCGCGCCATTCCTTGACGCGGGCTAAATGATCGTAGTCGCCGAAGCGGTTAAGAAACTGTGGGCGCGGCTGCGACAGATAGGGTGTCGCGGGGTCTTCGAACTTCTGCACCAGTTTGGTGACGCCGACCACCGTCTCGCTGACGACATCGGGCACATTCACCTTCAATACCCGTTCCTCGCCCGGTTGCCGCCCGCCCGACAGGCGCATGTAGACCAGTTGCGCCGTGGGTGCGGGGTCGAGGTCCGGAAAGTTGCCCGCCTCAACCATGGCGGCTTCGAGCGGCAACTGCGGATTCCAGCCGGCCTCGACCTGTTTGGCCGTCGGCGGCGCGCCGGTTTTGTAATCAATGACGGCGTACCCCACATCGGCGCGGTAATCGATCCGGTCGGCGCGGGCAGTGATCGTAAACTGTTGGCCGAACCCATCGATCTCCAGCTTGCCGGTGGTTTCCGTCGATACCGTTCGGAAACCTTGCTCGCGGCGACGACGCTCGTTGGTGACGAACCATTGTGCGATGCGTTGGAACCGGGGCCACCAAAGGGCACGGACGCCGGGCCGGGTCAGATGCGATTGAAATACCTCGTTCCCGATTTCGAGCAATTGGCGTTCTGCATCCGCGGGCAAGTCGTCCGGGAAAGCCTTGATGAACCGGTCCAGGGCGTCATGCACGATGGAGCCCCGCTCGGCAGCGCCGGGATCGGCCTGCAACGGGTCGAGTGTCCGGAGTTTAAGGATGTTGCCGGCATAGATCGCATAAGGGTCGCGCACCAAGGTTTCGATGCGGGTGACCGAAAGCTGGTTCGGGCGGGCGTCGGCTGGCGGTGTCGGGCGCGGTGGTGGAGCGGGGCGCGGCGCGCCGGGTCGATCGAGCGCGCCGACCCAATCGAGCCACGGATCAGCCGGTTGCAGGGCAAGCGAAAGCCCAAGCCGTTCCAGCAGATTGTCCATGCGCCGAAGCCAGCGGCTGGGAACCGTTGGTGTGCCGCCAACCCGTTCGGCGCGGGTCAGTACAACCTCCGGCGCGCCCAAGGCCTGCACGAAATCGTGCGCCGTCAGGCCAACATGGCGCTCGGGCAAAGGCAGGCCGAAGGCTTCCATCATCGGGCGACTCATCCATGGGTTGGCCTGCGCTTCGGGCGGCCAAGTGCCTTCGTTGAGGCTGCCCAGAATGATTAGATCCGTGCGTTGCAGGCGCGCTTCCAGCAGGCCCCAAATGAACAGGCGCGGATGGGTGCCGAAACGGGGGCGCACCACGCGGCCCATCATGGCGGCCTCAAACAGTGCAGGATACTCACGCGGCGACAGTTCGGGAAACGCGGATGCGGCCTGTTGCAGCTCGGCCATCAACGCCGCCGCCGCCTCGCCGGCTTCGCCGCTCCAAAGCGCTTGCTCGCCGCCGCTGCCATCCCATGCGGCCAGGCCTTCCGCCGTTTCCATGTGACGATGAAGCAGCTCTTCGAGAGAAGGGGCTTCGCGTTGGAAGGCGTCGAGCATGGGCGCGAGTTGTTCGTGCAGACGCTCGAAAATCTCAAGGCTTTCCGGGCTGATCTTAACGTCGGCTTCCGACAAGGCCGCCCGAAGGCCTTCGATGCCCGGCGCGGGCCTGGGTCCGCGCAGCGCTGCGATTTCAATGTCTCTCGCAAAACGCCGGCATGCACTTGGTGAAATGCCGACGGCGGCCAGCGGATGTTTCAGTAATGACAGCAGTGCCACCGGTGTGAGTTCGGTAGCGATCGTGTCGGCGATGAGCCGAAGAAATGCCCCGGGGGGTGTTTGTGCCAAGGGTGTGCCGGCGGAATCGTCGATGTTGATATCCCAACGCCGGAGCTCGGCGGCGACACGCCGCGCCAAGCTGCGATCGGGTGTAACCAGGGCTGCGGTGCGGCCCGGAAGATCGAGATTACGGCGCATCATCAATGCAATGACGGCGGCTTCTTCCGCCGGTCCTGGGCAGTCGATACGGCTGATGCCTTCAAATGCATCGGCGGCGTCCAAAGCGCTTGGAAGGTCATGGCCGGCAGCTTCCGCCGGGGCAAGGGCCGCACTGACCAAAACGGCGCGCGCCGGCGGAGCGATGTCGACACCGGTCGCGGGCCAGTCGGCCACATCGGCGCGATCAATGCCGAGGTGGCGGATCAATTGCGCCATACCGAACTGCGGATGGGAGGGGGCAAGGTGGTCCCAGGTCTCATCCAAGGCGTCGCGGTCTAGGCCCGGCAGTACGACGGCACCCTGTGGAAGCCGCGCCACGGTGGCCAACAGGTCGGCGGTGGCGGGAATAGAGCCCGTCGAGCCCGCCGCAATCACCGGGTTGCCGGGCGGCGAATTCAGCCACAAGCGGTTGCGTGCCTCGAGCAAGCGGTTGCGCCGATCCGCCGGGTCGAGCGCGCCTTCGGCTTCCAAAAGCCCCGGCCACAACTCCGTCACCAATTTCAGGAAATCCAAGGTAATCTGCCAATGCTCGGCGAAGGTATCGGGGACCAAATCTTGAAGAGCCTTGAAATCGCGCCGCTCGGTATGGACCTGATCGAGCAGGCGCGCCAGCTCCTGAGCCAAAAACATGGCCTGCTCCGGCGTCGCGGCGTTGTCAGGCCGCGCCATGACCAGGCGTGCCAGCAGCATTTGGCGGCGCAAGCCGGGAACCGGCGGCGGCAAGGTCAAGGCACCGTCGGTGTCGCCTAGCGCCGTGTCCCAACCGCCGATCAACAGGTCTTCATCCTCCACGTCGCCCAGCGGCATCATGCGCGGCAACAGCATGGGCCGCCCGCCGCTCAGCCGCAGGAAGGCTTCGCGCAAAGACCGGCCGGCGCGCCGGGTGGGCAGCAGCACGGTCATGGCGGCAAGGTCTTCGGGCCTGCCTTCAGCTTTCGCCAGCAGGCCTTCCGCCAACGCGTCGACGAACGGCCAGCCGGCAGGAATGGTGAAAACGGTGGGTGGGGAAGTGGGGGCGCCGGCTGTCATCGCACGATCAGCGATGTTTGACGCCGGGGTAACGGACTTTCAAATAGGCTTCTGCTTCGGCCAAGCCATCGGGCGTGCCGATATGGAACCACTCGCCATCGTGGACGACACCGTAAAGCCGCTCCGATTCCAAAAGCCGATCGTAAATCACATTAAGTGAAAACGCACCATCGGGCGTATCGGCGAACACGCGCGGGTGCAATATCTGAATGCCCGTGAACAGCCACGGCGCCAATTCGTTTTCCGGCCTTCGGGAGAGTTTGCCGCAGGCTTCGCAGTTGAAGTCCCCCATGCCGGTATAGCCGTAGGCATCGACCGTGGAATGCAACAAGAGCAAACCGTCCATCTCGTCTTCATTCCAAATTGCGGCCATGCGGCCGAGTGTGTCGGTCGGACCGTTGAGCCAAAAGGCGTCGCCGTTGACGACAATGAACGGATCGTCGCCCAGCAAGGCCAGGGCCTTCTTAACGCCGCCCGCCGTCTCCAGCAGATCATCCTCGCGCGAAAACACGACTTTCGGAACCTCGCGGGCGGCCAGGTGGCGCTCGATCTGTTCGGCCAAATGATGGGTGTTGACCACGGCTTCGCCTATGCCGGCGTCTTGCAGGCGGTCAAGCGCGTGATCGAGCAGCGGGCGGCCATTGACCGGAACCATCGGTTTCGGTGTTTTGTTCGTGATGGGCCGCAGGCGCCGGCCTTTACCAGCCGCCAATACCATCGCTTTGTTCGGCATCGGTGCCATGTCTAAGTCTCCGTCATAAGCGCGGCATTTGGGACCCTGCGGTCAGCCGGCGGTACATAAGTGTCCATCCATGTTTTTATCGGTTCCAGGGACGGGGCTGCCAAGGCACATTCCAACAATCTCCATACCCGGGGAATATGCATCAGATAGTCGGGTTTTGCATCCCGGCGCCAAAGACGTGTGAAGATGCCGATCACCTTGGCATGGCGCTGCGCCGCCAGGATAGCGAAACCGCGCTCAAAGCTCTCCGCATCGGCATTTGCCAGTGCGCCGAGATACCGTGCCTTCATCGATGCAATTAAATCGGCGTCGATATCGCGCCGGGCATCTTCCAGCAATGACATCACGTCGTAGGCCGGATGGCCGGCGACGGCGTCTTGGAAATCGAGCACGCCGCAGGCCGTAACGCCGGCGCGCTCGGGCAGCCAGATCAGATTATCGACATGGAAGTCCCGCAGCACCAGTGTGGCTTCAGCCGCCATTACCGGCGCCAACACGTGGCGCCATGCGGCCATGAATTCTTCCCGGCATGCATCCGATATCTCCGAGCCTGTGACGGCCGGTAAATACCAATCGGTAAACAGAAGCGCCTCTTCCAATAGTTTCTTTTCGTCATAGGCCGGGATATCCGCAGGCACCGTCTCGTTCGTGGGCCGGCGATGCAGATCGATGAGAAAATCCACGGCCAAGGCGTAGAGCTTTGTTTCCGTCTCCCCGTCATTGGTTTCCGCCAACACGCGGGTATATGTGTCGTCGCCCAGGTCTTCCAACAGCAACAGGCCGGCGTCGATGTCGTCGGCAAAGACCTCGGGTGCGGAATAACCCAGTTCGGACAATTTCCGTGCAATTTTCAGGAATGGCCGCACATCTTCTTTCGGCGGCGGGGCGTCCATCAGCACGGCACGGCGGGTGCCGTCGGAGATGCGGTCGTAGCGCCGGAAGGAAGCGTCATCGGCAAGCGGGCGGCGGTCCGCGCCGCCCCAGCCGGCTCGGGCCAGAAATGCTGAAATCAATGCATCACGATCCTTGCCGAGTTCAGGCATGAATGGCGCCCTCACTAATGCCTTCGCCCAGTTTCGCCTGCCAATAGCCGTGCCCCACCAGATGCGCGCGCCTGGCGCCTGCGTTTGATCCGGCGGTCAAGTTGATGTCCAGGCGATTGGCGGGCAGCCAGCCATCCAACCGTTCCGCCCATTCAATCAGGGAAATGCCGTCAGCGAAGGCTTCGTCGATGCCCAGTTCCAGGGCCTCTTCAGCATGGTTCAGGCGGTACAGATCGAAATGAAAAATCACGGCTGCATCAGAATCATAGGTTTGCAGCAACGTGAACGTCGGGCTGGGCACTTCTTCATGCTCGCCGCAGCGCGCGCGGATGAAGGCGCGGGCGAATACCGTTTTGCCGGTGCCGAGGTCGCCGATCAGCGCAATGACGTCGCCCGGCGCGGCGGCTTGGGCGATGCGAACGGCGAGCGCGCAGGTCTCGGATTCGTCCGCCAGATGGAAATCCAAGCCCTGTTCAGGATCGTTGATCATCATGTTCACACTTGTACATACCGTCATTGACACCGACAAGAGCCAGCGCTTGCGTCGGAGGCGATGACGCGCCAAATTCCGGCGCTATGAAGAACTTTGATAAATATCAATTCATGGCCGCAGGCTTGGTGCTCTGCCTCCACGCCGGGGCCGATGCCGCAACGCTCTCGGGTAACGCCACTGCCGGCCAGCGTTTGGCCCAGCAATGTGCCGATTGCCATGGATCGGATGGCATTGCGCCCGATGAGACCATGCCGAACCTTGCCGGTCAGAAAGCAGGGTATCTGATTAAACAGCTGGGCGACATGCGCTCGACGGCCAACAAGCGCGCCGGGCTGACCCTCACCCAAGACATCGACAAGGAAATCCGCAACAGCCGGTACAAGTTCACCCGCGTCGGCCGTTCCAACGAAATCATGGATTCCGTGGTTATCGACCTTCGTGATCGTGACATTGCCGATTTGGCTGCGCACTATTCGAATCTGCCGTGCGCTACGACCCGCGCTTTGACGGTGCCGAAACCACCGGTTCAGGCGGCCCGTTGCAAGGCCTGTCATGGCGCGAACGGGATCAGCCGCTCTTCGGTGATTCCCAATTTGGCCGGCCAATCGGAAGGCTATCTGATCAATCGGTTAGAGTCTTATCGCGAGATCGGCCGCACGCTTTCGAAGAAGGAGCGCCGGCGCAACATCGGCACGGCTGCTGCGTGACGGTGACATCACCTCGTTGGCAGGCTATTTTTCCAATCTCGCTTGCAAGTGACAAGAGGCTCCGATGACCACACTCGATATCGACCGGCTGCGCGCCGAAACGCCGGGCTGCGCAAAGGTGCTGCACTTCAACAATGCCGGCGCCGGATTGATGCCCGCGCCGGTGCTGGACGCCGTAACAGCGCACCTGAAGCTTGAGGCCGAGATCGGCGGTTACGAAGCCGCCGAAGCCAACAAGCCTGCGTTCGATAACACCTACGCGGCATTGGCCAAGTTTCTCAACTGCGCCACCGATGAAATCGCCTTGATGGAAAACGCCACTGTGGCGTGGCAGGCGGCATTCTACGGCTTGGCGCAAAACTTCAAGCCTGGCGACCGCATTCTCACCGCCGAGGCCGAGTATGCGTCGAACTATATCGCTTATCTGCAAATGGCGGAGCGCACCGGCGTCAGCATTGAGGCGGTGCCCAGTTTAGACACCGGTGAGCTTGATGTTGCGGCGCTGGAAAACATGATCGACGACCGGGTCAAGCTGATCGCGGTGACACACGTGCCGACCAATGGTGGGCTGGTCAACCCCGTAGAAGGGATTGGTCGGGTGGCGCGTGCAGCGGGGGTTCCATACCTGCTTGACGCCTGTCAGGCTGCGGGTCAGGTGCCGCTGGATGTGGAGGCCATCGGCTGCGACATGCTGTCGGCGACGGGCCGCAAATATTTGCGCGGTCCGCGCGGCACGGGGTTTCTATTCGTTCGCCAAGATTTTCTCGGGCAACTGCCACCGCCGATGCTGGATCTGCACGGCGCCCAGTGGACGGCGCGGGACGGATACACCGCCCGCACGGATGCGCGCAAATTCGAGAACTGGGAATACTACGTCGCCGGGCAGATCGGGCTTGGCGTTGCCATCGACTATCTGCTGGCGCTGGGCCAGAACGCGACCTGCGCGCGTATTGGCGACCTGTCGACGGCGTTGCGTGACGGTCTTGCCGATATCGAAGGTGTCACGTTGCATGACATCGGACGCGAGAAAGGCGGTATCGTGTCGTTCTCAAATCCGGTGTTGGACCCGAACACGGTTAAATTGCGTCTGCGCGAACAGGGCATCAATTGTTCGACGTCGAGTGTTTCCTCGACCCGCCTCGATATGGAAGGGCGCGGGCTTGAGATGGTCAACCGGGCGTCGGTGCACTACTACAATACGGAAGACGAAGTGCAGCGGTTTTGTGCGGCGTTGGCCGGCTTGATAGCCTGATTAGATAAAATTTTATCAAAAATTACAGGTATTTAATTCATTCGCACCGTCGCTGACGTGCGCGCATAATGAGGCATCCAGGAGACTGCCTCATGATCTTCAATCGCCCGTACAAACGATTCCTCAAAGATGACGGCGGCTCGCCATCGGTGGAGTTTGCGTTCGCGGCTTTGCCGTTGGTGCTGATGGTGGTCGGCACCATGGAGTTCGGCATGATCATGTTCACCTCGACCTTGATGGAGAGCGGGCTCAGGGACGCGGCGCGCTTCGGCATAACCGGTGAAGTGCCCGATGCGCAAAGCCGCTTGGAGCGCATTATCGATATTATCGGTGAACGCACGCTGGGCCTCGTCGATATGGAGGTAGCCGAGATTGAGGTCCTGGTCTACGACAGCTTCGGCGATGTCGGGCGCGGCGAGGATTTCGTCGACGGCAATGCCAACGGCGCCTATGACGTGGGCGAGACCTATACGGATGAAAACGCCAACGGCCAGTGGGATGCGGATGTGGGTGCCGCCGGTGCGGGCGGATCGGGCGAGATTGTCGTCTACCGCATGAACTACGCCTGGCCGCTGCTGACACCGCTGGTCAGTCATGTCATCGGCGCTGAGGGAAATTTTTCGCTGCGCGCCGCGGTTGCCGTGCGTAACGAGCCCTGGGAGACATAGCGTGATGTTTTCGGCTTTCCGGCGCTTTATGCGAAACCACCGCGGCACCTTGGCCGTGGAGATGGCGATGGCCGTGCCGGTGGTGTTCGGGTTGATGCTGGCCGGTGTGGAAGTCACGCGCTATGTGTTGCTCAACCAAAAGATCGAACGTACGTCGGCGACCATGGCCGATCTGGTGGCGCAATCGGACGTCTTGTCGGAAGCCGGTCTGACAAACCTCACCGGTGCCGCGGCGCATGTCATGACGCCCTACGATATCAATGCGGATGGCCGCATCGTCGTCTCGTCGCTAACCAACCCGTCGGGCTCCGACGTGCGCGTCGCTTGGCAGCGCGGTTTTGGCGCCGGCGCCGGCGCGAGCCATTTCGGCCTGGAAGGCGGCCCGGCGCAATTGCCCGATGGGTTCGTCGTCCGGGGCGGTGAGAACGTCATCGCGGTGGAGGTCTTTTACGACTATGAGCCCATGCTGGCGACGGAGATCATGGCAGCACAGGAGGTTTATAACTTCGCGCTTTTCCGCCCGCGCTTCGGCTCGCTGGCTTCGCTGTCGCCCTAATTTGGGTGCCTTAAACCCGGCGTTTCGCCAGTTCGCGATAAAGGGCTTCCGGGCTGACGCCGATCTGCTCGGCGATGCCTTTCCATTGTCCTTTGCCGGGTAACTTGTTGTCATGCCAGTCAAGCCATCCGTCGAGGCGTTCGGCGACTGTCTTCCGTGCCAATATCTCTCCGCGGTGGCGCGCTGACTGTACGGCCCTGGCCAAGTGCGCGGCCCAGGCGTGGGACGCCTCTGGGTTCTGGTGAAGGAACGTCAGGAATGCCGGTTGCGCCAGATCGAGCACCTGCGATGGTGCGTCGGCGATGGCGTCGCAATGATAGGCGTCGGCGTAGACCGAGGCTTCGGCCAGAACCGT
Source organism: Rhodospirillaceae bacterium (assembly GCA_016845145.1). Classification (GTDB taxonomy): domain Bacteria; phylum Pseudomonadota; class Alphaproteobacteria; order Rhodospirillales; family Casp-alpha2; genus TMED8. Next base: position 11,488 of record JAERTE010000113.1, read on the forward strand.
ATTTCGCGTGGCGCGCTGCAACACGACGGGTGTGCCGTTCCGTTGGTGGCGGATCAGTTGGATCAAGCCGGTCTCGACAAAAAACACCCGCTGCACGGGGTCGCCTTGATGAAACAGATAGCCGCCGGATGGCAATGTACGCCGAGTGCCCGGCAGCCCCCGCAGCGACTGGATAAATGCCGTAAACATGATTTCTATCATGTGCTATTCATGGCTCCGATGGCAAGTTCAGGCGATGCCCCATCGACAGGAGAAACCCGGATGAAGTTCGCTCTGCTTTTTTTCATGCTGCCGTTTTTTCTCGGAAGCGCCGAAGCCGCCGAAGACCATAAGTCTCACGCAAAAGCCCACGCCGGAGCCTACGCAGGACAGCAGGCGCGTACGATTAAGAGTCTTTCGGCCGACGACATTGCCGAGTTGAAGCGTGGTGGTGGTTGGGGGCTGGCCAAGGCGGCGGAATTGAACGGCGTGCCGGGCCCGGCGCACTTGCTTGAATTGAAGGACGAGATTGGGCTTTCCGGCGCACAAATTTCCGCCGTCGGCGGATTGTACGAACGCATGAAGGCGGACGCCATAGAACAAGGCGAGCGGCTGATTGCGCTTGAGGGCGCATTGGAAAAGCATTTCCGAGACGGCACCATCACCGATGAAGTCTTGCGGGATTCGTTGCAATCTATTGCGGATGCGCGGCAACGGCTACGGTACATCCACCTGTCGACCCACCTGAAAACACCGGCAATTCTTTCACGGCACCAAATCTTCCATTACAACAAGCTGCGTGGTTATTGATTGGGCGGGAGTGGAGACATGACAGCGACGTTTAAACGGATCAGCCTGATAGCGTTTGCGCTGGTCGTGGCCCTGGTGGCCCAGGCAGCCCGCTCAGCCCAGGCTCTCGACACAGTGAAGGTCGCCGACGGCATTTATGCGCTGGTCGGCGCGTTGGAGCAGCGCTCGCCGGAGAACCTCGGCAACAATGCAACGTTTGGCGTCATCATTACCAAGGCTGGCGTGATTTTGGTGGATCCCGGCGGCAGCGCCAAGGGCGCCGCAGCCATTGATGCGGCTATCACAAAACTCACCGATAAACCCGTGAAGATCGTCATCAACACAGGCGGCCAAGACCACCGTTGGTTCGGCAATCAATACTTCAAGGCCAAGGGCGCCAGCGTGATTGCATCGGCGGCGGCGGTAGAAGACCAAAAGGAACGTGCCGATATTCAATGGCAGGTGATCCAAACATTGATCGGCAAGGATAATGCCAAGGGCACGGAACTGGCGCACGCCGACACCGAATTCGAAGACAATCACTCATTCACTCTGGGCGATGTGCGGGTCGAATTGGTGCATGCGGGTCAGGCGCATACGCCGGGTGACGCCTTCGTGTGGTTGCCGGAACGGAAAATTCTTTTCTCCGGTGACATCGTTTATTTGGACCGCATGTTGGGCGTCAACTCAGCGTCAAATTCCAAGTCCTGGCTGGAGGCTTTTGCGGCGTTGGAGGCGTATAAGCCTGAAACCATCGTGCCGGGTCATGGCCACCCCGCCCCCCTGGCCAAGGCGCAAGCCCAGACCCGCGATTATCTGGCGCATCTCCGTAAACACATCGGCGCCCTGGTGGAGGCAGGCGGCTCCATGGTTGATGCCAAATCGATCGATCAATCGGCGTTCAAACACCTAGGTGTGTTTGAGCAGATCTCGCGGCGAAATGCACAGGCGGTGTTCGCCGAAATGGAGTTCGAATAGGCGCAAAAAAGACGAGAGAATTGTTTTAGATCAATTGTGCCGGATCAATGCTGCGCTACTTTGATACCGCTATGATCCACCATAAGCCGAATATGCAGGCAAGAAAGGAGAGAGGTCATGAAAAAGATTTTGGTAGCGATCGATACCGCCCGGACAGGCGGCAACGACCTCGTCATCGGGACGGCCAAGGATTTGGCCGGCGCCATGGGCGGCGAGGTGGCCATGCTGCATGTTATTGAACCGACACCCAGTTACGTACTTGCCGAAGTGCCGGAAGGGGTGCTCGCCAAACGCCGTGTCATGGCGGAAGAAGAACTCACCAATGTGGCTGCCGCGAACGGCATCACGGATGCAGTGGTGCGCGAAGGGCCGCCGGCAACGGAGATCCTCAACTATGCCGAACACATCGGCGCAGACCTGATCGTGTTGCATTCGCACGACCCGGATCTGTCGGATTATTTCATCGGTTCCGTCGCCGGGCGCGTGGTGCGGCATGCGCACTGCTCGGTTCACGTTGTGCGCCAAGCGCGCTAATTGACGCCGAGAATGGCTCACCAACGCTTCCGACGCTACAACACCAAGGACATCTACGCCGGCCAGGCGCTCGACAACGATTTGGCCATGGCGGTCCGCGCCGGCAACCGTATCTGGCTTCGCGGCCAAACCGGACTCGACCTTGACGGCAATTTTGTTGGCGTTGGCGACGCGCAGGCGCAGGCGGAAAACGCCATGCACTGCGTTCAGGTGTTGTTGGAAGAAGCGGGCTCGGAGTTGAGCCATATCGTCAAGACCACCATCTACCTGACCGACCGCGCCGACCGCGAAGGCGTGTACAGTGTGGTCGGGCGGTGGCTCAAAGGCGTATTTCCGTGCCAAACCGGTCTTATCGTTGCGGGCTTGGCAAAACCTGAAATGTTGATGGAAATCGATGTTGAGGCGGTTATTCCCGACGACAGCGCTTGAATTGATCGCATCGCAGACATACCATCGTGCGCATGGGAAAGATGGTTGCGCGACCAATCGAGTGGGATGAGTTGACGGACGATTTGCGCAGCGTCCATGACTATTGGAAAGGCGTGACAGGCGACCGGGCCGCGCCGAAGTGGTCTGACTTTGATCTTTCGCTATGTCCAAGCCGCTTGCTGCCGACTGCGATTGTCCTCGATGTCACTGATGGCGAAGGCAGCGGGGGCGGGGTTTACCGGTTCCGCTTTTTTGGTTCGGGCCTCAGGCAGGCGCATGGCCGAGAGATGACAGGGCAATTGGTGACGGACCTGCCACACCAAGGACTGGGTGAACTCCTTCAAGAAAAGTTCGACGCGGTCGTCGCATCGAAAACATTCGATTTTGCTGAAATCGGTATCGAAGACGAACGCGGATTTCATGGCTTGCAGCGTTCCGGCCGCTGGCCGCTTTCGGATGACGGTCAAACCATCACCGGCATTGTGTCGGTCATCGACATGGAAATCAGCCGCAGGGAAATGGAGGAAGTCGTCGGTGAGCGCGATGACGCCTCTGATGATCCGCATGGCAGCTTTTGATTCGCAACCTGGTATTCCCTCGCCTTTATTTCGCCAACCTGAGCTCCGACAAGTGATTGGCAATCTCGCGGAACACCTGTTGCAATGCGTCGCCGTCGGGGGCGTAGTGGTAGTAGGGCGAGTCCGGACCGCTGGCGACATCTTTCAAGAGCTGCTGCAACGCCCCGCCCGAATTGGCGAACTGGATGACATAGATGATCACGCCGTCCGCCTTGATGTTGCCGGCCAACTCTAACAAGCGCGCATTCATGTCCGGCCCGGCAGTGGTGCCGCGGCCGAAGACGGTCTTGTAGCCGTCTCCGACGCCGCCGGTGTTCTCGCCGTCGGTGAGCAGCACGATGGCTTGCTGCAGGTCGTAGTCGGGATCGGCGACGGCTTCGGTGAAGGGGGCTTCGGGCTTCAGGACGCGCCAGGCCCAGCCGAGACCGGCGGGGATGTTGGTGGTGCCGGTGGGCGATAATAGCTCCGCAATGGCGTCGAGCACGTCTTGCTTCACGTTGTCCAGGGGCGAGATTCCGTAGTAGGGGCAACGCGTGCATTCGCTGCCGCCGATTGTCATGTAGCATTTGCCGCTGCCCGGAAACGGATCGCCGGCGAATCCGATAGGCTCCCATGCGATCCAGTCTGCATCGGGAACTTCGGCGGGGCCGAGCAAGGTATCGGCATCGGAAGTGGGTACGCCATCGTGTAGGTAACGATTGAAGACGCAGCCTGTCCAGGTTGGCTCGGGCGCTGAAAGCAGAGGGACGGGCGAGTTGTTGGCGAACCAGACCTGAGATTGCGCCGTATCCGTGATGGGGTTGATGAAAGTGTCCACGGCCTGGCTCGTGGTGAGCGCGGAATCGTAAGATTCACCCTGGCGCATGACCTTCACCTTACCGGCCCAAGGGACCACGCCAATGTTCAGAAAATCTTTCTCGGTATCACCGCCGAACAGGATATCGACCAGCTCCGTCGCGGCTGAGCGCGCCGCCGAGATGCGCGAGCCGCCCGACCCCGACGACCAGTTCATGGATCCCGACATATCGATGGACAGCACAACATCGAGCGCCACCATTTTGCGCACAACTTCTGCCGAAGCGTCCACCGTTAAATCGTTATGGCCGAGCAGGTGCATGAAGCTGGTGGGGATGGTGGCGCGGGCATAGAGGTGAATGGTTTCGTTCTCTTCGTCGATGGTCTTGGTAGGACCTTCGAGCGTTGAACCCAGATAACCCGCAGGAAAATTCGCTTGGAAAAACATATCGATGTCGGCGTCGCGGGTGGCGGCGAAGAAGCTGCGCCCACCGGCCAGCCCCGCCGCATCCAGCGCCGATGACAAGCGGGACTTCACCAAATAGGCCCGCGCGACATCGGTGCCGACACCGACGAATCCGATCATGGGAATGGTGGCGAAGGCCAAGAACACCATCACCGCGCCACGCTCATCAAGCAAAAGGCGGCGCTGGATACTCTTCAATCGGCTCATGAAATCGCGAAGTACATGCGACGTATTGGACGACATCGGCGGCTCCCGTGGGTTGCGGTTTGGCATTCAGATGACCGTCTATTCTTTATATAATTACTTGGCGAGGCAAATTAATTAAATTCCAATAACTCATTGAAAAATACCAATAAAATTAGATAAAATTTTATGTAATTTGTTTTTACTTTAATAGTATATTGTAATTACTTAAATATTTTGACTTCAAAGGTAAAATATTCGTTAATGATGGCGTTACGGAATTACGAATACTTTGCTTAGCGAACAATAAATCAAGTCAAGCAAAGTGAAACCAACCGAAGGAGGTTCAAATGAACACCAATCTGATCAACAAATTCTTGAGCGACGAATCCGGCGCCACGGCTATTGAATATGGCCTTATCGCCGCCCTCGTGTCCGTTGCGGCCATTGCCGCCCTGACGGCCATGGGCGGATCGTTGGACGCCATGTTCTCGGCTGTTTCCACGGCGCTCAACGGTGCTGTCGGCACCCCTTAAGTCTCTCAAGACGCAGGCCGTCCGGATCGCCGGGCGGCCGCTTTCCAAGTCTCTTCTCGGCAATTCATCCACTCACCCACTCCCCACATCCCTCGCCGGGGAGAGACTTGGAAAGCCATAAAAACAAAACCCGCCTTGAGCGCACACTCTGAGGGAATTTAGGAGACGCAGCCGACACACAGAGATCAAAAACAAACGCAACAGAAGAACGGACCGACCCCATGATCGACCCCATTTCCGTTCAAGCTCTTCTCAAGGTCATCCTCGCCAGCCTGTTGATCTGGGCCGCGTGGCAAGACCTGACCCGCTTGAAAATCCCCAACGCTATTAGTCTCGCCGTACTGGGCCTGTTCCCGGCTTATGCCTGGACAGCACCGGGCGGTTTCCCATGGCTACTGGCCGGCGTCATTGCGTCGGCATTGCTGGTGCTGGGCGTGATTGCATTTTCCTACCGATTGATCGGCGGCGGTGACGTGAAGCTGTTGGCCGCCACAGCTCTTTGGGCCGGACCGGCGCAGGTGCTCGACTTTCTTTTCATCACGGCCATTGCCGGTGGCGTGTTGGGCATCTTGGCCTTGGCATCGGCGCGTCTCGCCGGTGTCGGCATCGGCGCGTTGGGTGACGGAAAGTTGCCCTATGGCGTCGCCATCGCCGTCGGCGGTATCGCCGCGCTGACGATTTTGCCGGCATTCGCTTAAAGGAGTTCATGTCATGTCCATCCGCAATATCGCATTTCTCGTAGTTGCCATTGTCGTTGCCGGCGGCACCGCGCTGTATGTCAAAACCTGGATCGGCGCCGAACGGGCCCGCGCCCAGATCGCGCAGCCCGGTGAAAAGCCCAAGGCCCTGGCCGTAAGCATGGTGTTGGTGGCCAAGCGAACCATGACGGCCGGCAGTTTTGTCAAACCGGACTTGCTGGAATGGAAGCCTTGGCCCGAAGACGGCATTATCGAGGGCTATCTGGTGCGCAAACCCAACGCTGCGAACCCCGAAGACGGCAGCGAACCTGTTGACCCGAAAGCCGGGTTCGAAGGTGCGGTGGTGCGTAATGAACTGGCCGCCGGCCAGCCGGTCACCAATGACCGTGTCGTGCACCCGGGCGAGCGTGGATTTCTTGCCGCCGTCCTGGAGCCCGGCTCGCGTGCCGTTTCCGTACCGGTCAACGCCACTACCGGCATATCCGGGTTTATCTTCCCCGGCGATTGGGTCGATGTGTTGCTGACCATGCGCGTCAAAAGCGACGAAGACGGCAAGGCCAAGACCCGGTATTTCTCCCAGACGCTGCTCGCCGGTACGCGCGTGTTGGCCATCGACCAGACGGTGGAAAACGTCGACGGCAAGGCAGCACCCGCAAAGACCGCCACCTTACAGGTGTCGCCGAAACAGGCGGAAGAGATCGCCATCGCGCTGACCATGGGCGACTTGTCCCTGAGCTTGCGCTCATTGGCGCGCGACAATGAAGGTGAAACCACCCGCAAGCCCAACCCCAACAGCTACACGCTGGATATGGATGTCTATCATATGCTGGGCGATCGCCGGCTGTTCGGTGGCGCCAAGGCCGCCGGCCAGCAGGTTCACGTGCTGCGCGGCGATGAAGCCGAAACGGCGAAATTCTGAGGAGATGATGATGTTATCCCGAATGATCCTCGCCGCCTTGTTGTTGAGCGCGCTGATATCACCAAGCGTTCAGGCCGCCACCATGGAAGTCGTCGCCAGCACCGGCACCGATGTTTCGCTACCGGTGAAGAAAGGCCGTTTGCTGCGCCTGGCACGCCCCGCCGGTACCGTGTTCGTGGCTGACCCGAAAATTGCCGACGTGCAGGTGAAATCGCCACGCCTGGTTTACCTGTTCGCCAAGGCGCCGGGCGAGACGACGCTGTTTGCGGTCGACCGCAAGGAACGTGTCTTGGCCAGCGTGCAGGTGCGCGTCACCCATCAACTTGACCAACTGCGTGAAACCGTGCGCCGCATGCATCCGAAAGCGCGCGTGCGGGTCGATACCATCGGCGAGCAAGTCATATTGGAAGGCCGCGTGCGTGCCGCTACCACGGCGGAAAATATCCGCCGGATTGCCGAGGCCTATGCCGGCACGCCGGAAAACGTCGTCAACCGCTTGCACGTCGACGCGCCGGTGCAGGTGAACCTGCGCGTGCGCATTGCCGAAGTGTCGCGCGATGTCGACAAGCAACTCGGCTTCAACTGGTCCATCTTAGGCACGCTTGGCGGTTTGTCGCTGGGTTTGGCGACCACCAACCCGTTTGCCGCCAGCGTGACGCAGCATACGCTCAGCACCGGGGGTGGCATCGGCAACTGGGACCTCAACGCCGTCATTGATGCCTTGGAGGAAGAAGGCATGGTTTCGGTGTTGGCGGAACCCAATCTCACCGCCATGACCGGCGAGACCGCGAGTTTCCTGGCCGGTGGCGAGTTCCCGATCCTGGTGCCGGACTCCGACGGTCGCGTGACCATCGAGTTCAAGAAATTCGGCGTATCGCTGGCGTTCACGCCGACCATCCTGGGCGAAGCGCGGGTCAATCTGCACGTGCGCCCCGAGGTCAGTCAGCTTTCCAGCACCAACGCGGTCACGCTCAACAATTTCGAAGTGCCGTCGTTGACCACGCGCCGCGCCGAGACGGTGGTGGAGTTGGGCTCGGGCCAGAGTTTCGCTATCGCCGGCCTGATCCAGAACAACGTCACACACTCCGTCTCCAAGTTCCCGGGGCTCGGCGATGTGCCGGTACTGGGCAGCCTGTTCAAATCCGACCGCTTCCAGCGCGACGAAAGCGAGCTGGTGATCATCGTCACGCCTTACATCGTCAGACCGGTGTCGGCGGCGGGGCTGATGGCGCCCACCGACGGCCTGCAAGCGCCGACCGATATGGAACGCATACTGAAAGGCGGCACCAACCGCCAGCAAAAGCCAGCCCCCTTGCCGAGGACCATTGACGGCGAGGGCAAGACCGTGATCGGCCCGCGTGCGGAGCACGAAAGCATACCGCGTGCGGAGCACGAAAACATGCCGCGCGCGGAGAACGACACAATTAACGACGCAAGCTGAACGGAGATATCCCATGACCGACCCCAAAAATCCGTTTCGTACCTTGAAAACCGTTTTCGCCGTCACCGTGCTGATTGCCGTCAGCGGCTGCCAAAGCCTGGGTCAGTTGATGCCCGACCTGGACGGCCCGAAATCACCCGCACCCAAACGGCTCCAGTTGCAAGCCATTGACCACGCGCATGCCGTGAAGTTCCGGAGGCACCGTGCCGACCTGCTGGCCAGCGAGGCCGAGAGCCTGGTGCGGTTCCTGCGCCTGCGGGCACGCGCCGCGCGCTATACCATTTATGTGGTACCCGATAGCGCGCCGACGCCCGAGTTGTCCGAGGCCCGCGCCGAGACGGTGGCGGGATATCTGGAAGGGCACGGTTTTCACACCCGCGTTCTGGCCCCGCTGCCGGACCGCACCGGGCAAGTCCGGGTGGTCGTGCGCAGCTACACCGTGACGTTGCCCGGCTGTCCCGATTGGACCACCGAGCCCGGTAAGTCCCACGACAACGTCGTGCACTCCAACTGGGGCTGCGCCAACGCCACCAACCTGGGCCGGATGGTTGCCAACCCTGCTGATCTGGCGAACGGCCGCCAGCCCGGCGCCGCCGATGCGGAACTGCTGAGCAAACGCATCCAGGACTACCGCAAGGGCGAAACCAAAC
>JAERTE010000114.1 GCA_016845145.1 Rhodospirillaceae bacterium
CCTTTGAGCTGGATTAAGCCGCCAGCCACCGGCCCGGCAATACCAACAGATACCCCAATGCCTTGAATGGCTGCCCCAACGCCAACGAGGCGTTTATGGCTTCGTAATGCACTGCCAAAATTCGATAGCGGAGGTCGGATCTGCCTGGCGCATGGCGTTTTGCGATACGCAGGCTGCAATCAAGTCTTCTTCTCGTATGACTTGTTATCGAGCCTGAGGTGACGTGATAGCGGGTCAAAAAATCCGGATCGACACAAAAAGTCACGTCTTTTTCTTTCAGAACCTTGAGCCATAAATCAAAGTCCTGTGCCGTCGCCAAGGTTTCATCGAATCCGCCGGCTGAAATGATTGCATCGCGCTTTGCGACAATTGTAGATGTGGCGAGAAATCCTTTTCGGTAAAGCCCGACATAGGGATTGGGAACTGCGCGGTAGCGGGCGGCGCAGTCGACCGGCTCTTCCTCTGCATCCTTGATAGATATGTAGTTATGCGCGTGAAGAGTCAGATTACGCCCTTCTATCGCTTTCATACTGATAGCCAATTTATCAGGAAGCCACTCGTCATCGGCGTCCAGAAACGCCAACCAATCACCCGCCGACTCTTTAATGGCACGATTGCGTGCAGCACCCGCACCAAGATTTTCCTGGCTGAAAACTCTTAAATGTACTCCTTGTAAATTTTCCTTAAAGGCTTGGGCCGCTTCATAGGTGCCATCTTGGGATCCGTCATCGACGACGATCACTTCGATGGGTTTTAGGGTCTGCGCCGCCACTGAGGCTAACGCCCGCTCGATGGTTTGGGCGGCCTTATAAGCCGGAATGATAACGCTGATAGACATTCTAAATCAGGTCTCCCAAAGTCTCTGAAGGAGGAGATGAGTTCAGGGGTCGCTCAACAAACAAGCGCACGGCGAGCTCCAACATGACAAGGGAATAAAGGCGAAAAGCGTGACGGTCGGGATCGGCCATCAACCTGTCGATGCCTTGCGCTGACCACCAACCCCGCTCAAGGCTTTGTGGACGGGTAAGCAGACGCTTCGCCTGTTCACCAAGCCCGGCTCGCATCCACGCAGGAACCGGCGAAGCAAATCCACGTTTTGGGGCATCGAGTAGAGGGCGCGGCAAAAACCGTGCGGCCATTTTGCGTTCCAGGGATTTTTGTTCGCCGCCCGGTGTGCGCAGTTCAGGGGGAACGGCCAGGGCCGCCTCGACGAAGCGGTGATCCAGAAACGGCACCCTGCCTTCAACGCTGGCTGCCATCGACGAGCGGTCAAGCAGCAGCAATAAATCTTCCGGCAGGTAAGATTCAATATCGGCAATCAAAGCACCGGTTTGTGGATCACCCGAAAAATCTTCGAAAGAGCGAGCCTGAATAGCCTCTGCAATACCCTGGCAATTCCCGATAAGTTTTCGCACGGGCGGCGGGAAATAAGTCGAATGATCGTGCACATATTGACCGCGGTTTGCACCAAAATGTTCGGCACGACCCAATTGCCAGGAACGCATCGCGGGGGTTATAGCCTTTGCCAACGAACGAAGCGGGCTCGGCAATGCCATGAAGCGGCGCTCTACCGGCATCTGGAAGTAGCGCCCGTAACCTGCGAATAGTTCATCCCCCCCGGTACCATTCAAGGCTACTCTAACGTTTTGTCCCAAGGCCTGTTCAATCATGAAATTGGGGAGCAGGGCAGCGTCGTTTAAGGGTTCTTCGGTGAACCAAGCGAGCCGCAACAATTGGTCTCCTGCGCCTTGAGCAGGAAGATCGATCTCATGGTGGTCGGTTCCATATCGTTCGGACACCATTGCCGCTAGCGGCGTTTCATCCATGGCCGATCCTTCGAATCTTACCGTGAAAGTTTCCAGGGGTTTGTCGATCAAGCCTGCGGCAATAGCGACCATAATGCCCGAATCGATTCCGCCGGAAAGCAAGGCGCCCAATGGAACATCACTGCGCAGTTGCAATCTAAGGCTATCCGTCAACAAGCCCATCAGATGCTCTTCAATTTCCGGGCTTCGGGTCGGCAATTGGGCAACCGGTCGGGCGCGCCAATAGCGTTCGATCTTGACAGAGCCATCGGTGTCGACCGTCAGTCGATGGGCCGGGGGCAGTTTATTTATGCCTTTGAACAAAGTCTGGGGGGCAGGCACGTAGCCATGCGTCAAATAAGAGCTGACCGCGCCCTCATCGATTGCTGCATTCACTAGACCGGAAGCCAATAACGACTTTATCTCGGATGCGAATATAATACCGCCGCCACTTACATTGGCCCAATAAAGCGGCTTGATCCCCAAGCGATCACGCACAAGGGTCAAGCGATGAGCACTCCGTTCATACAACGCCAATGCGAACATACCATTCAGGTGATCGACAAAATTCTTACCGAACGCCGAATGCAGAGGCAGCACGGATTCCATGTCGCCGTGGGTCTGGTAATTATAGCCTTTGCCTTCAGGCGTTTCGCGCAGTTCAAGGTAGTTGTAAATTTCCCCGTTACCCAAAAGCACTCGATCTCCCCCATTTTCGATAATGGGTTGGTCACCGGTTTCAAGGTCGATAATGGCGAGGCGTTTAAAGCCAGCCTGAAAACGCCTGTCTTCGCTTTGGTACGTTTTTTCTCCGTTCGGGCCTCGATGGGACATGACATCAAGCATGGCCTGAATATTGGCCGATTTGTCGGCCGCATCCGGTGGACGGAAAAGTCCGGCGATACCGCACATTCTAGAGAACCCCTACTTTAATGGCGCCATTCCAGGGCAAGGAGACCCTTGATGAAATGCGTATGGCGCTTGCGGGAACGCCACATCCGTAAGCCGTCCACCGTATAACTTTTTCAATTGAGGCTTCACCATCGATGATCAGGCGGAAAGTACTGTCACGTCCCTTTAGGGTTATGCCTTCAAGGGTATTTGAAACTTCCAGCGGTGTGATCAAGGTACGAGAT
>JAERTE010000115.1 GCA_016845145.1 Rhodospirillaceae bacterium
GTGATACGGCACCACCCTATTTCGCCCTCAATGAGGGTGCCGTGGGTGACTACCGGACATTCTCCAAGCTATCGCCGCCGCTGCGCAGTGAGGCGGACCGGCAAGCCATCGTTGAGGGCCTAAAGGACGGCACCATTGACGCGATTGCGTCTGATCACTCGCCGCAGGACGAAGAATCAAAACGCCTGCCCTTTGCCCAGGCAGCCTTCGGCGGTGTGGGCCTTGATACCCTGCTGCCCATCACGCTGGAATTGTACCAGAACGGGCACCTGAACTTGCTGGAAGCAATCGCACTGGTCACCAACAAACCCGCTGACCTGCTCGACCTGCCTGCGGGCAGCCTGAGCGTCGGGGCCGCTGCCGATCTCACGGTTTTCAACCCGGACCAGGGCTGGAAAGTGGATGAGGCCAGCCTGATGACCAAATCCAAGAACACGCCGTTCGATGGCCGCCCTGTACAAGGCAGGGTCGTCCGGACAGTTGTGGACGGGCGGATTGTCCATGAAACCGCGGATAACGCGTAAATGAACATCATGGATCAACCGGAAGCCCTGCTCGCCTCTATTATCGGTGGCTACATTCTCGGCTCGATTCCTTTCGGCCTTGTGCTTACCCGGCTTGCCGGGCTTGGCGACATCCGTCAGATCGGATCGGGCAATATTGGCGCAACCAACGTATTGCGCACGGGCAACAAGCCGTTGGCACTTCTCACACTCATTCTTGATACCGGCAAGGGCGGCGCCGCCGTCTTGCTAATTCCCCTGTTCGGTCTCGATCCGGTGTTTTCGCTAATTGCGGGGGCTTGTGCGGTTGTCGGCCACAACTTCCCGATCTGGCTGAAGTTCAAGGGTGGCAAAGGCGTCGCCACCACGATCGGCACCTTGCTTGTCGCCGCCTGGCCTGTGGGTCTGGCGATCTGCGCCACATGGCTGGCCATCGCCGCCATCATGCGCATCTCGTCGTTGGCCGGGATTTTATCGCTGGGCCTGTCGCCAGTTTATGCGTGGTATCTGATCGAAGCACCGTGGAACCAGCCACTGACGATCATGGCGGGATTTCTGGGAGCGCTGGCCATCGTCCGCCACCATGCGAATATTGGCCGCATCCTGCGGGGCGAAGAACCGAAAATCGGCAAAAAGAAAGATACGTCTGCCTGATCTAGGCAGGCCCGCCTGTCACATCCAGATCACCAGCGAAGCAGTAGTTGTTCTTGCCTGTGGTTTTGACGTGATACATCGCGACATCCGCCCCGCGCATCAATTCTTCCGCGTCCAGTGAATCATCGGGACACAGGGAAATCCCGATGCTTGCGCCAACGGTAACCGGGGCCCCCGCAATCATCATGGGTTCGGTCAGCCGCTCGATAATTTTTGCGGCGATGGTTTCCGCATCCTCCCTGCCGGCAAGGTCGGTACTCACGACAACGAATTCATCCCCACCGTTTCGGGCTGCCGTATCGGTGGCACGAATGCTTTCATTCAACAGACCCGCGATCCAGATAAGCAACTCGTCCCCCGCATCATGTCCCAGGGTATCGTTCACCGCCTTGAAGCCGTCCAGATCAATAAACATGATAGCCGTCATATTGTTGTGGCGCCCAGCCCCGGCGACGGCGGCATCAATACGGTCGCGCAGCAGACTGCGGTTGGGCAAGCCGGTCAGCGCGTCATGGGTCGCATGATACAAAAGCTGTTTCTCGGCTTCGCGCCTGGTGGAAATTTCCTTTTGCAGGGAGGCAGTACGTTCCTCAACCCTGGTTTCCAGGTTTTCGATGGAGCTCCGTAACTCGGTAACAGCCCGGTTGTGTTCCGTTATATCATGCGCTTCTACCAGGAAACTGCCGGACGGATTATTGCCACCCATGGGCGTAAACGCCACTTCCACATCAACATAGGAGCCATCCATCCGTTTCAGTCGCAGCGGAATAAAGGTGTCTTCATCGAGAATTTCCTGAAATTCCGCCGCAAATACTTCTGCATAATCGCTGTGAAACAGGTCCCGGATATGCTTGCCAATCACATCCTGTTCCGAGTCGACGCCCAGCAGACTGATTCCTGACTGGTTGATAAATCGGATATTGCCGTTACGGCACTCGCATATCAGGTTCAGCGAATTGTTAATCAGATCGCGAAGGTAGTTTTCCCGCAGGTGCAGGTTTTCCGCGATCCGCGTGAATTCTGAAATATCACGCGCACAAACCACGTACTGGTCCGGGCCATCTTTTGACTGACCGGATGTATGGGTCAGGACGCTCAGTTCACAGTCATGAGTGCCTCCGTCCAGACCTTTCATCTTGGTTTGAACCGGCGCATCTTCGTCGGCCAACAAGGGATAAATGTCAAGTCCGAGAGCGGCGTAGTCATCACCGAGAAACCGGTTGAACGGCTGCCCCACGAGATCGCCGAGTTGATCGGCACCAAGAAGATCTAGTCCGGCGGCATTGATCCACTGGATCAAATCCTCTTCGCAGACACACACGAGTTCGGGCAGCCCTTCGAGGGCGGCAAACGTTATCGCGCTGTCGACTCCATGGTTCGCACTATCAAGCATTGAAGTGTTTTCCGAAGCTTCCCATTCCTCAAGCGGCGAGACCCTATCACTCGCGCACCGGAATTAAACATAAAACCGTAGGCAATTAAACAGTGATTTAGTGCGTCTAACCGTTCGCCACTTGACCTTAGGCGAGCCTTACACCACTCTCTCGCGTCATGCGAGAGCACCTCTTAAAACCATTGAGCGATTCTGAACGGCTGTCGTGGCTACGGTTAATCCGGTCGGCAAACGTG
>JAERTE010000116.1 GCA_016845145.1 Rhodospirillaceae bacterium
AATCGACCCCAACCGATCCCGATCAGCGCCGATTCAATCCCTATTCACGATGTCCAATAGCGTGCCTGCGCCGCTGGAGCGGCGCTGCAAAGAGACATGAGGGTACAGTGATTTGATCAAAAGTCAATAATTTCCTATATAAAGATTGAATACCTCTGTCGGGCGGAGCGTGCAGTCGAAAGGAGGCAAGGAATTAAATGCACTGTCACCAGAATCCCAAGAAAACGCTCTCTGAGCCGCAATCCGTCGCACATCAGCTCCTAGAGTTCCCGTTTCGGGAAACCCGCAAAAAACAACCAATCGCTCCGAAATAACTGATCTACCTATCGAAATCGGGCTGCTTCGTTTATATTTCTGACAAGGCAACCCATTTCGACGACATTTTTGCTGTAATATTGCAAATTTCCATCCTAAGTTACATATCGGGTCAGAAATTTCTGAATGCAAGGAGGAAGCGTTGTTACTTCGATTTGGTGTTCATAATGACCTCTCTTTTTCTTGCCGCCAAGAGTTATCATTGGTCCCAACGTCTTTGAAAGATCGAGAGGACGTATTTATTGAAACAACTGCTGGAAAAAATGACCACATATTGCCTGCTGCGGTCGTTTACGGTGCGAACGCATCAGGAAAGAGCAATTTGATCAATGCTCTTTGGTCAATGCGGGAAGCGATAGTAAAGTCTCATCGCCACGGTGATCCAGAAGGCGGGGTGCCGCGGCAACCATTTGCCTTGAATGACGAGAATAAGAAGCTCCCCACAGTATACGATGCCGATTTTATCGTCGACGGAATAAGATATCACTACGGTTTTGAAGCAACTGACGACGAATTCACTGGGGAATGGCTTTATTCATTCCCGCACCAAACCAGGAGATTGCTGTTCGAACGAGAGGGGGCTCAAAAAATCCATTTTGGACCGTCGTTTGCTGGTCCCAAGAAAACCATAGAACGTCTGATGAGAAATAATAGTCTGTTTTTGTCAGCAGCAACACAGAATGATCATGAGCAGCTTTCGCTAATCAGCGCGTATTTCAACAACATGAGAGTGAACAAAGCAATCTCAGTGGCCGGGCAAGCAGTCGCATCACGTTTTTCTGAAGACGATTTCGATGATCGAACAATTGATTTCCTTCAAAGAATTGGCACAGGTGTCATTGGCTATCGGAAGAAAGAACGAGAAAAATCGGAGAATATGAAGTCTTTCGAAGAAGGGCTCGTCGCTCTCTTCAAAGAACAATTCGGTGATGGCAGCTTCGGTGGAGCTGAGAAGCTCTTTACCGAAAAGGATATTTTTATTGAACTTGGTCACAAGGGAGAAAATGATCAAACGGTATATTTCGAGCTGGAACGGGAAAGCGCCGGCACTCGGCGCCTCCTAATGATGCTCACGACGGCGTTTCGCGCGTTAGATCGCGGTTCCGTTTTCATAATCGATGAACTGGATGCGAGCCTTCATACTCAGGCCTGCGAAGCGTTTGTTGCTCTTTTTGCCGGCCCTAATATAAACAAAAACGGAGCTCAACTTATTGCAACCACACATGATACTAACTTGCTCTCATCTCCACTTTTGCGAAGGGATCAAGTGTGGTTTACTGAAAAAGACGGTTACGGCTCGACAAACCTCTATCCTCTTTCTGATATCCGCACTCGCCAGACTGACAATTTCGAGAAAGGATATTTGCAGGGTCGATACGGAGCGATACCGTTCGGCGGACCGGTAGAAAAGCTATTCTCAGGTAGAAATCTTGATGGGCAAATCCAAGAGAAAGATAAGGCCGATTAAGCGGGGGCATTTCAAGAAACAACCGAAACGAAAGTTTGTTTTATTCTGTGAGGGTCGAAATACAGAACCAAGCTACTTTGATGCCTTACGGGCCTCACTATCCAACGCACTTATCGAGATCGAACCAATTCCCGGTGTTGGTGTACCAAACACCATTGCGGATCGCGCTGCGGAGAAGGCAAAGGAATTGGGTTTAGTCAAAGGCAGCAGAAAGAAACTCGAATCTTTTGAAGAGAGCGATCAGGCATGGGCTGTTTTCGACAAGGATGATCACGAGGTAGAACGGGCCTTCGATGTGTGCCGAGCAAATCAAGTCGGAATCGCCTTTTCGAACCCATGTTTCGAAGTGTGGCTTATCCTACACTATGAGGATTTTCAGAGACCCGACGACCAGCATGCGGTGCAAAAACATCTATCGACACTATGTGCTGAATATGACCCGAACAAAGGTAAGACGCCAAATTGCCACGAGCTAATTCCAGAGATTGAGGCTGCGGAAATTCTCGCAGAAAGGCAGTGCCAGCGTCGAATAGAAGAGGGCGATGAGCTTGGGCGACCTTCGACAACCGTATTTAAACTGAGTAGACAAATTCGACAAGCCGCCGAAAAGTCGAACTTCAAGAGTTAACCTCCCCACAAAATGTTGGGTGCCGTTTAGCCGGCGCACACCACTTTTATTTCACTGTTGATCAATTCGTCAAAATGGGGTGTGCGTTTGTACCTTTTAGACGGAGGTATAATTGAACGATAGAACATATACACTTGGCGAAATGATTAGGTTGGCGCGCGATCAAAAGGAATTCTGGGATTACGGCGAATTTCGGCAACAGCGCACTAAACGGAAATTCGGGGCTCTTTCTAACTAATCCTCCGGTCTCGACCTCCACCCCCCAAACCTGATCTCCATCAAGGCAAAAGCCGCCCGTCCGCTGTATCCTCACCATTGATCATCACGCATCCCTGGCGAATGGGAGATGACGATGGCAACCACATCAAGAAACACCCCGCCCTCATCGGCACCGATGCCCGCACCCGAATTCCCAGCCAGCCGCGCTTTCGACCATCTGCTGCACGCCTCGCAGGCGCCGCTGACCGGCGGCATTTCGCCCGCCGCCATTGCCAATGCCTACACCGATTGGCTGGTGCATCTGGCCAACTCGCCGACCAAGGTGTCGCGGCTGACGCATTTGGCCTTGGGTGACTGGGCGAAACTGGTGGCCTATGCGGCGGCGTCACTTGCAGACCCCGACGCCACACCGCCCGCTCCCGCCGACCGGCGCGATCCGCGTTTCCGTGACGACGCCTGGACCACCTGGCCCTATAACGTCATGGCGCAGGCCTTTCTGCTGTCGCAAACATGGTGGGATGAGGCGACGACGCATCTGCGCGGCCTGGAAAAGCAGCACGAACGCGAGATGGAATTTCTGGCGCGCCAGAACCTGGACCTGCTGGCACCGGCCAATTTTCCGTGGCTGAACCCGGAAGTCATCCGCCGCACCGCCGAGGAAGGCGGCGCCAACCTGGCGCGCGGCATGGAAAACCTGATGGACCAGTGGCGACGCCAAGTGACCGGCGAGAAACCCAAGGGCGCGGAAAAATTCACCGTCGGCAAGGACGTGGCGATCACGCCCGGCAAGGTCATCTACCGCAACCGGCTGATCGAGCTGATCCAGTACGAACCGCAAACCAAAACCGTGTGGGCGGAGCCGGTGCTGATCGTGCCGGCGTGGATCATGAAATACTACATTCTCGATCTGTCACCGCATGATTCCCTGGTGCGTTATCTGGTCGAGCGCGGCCACACGGTGTTCATGGTATCGTGGAAAAACCCCGCCGCCGACGACCGCGATCTCGGCATGGATGACTACGCGCGTCTCGGAATCATGGCGGCGCTGGATGCCATTGGGAGAATCAGGCCGCAAAAGAAGATCCATGCCTGCGGCTACTGCCTGGGCGGCACGCTGCTGTCGATCACCGCCGCCGCCATGGCGCGCGACGGCGACGACCGTCTCGCCTCCGTGTCGCTGTTGGCGGCACAAACCGACTTCACCGAGGCCGGCGAATTGATGCTGTTCGTCGACGAGAGCGAATTGGCCTACCTGGAAGACATGATGTGGGCGCAGGGTTACCTCGACACGAAACAGATGTCGGGTGCGTTTCAATTGCTGCGCGCGCCGGATTTGATCTGGTCGAGGATGATCCGCCATTACCTGCTGGGCGAGGAAGACACCCTCAACGACCTGATGGCCTGGAACGCCGATTTGACCCGCATGCCATACCGCATGCATGCCGAGTACCTGCGCCAGTTGTTCCTGGAAAACCAATTGGCCACGGGCCGCTATGAGGTCGATGGCCGGCCGATATCGTTGACCGACATCCGCGCCGAGATTTTCGCCGTCGGCACCACGCGCGACCATATCGCACCTTGGGAATCGGTCTACAAGATCAAGATTCTGTCGGACACCGACGTGACCTTCGTGCTGGCCGCCGGCGGCCACAATGCCGGCATCGTCTCGGAGCCCGGCCATGCGCACCGCAGCTATCAGATTTTGCGGGTGCTGGAGAGCGAGCGTTACACCGACCCCGAATCGTGGCGCCGCCAGGCACCGCACAACGAAGGGTCGTGGTGGCCGGCCTGGTCGAAATGGCTGGCGGGTCGCTCGACGTCGCGGGTCAAACCGCCGCGCATGGGGCTGCCAGGACGGGGCAACGGCCCCATCATGGACGCACCGGGCAGCTACGTGCTGGAAGCCTGAATGCCTGTACGCTTTTTGGGCCGACGGTTCGGCAGCAGCCGGGCACCCAAAAGCATGGCCAAAATCCCACCGTAAACCAGAGGCTCGATCTGGAAGCCCTTGCGCATCATGAAGAAATGAATGACCGCCAATACACCCGCAACATACACACCCTTGTGCAACCGCGACCAATTGCGCCGGCCCAGGTGTTTGATCATGCCCGCCGTCGACGTCGCGGCCATGGCCGCCAGGATAACAAAGGCAATCATGCCGAGCGTGATATAGGTGCGCTTGACGATATCGCTCCAGATCTCCGCCCAATCGAAAAACTGATCGAGAACGATGTAACTCGACAGATGCAACGCCACGTAAAAAAACGCGAACAATCCGAGCAAACGCCGGAACCGCATGATCTCGATCGATCCCGTCAAGCGCCGGACCGGCGTCACCGCCAAGGCGATAAACAGCATGCGAAGCGCCCATTCGCCCAGATAGCGGTTCATGAACTCAGCCGGGTTGGCGCCCAGGTCTTGGTTGACGACGCGCATCGCCAGCCATGCCAACGGCATGAGCGCCAACAGCCAGACGGCTGGTTTGGCAATCCAGCGGATGCGTTGATCGGGGGTCATGTGTGATCCCTTGTTCGGCCATCACCCCCCTCCCGACCTCCCCCCATCAAGGGGGGAGGAGAAAGGAAGCGTGCAACCGAGTTCCCTCCCCCCTTGTGGGGGAGGGTCAGGGTGGGGGGTATCTCTTCAGCGGCGATCCTCAATAGTAGCGCGCCAAGTCCATGCCTTGGTACATGGCGGCCACTTCTTCTTCGTAGCCGTTGAACTTAAGCGTCGGGTGTTTGGCGGTAAAACCGAACACGTTCTCCGCGCCGCCGATGCGGCGCTCCTTGCCCTGGCTCCAGCGCGGATGATCGACCTCGGGGTTAACGTTGGCGTAAAAGCCATATTCTTTGGGCTGGCTTTTGTTCCAGCTGGTCGGCGGTTCCTTCTCGACAAAGCTTATACGCACGATGCTCTTGATGCTTTTGAACCCGTATTTCCACGGCACCACGAGACGGATCGGCGCGCCGTTCTGATTGGGCAAAACCTCGCCATAAAGGCCGACAGCCAGCAGCGTCAGCGGGTTCATGGCCTCATCCATGCGAAGCCCCTCCACATAGGGCCACTCAATGGTCGGGCGTTTCTGGCCGGGCATGCGTTTCGAATCGTGCAACGTCTCGAAAGCCACGTATTTGGCGTTGCCGCCGGGTCCCATGCGCTTGATCACGTCGGCCAGCGGAATGCCGACCCACGGCACCACCATCGACCATGCCTCGACGCAGCGCAGCCGATAGACCCGTTCCTCCAATTGATGCGGCTTGATCAGGTCTTCGAAATCATAGGTGCCGGGTTTCTCAACGTCGCCGTCGATTTTCACCGTCCACGGCATGGGTTTGAAATTCTTGGCCTCCGTCAACGGGCGGCCCTTGCCGGTACCGAATTCGTAGAAATTATTGTAAGACGCAACCAGATCGAATGGCGTCGGCTCAAGGCCGACGCTCGCCTGCGTCCACGCGCTTTGGACAACACCCTCGAGTTTGGCGCCATGGACCGGGACTTCTTCTCGTGATGCCAGCGCCAGCGCCGGCGATACCATTGATGCCGCGGCAATGCCCGTGCCGCCGAAAGCCGCCGTCTTCAAAAACTGGCGCCGCGCCATATACAGGCTCTTGGGGGTGATCTCGGAAGACGCGACGTCGTAAGCTTTACGGTTGCGAATCAGCATGGATGATCCTCACGGCATGAGATGATGTACAAATACGTACGTTAACATAGAGAGCCAGCCGACAACCTGCATCTCACAAGTTTGCGAGAAGTG
Organism: Rhodospirillaceae bacterium; assembly: GCA_016845145.1. Taxonomy (GTDB): domain Bacteria; phylum Pseudomonadota; class Alphaproteobacteria; order Rhodospirillales; family Casp-alpha2; genus TMED8. The sequence continues at coordinate 6,388 of JAERTE010000116.1, forward strand.
TCCGTGTCCGCGTGCGCGGGCGTGAGCGGTTGATTGTCGTCCAGGAAAACGGGCGCTATAAGGTCGTATGCGCACTCTTTACCATCTCTGGCTGTCGCCGTTTTGCCGCAAGGTGCGGCTGGCCCTGAACGAAAAACGCCTTGAATACCGCATGCAGGCCGAAAGCGTCTGGGACCGCAGGCCGGAGTTCCTGCACCTCAACCCTACGGGCGAGGTGCCGGTTTTGGTGGAAGCCGATGGCTCTGCCGTATCGGGCAGTGATGCCATATGCGAGTTTCTGGACGAAATGCATGCCGAGCCCAGCCTGCTCGGACGCGGCGCGCTGGCGCGCGCCGAGGTCAGGCGCCTGGTCTATTGGTTTGACCACAAATTCAACGAAGAAGTCACCAGCCATTTGGTGGGCGAAAAAATCATGAAACGGTTTTTAGGCATGGGCGAGCCCGACTCCAAGAAAGTCCGCGCCGGACACGCCAATATTCACCATCACCTGGATTACATTACCTATCTGACGGACCGGCGGCGCTGGTTGGGTGGCGATGAGATGTCGCTGGCCGACATTGCCGCCGCCGCTCATATTTCGACCATCGACTATCTGGGCGATGTGCCGTGGAACGAACACCCCGGCGCCAAGGACTGGTATGCGCGGATCAAGTCGCGGCCAGGTTTCCGGCCGTTGCTGGAGGATCACATTCCCGGCGCCGCGCCGGCGAAGAGCTACGCCGACCTCGATTTCTAACGCTGTTTGACGTCCATCTTTTCCAGGTTTGCCCGCGCCGCATCGGCGGCGGCACCGGCGGGTGACAAGGAAAGCACCATCAACCAATCGGTGCGCGCGCCGTCATTGTCACCGGTCATCCGCCTGAGGTTGCCGCGCTCAAGCAGCGCCGGCGCGTGATTGAGATCGAGCGCCAGCGCGCGCTCCACATCCTCCAAGGCGCCCGGAAGGTCGTCCAAGTAACGTCTGGCCGCAGCGCGGAAGGCAAAAGCGTCGGCGTGGCCCGGATCCAGGGTGATGACGGCATCAAGATCGTCCTTGGCCTTTGCATAGTCATCCAGCGCGGCGCGGGCCTGGGCGCGGTCGAGCAATAGCTCGGCGTCGCCGGGACGTAGCTTCAATGCCGCCGTCGCTACGCCTTCGGCACGGGCCGGCATCTCGGCCAGCAACCAGGCCTGCGCCGCCTGGCCAAGCAATTCCGCCTTGAAGGCCGGTTCTTCCATGATCCGCTGTGCCAGGCTTTCCAGCCGGGCTGCGGCATCCTTATGCAGACCCAGCGCGATTAACGCCGAGGCGGCGCAATGCTCCGCCGCACCTCCACCGCCCATATCGCGCCACTGGATGGCATCTTCGAAGGCGTCTTTCGGATAGCGCGCCGCTTTTTCCATGCAGGCGTTGTAGCGTGCAGAAGGCGGCTGTTCCGCCGCCAATGGGGGTGCGAAAAGCGCAAAAACGAAAATTAGAATCAGTCGGGCCATGGACATTTCAAACCCGGACACTACCTTATCGAAACGAAGGAGCAAACCATGGAACCACGATCACTATTTTGTTTCGGTCTCGGCTATAGCGCCATGCGGCTGGCGAACCGCTTGCTCGCCGATGGATGGCGGGTGTCGGGCACCTGCCGCGACGCCGAACAGGCGGCGGCGCTCCGTACGCAAGGCATCGAAGCTCACCGGTTCGATGGCGAAACACCTGGTGAAAGCGCTTGGCTCGAAGGCGCGACGCATATTCTCTCGTCGGTGCCACCCAGTGCGGCGGGTGATCCGATACTTGCCGGTTTTGGCGATATTCTGGCAGCGCGAAACGATGTGACGTGGGTTGGTTATCTCTCAACGACAGGCGTCTATGGCAATACCGACGGAGCTTGGATCGATGAAACCGCCAGCGTGAATGCCAATGTGCCGCGCAGCCAACACCGAGCCGAGGCGGAGCGCGGCTGGTTGGCGCTGCATGAACAGAGCGGATTGCCTGTGCATCTGTTCCGGCTGGCCGGCATCTACGGGCCGGGCCGCAGTCCGCTCGACAATGTGCGAGCCGGCAAGGCCAGGCGCATCGACAAGCCGGGCCACCAGTTCAGCCGCATCCATGTCGAGGACATCGCGACGGTGTTGATGGCGTCGATGGCGCGTCCCAATCCGGGTGCCGTCTACAACGTGTGTGATGACGAGCCCATGGAGCCCGCCATCGTCACGACATTTGCTTGCGAACTGTTGGGCGTCGAGCCGCCGCCCATGACACCGTTCGCCGAAGCCGCCAAAAACATGACCCCCATGGGCCTGAGCTTCTGGGAAGACAACCGCCGGGTCCGCAACGACCGCATCAAGGACGAATTGGGCGTTGAACTGGCCTACCCGACCTACCGCGAGGGATTGCGCGCGCTGGCGGCGGAGGCCTGATCGCCCCCGCCGCCACATATGGGTTTTACGCACACGCGCGGCCGACCTCTTCGATATGGCGATGGTCGGTGCCGCAGCAACCGCCCAATACGCTGATGTGATCCATGCGGTCACGGAGTGCCCTGTATTGTTGAGCGAACTCGACCGGGTCGCCTGAATCCAGCTCGCTTGAATTATCAAGCTCCGCATGGCTTTTGGAAGACGCATTGGCGCGCATGCCACTGATGCGCTTGACCCAGGCCTCTCCGGTGTCGAGCGCATCGTGGAAATGCGTCGGATGGGCGCAGTTGACCATGTAGTAGACGGGGCCGTGATCCGTTAGCACATCCGTTTCCTCGATCGCCTCGCCCAGCGTCTGGCCAGTGGGCAGGCGGCCGTCGGTTTCGGTGGTGAACGACATCGCCACGGGCATGCAGTCTTCCTGTGCTGCGCGGATGATGCCCACGGCCTCGCCCACATGGGTGATGGTCAGCGCCGTCACCATATCGGCCCCGGCAGCGGCGAACGAAGCAACCTGATCGGCGTGATAACGTTGCGCCGCATCCGGATGCAAAAGCTCCGTCGGGTTGTAGCCGTCACCGCGCGGCCCCAGTTGACCACTCACCACCATGGGATTGGCGGGTGTCTCGTGCTCATCGCGAAGCTCAAGCATGAAACGAACGGCTTCACGATTGGCCCGGTCAAGAGCCGGCGCATTGTAACCCAGCTTCACACCCCAATCGGCGCTGGCGCGCCAGGTCGGGGTTTCCAGGATGAACCCGACGTTCTTGGCTTTGGCGATTGCGATGTGGCTTTCATAATAGTCCTTGATGCGGGCCCGGCTGTTCTTTGTTTCGAGAAGCGGAAAAGCCGCGAACTCCGGCATCTCAAAGCCGTCCAGGAAGTATAGAATGGTTTCCAGACCGCTATCGGTCAGAAACAGCTTGCCGTTCAACTGCGGCAATTGGTTGCGGTATTTGCTCATGATTGGTCTCCGGTTGAAAATGTATGGGCAGCACAATGACGGCACGGGGACTTTCCAACTAGCCCACTCATGGTTCGGTCGCAGTATTTAATATAATTGTTTTATATCAATGGCTTGTCGAATTGTTGCCCGATCCGCCTCATAGAAATGACTGTCAACTGTACCCGTGGTACAGTGGGCCAATGAGCAATACCCGCGAGCAAATTCTCGACGTCGCCGAAAGCGCGGTCCTCGACAAGGGCTTCGCCGCAACATCTATCGACGAGCTGATTGCCGCCGTCGGCATCACCAAGAGCGGCTTTTTTTATCACTTCAAGGATAAGGGCGCGTTGGCCAAGGCGCTGCTGACGCGTTACGTGGAACGCGAGGATACCTTATTCGACGAACTGTTCGCCCGCGCCGACGAACTTAACGAAGACCCGCTGCACGGCTTTCTTGTCGGTTTGAAAATGCTGTCGGAGCTGCTGGCCGATCTGCCGAGCGGCCACCCCGGCTGCATGGTCGCCGCGGTCTGTTATCAGGACCGCCTGTTCGACCGCGAGGTGCGCGACATCAGCGCCGCCGCCATGCTCAGTTGGCGCAAGCGGTTCCGCAACCGGCTCGATATCATCGCCGAGCGCTATCCGCCGCGTTTGGCTGTCGATCTCGACGATGTCGCCGATATGCTGTCGGCCATCGCCGATGGCGGCATCGTTGTTTCAAAAGCCACCGGCGACAAGACCGTGCTGGCGCGTCAGGTCATGATGTACCGCGAATTCATTCGCGCTCTGTTTCTCGGCACCTGAAGTCGGCTCAGCCTTCCGCCACGCGCGCCGCGACTGCCAGAATGCGGTGCATCTCGCGCAGCACGGGCTTTTCGATTAGCTTGCCATCGACCACGACGAGCCCGGTATCGGCTTCGGCGAAGGCTTGCACGATCTTGTTTGCATGCGCGACTTGCGCCGCATCGGGCGTGAACACATCGTTCAGCAGCGGAATTTGCTTGGGATGGATTGAGCCCTTGCCGCTGAAGCCCAGATCGCGCGCCAATTTCGCCGCCTCGACCATGCCGTCGGGATCTTCCAGGTCCAGATACGGCACGTCGATGGCATCGACGCCGATGCTGGCCGCCGCGTGTACGACGCGCGAACGCGCGTACAGCAGCGGCTCCCACGCGTTCTGGCAGCGCAGTTCAGCCGCCATGTCGACACCGCCGAAAAACAGCGCATCGATGCGATTACTGGCGCGCGCGATGTCGTAGACGGCCTCGAGGCCCGCATTTGTCTCAATGATAATATGCAGCCTCGTCGCGTGACCGCGTTCGGAGAGCAGGTCGTCGAGCCACTTGACCTCATCGGGCGTCTTGACCTTCGGCAGCATCAGCGCCGGCGGCGGCGTGTCCGATGCCAGCACCGCCTGTACGTCCTTGAGCCCGAAGTGTTCCCGCAGGCAATTGATCCGCACGATGCGCTCCACCCCATCATCGGCCTGCGGTTCGGTGAACAGCGCCATGGCGTTGGCGCGCGCCACGTCCTTGTCCTTCGGCGCAATGCCGTCTTCCAACTCCACGCAAACGATATCGGCGCCGGACGCGAGCGCCTTGGGGAACATATCGGGCTTCAGGCCGGGTGAGAAAATAAAGCTGCGGCGAGGTTGCATCACCTCGTCATCTTGTTCGTTCATAGGTCCTCCAATAGGTTCGTCAACGTGCGCTCCAGGCGTTTCAGATCGTGCTCTTCCGAGAGCCGGTGGTCACCGGCTTTCACATAGGTAATTTCCACATTTTCTGAAACCAGCTTGTCTGTGATCTTCAGGCTGGTCTCCCACGGCACATCTTCGTCGCGCATGCCCTGGATCAGGCGCACGGGCACGCCGATTTCGATCGGTGCGCGCAGCAACAAATTCTCACGGCCGTCATCCAACAGCGCCTGGCGAATGCGGTAGGGCTCCTGATCGTCGTAACAATTAGGGATATCGATGAACCCATCTCGGGCCATGGCGGCGCGTTGCTCGTCGGTGAACGCCTCGACCATCAGGTCCTCGGTGAAATCCGGCGCGGCCGCGATCCCGAGCAGTCCGGCCATGCGCTCAGGCCGTGCACGCGCCGCCAACAGCATGACCCAGCCGCCCATGGAAGAGCCCACCAGCACCTGTGGCCCTTCGGTCAGCGAATCGATGGCATATATGGCGTCGTCGGCCCAACGCCCAATGGTGCCGTCCTCGAACGCGCCGGATGATTGGCCATGGCCGAAATAATCAAACCGCAGACAGGCATGGCCCAAACGCTTGCACAGCGCTTCCACCGCCAACGCCTTGCCACCGGTCATGTCCGATTTAAATCCGGTCAGAAATACCACGCCCGGTGCCTTGCCAGGGGTGTAGTGGTAAGCGATAGTCGCGCCGTCATCTCGTGCTAAGATGTCGGGTGAGGGAGCTGGCTCATTCATGACTGGCATGATCCTTATCAAAGACAAACCTGGGCAACCCGGAACTTATAGACCATGAACGAACAACCGGACCAGACCTTGGATTCAAAGCCCGATACATCCTCGGATGCTGCTCCGAGAGCCGCAACGGTGCTGCAGGTACTGCCGGCACTGGGCTCAAGCGGCGGCGTCGAGCGCGGCACGGTTGAAATCGCCGAGGCCATCGTCGAGGCCGGCGGGCGCGCCATTGTCGCATCCGCAGGCGGTGGGCGCGTGCACGAACTGGCGCGGGTCAATGCAGAGCACGTGACCTTGCCCATGGACTCCAAGAATCCGCTGGTCATGTACAACAACATCCAGCGCCTGGCCGAACTGGTCACACGCGAGAATATCGATTTGATCCATGCCCGCTCGCGCGCGCCGGCCTGGAGTGCCTGGCTTGCGGCAAAACGGACGGAACGCGCCTTTGTCACCACTTTTCACGGCACCTACAACGTCGGTAACTTTTTGAAACGGCGCTACAACTCGATCATGACACGCGGTGACAAAGTCATCGCCATTTCCGCCTTCATCGCCGGCCATATGCGACGCATTTACGGCGTGCCGGCAAACCGCATCAAGATCATTCCGCGCGGCGTCGATCTCTACCGCTTTGACCCGGCCCAGGTCAGCGCCGAACGCGTCATCCAATTGGCCAACGATTGGCGCCTCGCGGACGGTATGCCGGTGATCATGCTGCCGGGCCGCCTGACACGTTGGAAAGGCCAATCTGTGTTCATCGAGGCCGTGGCCCAGTTGCAACGCCGCGACCTGCGCTGCCTGATCGTCGGCGGCGACCAAGGCCGCAGCGAGTACCGGGCCGAACTCGAGGCTTTGGTGGAACAGCACGACCTGGGCGAAGTGGTACGCATCGTCGATCACTGCGACGACATGCCCGCCGCCTACATGCTGTCCGACGTCGTGATCTCGGCTTCGACCGATCCGGAAGCCTTCGGCCGCGTCATTGTCGAGGCGCAAGCCTTGGGTCGACCGGTCATCGCCACCGATCACGGTGGCGCCACGGAAACCGTGATCGAAGACAAAACCGGCTGGCTGGTGCCGCCCGGCGAAGCCGAACCGCTGAGCAAAGCCTTGGCCCACGTGCTGGCAATGGATGAAGCCGGGCGCACGGCGTTGTCGGAGGCGGCCATTGCCAACGTGCGCGAGCATTTCTCCAAACAGTCCATGTGCGAAAAGACCCTCGAGGTCTATAACGAGGTCCTGCACGAACGGGGCCGCGCTTGAGCACCGGGTCGGTGCTGATTATCAAACTCGGCGCACTTGGAGATTTCGTCCAGGCGTTGGGGCCCATGGCGGCGATCCGTGCCCAGCATCCGCGCGAGAACATCATTCTGCTGACCACGCGCCCTTACGTGGATTTCGCCGAAGCATCGGGCTACGTGAATACAGTGTGGCTGGATTCGCGGCCCAAGTTCTTCGAGTTCAACAAATGGCGCTCGCTTAGGCGCTGGCTCAGGCGCGGCAAATTCAATCGGATATACGATCTCCAAACCTCTGACCGCAGCTCGTTTTATTTCCGCCTGTTTTACCCCGACAAACCACCCCCATGGTCGGGCATCGCACGCGGTTGTTCGCACCCGCACGACAACCCGGCCCGCGATACCATGCACACCATTGAGCGCCAGCGCGAACAGCTGACCAAGGCCGGGGTCAAGATGGCCGGGTTCGATGACCCCGCCAAGCTCGATTTAAGTTGGGCCACGGCTGACGTCAGCCAATTCGATCTGCCCGAGCGTTTCGCGCTGCTGGTGCCCGGCGGCGCCCAACATCGCCCGGGTAAACGCTGGCCGTTGGAGAACTATAAGACGCTCGCGGCGCAGTTAGCCGATCAAGATGTCACGCCCGTGTTGATCGGCGGCGCGGACGAACACGCCGCCACTGCCGAGATCGCCGCCGCCGTGCCCACCGCCCTCAACCTCGCCGGCAAGACCGACCTGTTGCAATTGGCCGAACTGGCCCGCCGCGCAGAAACCGCCGTCGGCAACGACACCGGCCCCATGCATTTGATATCGGCCGTCGGATGCAAATCGGTGGTGCTCTATTCACATGAATCTGACCCCGCGCTGTGCGCCCAGCGCGGCCGCGACGTAACCATCCTCAGGCAAGCGTCTCTGACGGCGCTCGACGTGGAAGAGGTTCTCGACGCGTTGGGAAGCTAGTTCTACTTCGCCACCACCCGACCGGCTTGGAATTGCCTCGGCCATGATGACAGCTTCGACTTCTTGTGCGGAAGTGTATTCGCGAAATTGGATGTGACGGCTATTAGCCATTCTCTGCCCTCTTCAACGTCAAATTTGGCCCATGAATTGCTCTTCTGACAACCAATAGGATAACCGTGGCGTTTAGCCCTTGGTTTGTGCTTAAAATGTATTGTTCTTTAGGTCGGGTTTGGCGTAACGCGACGCAATTTGAGAAATGTTCGATGTTCGAGGAGAAAAACAGAATGTCTCATGGTGATAGATCACTCGGTCAATTATCGAATTACTTCGTTGGATTGTTCTTCATATTCGCATTAACAACCGGCGCCACTCTCGTTTTTTTGATTAACTCGCATAACGCCGACATGGAGTATAGAACGGCAGTCCGTACAGCAAAGACAACGGCCCAGAACATCGATTATTTCCGCTCATTTTACTCCACCCGAGTTGTCCAAAATGTCTTGGACAGCAATATCGATGTGACACACCAATACCACGGAAACCCATCCGCAATCCCGTTACCTGCAACCTTGTCGATTGAACTAAGGGACTACATGAGGGAGCAAGCGGCCAAAATCGAGTACAAGATTTTTAGTGATTATCCTTTCCCTTGGCGGACCGATCGTAGCTTGGATGTGGATGAACTAGACGTCTTAAAGGACCGTCCCAGTGAGGAATTGGCTTTTGAGACTAGCAATGGATCCGTTCGTCATTTCTCACCCGTAGTAATGGGTGAAACATGTGTGGCTTGCCACAACAGCCACCCTGAAAGCCCTAAAACAGATTGGGAAGTGGGCGATATCAGGGGTTATCAAGCTGTTTCTCTCCCGCCCAACTTCGGCGCTCATTCTCATGGCGGTGGTGTCGACTCTTTCAACCAAGTTATATTATTTTTCGTTGGTGCTTTTGGTTCGGCGTTTTTCGTAATTCTTTACCTTGTCAGAAAAAACAAAGCAGCTTTCGTCCGCGTAGAAGAATATGCAGAATCCGAAGCCCAAAAGAGTATCGAATTATCCGCAACAAACACTCGACTTGAGAAAAGCCTGAGTGAACTCAATGCGATCTTGGAGAATGCTGCTGACGGTATCGTAACTATCAATGATCACGGTCATATCATTTCGGCGAACAAGGCTTGCGAGGAGATATTTGGCTATAAGCAATCCGAATTGATCGGAGAGAATATCAAAATCCTTATGGGCAAAGAGCATGCTCAGGGCCACGACACTTATATCGCTAATTTCCTAAACACAGGAAAAGGCAAGATAATTGGTGTTGGGCGCGAGGTTGAAGCAAAACGTAAGAACGGTGAATTTTTCCCAGTCGAACTTTCGATCGGACACATTCATCATGAGGATGGTACCTTCTTCACAGGCATCCTCAGAGATGTCTCAGAAAGAAAGAGGGCGGAAGAAGAGCTTATTCACGCTCGTGAGGCCGCCGAAGCGAGCAACACATCGAAATCACGTTTCTTGGCAATGATGAGCCATGAAATACGAACGCCCCTGAACGCTATCATTGGTACCGTTTCACTCTTGAATGAAGAGAGCGACGAGAAGAAGCGTGGCCAATTCCTTTCCACTGCAAGAAAAGCGGCCGAGAACCTTCAAAGCATCATCAACGACATCCTCGATATATCTAAGCTTGAGGCAGAAGGTCTCGACTTTGAACCAACGATCTCAAACCCAGTTGATACTATTAATGACGTTATCTCGGTGATGGAGCCTCGCGCTCAGGAGAAAGGTATTAACCTAGAATGGTCTCATTCTGAAAACATGCCCGCTCTCATAAACACAGATGTTGCCCGTTTGCGACAAATTCTGATCAACTTTGTCTCAAATGCGATCAAGTTTACCGATGCCGGTTGCGTAAAAATTACGGCAGGTCCCAGTATTAACATTGAACCAGTAGGTATTCGGTTTGAAGTCATAGATACTGGGGTAGGGATAAACGAGAAAGACCTGCCGCAGATCTTCGACGAATTTTGGACCAAGAACCTAAGTGCTAACAACACGGCACCGGGAACGGGCCTTGGATTGGCCATATCTAAACGCTTGGCAGACAGCCTTGGTGGATCAATTGGCGTCTCGAGCCGCTATGGCGAGGGCGCGACGTTCTGGGTTGAGCTTTCTGTTGGCAATGTAGATCAGAGTAATAAACTAGAAACACGCAATCTAGATACAGTCGAGTTGGCCGAGAAATTTACAGCTCATGTTCTGATCGCCGAAGACAACTCAGCGAACCAGCTTGTAGCCAGTGCTATGCTAGAAAAACTGGGCGTGACATCGGACATTGTCGCGAACGGGATAGAAGCGATAGCGGCTGTGGAGCGACGGTCATATAGCATCATTCTAATGGATGTGAATATGCCGGAGATGGATGGTATCGAAGCCACGAAGATTATCCGCCATAGAGATTTGGCTGAAGACACCCCGATCGTATCCATGACAGCCAACGTCATGGAGGGTGACGAAGAAAAATTGAAATCCGAGGGATTTGATGATTACTTGGCTAAACCGTTCGTAGGCATCGATCTTCGTGGAGTACTTGCCAGAAACCTTAGGATAAAAAGAGACCCATGACAGCTATGGGTCAAAAACAGCCCTGCCTGTGGACAATAAATAACGTCCACTCAACAGCGAGATGCAGCCGCTTCATCATGTAGATTTCTCGACATTCACAAGCCACCCGTGGTATGAGATGGCCATGATGATGAGTACGCAAATATCCTTCATGTTCTCCGTCCCCAGTCGAACTACCGGCACGGACGGGACCGCGGCTGCCTGACCTTCAGGCGGACCGACCGCCGCGCGCATCTCGTCCGATTTCCCCGAGACACCCCCACACCACTGGATTTTCCGCGCCGCGCGGGTGTTTAACCCCTCTCGGCGCTTGACAGAAACGGCGATCCGCCTAGGGTCACATCGATTTTTTTTTGGAAGGAAGCGTGACATGCCACGCATAACGTTGCCGGATGGTTCCGTCCGGGAATTTGATAACCCCGTTTCCGGCGCCGAACTGGCCGCCGACATCGGCCCCGGCTTGGCCAAGGCGGCGATGGCCGTTCGTGTGAACGGCGATTTGTGGGATCTTTCGCGCGCCATTGAGGCGGATGCGGATGTGGCCATCATCACCGAGCGCGACGAGGAAGACGCCCTCGATCTGATCCGCCACGACACCGCGCACGTGTTGGCGGAAGCCGTGCAGGAGTTGTTCCCCGGTACGCAAGTGACCATCGGCCCGAATATCGAAAACGGCTTTTATTACGATTTTGCCCGCGAAGAACCGTTCTCCACGGACGACCTGGAAACCATCGAGAAAAAGATGACGGAAATTATCGAGCGCGACGCAGCGTTTGAGCGCCAGGTCTGGGATCGCGACGAAGCGGTGAAATACTTTGAAGACAAGGGTGAAGCCTACAAGGCGGAAATCATCCGCGACCTGCCTGCCGACGAAGACGTCTCCATCTACACGCAGGGTGTTTGGACGGATCTTTGCCGTGGGCCGCACCTGCCAAGCGTGGGCCGTGTCGGCAAGGCGTTCAAGCTGATGAAGGTTGCCGGCGCATACTGGCGCGGCGATGCGCGCAACGAAATGCTGCAACGTATCTACGGCACTGCATGGCGCAACCCCAAGGAATTGCGCCAACACCTGCACATGCTGGAGGAGGCCGAGAAACGCGACCACCGCAAGCTGGGCCGCGAAATGGCGCTGTTCCATCAGCAAGAGCAGGCTGCCGGCATGGTGTTCTGGCATCCCAAGGGCTGGCGGTTTTATCGCGCCATCCAGGACTACATGCGCAAACGCCTGGACGGCGCCGGCTACGTGGAGGTCAACACGCCGCAATTGGTGGACCGCTCGCTGTGGGAGGATTCCGGCCATTGGGAGAAGTTCCGCGACGACATGTTCGTGTCTGAATCCGAAGACAAAGTGCTGGCCATCAAGCCCATGAACTGCCCCTGCCACGTGCAGATTTTCAAGCAAGGTATAACGAGTTACCGCGACCTGCCGCTGCGCATGGCGGAATTCGGCTCGTGCCACAGGAATGAGCCCTCGGGCGCCTTGCACGGCCTGATGCGGGTGCGGGCCTTCGTGCAGGACGACGCGCATATCTTCTGCCGCGAAGACCAGATCGAGAGCGAGACCAAGATTTTCATCGATCTTTTGGCGTCGATCTACAAGGACTTCGGTTTCGAGGAATTCGTCATCAAATTCTCCGACCGCCCGGACGTGCGGGCCGGGTCTGACGAAACCTGGGACCGCGCGGAAAAGGCGTTGAAAGAAGCCAGCCTGGCCGCCGGCGCGGATTTGATCATGAACCCCGGCGAAGGTGCGTTTTATGGGCCGAAGCTGGAGTTTGTGCTGCGCGACGCCATCGGGCGTGATTGGCAGTGCGGCACGCTGCAGGTGGATTTCGTTTTACCCGAACGCCTGGATGCAAACTTCATCGGCGAGGACGGCGACAAGCACCGCCCTGTCATGCTGCACCGCGCCATTTTGGGCTCATTCGAGCGGTTCATCGGCATCTTGATCGAACATTTCGCCGGGCGCTTCCCGTTGTGGCTGTCGCCCATGCAGGTTGTGGTCACGACCATTACCAACGAGTCCGACGCCTATGCGCAGCAGGTGGTTGAGGCCTTGCAGGCCGCAGGCCTATATGCGGAAAGTGATCTCCGCAACGAGAAGATCAACTACAAGATCCGCGAACACAGCCACGCCAAGGTGCCGGTGATCATGGTGGTCGGTGCGCGCGAAGCCGAAAACGGCACTGTGGCACTGAGAAGACTGGGCGGAAAAGACCAGGAAATCCTTGCACTGCAAGAGGCTATTGATAGACTTAAGGATGAAGCACGCAGCCCTGCCGAGTAATGAGGGCTGGCGTTGCTTTTTATACAGAACAACTGGATAGGAGACAGTTAGATCGCCAGACGACCTTTTAATCAGCCGCCGACCAAGGAAGGTCCGCGGGTGAATGATGAGATCGACGTGCCGACAGTGCGCGTCATTGATGCCGAAGGTGAAAACCACGGCGTGATTTCCCTGGAAGATGCGCTCGAGATCGCTGATGAAGCGGGATTGGACCTTGTGGAAGTATCTCCGCAAGTCAGCCCTCCCGTATGCAAGGTGCTCGATTACGGCAAGTTCAAATACGAACAGCAGAAAAAAGCCAACGAGGCGCGCAAAAAGCAGAAGACCATCGAGGTCAAGGAAATCAAGATGCGGCCCGGCATCGATGAGCACGACTATCAGGTCAAGATGCGCAACGTCCGCAAGTTCATCGACAACGGCGACAAGGTGAAAATGACCATCCGTTTCCGGGGCCGTGAAATGGCTCACCAGGAATTGGGTTTGCGCGTTTTGACCCGTGTCCGCGAAGAGATGGAAGAAGACATCAAGATTGAGCAGATGCCCCGCACAGAGGGCCGCTTGATGGTGATGATCATCGCCCCGAAATAAGTCGAAATTGATTCCGGCGGCAGCCGCTGATCAGCCCCTTAGAACCTTCGGGGGCTGAGCCCTGCCTGGAACCAGGTGACAAAACTGTAAAAATCGAAAACCGGCATCCCCAGTTCGGCCGAGAGATCGGCCGAATAGGGCACCATGTTGGTGCATTCCAGCACAATCGCGCCGATGTCGGGGTTGGCCGCCACCAGCCGTCGGCCCGCCTCGATCATATCCTGGCGCGCCAGATCGACATTCAATTCCATCTCGTTGCCGATAATGGCGCGGGTAAATTCCTGACCGCCCTCATCGGTGCCGCCGATGGGCGTATCGGCGGGCACACCGGCTGCGGCCAGGTGGGCCGGCGTCAGGGTGGCGGCAGAGACGGTCAACACGCCAACGCGTTTGCCGGGCGGCAAAATGGCCTGCACCCACGGCACCTGCATGAGGCTTGAAGACGCCACCGGCACGCCGCAGGCTGCCGCCAGATCATCTTGGAACAGCGCCAGAAATCCACAGTTGGTGGTAATGCCGTCAACGCCGGTGCGGACCAATTCCTGCGCCGCCTCGATAAAGGCGGATTGAAGGCCGTCGGGCCCTTGCAGCACGACGCGCTCCGGGCTGGCGGCGGGCACTACCTTGAACATCACCGGAAACGGCCAGGTGCCGGCATTGCCGACGTCGCCGGGAATGCGGGGAAAGCGCGATTCCAGCATCAGAATGCCGACCGCCGCGCCGTATACGTTTTTTCCACCCTTTGCGATGTTCATTCTTTCCTCGAAGTCTCAATTCTCTAAAATTAATTGCCCCGCTGCTTGCGGGATTTGAAGGACTTTAACACCTGCCGCCACCAGCGCAATCACAGGAGATATCCATGTCCGTGGATGTAGCATTTGAAGACGAGTTTTGCGTCATCACCATCAATCGCCCCGAAGCCTTGAACGCGCTCAACGCATCGGTGATCTCGGCGTTGGATGCCGCGTTTGAGGAGGCCGCAAACTCAAGTGCGCGCTGCCTGATCATCACCGGTGCGGGCGACAAGGCGTTTTGCGCCGGCGCCGATATCACAGAGCTTTCCGACAATTCGATGATTGAGCATAAACAACTGCTGCAGCGCGGCCAGCGCTTGATGAACAAACTGGCGGACCTGCCGATCCCGAGCGTCGCCGCCATCAACGGCTACGCCTTCGGCGGCGGGCTGGAGACGGCACTGGCGTGCACCTTCCGGCTGGCCACGTCGAACGCAAAGGTCGGCCTGCCCGAGGTCAAGCTGGGTCTGGTGCCGGGATACGGCGGCACCCAGCGCCTGCCGCGCATCATCGGCGAGGCCCGCGCGCTGGAGATCATCATGAGCGGACGCACCGTCGGCGCGGAAGAGGCGCTCGCCATCGGCCTCGTCAGCCAGATTATTGAGGGCAGCGCCGTCGAAGGCGCGAAAGCATTCGCCCGCAACTTCACCGGCTACGGCCTGCCGATCTTGATGATGCTGCGTGACGCCGTCACGCGCGCCGGCGACCTGCCGCTGCACGAAGGCCTGGCCGCCGAGGCGGACCTAGGCGCGCTGTCCTTCGCCACCGAAGACGCCAAGGAAGGCATCGCAGCATTTCAGGAAAAGCGCGCGGCGGTGATTAAAGACCGGTAATCGGCGACTCCTAAATCTCCTCCGCCACCATCTTGATGGCGCCGCAGGGGCATTCGGTGGCGCACATGCCGCAGCCTTTGCAGTAGTCGTACTTGAACTTGAACCGCAATCCGGGGCCCAGCTTGTCGATGGCGTTGTCGGGACAAATCCCATAACAGTTGTCGCACTCGAAACAGTTGCCGCAGCTCAAACACCGCCGCGCCTCGAACAGCGCGTTGTCTTCCGTCAGGCCTTGCAGCACTTCCTCGAAATCGGTTTGCCGGCGCACGATGTCCAAGGCCGGTTGTTCGGTCCCAGGCGCGTCGTCGTAGTACCAGGTATTGAGTTTGTCGAACTCGGCAATCTCGGGCTTGGCGGGTTTGTCGTAGGTTTTGTTCCTGAGCCAGGCATCGATATGCCGCGCCGCCTTCTTGCCGTGGCCCACGGCCACAGTGACGGTGCGTTCTGAGGGCACCATGTCGCCACCGGCGAACAGACCTTCGCGCCCGGTCATCATCTGTTCGTTGACGCTGACCACGCCATCCTTGGCGACCTCGGCGCCGGGCGTCTCGTCTAAGAAACTCGTGTCCACATCCTGACCCAAGGCCAAAATCAGCGTATCGGCCTCGATCTCCTCGAACTCGCCGGTGGGTTGCGGACGGCCGGTGTCGTCGATTTCCATCTTCTCGACGGTGAAGGTGGTCTCGTCGATCTGCTTGATGGTCCTGAGCCAGTGGATCATCACGCCTTCCTCCTCGGCCTCGGTGGCCTCGAAGTCGTGCGCCGGCATCTCGTTGCGCGAGCGCCGGTAGACGATCATCGACTCGTCCACGCCCAACCGCTTGGCGGTTCGGGCGACATCCATGGCGGTGTTACCGCCGCCGTAGACGATCACGCGGCGGCCCAATTGCGGCGGCTCGGCGCCGGTTTCCATGTCGCGCAAGACGCTCACCGCATCGAGAATCTTCCCCGCCGCATGCGCCGGAATATCGATCCGCTTCGCCAGGTGCGCACCGACGGCAACAAACACCGCATCAAATTTCTCCGATGTGAACGCCGCCTCAATGTCATCAACCTTGGTGTTCAGTTGCAGCGTCACGCCCATGTCGAGGATACGCCGAATTTCATAATCCAACACGTCGCGCGGCAAGCGGTATTTGGGAATGCCGAAGCGCATCATGCCGCCGGCCATGGGCCCGGCTTCGCGAATGGTGACATCATGACCCAACCGCGTCAGATGATAAGCGGCGCTCAATCCGCTGGGCCCGGCGCCGACCACCAGCACGCGCTTGCCGGTTGGCTCCAAGGCGCACTCGGGCACCCACTTGTGCTCCCAGGCTTGCCGGCCCAAGAAACGCTCGACGGCGTGAATGCCCACCGCTTCGTCCAGTTCGGCACGGTTGCAGGCATCCTCGCACGGGTGATAACAAACCCGTCCCATGACGCCGGGCAACGGGTTGTCTTCCATCAGCTTTTGCCAAGCCGTGTGGTAATCGCCTTCCTCCGCATGGAACAGCCATTGCTGAATGTTTTCGCCCGCGGGGCAGGCGTTGTTGCACGGCGGCAGGCGATCCAGGTAAACGGGGCGGTTGGTGCGCCACGAGCCGGTCTCGTTGGCCAAGCTGGTGCCAGGGTCGAGCGTGATGGCAAAGGGTAGGTCGTCGGTCATGCGCCGTCCTCCACGTCCAGCTCATTGCCGAGCAGGCCAAAGCGCTTGATGTTGGCGTCCGCCATGCGCTGGATTCGTTCTATGCGTTCCGTATCTTCGGCACCTTTCTTAAACAAATGCGCGAAGCGTCTTTGCAGTTTCAGGTATTCGGTCACCGGCACCTGACGGCGGATTTTTTTGGCCTTCGTCACTTCGCCGTGCTCCGCTTCGAACAGCGGAAACAGGCCCGATTCCATTGCCAAACGGGCAACGTGGATGGTTGCGTCGGACGCTGAACCCCAGCCCAGCGGACACGGCACCATGATATGGATATACCGTGCCCCTCGGAAACTCATGGCCTTGACCACTTTGGACTCGAGATCGTGCAGGTCAGCGACGCTTGCCGTCGCCACATAGGGGATGTTGTGCGCCATGGCGATCAGCGGCAGGTTCTTGCCGGTACCGAACACATTGCCGGGCGCATCACCGACGGCGGGCGTCGTCGCGGTGCGCGCGGTCGGCGGCGTGGCGGATGATCGCTGCACGCCGGTGTTCATATAAGCCTCGTTGTCATAGCAAATGTAGAGTACGTCGTCGTTGCGCTCGAACATGCCCGACAGACAGCCGAAACCGATATCCGTGGTGCCGCCGTCGCCACCCTGGGCCACGACACGCACGTCTTCGCGGCCCTTGACCCGAAGTGCCGCAGCCACGCCCGTCGCCACCGCCGGCGCATTGCCGAACAACGAATGCAGCCAGGGAATTTGCCACGATGTCTCGGGGTAGGGTGTGGTGAACACCTCCAGGCACCCGGTTGCATTGACGGCAACCAATTGGCCATCGGTGACGCGCATGGCGCTGTCGAGCGCATAGCGCGCGCCCAAGGCCTCGCCACAGCCCTGACACGCGCGGTGGCCCGACGTAATGGCGTTGGCGCGCTCCATGCTGGCTTGCACGGTGCGTTTGGCTTCGTCCATCAGGCGATTGCCGACCGTGTGGGTGCCGGTCTGGTAAAATTTTACGCGCTGAGTCGCTGATTGATCACTCATAACGGCATCCTCACCTTTGCACCGACGGGCGGCAGGGGTTGAGCTGGCGCAGGATGTTTTCGGCCGTGGGACCGGATTTGCGCGTCGCCCGCGCGCGGACGATTTCATGCTCGACGGCGGCATGGTCCAGGTCCAGGAACTGTACGTCCGGCAACCGGTCTTCGGCGGCACTTTCGAACGTTTCTTTGAGCGATGTCTTGGTAATCGGCCGCCCGCCGAGCCCGGCGATGACCGTATGCACCGGCATGGATTGACGCGCCAACGCCATGCGCACGTTCGACGCCACCACACCGCCCAAGCCCGGCGCCAGGCTTTTCTCGATCACCACAACGCGCTTCGCACCGTCAAGCGCGGCAGCCAGGGCCTCTATCGGGAACGGCCGGAACGAGCTGATACTGACGGAACCGATCTTTGCGCCGTCGCCCTGCATGTCGTCGATGACATCCTTGATGGTGCCGTTGACCGACCCCAGCGCGACGACGATGGTTTCCGCACCCTCGGTCTTGTAGGGACGCACCAATCCGCCGCTCTCGCGGCCGAACACCTCCTTGAACACCGCCGCGATTTCCGGGATCAATCGCAGCGCCTGCAATTGTTTTTCATGGCCCAGATAGCGCACTTCCGTGAATGCCTCGGGCCCAACCATGGCGCCGATGGAATAAGGCTCGGCCGGGTCCAGGACTTGGATCGGTTCGAACGGCGGCAGGAAGGCATCGACCTCGTCTTGCGTCGGCACATCGATGCGCTCATAGGCGTGAGTCAGAATAAATCCGTCGACACAGACCATCACCGGGCAACTCAGTTCCTCGGCCAGCCGGAACGCCTGAATGTGCAGATCGACGGCTTCCTGGTTGGTTTCCGCGAACAACTGGATCCACCCGGCATCCTTCATGGCCATGGAATCGGTGTGGTCGTTCCAGATATTGATCGGCGCGCCGATGGCCCGGTTACCGATGGTCATCACGATGGGCAGGCCCAATCCCGCCGCGTTGTAGACGGCTTCAGCCATGAACAACAAGCCTTGGCTGGCGGTTGCCGTATAGGTGCGCGCACCCGCCGCCGACGCGCCGATGGCGACGCTTAGCGCGGCGAACTCGCTTTCCACGTTGATGTACTCGCAGTTCTTGATCGTGCCGTCTTTCACCAGCGCACCGACGCCCTCGACGATATGCGTCTGCGGCGTAATCGGATAGGCGCAGACCACTTCCGGGCGGCAATAACCGATGGCCTCGGCCATGGCCTGCGAACCTTCAAGTTGTTTCAACATGGGTTGAATCCTCTTCCGCCACGTTTTCCTTTAGGCATTGGCCGCCACCTCAAAAGCTTCGCGCGCCGCTGCAACGTTGGCTTCACCGACGGCGCCTGGAAACTTGTCCATGATCGCGGCGGCGACGCTATCCATGTGCATCTCGCCGGTGATGGCCGCAAAACCGCCCAGTAACGCCGCGTTGGGCAGCGGCCTGCCGACGTGTTTCATGGCCAGTTCCGTCGCACCCACGTCGCAAACATGATGAGCGGGAAAGTCTGCAACGAAATCGGCGATACCAAGCTCTTGAAAACTGCGGCGCGAATTAATCAAGATGTAACCAGTGGATTTAAGGCCCGAGAACACATCAACCGAATGCAGCAGCGTCGGGTCCTGGATGATGAGCGCGTCGGGTTCCTGGATCGGTTCGCGGAGCCGGATTTCAGTGTCGGAGATGCGGCAAAACGAAATGACCGGTGCGCCCATGCGCTCGGAACCGAAACTCGGAAAAGCCTGCGCGTGCTTGCCTTCCTTAAAGGCCGCAACGGACAGCAATTCCGCCGCCGTGACCACGCCCTGGCCACCGCGTCCGTGGATGCGAGTCTGAAACACAAGAAGCTCCCTGCCTCAAAAGTGATGCAGACAGCGTAACCGGCAGAGAGCAATCCATGCCTTGATTCAAGTCAAGGAATGGGGCTCAACCGCCCGCCTGCGCGCGTTCGATGGTGTGGTTGAGGCCGTCGGCCAGGGTCGCCCGGTCTTCGGCGTAGTAGAGGCCAAGCTCCGGCGTATCGACATTTTGCGCATGCGCCATGGCCGCCATCAGGTCGGATGTGTCATGCCCATCGGGCATATCGCGGACCATCATGTCGAGGTTTTTGTAGGTCTTGGTGGTCTTGTCGAAGGTGACACAAGGCGACAGCACATGCAGATACGAGAACCCCCGGTGCGCCATGGCCTGCTCAATCATCTCGGCCAATTGATGCGGCAAGCCGGCATAGGCCTGGCCGACCCAACTGGCGCCGTACGAGAGCAGCATCATCAGCGGATTGAGCGGTTTGTCTTCGTTTTCATAGGGCGACGTGCCGGTCTTGAAACCGAGTACGGAGGTGGGCGAGGTCTGGCCCTTGGTCAGACCGTAGATACCATTGTCGAACAGAATATACGTGATGTCCAAATTGCGCCGGGCGGCGTGCGAAACATGGCCCCCGCCGATGGCGAAACCATCACCGTCACCGCCAACGGCAAGTACCGTCAGGTCATCATTGGCCACCTTGACGCCCGTGGCCACCGGCAACACACGCCCATGCAGGGTATGGAAGCCGTAGGTGTTCATGAAAAACGGAAACCGTGACGCGCAACCGATGCCCGACACCACGACCGTGTCCTTCTGGTCGATATTCAGCGCGTTCATGGCCGCGCCGACAGCTTCGACGATGGAGAAGTACCCGCATCCTGGGCACCAGGTCGGCAAGGTCGACGAGCGATACTCAAGTCGACCGCTTTCCTGCACTTCTTCCAGTTTGTCTTCCAGATAGACAGGTGTGTGAATCTTATTCATAGCGCCAATGCTCCTAAAAAAACGACTCCTATTCCGCAGCCAGCGCCTTGGCGCCGGCCAACAGACGGATTTCGTCGATAATTTCGTTGACGTCCATGGGCTCGCCGGTCGCACGGTTGAGCTTGTGTACGGCGCGGCCCGTGGCGCCGGTGACCAGATTGGCGAACTGCCCCTCATAATTGAGTTCCGGCACCAACACCTCACCGCAATCATCCATGAAGGCGTTGATCGCGTCCTCGGGTAGCGGTGACAGCATCACGACCTTCATGGCGGATGCGCGGATACCTTCCTTGCGCACGGCGTAGACGGCCTCCAGGATTTCGCCGAAGGTCGATCCCCATCCGAGCAAGCCGACATCCACTTTACCCATATCCCCGAAGCGTTTCTCAATGGTGATGCCGGGGTGTTTGAGGGCGGCGGGCAATTTGTTATGGCGCTTGTCGCTCATGTCTTGATGCATGTCGGGTTGGTCGTTGGGGCGGCCCAATTCATTGTGTTCAAGCCCCGTAATGGCGTGCATGCGCCCGCTCTCGCCCGGAATGGCACGCGGGCTGACGCCGTCGGATGTCAACTGATAGCGTTTATAAGGCGCCGCCTGTTTTGCGTTGGGCGTTTTCCATTTCTTCTGGCTGAATGGATTTTTGCCCGAGAACTCCACCGCCTCGTAGCGGTTGGAGAGATAGAGGTCGAGCAACACCACCACCGGCGTCTGATACTTCTCGGCAATCTCGAACGCCTTGCCGGCGCATTTGTAACAGCCCTCGACATTG
Source organism: Rhodospirillaceae bacterium (assembly GCA_016845145.1). GTDB lineage: Bacteria > Pseudomonadota > Alphaproteobacteria > Rhodospirillales > Casp-alpha2 > TMED8. The sequence goes on from JAERTE010000116.1 coordinate 27,743, forward strand.
GTGGGTGCAAGCACGATGCGCTGGCCATCGCCGGCGGCGCCGAAGACGGCAATGTTGAGGTCTGATTGCTCGGTCTTGGTCGGCATGCCCGTCGACGGCCCGCCGCGTTGAGAGACAAACACCACCGACGGCACTTCGGCCATCACGCCAAGCCCCATCATCTCGGCCATCAAAGCGAAGCCGGGCCCGGACGTCGCCGTCGCCGCGCGCGCGCCGGCATAACCGGCACCGATGGTGGCCGAGATGGCGGCGATTTCATCTTCGGTCTGCAACAATTTGCCGCCGTGTTTCGGCATTTCGCGGGCCAGTATTTCCATGATCGTCGTCGCCGGCGTGATCGGGTAGCCAAAGAAAGTATCAATGCCCGCATCCAAACACCCGCGCACGGAAGCGGCATTGCCGTTCATCATCACCACGTCCTGGCTGCGTTTGCGCTTCGGTGCGCCGCCGAACGTGTTGAAGTCGAGCTTGAACACCCGCTGGCCCTGGCCATAGCCCTCGTCGAAGGCCGTAATGTTGATGGTGGTCAGTTCTTTCGGTTTATTGGCGAACTTCGCCGCGATGACTTGGTGGAACACGTCGCGCGGCATGCCGTAAATGCCGGCCAGATACCCAAGTGCGACGATGTTGCGAGACCTGGCACTCGAGGTGGTGCGTTCTGAGACCTCGCGGAACGACGCGCCATAAGGCAGATGCGATGGTGCGAGGTGAGACGAAATATGCTCGCCCTCCTCGACCGCCGCGATCGGCATGTCATCGAACAGCACGGTGCCGAAATCGGCCACTTCCGCCACATGCGGGATGGCATGGGTATCGTTCAGCGACACCAAGACATCCGATTGCGGCTTCAGGGAATAGACCTGTTCTGAGGTTATCCGCGCGCGCGCCACGCATTTGCCGAAGCCGCGAATTTCCGGCGGATAGACATCGAAAGCGATGACCTTGTAACCGGCATTGGCCATGGCCTGCTTGAGAATATCGCCGGCCGCGATGGTGCCGTCGCCGGCCGAGCCGCAGATGGCGATCTGGATATCGGTGGGGATTTTCTTGTTGTTAGCCATCACCATCCCCTACTCGTATTCCCAATAGGGCGAATCGATACCGCCCTTGCGTTTGATGGTCAGCTTTTCATCCTGGAACGTCGCCACCGATTCCTTGCCGCCGGTCATATTGAAAGCGGCGATGCGGCCCATGTCCTTGACGTTCTTCCAGCCGTAATAGAACCGGTAGTGATTTTCTTCCGGCGACCAGATCTGACACACATCGCCCGCCGCCCAGATGCTCTTGTCGGTGCTTTGCAGTTCGCGGTTGACCAACAACCCGCGCTCAATATCGACGCTGGCGCCGACCATGAAGTCGAGAGACGGCATCAGCCCGCAAAACGACATCACGACGTCGCCCTTGATGGAACCGCCGCCCTCGAACGCAACCCGACGCGCCTGCTTGCCGCGCTTGATTTCCTCAACGACACGCGGTTTCTTGCCCGCCAACACTTCGATCCCCATCTTTTCCAGGGCCGCCAATGCCTTTGTCCGGCGCTCGCCTTCAAGCGCATGCGGCCAGAACAGATACTCGTCCCCTACGATGGTGATCTTGTAGCCTTGTTTGACCAAAGCGCGGCCTAAATCGAGGCCGATCATATCGCCGCCGATCATGATCACGTGGCCGCCCTTGGGCAACATGTCGCGCATGCGAATGGCATCGCCGAAGGTGCCGAAAGGATGCATCAGCGGGCGGAACTCGCGCAGGTTTTCCGGTACATATCCGCCGCCGCCGCTGGCCACCAAAAGCTTGTCATAGGCGACGGTTTCCTTGTGGCGGAGCGTCAGGGTGCGGTTCAGCGTATCAACCTTGTCGACCCAGGTACTGCGGCGGACTTCAATGCGGTTGTCGGTGTAATACTCCGGCGGATGCACCAGGAACGGCCGCCAATCGGCGTTGCCGTCAGCACCGGCGCCGTTAAACAGGCTCGGCAACTCGTAGCGGTTGATGAACAGCAACCGGCCGGCGGTCATGATGGTGATGCGGCTATCGGGGTCGCGTTGACGCAGATGCCAAGCCGCCTCATTGCCGGCAACGCCGTTGCCGATGATGACGTAGTGCTGCGGAAGCTGTGCCATGGCGTGCTCGTTCCCGGATCAGATATCTTGATAGAACATTTCGTTCTTGGTGATGGAAATGCAGCGCGTCGGGCAAACCATGAAACACGCGCCGCAACGGATGCATTCGTTGTTGTCGACCCAAATCGCGCCGACCTTGTTCCATTCCTTGGCTTCGTGCAGGTCGCCATAGGTGCCGTCGTCCTGGATTTCGACGCCGTCCACCAGCTTGATGCAGTTGCGCGGCGCCACTTCGATGCACGCACGGCAGTAGATGCAGTTGTCGACGTCGATCTCATAGCGGTGATAACACAGATAACAACGCTTGGCCTCTTCTTGGGCGGTCTTGAGGTCCATGCCCTTCTCGACTTCTTCGCCCAAGCCGCTGAAGCGTTTTTCCATTTCGGTGGTCGGCATGTGCTGACGCTCGATGAAATCGAAGGCGCGCTCGCGCAGAGGCTCTTCCACAGGCTCGATCTTCACCACCTTCTTTCGGCGCAGGCGATCCATCATCCAGGCGTCCATCTGGATCGCGATCTCACGACCGTGGCCGACAGCCTCGATCACCGTGCTGGGGCCATGAACATAATCACCGGCTGCGAACATACCGTCGATGGATGTCATACCGCGCGCGTCGATGGAGATGGATCCCCAGCGATCAAGGTCGACCTTGATATCGAGGTAGTCGTTTACGGTTTTCTGGCCGATGGCCACCAGCAAGGTGTCGCACTCTTCGTCGAACTCGGAGCCGGCGATGCCGATGGCCTTACGCCTGCCGCCTTCACGCCAGCCGCCGAGGCGGTTTTGCACGAACTTCACGCCCCGGAAATTGCCGTCGCCATCGGTCAGCAATTCCACCGGCGTGCGCAGGCCCTTGATCTGGATGCCTTCGCGTTTAGCCTCGAAAATCTCGTCTTTCTCGACCGGGATATACTCTTCAGTGGTGCGCAGATGGATGGTCACTTCCTCGCCGCCCAGACGCTTGGCGACGCGGGCGCAATCCAGGGCCGTGAACCCCGCGCCAACCACGAACACCCGCTTGCCGACGGTTTTTTGCTGGCCGCGGTGCAGTTCCATCAGGAAATCCAGGCCGTACTCGACGCCCGCCATGTTTCGGGCCGGATCGGTGTCGTTGTCCTGCACGTTCCAGAGCGGCAGGCGGGTTGCCTCCATGGAACCGGTCGACAGCAGCACCGCATCGAACTTGTCTCGCAATTGCGCCAACGGAATTTCGCTGGGGCCATTGCCGATAGAGACGCCGGTCTTCAGTTCCACGCCCAGGCGGATGGCGTTTTGCAACTCCACAGCCAGAACATCACGGGGAAGGCGGAATTCGGGAATGCCGTAATACAGCATGCCGCCAGCCACCTGTTCGCGCTCGAAGATGATGACGCTATGACCCAGCGTCGCCAAATCGTGCGCGGCGGCAATCCCTGCCGGGCCGGCGCCGACCACGGCGACGCGCTTGCCGGTGGGTGCGAACAGGTTCTCGGATATCCGATGCCCATCGGATTTGTAATCAGCGGCGACGCGCTTCAGATGGCAGATGGCGACGGGCTCGCCATTGCCAGGCCAGCCGTGCCGGCAAACCGCCTCGCACGGGCGCGAACAGATACGCCCAAGCACGCTGGGCAGCACGTTGGCCATGCGGTTAACTTCATAAGACCGCCCAAAGCGCTCTTCCGAAATCATGCGGATATAAGCCGGAATGTTGGTGCCGGCGGGACAGGCTTTTTGGCAGGGGATGTTCTCCTCTACCCAACCGACGTCTCGCGGGTCCGTGGAATAGCGGACCGGCGTTACCACACGACGGCCGAAAGCCTGCGTTTCCGAAAAATCCTCGTCTTCGTCGAGATAGATTTTCCGTGTTTCGTTTTCGTCCATAATTTCCGCGCCCCAAGTCAATGTGGCGTCACGCCACCCTGAAACGCTTCTCCCTACTAGGGAAAACTTTACGCAACTTGTTTCCTTACATGCAATATATTCTTCTGAAAAACTGGTGGTTTTTTCTGTTGATTACGCTGCCACCGAGCGCAGCATCTCTTTCAGCGTCGATTTAAGTGCCCCAGCGAAGTCATTGACGAGGCGCGAACGCGGCCGCAACGCCGGATAGAGCAACCCGATTTCGTAAGGAATTACCGGCTCGAAGGGTCTGAACACCAGATTTTGATCAGCGAAGTCGTGCGCTGTGAACGGGTCAACAATGGCAATGCCCGCGCCCTCCGCCGCCAACCGGCACGCCGGGGCAAACAAGTGGCATACCATATGCGGCGCCCAGGCAATGCCGGCAACCTCGAACGCGGTTTTCAATTGGTAGTGCGCCGAGTGATCCGAATTTTGTACGATCAGCGGTGCGCCAGCCAGCGCTTTCGGCGTGATCCGCTCGTGCGCCGCAATCGGGTGGCCGGCCGGTATGGCGCAGAGACACTGCAGCGAAAGCGGCTCACAATCTACCGCCGGATCGTCGGCCGGCAGCTCGGCAAAACCGATATCGAACAGCTGCGCCGATATCCATTCCCGCACCCGTGGACTGGTGCGCGTTTGGATCGACACTTTTACGTCCGGACGCTCGCGGGTGAACGCGGCGATCATTCGCGGCATGAAATTGATGGAAGCGGCGGGCAGCGCCGCAATGCGCAATGAGCCGGATTTCATATCGCGGATATCGTTTGCGGCGCGGACGGCGCGGCTGTGGCTGGCCAGCAACCGCTCGGCTTCCTCCAGAAAAATTTCGGCCTCGCCGGTCGGCTGAAAGCGGCCTCGGTGACGCTTGAACAGCATAAACCCCATCGAGTCTTCCAAATTGGCGATCAGGCACGACACCGCCGGCTGGGTGACGCCGAGCGCCGTCGCCGCCTGGGTAACCGACCCTTCGGTCATCACAGCCTTGAAGGCTTCAATCTGGCGCAGGTTCATAATAGAGGGCTCCGTATCAACGATCTGTATCATTATTCCATAAAGTCACTTTATTTAGAAAGAAGTTTGAGTAATTTGACTTAATGAATGAACAGGCTCACGATCACGGCCTTGGTTGCTCTTGGGTTCCAACGGGGCACCAAACCGGGGAGATGAGGCTTAAAATGCCCGCAGATCAGACCACGCACGGCACGGTCGCCGTCATCGGCGCCGGCGTCATCGGCATTGCGACAGCGCTCAATTTGTTGCGCGAAGGCCGCGATGTCGTGTTGATTGACCGCGAGGCGCCGGGCGAAGGCGCGTCGTTCGGGAATGCCGGTGTATTGGCGTCCAGCTCCATTATTCCCGTCACGGTCCCTGGCCTCATGTTCAAAGTGCCGAAGATGCTGGCCGATCCGCTGGGCGCGGTGTATCTGCGCTGGTCGTATCTTCCGCGCATGGCGCCTTGGCTGCTCAAATATTTACGGCACTGCACGGAATCCAGCGTCCGCCACATTGCCCGCCACATGGCACCGCTGGTCGCTGACAGCCTGGACGAACACCAGCGCCTGGCGCAAGGCACGTCGGCGGCGGCACGGATCACGACGATGCCTTATAGCTTTGTCTATTCTGATCGTTCGGTATTCGAGGGTGACCCGCTGGCGTGGGGGCTGCGCGAGGAACACGGCATTCCGTGGGATATCACTGAAGGCGACGCCGTACGTGAACAAGAACCAACCTTGGCGTCAAAATATAAGTGTCTTGTGAACCTCCGCCATCAGCACGGCACCATCGACCATCCCGGCGACTATATAAAAGACTTGGCCCGCGCATTTACCACCGGCGGCGGCCGTATAGAAACGGCAGACGTGACCGGTTTTGAGCGATCCGGCGGCCGGATCACGGGGGTTACGACCGCTACCGGAACCGTCAGCGCTGAAACCGTCGTCGTGGCGGCTGGGGCTTGGTCGGCACGGCTTTTAAAATCGCTCGGCATCAACGTGCCCATGGAAACCGAGCGCGGATATCATGTTGAACTGATCAAACCATCGATCAAACCCAACGGCGCGTTGATGATTGCCGACGGGAAATTCGTCGCCACCCCCATGGGCGACGAACTGCGCCTCGCCGGCCTGGTTGAGTTCGGTGGTTTGGACGCCGGCCCCAGCAAGGCGCCGATCAACACATTGTTGAAGCGCGCCGAAATCGTTTTTCCGGGCATCGAATACGAGAGCAACACAGAATGGCTCGGCCATCGCCCCGCCGTTTCCGACAGTCTACCCGTGATGGGCCCGGTCGACGACCATCCGGGTCTCGTGTTGGCCTTCGGCCATCATCACGTGGGCCTGACGTCGGGCCCCAGAACAGGCCGCCTGATCGCCGACATGGTGATGGGCAAGCAACTCAACCAGGACATGGCCTCCTACAATGTGGCGCGCTTTCAATGACCAGTAAGATCGAACGAATGACAGTCACCACCGTGGCGCTGCCGGTAACAACCGTACGCAACCACGGCATCGGTTCCGTGGGTGGTGAAATTCTCAACGTACTGGTCAAGCTGGAAACGGCCGACGGCCTTGCCGGTTGGGGCGAAGCATCGCCCTGGCCCGCGTTTACCGGCACCGCCGAGGGCACCGCCGGCGCACTGGATGTGCACCTCAGCCCGCTCGTTGTCGGCCGCCCAGCATCACACGTGAGCCGCATCATGACTGACGCCGAAGCTGCCCTTGTTGGCCACCCCGAAGCCAAGGCGGCCCTGGAAATGGCGCTTTATGATCTAATGGGTCTTGAGCTGGGCGTGTCGGTTAGCGATCTGTTGGGTGGGCGGCACCGCGATGAGTTGCCGCTAAGTGTCTCTATTGCCAATCCGAATTTCGATGAAGACCTGGAACTCGCCGAGCGCATCACCAATGACGGCGTAAGGATGTTCAAGATTAAAACCGGCGTCGCCGGCCATGATTTCGATATCATGCGGCTCGAGAAGCTGAAAAAACTCTACCCGGATGTCGATATTCGCGTTGATTACAATCAGGGCCTGACACCACTGGAAGCGCTCAAGTTCGTGCCCGATATTGATACTTTCGAGCCGGGCTTCATCGAGCAGCCCGTGCGTGCGCCGAACTGGGAAGTCATGAAAACCATCCGCGCGGCTATCCGCTCACCCCTGGTGGCGGACGAAAGCGTGTTCACGCCGTTCGATGCGTTGCGCGCCGCCAAGGAAGGTATCGCCGATGCATTCAGCATCAAGATCATGAAATCCGGCGGCATGCGTAAGGGCCAGGAGATCGCTTCCATTGGTGCCGCAAACGGTATGCCGGGCTATGGCGGCGATATGTTCGAGACCGGGCTGGCGCATCTGGCCGGCGTTCATATGTGCGCATCAACGCCGAACATATCTCTCGGCTGCGAGTTCTATCAGGCGACTTATTATCTGGAGACGGATTTGCTGGCGGAACCGTTTCCCGTGGCCAACGGAAAAATCACCGTCCCGACGACGCCCGGACTGGGAATCGCCATGGACGAAGACAAGGTCCGGCACTTCACTGTCGGGCAAAAAACCTAGAACAGCACGGAGACAACGAGGAGGAGAGAAGCACCACCAAGTGTAACTTATTGACGCAACCCCGCGGAGTGTGGAACGCTCAAGAAAATGTTTGGCAAGAATGCCGGCAACGCTCCCGGATTTTATGAGTTCCATCCGAAAATTGCTAACACACCACAGGAGGCAGTAATGAAGACCACTCTATTGACGAAAACCACAAAAACAGTCGCTTTTGCGGCCGGCGCTCTCGGCCTGATGGCGGGAGCCGCCCAGGCGGAAAAATGGGATCTTCCCATGGCCTATTCGGCATCCAACTTCCACTCCGCTGTCGGCGCCGAATTCGCCAAGTGCATCACGACGGGCACGGGCGGCGCCATTGAGGTGGTGACCCATCCGTCCGGCGCGTTGTTCAAAGGTGCCGATATCAAGCGCGCCATCCAGACCGGCCAAGCGCCGATCGGCGAACGCCTGCTTTCCGGCCACCAAAATGAAAACGCCGTGTTCGGCGTCGATTCCGTGCCGTTCCTGGCAACCTCGTTCGAAGACGCGACGAAGCTTTGGAAGGCCGCCAAGCCGATCATGTCGAAGATCCTCGACAAGCAGAACCTCGTGCTGCTGTATTCCGTGCCGTGGCCGCCGCAGGGCTTGTACTTCAAGAAAGAGGTCAACTCCGTCGCCGACATGAAGGGGCTCAAGTTCCGCTCCTACAACAACACCACGTCGCGCCTGGCCGAATTGACGGGCATGCTGCCGGTGACGATTGAAGCGGCTGAAATCAGCCAAGCCTTCGCCACGGGCGTTGCGGAATCGATGGTGTCGTCCGGTTCCACCGGTTACGACCGCAAGGTCTGGGAAAGCCTGACTCACTTCTACGAAGTGGATGCCTGGCTGCCCCGCAACTACATGATGATCAACAAAGACGTCTGGGGCAAAACCTCCAAGGCGAACCAGAACATCATCAAGGGTTGCGCCGAACTGGCCGAGTACACGGGCCAATACCGTTCCATCCACTACACCGGCTTCACGCTGAACGGCCTGCGCGCCGGCGGCATGAAAGTTGGCCCGGCCGGCGACAAGCTTAAGGGCGAACTGAAGGTAATCGGTGAAACGATGGCCGCTGACTGGCTGAAAAAAGCCGGCGCCGATGGCAAAGCCATCGTCGATGCCTACAAAGCCATGAAGTAAGTTGGTAACGGGGAGGCTGCTAATGCGGTCTCCCCGTTTTTTCTTGAGGAGGTGGGGGTTGAAATGAAAACATTCGCTTTATCCGTACGATCCATTCTGGACCGAATTTACTTCGCCTGCGGCATCATTGCCGCCTTGTGCCTGATCGCCATTCTGGGCTTGATCGTTGTCCAAATGCTGGCCCGCTGGACCGGTGAAGTGTTCCCGGGCGCGCCAGACTATGCCGGTTATTGCATGGCAGCAGCCTCATTCTACGCCTTCGCTTACGCACTCAATCACGGTGCCCATATTCGTGTCAGTATCCTGCTGAATGCCGTTGGCGGCAGCACCCGGCGGTGGCTGGAGACATGGTGTTTCGCCATTGCCACCGCGCTCGGCTGGTACTTTGTTTATTACGCCACAAAGGCAACCTACTGGTCGTGGAAATTCAACGACATCAGCCAAGGCCAGGACGCCATGCCGATCTGGATACCGCAAACCTCCATGGTTATCGGCAGCTTCATTTTCGCCATCGCACTGACCGACCATCTGATCCACGTACTGATCTCCGGCGACCACCGCATCCAAGCGGATATGGTCGACCAGAGCCACGGCGAATAGGGAGTCCGAACCATGGGTGAAATTCAACTGATCGCTATCTTCCTCTTCGTCCTGTTTTTGATGCTGGGCACCGGTGTGTGGGTCGGCCTGGCGCTCCTGGGCGTGGCTTTCGTCGGCATGGAAATGTTCACCACGCGGCCGGCCGGCGACACCATGATTACCACCATCTGGAGTGCGTCGTCATCTTGGACGCTGACGGCCTTGCCTTTGTTTATCTGGATGGGGGAAATCCTGTATCGAACGCGCCTATCGGAGGACATGTTCAAGGGCCTGTCACCTTGGCTGGCCCGTCTGCCGGGTGGCCTGGTGCACACCAATATCGTCGGCTGCACCGTGTTCGCCGCCGTTTCCGGCTCCTCAGCGGCGACGCTGACGACGGTGGGCAAGATGTCGATCCCGGAACTGCGCAAACGTGAGTACCCGGAGAGCATGATCATCGGCACGCTGACCGGCGCCGCGACCTTGGGGCTCATGATCCCGCCGTCCCTGACGCTGATCGTCTATGGCGTGACCATCAACGAGTCCATATCGAAGTTGTTCATGGCGGGTATTTTGCCGGGTATCGTGCTGGCCGCCATGTTCATGGGCTACGTGGCGATCATGTCGAAAGTGTCGTCCAAGTTCAATCCGGTGCCGGAACCACGGATGACCTTCTCCGAGAAAGTCGCCAACTCGAAGTTCCTGATCCCGGTGATCTGTCTGATCATGGTGGTCATCGGCTCCATGTATACGGGCGTCGCCACGGCGACGGAAGCGGCGGCCTTCGGGGTGATCGGCTCTTTGACCCTTGCCGCGAGCCAGCGATCCCTCAACTGGTCAACCTTCGTTGAAAGCCTGATGGGCGCGACCCGCACGTCGGCGATGATCGCCCTGATCTTGGCCGGTGCGGCATTCCTGTCATTGGCCATGGGCTTCACCGGCCTGCCGAAGGCGCTGGCCGAAGGCATTGCCACCTTCGAGCTTAGCCGGTTCCAATTGTTGATGGTTCTGCTGGTGTTCTACATCATCATCGGTTGTTTCCTGGACGGTATTTCGTCCGTGGTGCTAACCATGGCGGTGGTCGAGCCGATGATCCGGACCGCCGGCATTGATGTTATCTGGTTCGGCATTTTCATCGTCGTGGTGGTTGAAATGGCGCAGATTACGCCGCCCATCGGCTTCAACCTGTTTGTCATGCAGGGCATGACCAACCACGACATGGCTTATATATCGAAGGCGGCCATCCCGATGTTCCTGATTATGGTGCTGATGGTGTTCGTGCTGATCTTCGTGCCGGAGATCGCCACCTACATGCCCGAGAACATGCGCAACGTGCCGGGTGGATAACCGGACAGACAATTGCGAGGATCAACTCTTGCAGACGTTGGACGCGGGCCTTGCAACGGCCCGCGTCCGGCGTTATAAACCCCGCTTCCCGGGCGGCTGCGGCTGAAAAGGGCATGCCCCAGCGCCTGAACGTGAACCTCATGCATCGGATGCATATTTAAAGAGGAGACCGAAATGCCCAAGCTAAAGACCAAGTCGAGCGCCAAGAAGCGCTTCCGGCTGACGGCGAGCGGCAAAGTCCGCGCCGGCGTCGCCTTCAAACGCCACAATCTGCGTAAGCGGACTCAGAAAATGAAACGTAAAGCCCGTGGTACGGTGATGCTTTGCGCCGCGGATGCGCGCATCGTCAAATCCTACATGCCTTACGCTTAAGATACGGGAGAGATCATATGTCACGTGCCACTCGCGCCGTCGCCCGTAATGCCAAGCGCAAAAAGGTTCTTAAGCTGGCCAAGGGCTACCGCGGCCGCTCTAAAAACAACATTCGTATCGCGCTTGAAAGCGTCGAGAAAGGTCTGCAATACGCCTATCGCGACCGTCGTGCGCGCAAGCGCAATTTCCGGCGGCTGTGGATTCAGCGCATCAACGCCGGCGCACGCGCCAACGGTTTGAGCTATTCGCAGTTCATGAACGGCCTCAGCCAAGCCGGTGTCGAAGTCGATCGGAAAATTCTGGCCGACCTTGCCGTCCGCGAGCCCGAGGCTTTTAAAAGCTTGGTGGATCAGGCACAGGCCGCTCTCGCCAAGACCGCTTGACGCAGACCCGCGTCCTCACATAAGCGATGTTAAAGGGAGCCTGCCTGTGCGGCGGCTCCCTTTTGCGTGCATGGATGTGAACGTGGGGGTAATTGGAAGATGGTCGACTAAGGGAAGACCGACGATGCAAGACCTTGATGGATTGAGAACCGAATTGATCGAGGCCGTTGGCGCCGCCAACGGCAGTGACGCGCTGGAGACGCTCCGCGTCGAGGCGTTGGGGAAAAAAGGCCGGGTCACCGCCTTGATGAAAGGTCTCGGCGGCATGGAGCCCGAAGAGCGCAAGGCCGCCGGCCAAGCGCTCAATGCGCTTAAGACCGAGGTTGCCGACGCCATCGACGCCCGCAAGCAAGCCCTCGCGGCCAGCGAGCTCGAAGCGCGGCTTCTGGACGAACGTATCGACGTTACTTTGTCGAGCCGCCCTGAAACAGAAGGCCGCATCCACCCCATCAGTCAAACCGTCGACGAAGTGGTCGCCATTTTGGGCGAAATGGGTCTGAGCGTCGCCGAAGGCCCCGACATCGAAGACGACTGGCACAACTTCACCGCCCTTAATATCCCGCCCGACCATCC
>JAERTE010000117.1 GCA_016845145.1 Rhodospirillaceae bacterium
CGCTCTGCCATCAGCTCGTTAGGCACCAACGCAGCACAACGACCATAGAGAGAATATCGGAAAAGTCAATTTATTCCTTTTATAGTTTTTTATTCTCTTTTAGCTAATGCGTCCGCATCCGTGCCAAAAACGGCCTTCACACCATGGTTAGGTCTTTTGCGTGCTCTTGACCCAAGCAGACTTGAGATACGGGCTGTTAAATATCCGCTTTGCATTCAGTTTTGTTTCACACCGCTTTTGATAAGAAACTTCCAATCAACGCATTGAACAAATCCGGCTTTTCCAGATGAGCACAATGAGCACACTCGGGAATGAGGCCCAGCGAGGCGTTATCAATGCTCTTTGCCAATGTAACCATCCCGTCGACGCTATACGACCGATCCGCATCGCCGCCGACAACCAATGTCGGCATTTCAAGTTCATCGAGCCGATCGGCAACGCTCCAAGCAGGAAATTCCTTAAGACAAGATTCGACCGCTTCCAAAGAGGACCCCCGGCCGGCATCAGCACAAAATCCGTACATTGGCGCATCGCTGCCATCGACGAACCAAGATGCCGTGACAGCTGCGGCTGTATTCTCCAAGCCTTGATCCAAGATACGCTGCAAGTTTTCTTCAAACGTTTCAAACCGCTCCGGCAAATCACCTGAGCTTGCAGTCGCATAAAGAATCAGCCGATCAACACGTTCGGGAAAATCGAGCGCGGTTTGCAGCGCTATCATACCGCCCATCGAATGGCCGAGAAGCGAAAACGTTTCAATACCCAGTTCGTCTAGGAGGGCGATTTGCGCTCGGGAGAAATCGGCGAAAGTTCGAGCAACCGGTTCATCGGCGCTTCCGGCGAAACCCGGCAAATCGGGCACGATTACATCATACATATGGCCGAATGCCGCCATCTGAGGTGTAAAATAGCCCGAACCGCCCAAAAAACCGTGCTGAAGAACCAAGGCCGGTCCGGCGCCATGACGCATGAAGTTCAGCATATTCGTTGTCCTGGCTTACCTCTTCTTACCTTGAACAATCCGGTCGAGGATCATGGCGCAGAACAAGATCGAGAAACCAGCCAGAATGCCTTGCCCCACGTTGGCGTACTGCAGCGCCTCCAGCACGTCTTCTCCCAGCCCCTTGGCTCCAATCAGAGATGCAACGACGACCATTGCCAATGAGAGCATGATGGTTTGATTGATGCCGGCACGGATGGAGGGGGCGGCGAGCGGCAAATCAACCTTGGTCAGCAGATACCACTTGCTGGCACCAAACGAGACCGCAGCCTCGCGCACACTTTCGGGTACGCCGCGCAGACCGAGCACCGTAAGCCTGACGACGGGCGTTCCACCGAAAATCATCGTGGTGACCACGGCGGCTGGTTTGCCGGTGCCAAAGAAGGCAATCACGGGAATCATAAAAACGAACGCCGGCATGGTCTGCATAAAATCCATAATCGGCTGGATGAAGGCGTAGAATTTGGGCCGCCTCGCGCAGAACATGCCGAGCGGAATACCGATCACAATGGACAAGCAAGCAGCCGTTCCCAAAAGCGCCAGCGTTGTCATGGCTTTTTCCCAAAATCCCAACAGACCCATATAAGACAAGAAGGCACCGGAATAGATTGCCATTCGGGGACCGGCTGAAAGCCCGGTCAGCAGGACGATAAAGCTGGCGATGACCATCCACGGTGTTTGGACGAACATCAATTCCAGCGCATCAAGCAGCGCACGAATACCAAGCGTGATGAAATCGAACAACACGTCACCGTTGGTGACGCAGAAGGTAAAGAAGGCTTCGACCCATCCAATCGTCGTCAGGCGAATTCCCGGCTCGGTTGGAAAAGCCGTCAACAAGGGGTAGGCGCCGGGGAAACTGTAGTGAACCACCGTTGTCGCAACGATGATGACTGTGAAGACCGCGCTCAACGCCATATGTTTGGCCGGCATGCCGGACGCCACTGACGAATCCGACAGCCATTCGGAGAACCGGTGTTCGAGTGCAGTGTTGGCATAAAGCGATTGCGCGATCTTGACGACGATCAAAACCACGAAACCGACAAGCGCGATGGAAATGCCCGATTCTTCCAACTGCTGGGCCTCCAACCGGATACCACCGATGGCATTCTCCAGAGACTCGACCGTGCGTTTGTAAACGTCGACCTTGTCCGACCCTTTTTCGATAGCCGCAGCCAGTTGCTGCTTTCGGAGTGCCAAAGTACCTTCGATTTGGGCGATGCGCTCCCATGCACTGGATGAGAGGTCACCAAATAGGCCGCGAATGATTTCAACGAATGCGAACGTTTCGATGATCAGGAAGGTCAGGCCCCAATTCCACAACCCACGCGCACCGAACCACACAGGGCCGAAAACACCGGCCCAGAGATTGAAGGTTGGAAGAAACTTCGCCTCGCTGCCGATCCGTTCAAACTGCCGCGCATAGTATTCTGGATTGGTGCGGACGAAGGCTCCGACATGTTTCAGACGCGCGGCGGTTTCGTTGGCGGCGGCTTCTTCTGTAGCCATCAGAGCGGGCCCTGCCGCCTCTGCAGCCGCAGTATCAGCGGTAGGTGTGCTCATGATACTTCCGTCCCTTCAATCACGGTTTGCAGAATGTCGCGTCGGGTAACCACGCCGACGTCCTGCCCGCCGTCTTGGACGACGATGGGCGCTTCGGCATCAATAGCCATCTGGATAAGGGTGCTGAGCGTCTCGCTCTCTTCAACGCGTGGCGCATCTGCGCCCGGTTCACCATGATCGGCTGTATGTTCCGCCAAGGGCCGCATGACGGCATGTGCGCGAACAACCTTGAGACGCGAGATGCCTGCGACAAAATCGGCGACATAATCGTCCGCCGGGTGCATGACGATGTCTTCGGCTGTGCCGATCTGGACGACGCGGCCATCGCGCATGATGGCGATACGGTCCCCAACGCGAACGGCCTCGTCCAAGTCATGGGTGATAAAGATCGTGGTTTTTTCCAGCACCGAAGAGAGCTTAATGAACTCATCTTGCAACTGACGGCGGATCAATGGATCGAGCGCGCTGAACGGCTCATCCATCAACAAGACATCCGGATCGGCGGCCAGGGCGCGGGCCAAGCCGACACGTTGCTGCATGCCGCCTGAAAGCTCATGGGCGAACTTGTTCCCCCAGGCTTGGAGCTCAACAATCTTAAGAATTTCAGCGGCGCGGCTGAGACGTTCGTTCTTGTTGATGTTGCGGATTTCCATGGGCATCGCAACATTGTCCAACACCGAACGGTGCGGCATCAGCGCGAAATTCTGGAACACCATGCCAATAGTCCGATTGCGGAAACTGCGCAATGCATCAGGCGCAAGCCCCATCACGTCGACACCATCGATCTCAATACTACCGAAGGATGGTTCCAACAGGCGATTGAAGTGGCGTACCAACGTCGATTTGCCACTGCCGGACAACCCCATGACACAGAAAATCTCGCCGCGCTGCACTTCAAAGCTGACCTCGGCAACACCGACGACCGCATTATAACGTTCGAGCACTTCCGCTTTGGAAAGCCCTTCTGAATTGATGGCGCTCATCGCTTCGTCGGCATTTTCACCGAAGATTTTCCAAACGTTCTCGACTTTAATGACGGTATCGCCTTCCGCGGCGGCGGCTTCACTGGTCATGGTATCCTCCTCAATCTCGATGGCTCGGACATAGGAAAAGACCGTGGCCGCCGAAACCCGCCGAAACGGGTGCCGACGGCCACGAGAGTCGGGACGTTTAAAGCCCTAACCAAGCGTCGACGCGCTTCGGATTTTTCTTAATCCACTCACTGGCGACTTCCGCCGGATTGCGCCCTTTGCCGGAGATTTGAAAGGCGAAATTGGAGACGTCGTCAGCCGTCAACTGAAACCGCTCGAAGAACTCGGTGATTGCCGGCGAACGGCCTTTCAAGGAATTCGACCAGGCAATCTGTACATTTTTCAGGGCATCCTTGGTCGCCACTTTCGATTTCTTGTACCAATCGGGCGAGTCCGAAGGTTGCAGCATTTTGTACATGGCCGGATCGAATTTCGGCTCGCTCAACATCTTCACATCGAACATGTACCAAACTGCGTGCGGTTTGTAGCAATAGAAAGCATAGCCTTCGTTCTTGGCGATTGAGTCCTTGATGCGTGCGGTCTTTACGCTTTCTTCGGCGCGGATCGGCTCAATGAACGGCAGCAGGTCGTAGTCGCGGACCTTGACTTCATTGACGTTGGCCGATGCCCAACCAGGCGCGCCGATCCACATCTCGCCCTTGCCGTTGCCGTCACTGTCCATTTTCTTGGCGACGTCGGGGCGGCCAAGATCGGCAATGTCGGTGATTTTGTTGGCTTCACCGAATTTCTTGGACACGCAGAAGCCCTGGTTGCCTTCATAGGGATTCTTGGAAAGCGTGACGGTCTTTTTGCCGTCCACGTACTTCTTGGTGAAGCTTTCCTGGTTGGGAAGCCAGACATCGGGGTGTACGTCGATATCGCCCTTGCCCTGGTCCATGCCCTGGAAGATCGTCGCGTTGTTGCCGGGAACCAGATCGGCCTGACCGCCGATCTTTTGTTCGACCACGGCCTTCAGAAGGTGCGCGATCGCCTGTGCACCGGTCCACGATGGCATACCGATATTGACCTTTTCGGCGCTGAGTGCCGGTGCGGCAGCGAACGAAATCGCCACTGCACTTACCATTGCCATTGCTGTTTTCTTCATCATTTACTCCTCTGTTGGTGTTTGAATCTTGCAGTTGAAAGCGGGTTAGCGCCCGCCCTTATCAATGTTCTTTATGCCGAGAGGCGCTTTTCATCCGCGCCCAGCATTGGTTCGATCATGTCTTCGTAGCCGAACAGAGCCACCGAGCCGCCGGTATGCAGGAAGGCGACATTTTGTCTGGTTTCGAAGAAGTTATTTCGGATCAGCCCGATCATTCCGGCCATTCCCTTGCCCGAGTACACCGGATCCAAAAGAATGCCTTCGCACCGTGCAGTCAGATTGATGGCTTCGAGCGTCGATTGGGCCGGGATTCCGTATCCTTCGCCGACGTACCCATCGTCTACCAATATCTTGCTCGATGGCAGGTCGGAGGCGCCGATGGCCTCGGCCGTAGGCTGAGCCAATTTATGCACCGCCTTGATTTGCGCGTCCTTCGGCTGGCGCACGCTGATCCCCATTACCGGGATGTCGCGCTGTAGGGCGAAAAGACCGGCGACGAGGCCCGCCTGCGTGCCCGTGCTGCCGGTGGCCATGACGATCCAATCGATCTGCGTGCCGGCATCGTCCGCCTGCTCACAGATTTCACGGGCGCAATCGACGTAACCCAAGGCACCGGTCACGTTCGAGCCGCCGCCGGGAATGAAATAGGGCCGGCGCCCCTGACTGCGGAGCTTTTCGCAGAGCTTTTCGGCTTCGGCATTCATGTCCAGGCCGCCGTCCCGGTATTCGAGGGTGGCGCCGAAGACCCGGTCGAGGAACACGTTGCCACTTGTGGCGTAACCGGTCCCGGCAGTAGTGACCCTGTGCTCCAGCAGTGCGTGACAGTCGAGCCCGGCTCGGCAAGCCGCCGCCGCCGTTTGGCGTACGTGGTTGGATTGAACAGCACCCTGGGTCACCAGCATGTCGGCGTTCTCGGCAAGCGCCTCTCCGACTAGGAATTCCAGCTTGCGGGTCTTGTTGCCGCCGGATGCCAGGCCCGTGCAGTCATCGCGCTTGATGAAAAGGTTCGGGCCGCCAAGGTGTTCGGTCAAGCGCGGCATGGCTTCGAGTGGCGTATTGCGGTGGCAAAGCGCCATACGCGAAAAATTAGCGAGGTCGATCATCGTATTCCCCATCGCGCGACTTGGCGCCGCGTTGATTGTTGATATTTGGTTTGGTGTCGCTTTGTGGCAAACATGATGACTGCAGCCTGCCGGTTTGGTCCAATATTATGTTTGCCTAACATGATGCATTATTTGCATAATAATGGCGATATGGACTTCCAGTGGATCAAGGACTTGAGCGCGCTAGCGTCGACCGGCAATTTCTCGCGCGCCGCTGAGCTCAACCACATCAGCCAACCGGCGTTCAGCCGGCGCATTAAGGCGCTGGAACAATGGGTCGGCGCGCCGCTGGTCGATCGTTCCAAGCATCCGGTGAAATTGACGGAAGCCGGCGGACAAATCTTGGAGGCCGGCCAGCAAGCCATTGATCGGTTGGAAACTGAGAGGGCGAATGTGCTCGAAGCCCTGTCCCAGCCCGACCGCTATGTTGTTAAATTTGCCGCGCAGCATTCGATCAGCTGGCGGTTTTTTCCTGACTGGCTGCAGGCGTTCGAGGGCGCCTATGGTGCCGTGATGTCGCGGCTGCGTGCGGACAATCTGCCCAACTGCATCGATGATTTGAAAAAGGGCGATGTGGACTTCGTGATTTCCTATGAGAACGATATGCAAAAGCCTGTCGATGCTGACCATGACCTGACCTCACTGACCATCGGAGACGATTGCTTGATACCGGTTTGCAAACCACAGGCCAATGGCCGGCCAATGTTCGACATCGATGAGCAATCGATCCTGCCGATCCCGTTTCTGCGGTTCGGTGCCGACGCACCCATCGGTTGGCATGTTGAACCGTTGCTTGAAAGGCGGCACCTGAAATCGCGGTTGAAAACGGTCTACGAGAATTCCATGGCTGGCGCGCTTCGCATCCGCGCCCGGGACGGAATGGGGGTTTCGTGGCTACCAATGACCCTCGTTCAACCCGACATCGATTCGGGATTGTTGATAGCAGCCGGATCGGATGAATGGAGGGTCAACGTGGATATACGGATTCATCGCCTGAACGCCAACCGAAACACACTCATTCGAAAGATATGGTCTTTCTTGGCGCTCCGCGAAGGCGTTCCTCTCGCGTAGTCCGGGCGTCTATAATCGAATCTCGATCCGGCACTTCCCGTAAACCCACCGTTAGGCCGCTAATGGCTAGTTCCAGCCACTCCGGCAACCACCGCTGGTCTTCCGCTTTGAAACCCGAAAACAGACAGTCAATCCGGGGCGGATGGAGCTCGGACCGGGAACCCATGATTGATACCCGATAAGCCTATGGGCGTGCACATAAACAATGCGAAGAGACATTTCCGGTCAAATTCGGACCGTCGTCGGGATGGTCGCCTCAGCTAATCCCGTTCTTCCCCATGGCCAGGAACTTTTCGCGGCGTTTGGTTTTGAGAATTGCGCCATCGTGCTGAGCGAGGCCCTCAAGAGCCTCTGCCACGGCATCGCCGGTCTCGGTGATTATGCTCTCGCGTTCACGGTGTGCACCGCCGACGGGTTCGGGAATAATCGAGTCGATAATGCCCAACTGTAGCAAATCTTGCGCAGTCATCCGGAGTGCGGCCGCGGCCTCCTTGGCCAAGTCACCGCTACGCCACAAGATCGACGCGCAGCCTTCCGGCGAGATGACGGAATAGACCGAGTGCTCCAGCATCTGCACGCTGTTGCCGACAGCCAACGCAATGGCGCCGCCGGACCCGCCCTCGCCGATGATGACGCTGATTAACGGCACCTTGAGGCCGAGACAGGTCTCGATGGAGCGCGCAATGGCCTCGGCCTGGCCGCGTGCCTCGGCGTCAATGCCTGGATAAGCGCCGGGCGTATCGACCAGCGTGATGACCGGCAAACCGAACTGGTCGGCCATCTCCATCAACCGCTGGGCCTTGCGGTATCCTTCGGGGCGGGCCATGCCGAAATTGTGGCGCACGCGGGCTTCGGTATCGGCGCCTTTTTCCGTGCCGATGACGACAACCGAGCGGCCCCGGAAGCGCCCTAACCCGCCGACAATGGCCTGGTCGTCGGCAAAGGCGCGGTCGCCGGCCAGCGGCGTGAAATCGGTGATCCAACCCTGGATATAGTCGATGGCATGCGGGCGGTCGTGATGGCGGGCCACTTGGGTCTTCTGCCACGGCGACAGCTTGGCGTAGGTCTGCACCAAAAGCTTATCGACCTTGGCCTGCAGCTTGCCCACCTCGTCGGCAATATTGACCTCGCCGGAACTGCTGAGATGGCGCAGTTCCTCGATCTTGCCTTCAAGTTCGGCAATGGGTTTCTCGAAATCCAAGTAGTTATGCATAGCTACTTTCTACCACGTGGTGACCAAGCCGACACGCCCCTACTTCTTCTTTTTGGCCGCCGCTTTTTTGGCCACCGGCTTTTTTGCAGGCTGGGCGGCGGCCTTCTCGGCACGCGCCACTTCACGGGCCTTTTTGACCATCACCTCGGCCTGACGGATCGACGCGATATCGATCAAGCGGCCATCCAGGGTGACCGCACCCAGGCCTTCTTTCTGCGCTTCTTTCATGGCTTTCAGGATGGCGCGCGCTTTGGCGACTTCTTCTTTGGACGGGCTATAGACCTCGTTGGCGATGTCGATCTGCGAGGGATGGATCGCCCATTTGCCTTCACAACCCAATACGGCGGCGCGTTTCGCCTGCGCCGCATAACCGTCGGGGTCGCGGATGTCGCCGAACGGCCCGTCGATGGGGCGCAGCCCGTTGGCGCGTGCGCACACCACCATTTTGTGGATCGGATAGTGCCACACGTCTCCCCAATGAATGTCGCGGTTGCCGTCGGCATCGGCGTCGGTGAGCACATGGTAATCGGGGTTGGGGCCGCCGATACCGGTGGTGCGCGCCTTGGTCGACGCGGCATAGTCGGCAACACCGAAATGCAGTGATTCGTTGCGCGGCGACGCGGCGGCAATCTCCGCCATGTTTTGCAGGCCGAGCGCGGTTTCGATGATCATCTCAAAGCCGATCTTGTTTTTGATGCCCTTGGCCTCGCAAATCTGCGTCACCATCATGTCGATGGCGTAAACGTCGGCGGCGGTGCCCACCTTGGGGATCATGATCAGGTCCAGGTTCTGGCCGGCCTGCTCAACCACATCGACCACGTCGCGGTAGCAGTAATGCGTATCGAGGCCGTTGATGCGCACGGCGACGGTCTTGGTACCCCAATCGACATCGTTCAGCGCTTCGATGATGTTCTTGCGCGCCTGCGCCTTGTCGTCGGGTGCGACGGCGTCTTCCAGATCGAGGAAGATCACGTCGGCGGCGCTGACGGCCGCTTTCTCGATGAAACGCGGGTTGGAACCCGGTACGGCCAATTCGGACCGGTTGAGACGAGCGGGTGCCTGATCGACGACTTTGAAACTCATGGAATTCTCCTGACGCTAGGAATTGCTGGGCGAGCGGAACATGCGTGAGAACGTCCGGTTATTCAAGCGTGTTTCGGGCGATCTTTTGGGCGCGCGTTACTCGAAATCAGCCAATGGATGCGCCGTCTCGACCAAGGCACGCAGACGCTCCTCGAGAACATGCGTATAAATCTGCGTCGTCGAGATATCGGCGTGGCCCAATAGCTGCTGCAATGACCGGAGGTCGGCGCCGTGTGCCAGCAAATGACTGGCGAAGGAATGCCGGAGCACATGCGGTGATACGCGCTTCGGATCGAGCCCGGCGCTCATGGCCAGTTCTTTCAGCAATTGGTGGAAGCGCACGCGGGTCAGGTGGCCATCCTTGCCACGCGATGGAAACATAAAGGGGCTTTCGGCCGTATCGCCCTTGGCGCCTTTTTTACCCGGAAACGTCTCGCGAACTTCCAAATAGTCCGCTATCGCCGACGCCGCATGATCACCCAACGGCACCATGCGTTCCTTGCCGCCCTTACCGCGCACCACGATGACATTGCCGTCCCTCGATAGTGCACCCTTGGGCAATGACACCAGTTCACTCACCCGAAGCCCCGTGGCGTAAAGAATTTCCATCAACGCCGTCATGCGGATACCAGCCGCTCCGGCAATCTGCGTCGAAGCCGCCAGCAACTGGTCGACATCATCCTCGCTCAGGTATTTCGGCAAGCTGCGGACAAGGCGTGGGCTATCGACGGTGGTGGTCGGGTCATCGGCCCGCACGCGTTCGTCATAAAGAAACTTGAAGAACTGCCGCAGCGTCGTCAGCCGGCGCGCCGCCGTCGACGGTGCCAAACCCAGTTCCGACATAGCCTTTAGATACGCGCGCACGTGATTGACGGACGCATCTTCAGCCGAGCGCCGGCGCCCCATCAGGAAGCTGGAGAAGTCGTCGAGGTCGCGGCGGTACGAATCAAGCGTGTTTTCAGCCGCGCCGCGCTCAGCGGCCATCATATCGAGAAAGTTCTCCACGTGCCGTGACGTCCGCGCAGCGGCGCTGCGTCCGGCGGCGGGCCCGGGTGCCTTCCCGGGTGCCCTCAAAGGCCGGCCTCCAGCGCCGCCTCAATGGCCAGCGCCCGCGCCTCGGATGTGAAGCCCAACACGGAGAGACCACGCACCACTTCGCCCAGCACCACCGGATTGGCCTGACCGGGGCTCTGCGCCCCCATGACCCGCACCATCAACAGGACCCGTTCAGCCTTGTGGTCGATATCGCTTCGTGTCCCTGTTGTCGGCGCTCCCAATTGTTGCACCGTGACTGCGCCCGCCGTGGCAGTTTGAGCGCCCGCTAGCGCGATGTTGTCGGACACGGGGGAAGCGGCCGCCGGTTTTTCCGCGTTCATGGATGTCAGCGCGAGCCAGAGCGCTGGCGGCGGCATTGGCGCATTGCTGGCGGCGGCTGGGTCGTCGGCCCACTGCAGCCAGCGCTCGGGCGGCACCGCATGGCCCAGCCCCGTCAGCAGGGCATGTACCAATATTTGCCGCCCCGCATCCAGATCGCCAAGCGCCACCGCCACACCTTGGGAGCCCCCATCTTCTTGCACCAATACGGCAAGCGGCTCGATGTCCTTGAGCGCAACGCCATCCTCTTCCGACATGGCCGCCGAGCGGCGCAGCAAGGCCAGCCAGGCATTGGCATTCTCAAACTCACCATTTGCGGCGGCGCTACGGAATGCCAGAGCGGCAAACCACTTGAAGTCCAGGCTGACCGGAATTTGCGCGAGTTCCGCCTTGAGCAAACGCGCCGTCGCCGCCAATACACCGTCATTGGCCGCCGAGTGCAGCGCCTGCGAGACCGCCTCCGCCTTGGCTACGGCGAGCTTGGCGTGCGTGGCGGCCGCGAAAAGCCGTGCACGTTCGGCCAAGCGCTTATCGGGTTCGCTCCACGCCGCTTCCGCCGCCTCGTCCGGCGCCGGCAAGGCCTTGATGGCTTTCATGTAGACCTTGACCAGTGCGCCATCCCGAAACAATCCCAGTTTCGCCGCATGCTCCGTCGCCGCCAGGCGCAGGAAAGGCGGGTGGCGCTCGTCCAAAGCAATCATCCGAACCGCACCCGGCGCCATCATGGCGAGCTCTCCGGCATCGACCTCGGCCTGAATATGCGGCAGCGCGGCGAGTTCCAACGCCGACGCACGGCGAAGCGGCCCGGCCTTGATCGCTTCGCTCGAGATCAAGGCGTCGGCGATCGCGAAAAACCGTTCATCCGCCTCACCGACTTCGCGCAGCATGGTCAACCCAAGCTCGGCCTTTTCCGGCTGACCTGACAACAACTGACAAAAGGCCAGGGCTTTTTGCCAAAACGCGTCTTGGCTACGCCGCACTTCGTTGCCGACAAGCGCACAAGCAGCAACGTGGTCTCCGCTGAGGAAACGGAGTTCCGCCTCCGATTGCACCAAGGCCGCAACACGGCCCTGGCGCGGCATGATGCTGAGCAAATCAAGCGCCCCTGCATAATCGCCCATGGCCGCCAGCTGCCGCAGCCGCTGGACGGCCAAACCATCGCCGGTGGCGTTGCCATGGGGCGGTTTCGCGGCGCTCAACAGCAAGCGGCGCACCAGCCCTGAAAGCTCCCGCGAGCCGATGCGCGACGGCAAAGCCGCAAGCATGGGCTCGGCACGGCTCATCGGCGTACCGCGCCACATGTCACCGCCAAAACCGCCGTTCTCGGCACTCAAGATACCGGCCGAATCGGGCGTAACCACTTGCAAACGGTCGACCTCAATGCCTTTTGCACCGACCGACGGAATTGTCGTCAACGACTGGCCGCCGGGTCCGGTTTTGTACGCGGGTTGACGAACGCCGGGTTGGGCAGGAAGGGTCGGTGTTTCAGGCTTTACCACTGGCGCCAGACGTTTCGGCGGCGCCAGGCGCACGGGCTGCACCGGCTGGCTTTGCTGTGCCCAAGCGGCACCCCCAATCACCACCACAAGAGCCGCGGCAAATGGCGCTACGATCCGCCTATTTGGGAAAACGGGCATCCGGAATCCTCTTCTCGACGTCTCGTGACGGAGCGGGAATATCCCAAGTTGCGAGAAACACGCCGCCGCCAACCACGACAAGCAGTACAAGCAACAAAATCATCCGCGACAGGCTTTTCATCGGCACCTCTTCCAACTTCACCGGCATCTTGCGCAAATCCCGCAAGCACCCCCAAGAACCCCTTGCAGAGACCTTTTCCAGACACCCGTTCGGAAAAGCCAATCTTGACGGGGCCTCCCGACGGGTATGTTATGCACAAATATTGTATACAGACTGTGTCATTTTTGCGGCTGCCATTCAACGCCACCGGGCGGTCGCACTCAACGTGAATTTCCAATAGCGGCCAATCCATGCCCAACTCCGACAATCCGGCCCAGAAATCAATCATCCTGATCGGCCTTATGGGGGCCGGCAAGACGACCATTGGCCGGAAATTGGCAGAAATGTTGGAGATGCCGTTCATCGATTCGGATGACGAAGTGGTTCTAGCCGCCGGATGCTCCATTGAAGATATCTTCGAGTTGTACGGAGAGACCGCATTTCGGGATGTGGAAACGCGGGTCATTTCACGCATCATGGAAGAAGGTCCAACGGTGCTCGCCACAGGTGGTGGTGCGTTCATGAATGAGCGGACCCGTCGTACAATTGAGACTAGCGGTACGTCCGTATGGCTGAAGGCCGATCTCGACATTCTGGTAGCGCGCACGTCAGGGCGAACGGACAGGCCGTTGCTGAAAGACCTTGACCCGAGGCAAAAACTCCAAGAGTTGATGGACCAACGCTATCCCGTATACGCCACAGCCGACATCACCATTGCGACGGGAAACGAAAGTGCGGAATCTACGGCGGCTCGGGTGTATGATGCCTTGAAAAGCGAGAGCGCATAATGACCGCACACGCCCCTAAAGTTCTGCGCGTCGATCTGGCCGAACGCAGTTACGACATCCTCATCGGCAACGGCTTGGTGGCCTCTGCGGGTGAGCACATCAAACCATTGCTGGCGTCGCCCCGTGTGCTGACCATCACCGATGAAAACGTGGCCCGGCATTGGCTTGAGCCCTACCGGCAATCACTGGCAAGCGCCGGCATCGACAACCGCGAACTGATCTTACCGCCGGGCGAGCAAACCAAAAGTTTCGAATACCTGCAGCAGGTGACGGAATGGCTGCTGGAAACAGGCGTCGACCGCAAGACCACGCTGGTCGCACTGGGTGGCGGCGTTATCGGTGATCTGGCCGGCTTCGCAGCCGCCATTACGCTGCGCGGCATTCCGTTCATTCAAGTGCCGACAACCTTGCTGTCTCAGGTCGACAGTTCGGTCGGCGGAAAAACCGCCATCGACATGCCGCAGGGCAAAAATCTGGTGGGGGCATTTTACCAGCCACAATTGGTTTTGGCCGACATGGACGTTCTCGACACCCTGCCGGGCCGGGAATTCATGGCCGGTTACGCGGAAGTGGTGAAATACGGATTGCTCGGCGACCCGGATTTCTTCGAGTGGTGCGAGAGCCACGGAAAAGCACTGGCCGCGGGAGATAGCGCCGAGCGCGCCCACGCGGTGGAAACATCGTGCAGCGCCAAGGCACGCGTCGTCGCCGCTGACGAATTTGAGGCCGACCAGCGCGCGCTTTTGAACCTTGGCCACACTTTCGCGCACGCATTTGAAGCCGAAGTTGGGTTCGGCGACAAACTTCTGCACGGCGAAGCGGTGGGCATGGGTATGGTCTGCGCTTTCGAACTGTCGCACCGGTTGGGCTTGTGCCAAGGCCAGGATGTCGAACGCGTTCGGCGGCACTTCGACGCCGTTGGCATGCCGACCAACATAAACGCGCTCAGCGACGAAACATGGACCGCAGATCGCCTGATCGACCACATGGGGCGCGATAAAAAAACCGAAGGCGGACGCCTGACATTTATCCTGGCCCGTGGCATCGGTGAGGCGTTTATCTCACGCGATGTGGATACAGACGTGCTACGCGACTATCTTGAAAAGTACTTAGCTTCATAACTGGAGGCTTCCCATGTTGGAAACCTTGGGCGCCATTGCCTTTCTTCTGGTTCTGTCCGCCTTCTTCTCTGGCTCGGAGACCGCACTGACCGCGGCTTCCAAACCCGCCATGCATCACCTGGAGCAGAACGGCAGCCATCGCGCCAGCCTGGTCAATCGATTGCGTGACAACAACGAACGCTTGATCGGCGCAATCTTGCTCGGCAACAACCTGGTCAACATCCTGGCCTCGGCCTTGGCGACCAGTGCGCTGATTGAGTTGTTCGGCGAGGCCGGCATCGCCTATGCGACACTCGGCATGACGGCGCTGGTCTTGGTATTCGCGGAAGTGATGCCCAAAACCTACGCCATCAACACCGCTGATAAATCCGCGCTGGCTGTCGCTCCGCTGATCAATCCGATCGTCTCGGTGTTTTCGCCGATCACCAGCACCATCAATGTTGTCGTCCGTCTAACATTGCGGATGTTTGGGATCGATTCGCGCGCAACAGATACAGAGCCCGATGAAACGGAATTGCGCGGCGCCATCGACCTGCACGATGGAACCGAACAAGCCATCCGCCACGAGCGTGCCATGTTGCGTAGCGTACTCGATCTCGACGATGTGCAAGTGGCGGAAATCATGACCCATCGCAAGGATGTCACCGCCATAGATGTCGACAACCCACCCGCTGACCTGGTCAAGCAAGTGGTGGATAGCCCCTTCACCCGCATCCCGCTGTGGCGTGACAATACCGATAACATCATCGGTGTTTTGCATGCCAAGGCATTGCTGCGCCGAGTGTGGGACGACGAGCTTGACCTGGACGCATTGGATATCGGCGAGCTTGCCGCCCCGCCCTGGTTTATTCCCGAACAAACCCCACTGCTCGACCAACTGGAGGCTTTCCGTGCGCGGCGCGAGCACTTCGCCCTTGTGGTCGACGAATACGGCAGCTTTTTGGGCATCGTCACGCTCGAAGATATTCTCGAAGAAATTGTCGGCGAGATCGACGACGAACATGACGACCAAGTCTCGGGCGTCACCGTGCAGCCCGACGGTAGTTTCCTGGTCGATGGCCGGGTCACCATCCGCGACCTCAACCGAGAGTTCGAATGGGGCCTGCCCGATGAAGAAGCCGCAACGGTGGCCGGGCTTGTATTGCACGAAGCGCGCCGTATTCCGGAAGTTGGACAGCGTTTTATGTTCTTCGGTTTTCGCTTCGATATTGTCCAACGCGAGCGCCACCAGATCACCGAAATCCTCATTACACCGCCATTGGATGATGACGAACTGGCGCCTCTGGTCGTCATCGAGGACAACGATAAAAACACGCCATAATGCAATATCCCTTGCCTGCGCACCCCATTTTGGTCGTAAAATCAATTTGGATGTGTATGGGAACGCGTGAATTGGAGGACGGGGTCAATGAACAAGAAAATTATTCCGGACATCGTCGAAGCGACGAACATTCTAACCATGGGACCGGGTGACAGCGCTGAGCAGGCTGCCAAGCTCATGGCCGGCAAGAATATCGCCGCGATGATCATTGTCGACGGGGACGGAAATATTACAGGCATCGTTACGGAGCGTGACCTTTGCCAAAAGGTGATGGCAAAAGGCGTCGATCCTGCAGCGACACCTGTCAGCGAGATCATGACGGCAAATCCGGACACCCTGGCGCCAGGAGATTCGGCTGGTGACGCGCTTGAATTGATGCAAACCCGAAAGTACCGCCACCTGCCCGTCGTCGAGGATGGCAAATGCCTGGCCGTGGTATCGGTCCGCGATCTCTATTCTTCCGTCAAAGAAGCACTGGAAGAAGATATCCGTGAAACGGAAGCGTTCGTGTTCGGCGACCGCTACGGAGCTTAGTCCAAGAACTCTTCGACATTTTTGCCGGTCTTGAACGCTGTACCGGTAAAGGTCGCGAGCACGTCTTCACCGCGCGTGACATCTGCGCGGTACACAGCCGTTTTCGAGGACTCCGATATCCGCCGGGCCGCTGCGCGGAGCACATCGCCTTCGCGCGCGCCCTTGATATATGCCATGTGCGTATCGATCCCCACCGACACGTTACCGGTGGCGTTGCATGCTGACCCGAAGGCAGAATCGGCCAGTGAAAAAATCACACCGCCATGACAGCCGCCCAGGAAGTTGATGTGCTCTGGCCCGAGCGTTACCTCAAAGACCGCATACCCATCTCCGGATTCAACATGAGAAATACCCAGAAGTTTGCAAAACGAATCCTTGGCATTCAGTTCTGCTACGTCGTGCGGAACGAAACTCATGCCGCAACCATTGGGTGGCCATAGCCGACCTCATCACGCAGGCGCGCGCAAATTTCGCCGTTGGTAGCCCCGGCCTCAACCGCTTCGACGATACGACCGAAGATATTGTCAGTTTCGTCCTCGGTCGCTCGCGCCAATGCATCCAAGGCCTTGTCAACGGCGCCTTGCGAGCGATCCGCCTTGAAAGTCTTCAGGCGATCGAGTTGACGCTGCATGACCTCAATGTCCGGGCGCGGCAGCGATTCGACGCTGCCCTCTTCCTCTTCCACGTACTTATTGACCCCAACCAAAGTTTGCTCGCCGCTATCAATGCGGTTTTGAAACTTCATGGCCGACTCGCCGATCATGGTTTGCACAAGCCCTTTGCGGACTGCCTCAAACATGCCACCGGCATCTTCTACCTTGGCCATGATACTCAGAATATTCTCTTCCATATCGTTGGTCAGGCTCTCCACATAGAAAGACCCAGCCAGGGGATCGATGACATCGACCAAATGCGCCTCATCGCGCAAGATGTTCTGAGTGGCAATGGCGATTTGAGCCGCACCTTCCGTGGGTGTGCTCAAAACCTCATCGTATCCGTCGGTATGCATCGATTGCAGGCCACCAAAGATGCCGGCGATGGCCTGCGCGGTAACCCGCGAGATGTTATTCAAGGGCTGTTGGCGTGTGAGGTCGACACCCGATGTTTGGGCGTGGAATTTGAAACGGTGTGAGCGCGTATCCTTGGCGCCGAAGCGCTCCTTCACCACGCGCGCCCAAATGCGTCTACCAGCCCTGAACTTGGCGACTTCCTCGAAGAAACTGATGGAAATATCGAAGAAAAAGGTGAACCGCGGCAGGAACGTATCGGGGTGCATGCCGCGCGCGATGCAGTCTTCGGCAAACTGGATCGCGGTCGATAGGGTAAAGGCCATGGCTTCCGCCGGTGTCGCGCCACCTTGTTGCATGTGTTGGCCGACCACGGAAACCGGGTTCCAATTCGGCACATGCTGGTTGGCGAACGCCACATGATCGACGAACACCCTCCGGGCTCCGCCTAATGCCAGTCGAAAGAACATATGGTTGGCGACAAAGTGCGAGATAAAGTCACTCTGGTTCGATGTCCCGGTCACCCGATCCCAGCCGATATTTCGCCGTTTTGCCACCGCCAACAAGAACGCGAGCAGGGTAAACGGCGAGGGATCATTCAACGCGATAGAGGTTTTATCGATCGGCACGCCATCGAGACAAATGTCCATGTCTTGAATCGTATTGATGGTCGTGCCGCAGGTGCCCAGCAGCACCGGGTCGACCTCATCAATATCGAAACCGCGATAAACCGAGTTGCAAGGAATGACGCTGAGCGCTGTGGCGCCGGCATCCACGATTTTGCGCATGCGTGCGTTGTATTCCTCCGGCGTGGCGAGGCCGATCAACTGGCGTTGCGACCAGGTGCGTCCGCGGTGCATGGACGGGTATATGCCGCGCCCCCACGGCGCTTGGCCGGGAAAGCCCAGATCGTCCATATAACGGCTGGAATCCCAATCGTCCGGCGTGTAGATGGGTTTGACTTCGATGCCCGAGCGATTGTGGCGTACATCGTCAGCCGGCATTGTTTGATCAAAATCGGCAGTCCATTTGTCCTTGGCCTGCTTAAAGATATCGTCGGTCATTTCCATCTCCCGTAACAAAACGCCTTGGTGTTGCCGAGGCCGTCAGTCGCCCCGCCGCTCGGCAATCAATTTCGATATGGTTTCGACAATGTCATCGCGCGACGAGCCCGGATGGAACACTGCCGCCACGCCCGCGTCGGTCAGGGCAGGCACTTCATTGTCCGGCACAATGCCGCCGACAACGACGCTCACATCGTCCATCCCGGCAGCGCGCATGGCATCCATGAGTTTCGGCACCAACAGATGATCGGTGGCCAGCGAGCTGATGCCAATCGCGTCCACGTCTTCCTCCATGGCTTGATTGACCACGGTTTCAATCGCCTGCCAGGGTGCCGTATAGATAACTTCCATGCCCGCATCACGCAGAAACCCTGCGACGAGGCGCGAGCCTCGGTCGTGGCCATCGAGACCGATTTTGGTGACCAGAACGCGTGGCGGGCGGCCCAGCCTGGCCTTGAGCGTCTCTGCGGCGTTTGTGGCGGTTGTCATGAATGTCGTTCCTTTTAACTCTTGGCAGCCAACGGCTTTAACAAATCGAGGAAAGCGCCGGCGATTTCGGCCGGCGTGTCGCCGCCTACCCGATACCAGGTCTGGGACCAATTCAGCGCACCGAAAACAAGCAATCGCAAATGCCGGCGCGATGCGCCGTCAATCAGCGGCAAATCATCGAACAGCTGCGCGAAACGTGCCTCGTATTCATCGCGAAGTGGCACCAGACGCTCACGCACGGCTTGCTCATCAAGCGGCAATTCGCGGATCACCACTTGGGCGTAATCACCACCATCGAGCAGTACGCTGAGATGCGCCGACATGGCGGCGTGCAGGCGCGCCCAAGGGTTATCAGCCAACGCAACGGCGTCGTCTACCGCCGCCGAAATGCGGCGGATTCCCTCTTCATGGACGGCAATCAACAAATCAGCTTTGGAGGCGAAATAGTAATACATCGACCCGGCCTTCATATCGGCGCCGGCCGCGATGTCGCGCATGGACGCCGCCGCATAACCTTGCTCGCGAAAACTGCGCGCCGCCGCATCAAGCAATTGCGGGCGGCGGTTATCGCGGCGCGGCGCGGCCTCGGTTTTGATATCCGATACAATAGCCATCATGAATTCTAACTAACATTCGTTAGGTTAAATGTAAAGACAGTGTTTGTTACTGGCCAAGGCACCTGAAGATGACCGGGTTTGACGACGAGGTTTGACGACTCGGTTTGACAGGCGGCATGTCTATTGGCATGGATGCCCACTCCGTCGCCCAACAATCAGGAAACCACCCCATGGCTCTCTCACGACCCGCGCCACGCCGCCACATTCACACGCGCAAGATCACGTGCGAAGGGTTCCAACGTGACGATGGGCTATGGGACATCGAAGCCACGATCATCGACCGCAAGACCTACTCGTTCGACAATATCGACCGGGGCGGCATCGCGGCGGGAGAACCGATCCATCACATGGTCGTGCGGGTTACCATTGACGATTCGATGGTGATCATGGCTGCCGAAGCCGAAACCGTTGGGTCGCCGTTTGGAATTTGCGTCGAAGGCGCGCCCGCCGTCGCCGGCCTAAAGGGGCTGAAGATCGGCCCCGGTTGGCGCAAGGCCGTGCACGGCGTGCTGGGGCGCACCAAAAGCTGCACCCATATCCGCGACATGATCATGGGCCCGCTGGCGCAAGCCGCCTACCAAACCATCATTCCCATGCGCAACCGTAAGAACGCAGGCAAACCACCAACGCACAAACCCGCCGTTCTCGGCACCTGCGTTGCGTACGACCCGGCCAGTCACATCGTCAAACGAATGTGGCCGCAGTATTACTCGGGCGTGGAAGAGTAAAGCTTAGTCGGCACCCACGGCCATCGCCGTAACTTGGCCTTGCACCGCCTGGCGCGAATTCAGCGCCAACTGATGATAATAGCTGACGATGTAAGCACGAACGGCGGACGTCCGGCTGCCGCCGGTGCGCCGCGCCTCGATCATGGAACAAAGCTGGTTGAGGTTGATATCCTCGAACCCGCAGATGTCGTCGAGCGCATTCCAAGCGGCACGTTCCAGACGAATGCTGGTTCGACGCCCTGCAACGACGATATTTCTGCTGATCAATTGACTATTCATTTAGCGAATTCCCCCTTGAATATCGATAAGCGAAACCCCTGCTTCGCATACCCCCCTATGGATACAAAGCTAAAACTACAAAAAATAGTACGCTTTGTCACTATTTCATAAGTTGAAACAACTGCGCCGTTAAAGACAATATCCCGATAGTTATAATTTTGGTCACAAAAGTTTTATCATTCCGTTACAATCACATTTCCCAGTTTATTCGCTCCATCCGCTTGCCTGGATACGCAACCCGTCGCATATTTGAAGCATGGCTGGAAAGATCGAAATGCCGACTTTGGAGATTATCGACCGCTTGGGCGAACCACGCGTGCAGGGGTGCGAATGGCCGCACTGCAAGGCGGAAGGCGAGCATCGAGCGCCCCGGTCACGAGACGAGATCAATTCGTATCGTTGGTTCTGTCTCGAACACGCACGAGAGTACAACAAGGGTTGGAACTATTTCGATGGCATGTCGGACGACGAAGTTGAGGCCGACCGCCGGGCTGATACCGTGTGGCGACGCCCGTCCTGGCCCTTGGGTGACGGCCCGCCAACACCGGAGCAAGCGCACGCCTTCTGGCGAGGCGATTACGCCGATCCATTCGACGCATTGGGCGGCAACAAACCTGGAAATGGCAGCGACCAAGACACCGCTGCCGAAGTGTCGATTGACGGCGATGTAAAACGTGCGCTCGGTATCTTCGGGATGGAGCCGCCGGTAACCGTTGATGAAGTCAAGACCCGATATAAGGCCTTGGTAAAACGCCATCATCCCGACGCAGCCGCCGCCGAAGCCAATGAGGACCGTATCAAAGATATCAATCAGGCCTATCAAGTGATTCTCTCATTTCTGATGGCCTGACCCGACGACCGCCAACATACCGGCTCCTCCCGCCCCGGCACCGAGCACCACCCACCGTCGCTGGTCTTGACGAGAGCGGCCTGACCCCCTAGGTGTCTTGGGTTCCGCCGCCTTCTGGAGCGTTCATCTATCAAGACAACCAGCGAAATTGGGAAATTTCCATATGAGTACGTCCGTCGACACCACCGAAACCCTGCCTATTGGGGAACCTGACATCACGCTATCCGTCCGCGAGGTCTTTGGCATCGACAGCGACATGGAAGTCCCAGCTTTCAGCCAACGCGATGACCATGTTCCGGATGTCGACACCACTTACCAGTTCGACCCGGACACGACGCTCGCAATCCTCGCTGGCTTCGCTCACAACCGCCGCGTGATGATTCAAGGCTATCATGGCACCGGTAAATCGACACATATCGAGCAAGTGGCCGCCCGTCTCAATTGGCCGTGTATCCGCGTCAACTTGGATAGCCACATCAGCCGTATCGACCTGATCGGCAAGGACGCTATCGTCCTTAAGGACGGTATGCAGGTAACCGAATTCCGTGAAGGCATTCTCCCGTGGGCACTGCAAAACCCGACGGCGATCGTTTTTGATGAATACGATGCAGGCCGCCCCGATGTGATGTTTGTCATCCAGCGCGTACTGGAAGTCGAGGGCAAATTGACGTTGCTCGATCAGAACCGTGTCATGCGCCCGAACAAGTATTTCCGGTTGTTTGCCACTACCAACACCGTTGGCCTTGGCGACACCACCGGCCTCTATCATGGCACCCAGCAAATTAACCAGGGCCAAATGGACCGCTGGAACATCGTCGCTACGCTGAACTACCTTCCGCACGACACCGAACTGGATATCGTGCTCGCCAAATCACCGGCCTACGACAGCAAGGAAGGCCGTGAGACGCTCAGCGCCATGGTCGACGTCGCAGACTTGAGCCGGTCGGGCTTTGTGAATGGGGATATTTCCACCGTTATGTCACCGCGTACGGTACTGACGTGGGCCGAAAACGCCCAGATATTCGGCGACGTGGGCGTTGCCTTCCGCCTAACGTTCCTCAACAAATGCGACGAGATCGAGCGTCCCATCGTGGCCGAGTACTATCAGCGCTGCCTCGGACAGGAACTGCCCGAATCGGCGGCGAACGCCGTCGTCCAATAAAAGCCGGCACACCGGAAAGCCCGATGCAACGCAAGGAAGAACCCAACGAATTGGCGAAACGGGTCACAGCCGCCGCGCTTAAAGCTTTGGCGGCTGAGAAAGACCTGACCGTCAGCTATTCGCCGGGGCAAGCTTCCGCGACGCGCGATTCGGCCATCCTGCCAACGCCGGTTGGCGCCCTTGATCAAGACGGCCTCGCAAAGATGCGTGGTGTCGCTGACGCACTGGCGCTCCGATTGCGCTATCACAATGCCGACGTACACCGCGAGCACATGCCCAAGGGACCGGAAGCACGCGCCGTTTATGAAGCGGTTGAGCAGGTGAGATGTGAAAGCCTCGGCGCCAGACGTTTCACAGGCGTTGCTGAAAACCTCGGCGTACTCCTGGATGAGCGTTGCAAGGCGCGTGGCTTCGGGTCCGTTACCGAGCAAAATGACGCCAATCTGATTGACGCTGTTTCCATGATGGTGCGTGAAAAAATCTCAGGTCAGCCCGCACCTGATAGCGCCCACAAGCTGATGGAGGTATGGCGCTCGGACCTGGAAGAACGCATCGGCAAACAACTGGCTGAATTGACCGACTGCCCAGCCGATCAGGCGCGGTTTTCCGACGTGGTGACGGAGATCATCCAGGAACTCGACCTGATGGAAGATGACGCGTCGGACCTGGAGCCGGAAGACCAAGACAGCGAGGACGATAGCGAAGACAGTTCTGACGAATCCGAAGACGGCATGGATTCTGACTCGGGCGACGAGTCCATGATGGCCGGCGAAACCGGCGAGATGGATATGTCCGACGAAGGCGAGTTTGCCGACGGTGAGGACGAACAATTCATGGGTGGCGAAGGCGAGGAAGAGCCTGCCGGCCCCAGCCGTTGGAACGAACCCTGGGACAGGAACGCGCCGGCCACCGAAGCACGTTACAAAGCATTTAGTGACGCCTTTGACGAGATCATCGGCGCCGAAGATCTGTGCGACCCGGAAGAACTCGATAGGCTCCGCCATCAGTTGGACCAACAACTGGCAAACCTGCAAGGCGTCGTGTCGCGCCTCGCCAATCGGCTTCAGCGACGTTTAATGGCAAAGCAAACGCGCTCGTGGGAGTTCGACCTCGAAGAAGGCATGCTGGATGCCGGGCGCTTGTCGCGTGTGGTCACCAACCCCACCCACCCGCTGTCCTACAAGATGGAACGCGACACCGATTTCCGCGATACCGTCGTCACATTGCTGATCGACAATTCCGGCTCCATGCGCGGCCGGCCAATCACCGTGGCGGCCATGGCGGGCGATATCCTGGCACGTACGCTGGAACGTTGCGCCGTCAAGGTAGAGATATTGGGATTCACCACGCGATCGTGGAAAGGCGGACAGGCCCGCGAAAAATGGGTTGCGGACGGCAAGGCCAAAAACCCCGGCCGGCTGAACGATCTTCGGCACATCATCTATAAAGCCGCTGACCAGCCCTGGCGTCGATCGCGAAAGAACTTGGGACTGATGCTGCGTGAAGGCCTTTTGAAGGAAAACATCGACGGTGAAGCGCTTATGTGGGCGCACAATCGCTTGCTCGCGCGGCCCGAACAACGGCGTATCCTGATGGTGATTTCGGATGGCGCGCCGGTAGATGATGCGACACTGTCGGCCAACCCCGGCAACTACCTGGAGCGCCACTTGCGCGATGTGATTGAGTGGATCGAGACACGATCCGATGTGGAGATCACGGCCATCGGCATCGGCCACGACGTGACGCGCTACTATCGCCGCGCGGTGACAATTGTGGACGCCGAAGAGCTTGGCGGCACCATGATGAACCAGTTGGCGGAGTTGTTTGACGAAGACCAACGCGACCGCATGCTACGCCGCGCCTAAGCAACATCGTCTTTTCTCGGTTCAATCAGCCGCGAGATGGTCGTCAATAGATGGTCCTTTGAATAGGCGCCTTTCTGGAACGTCTCAACAACCCGATTTTCCATTCTTTTGGTTTCTTCGGGGGTCATTTCCTTGGCGGTCACGACGATGACCGGTACATCTTGGGCAAGATCGCGTCGAACCCGCTCTTCAAGAAAAGTGAAGCCGTCCATCTCGGGCATCATGAGGTCGAGCATAATCAGATCTGGCCGTTTCTCGCTCAAACATTCCAGACCTTTGACACCATTTTCGGCTGAGGACACTAGAAATCCTTGTTTTTTCAGCATGGTAGCCAGCAAGTTTCGCGACGCTGGATCGTCCTCAATGACCAATGCGTGCGGCTGATCATCTTCGGAATGCTTGATGTGGCGATTAACGACATCCATCAACGCACTCTTTTGAATTGGCTTTTGGATATATCCGCTGGCGCCAAGCACGTATCCCCGTCGACTTTCATCCAACAGCGAACACAAGATCACCGGTGTTGAAGCGAGTTCCGGTATCGCGTGGATATCCTTCAACACCTGCCAACCATCCATCTCCGGCATAAGAATATCTAGAATAACCAGATCCGGCAGATACTTGCGCGCCAGTTCCAGTCCTTCCTCGCCACTTTCACACGGAATCGCCTGAATTCCTTGACGCTCGAGATGGTGTGTCAGCACTTCCAGATTGTCCGGGTCGTCATCAATGATCAGGACTTTCACCCCTTCTTCCATATCGGGTAAGCCACGCTTCAACGCACGCGGCCGATCAAGGTGGGTAACCTCTGCAACGGCGGGCGCTGTGGTTTTGCCGTTTAGCTGCGGCATGATTTCCTTCGGGTGGCTCGGTATGGTCACAGAAAAAGTGGTGCCGACATCTTCCGTACTCTCTGCCGCGACACTGCCGCCGAGAAGTTCGCAGAGCTCCTGAACAATAGCCAAGCCCAGCCCTGTGCCGCCGAACTTGCGCGTTGTACTTGAGTCCGCTTGGGTAAATCGTTCGAAAACACTATCCAACTGACTTTCAGACATGCCTATGCCCGTATCGGTCACATGAAATACGATACTGTCGGCATCAGCCCCGTCTTCGCCGTTCACACGCTCGACACCGAACCTGACTTCTCCCTTCTTCGTGAATTTCGCCGCATTGCTCATCAGGTTGACCAAGACCTGCCGAAGCCTTTGGACGTCGGTTGTAATCTCACCGATACCCGGTGCGCATTCGACAACCAACTCGCTCTCGCTGCGCGCAACCAACGGTTCCGCCACCGCGGCCACGTCCGCGACGAGATCCCGCAAATCCATGGTTTCGTGGAACAACTCAACATGTCCGGCTTCGATCTTGGAGATATCCAGAATGTTGTTGATCAGCGACAACAAGTGCTTCGATGCGCCCAAGATACGATCAAGGTCACCAAGCGTTTCATCGTTGCCGTCATCCTCGGCTTCCTCATGCAACATCTCGGCGTATCCGATAACGGCATTGAGCGGAGTCCTGAGTTCATGGCTCATGTTGGCAAGAAACTCGGATTTCGCATGATTGGCGCGCTCTGCGGCATCGCGGGCTTCCATGATCCGTTGTGCGGCTGCCTTTCGGTCCGAGATATCCTCAACCGATGACCAAATGAACCGGGTGCCATCGCGTTCCACGAACAATCCGCTCAGCACCACGGGTACACGTTGCCCACTGCCGCTGACGAATTCCTTTTCATAAGGACCATACCGACCGGTATCGTCGAGAGCGGATTTCTGTCGCGCGTCTTCTTCAACGAATTCGTCGGACGTCAAGTCGGCCACGTTCATCCCCAGCAAGACATCTACTCCACGGCCAGCGACACCGGCGAAAGCCGCATTGGCATCACAAATATCGCCCTCCTCCGTCGTCAGCACCAAGCCGACGGGAGATTCCTCGAAGAGCATTCGATTGTAACGCTCGCTGCGTTCCAACTCCGCTGTACGCTCTGCGACGCGGCGTTCCAGGGATTGATTTAGCTCGTTGAGCTTTTCCTCATTCCGATATCGCTCGGTAACATCACTGCAAACGACGACAATGCCACCGTCCGCCAGCGGTGTGCGTTTAGCTTCAATGACACGGCCATCGTGAATATGATCGATCACCGTATGCGCAGCGTGGTCATGGTATCCGGCCATGCGCGCTTCGATCTGCTCTTTGGGGTCGCCTTCACCATATTCTCCACGCGCAGCCCGAGCCTCGAGCAAGCCGCGCAACGGTTTTCCTTTTTCAACAACACCAGGCGCGGAAGGGTACCATTCTTTGACCCGGTCATTGAAAACCGTGAAATTCAAATCCCCATCGACCATAAACAGGCCATCGCACATATTGCCAAGCGCCGCCCCCAATTCCCGCGTTCGGTGATCAACCTCATCTTGCAAGTGGTCTTGGAATGCCTGAAGGCGTTTGCGCGAGTTCTCGAACACATAGGTCATGACAGCAAGCAAAAGTGCCGCCAGAAGTGAGTATGCGACAATGACCCATTTACTGAATTCCGTCAGACTGTCGGCCTCGTCCGCATCCATTTCAGTGGCAATTCCGAGATTCATTTCCGCACCCCAAAGCCAACTGCCTACCACGGGAACTCCGCGGTAATCGCGGTAGCCGTCAAGGTTGTGGCCGCTCTCACCCTTCGTCAACCGATCAGCCATATAGGTCAGCGGTAGAGACGTAAGGTCCGCAGACAATGGTTGCTCCAACAGATTTACGCCAGGGTCCCGAACCGCGATGTTCAACATGCTATGCTGATCGGCCTTGATCAGCCCGGCCTTCATGAGATCCTTCTCGAACCGGCTGTTTGTAAGCAGCATGCCTGCAGCATTTATGGCGTAACTTTCGCCACTGTCACCGATTCGCCCCTGCTTCAGCGGTTCATAAAGCGCTTCGGTCGGATCGATGCGAAACGTCAAGGCACCAATGGTCTGGCCATGGCTTCCGAAAATCGGCGCGCCAACAAACATCGTTGGATAACCATCCCGCAGTTCGCCTAGCGAATCCCGCAAAGGAACATCGGACGGTTGCGGTACGCTGATGGCGGTTTTGCCTTGCCATATCGCGTTGAGAAACATTTTCTGACGCAACAACAGGCTCGGCACACCCAAATTCGCATCACGGCTGGATCCGAGGTTGATCCCATTTCGTGAAATGATGAAGAACCCTCTGTAGGCGAATGCCTTGAGCACGGGAAGCATGAGTTTTCGGAGTTGTTTTTGCTCCGCCGACGTCGCTAGGGCCTCAGCATCATCTTGATGCTTTGCCAGTTCATTGGTCAAGAAACGTATCTCATCGGCGTTGGCCCAATACCCGGCCGTTTCTCGGTTTTTTGACATCCACCCGCGCAAGGCCTGATGTACCGAATGCAAAACCGCATCAAGGCTTGCGACGGTCTGCTCACGTTGTT
Source organism: Rhodospirillaceae bacterium (assembly GCA_016845145.1). Lineage (GTDB taxonomy): Bacteria > Pseudomonadota > Alphaproteobacteria > Rhodospirillales > Casp-alpha2 > TMED8. The sequence goes on from JAERTE010000117.1 coordinate 27,542, forward strand.
CGGAAACGATGAGCTGATGGGAGGTGAAACCGCCGATGATCAATACAATGAGAATAGCGGCGAAAAATCCGCCGAAACCATGCCGTGTCAATTTCATGAAGGAGCCGCTCCGGTCATCACGTTGATCGCTTCGGCCGCACCCATGGGCTTTCCGAGAAAATAACCCTGGCCGATGCCGCACCCTTGATCTTCAAGAAAGCTCATATGGTTTTTTTCCTCGACCCCCTCGGCTACGATTTCCAGGCCAAGTGCCGTACCCATGGAAATGATGGCCTTGGTAATCGACACATCGTCCGTGTCGTGGGGGATATCCATAATGAAAGATCGGTCGATTTTCAGCCGGTCCACCGGTAGTTTTTTCAGATAACTGAGCGAGGAATAGCCGGTACCGAAGTCGTCAATGGCCGTCGTGATGCCGTCTTCCTTGAGCGCCACGAGTTTCTTCACGACACCTTCCATATCGTGCATCACCATGCCCTCGGTGATTTCAAGTTCCAGGTATTCCGCCGGTAGGTTCGCCGCCTTTCGCACGTCAATCACCGTTTCGACAAAGTTGTCCATTTTCAACTGCATGGCGGAAATGTTAACCGCCATCTTGAAATCACGAAGCCCTTGCTCCACCCACTCAGCAGCAGTCTTGCAAGCTTCCTCCAGCACCAATTTCCCCAAGGGATGAATCAACGAGCTATGTTCGGCGAGCGGGATAAACTCCTCGGGCGATATGAATCCCATATCCGGATGGTTCCAACGCGCAAGCGCCTCAACACCGATCCATCGTCCTTCACGCAGGTCAAATTGGGGCTGGTATACGAGGCTGATTTCGTCATCAACCTCGAGAGCATGACGAAGCGCGTCCACCAACAGTTTTCGCCGCTTTACTTGCGAATCCATTTCGTTGTCGTAGAAGCGGTAACCGTTTCCACCCTCGTTCTTCGCCTCGTACAATGCGACATCTGCCATACGCACCAACTCACCCGCTTCTTTCGAGTTATCGGGGAAAACACTGATCCCGATGCTTGGCAACGCACGATGCTCGTATGTACCGAGCTTGATGGGCTTGCGCATATTCTCGAGCATCGTTTCAAGTGGCCGGTAGAGGTCTTGCTCGGAGTCCAGGTTGGTCAGCACCATGGCAAACTCATCACCGCCAAGACGCGCAACCGCGTCACTGTCACGCAAGCTATCGTGCAGGCGCGCGCCCACGACTTTCAGTAATTCGTCTCCAACGTCGTGACCGAACGTGTCATTGACCTCCTTGAAACGATCGAGATCCATGAACAGGACACCAAATTTTTTGCCATCGCGCGCCGCACTTTTCACCGCTTGCTCCAATTGACCATTGAACTGGAAGCGATTGGCCAGACCGGTGAGCGAGTCGATCATGGCCAGATTTTCGATCGTCTGCTCTTTCTCGCGGCGCTCGGTGATGTCTCGGATCACGGCTGTAAACATACGCCGCCCGCTGATGTGCATTTCATTCAAGTTCAGTTCGACGGGAAACGTCTCGCCGCTTTTTCGTCTGGCGATGGCCTCGCGCGGATGCATAAGAAGACTGTTGTGGTCGCCTCTATTCAAATATGAATCCATATGCTGGATATGCGCCGCGTGCAGGTTTTCGGGCAGCAATTCATTGACGCTGCAGCCGACCAATTCATCGGATGAATACCCGAACATCTCCTCGGTCACCCGATTGATACTCTCGATCACGCCATTGTCGGTCGACATGACCACCGCTTCACCAATGGATTCCAGCAGCACATTGATCCGGCTGGCGTTGTCCAAGGCCAATTGCGACGACATGGAGGACACTTCGTGCGCAGCGGCCTTCACCGACAGATGCGTGCGGATACGGGCCAGTGCCACCTTCATGTCCAACGGCTTGGTAATGTAATCGTTGGCACCCAGTTCCAGTGCTTCGCCGATCAGGTCACTTTCCGCACGAGCGGTAACCATGATGATTGGCAGTTCGATCGTGGAGTAGGTTTCTCGAAGCCGTGTCAACACAGCGATTCCGTCCATGTCCGGCATATTGACGTCCAACAGAACCATATCGAAATTCTGCACGGACTCATCGGCGATACAGTCAAGTGCCGCGATACCGCCGTCCACATCCTCGACATCGTAGCCTTTTCGCGACAACCGCCGCCGCAGCATATCGCGATTGAGCTCATTGTCGTCGACGATGAGGATACGGGTATTTTGTTCACTGGGAACGTCAGCCTTCGCCTTCATCCGTTCCCCTTCGCTCTCTAGTGCCTGCAACATGGATAGTACCTGCTTCCATTCCCAATTCTGTTGCGAGGCTCGCACCATATCAGACAGTATGGTCTTTTGATATAGTTTTTAAGACCAAAGAGATATGCATATCATCCCGTTGATGCATGCGCTAAGACATACATTCATATGTGTCGCAAAAACAGGCTGTTAGATGTCTTGGCTGATGATCGAAATGGATCTAGAGGTCGATCTCGATCACGCCGTCAGGCTCCGCCGCACGGGACTGGCAGAGGATAATACCGGTTTCACGCTGCTTGTTGGAAAGCACGAAATCGCGGTGTTCCACGTCACCTGACACCAGATCACAACGACACACGCCGCAGATGCCATCATCGCATTTGATATCGATATGAACACCTGCATCACGAACCGCGTCTGCCGCGGTTTGGTCGGCGGGAACGACGATCTCCCGGCCTGATTTCGCAAGTCGCACGGTGAAATCATGATTTTCATATTCCGGCATTTCCGGCACCGAAAAATATTCGAAATGCCGGGCGTCGTCCGGAAAACCATTGCGCTCGGCTGCCTCTAATACACTGGTCATATAGCGATCAGCGCCACAGGTGTAGACATGCCAACCGTCCTGATAGTCCGCCAAAACTTTGTCTAGATCGGCGCGGGTGCCTTCCGATGAAACATGCAGGGTCACCTTGTCTTTCCACGGCATGGCCGCGATATCATCCAAGTAGCCTGCATCCTCGCGCCGGCTGACGGAGAAGTGCATTTCGAATTCTTCGCCGAGCGCATACAGGCGATGGGCGAAGGCGATCATCGGTGTGATGCCGATACCGCCCCCCATAAGAAAGCTTTTTGTGGCGCTTTCTTCCAACGGAAACAGGTTTTTGGGTTTCGAGATAAAAACCTTTCGGCCTTCCGCAAATATACGGTGCAACAAGGCCGATCCGCCACGTCCCTCATCCTCGCGCAATACGCCGATCTGATACTTGCCCGTATCCGCCGGGTCGCCCGATAACGAGTATTCACGCAGATACTCGGGCGCCACAACAATCTCAACGTGCGCCCCAGCACTCCATTCCGGCAACGGTTGACCGTCCAAAGAAGAAAACTCAAACTTGGTCGTATCAGGCGTCATAGCCTCGACCTTAGACACCTCGACCCGGATCACCGGTGCATCACCTTCAATGCGATACTCGTGCGCCAAGCCATCGGTCTCGCCACGCGCAAGGCGCGCTTTGTATTCGCGCGCCGTGATCAACGCCTGATAAGCCTCGATCCCCTTCTCGCGGTCCATATGGAACGGGAACGGCCATGGGTGCGGGGCAAGGTTGGCAGGGTAAACCGCCAAGGTCTGATCCTCATATTTCAGATCCAGGTCTTTCTGCAGGCCGCGGGCATTGACTGGCGCATGCGCAGGACGATACCCACCGTCGTCCTCCAACTCGATGTCCCACCACCATTTCTTGATCGGGTTGAGGTCGCCATTATCAACTGCATCATCGAGCTTCGCCAACATTTTAGCCGTAGCCGGCATATGCATGGCGGCCCAGCGGAACGGCGCCTCGCCCAAAAGCCCTTCCAGGTTCCAAGGGCAGGTCTTCATACATCGGCCGCACATGGCGCCGCCCGGTGTGGTGATCCGGTAGGTGGCGCATTTTTGACTATCTGACTTCCAAATCTCGTAGCCATTGAACATTCTTTTCGGGCCCGCTGTAATCGCGCCCGACGGGCATTCACGCGCGCACTTGTTGCAGCTTTCACAAAACTTCTGCAGACCGAACTCAATGGGCTTGTCATGTGCCACCGGCATATCCGTGGTCACCACACCGGATTTCAGCCTGGGGCCGAGGTACGGGTTGAGGATCACTTCGCCAATACGGCTGACCTCGCCCAAGCCCGAAAGCAGCAACAACGGCGGTTGCAGGACCTCACCATCCATCACGGAGTGGGCTTTGGCTGAATACCCGAGATTACGGATTTGCTTGGCAATTACACCGCCCAACAGCGAAAACCTGAGGTAAGCGCGCATAGACTGCGAAACGGAGATCCAGTCGTCACCCGACGCACCTTCCATGGTCTCATAACCTTGGTCGATGATCATGGAAATGGCTTGATCGTGCCGCGGCGCTTGTGGCTCTCCGATGGCATCATGCGAATACCACGCCCATTCCGGACAGCGCGAAATCCCCACCGCGTCGATGCCCAAAAAATAGGCTGCGGCTTTGATGTTGTCGGCGTTGCGCCTTGCATCTGTGGTTGTCGGCGATTTTTCCGGCGCCGCCTCGCCATCTTGCAGCAAAACGAACGCGCCGAGCACAGGCCGTTTCGCCATTGCTGTCGGCGCCTTTCGGACATAGTGGCCGCCCTTGGCGCCGTCTTGTAATTTCTTTCCCATATCACCGAACTGCGCACGCGCAAACATATCGGTGCGTTTCGGCACCCGCGCAACGCGGTCTTCGTCGATGTAGGTCGTCGGTTCGTCAACACGCCGCAACTTCTCGAACGGATGCTCACCGTCGACGAACCGGCGTTTGCCAAAAGGTTCTCGGTTGTATGCGGTTTTGGCAAAACTCATACCCAATTTCCAAGCCAAGCCATGGGTGTGGCTGCGGGGTTGGTCTTTGGCCCGCGCCAAGGGCTGATCTGGTCGCAAAACGAATTTGGTTGTCAGGGCCGCGACGCCGAACCGCGTACCTACATAGGGATTGGTAAGCGCACCGTCTTCAAGCGTGGCCAGCCCGGCCGCAACAGCCAGTCTTCCCAAGTCCACATCTGATGACATCGCAGAATGGGCGCGCGCGTCATAACCCAAAAGCCGGATGTAATTGGCAAGCACGACAGCGGTTTCGGACGCGCGCAGGCTTGCGCGATGTGCTTGTGCATCGCCCAACCATTCCGTTCCCGGCTCATCGGTGGCCGGGTCGCGGGGGTACTCGTACAAAAAAACCACCGCGTGCGTGTGCCCTTCGATGGTGGTTGGCGGCGCATTCATCGATTCCTTTAAATCCGCCATGATCATGTCGATCCCGGACGCCAAGGTCTTCGTCTGCTTGGTTCGCAGTTCCTCCGCCAGGCGATCGATATCGGGGTTTCGGAACGGCGCCGCCAGCAACGCCGCATCCGGAAGTTCGCAGACGCCAATCATCGTCGCGTCGGAGAAATACCCGAACCCCTTAAGATGATCTGCACGCTCGCCCGGATCATCGGGACAATCGGCGACCATCTTGTTGACGAGGCCTTCGCGGATAGCGTCGAGCATGGCTTGATATTCGCCCATGGCATTGACGATGGCTTCGGGCGCACCGGGCCGGCTGAACGAGAGAGGCTGCATGGCCGGCACCGCCGCAAGGTCAGGCATGGCACTGACGCGCGCCAGACGTTCGGTCGGATAGGCGCCCATGTGGACGGGGCGGTCCTTATCGGAAAAAATTCTGAAACTCATTTTAAGCGTCTTTCCCTTGCGCCATCTGATCGTTGTTTTTGTGTGCGATGGTTTGTTTACGTTGACATGACAACAATAATCATATTTGTTGTCATGTCAACGAATATGCATGTGGTCGAACTTTTATTGAACAGGACCCAAACATGGCCCGAGACTCAAGCCCCCAGGATTTGGACATATCGCAATTTTTGGTTTCGGTTGTGGACGATATTGAGGCGAAGGAAAGGCAAACCCTCAGCCATTCGCGCTCACCACTCGTTCTGCTGGGCATGGCCAACAATCGCTACGTGCGCGACTCGTCGCGGGTTTTTCAAGACCGCTTCAGTATTGGGGTCATGGACTGGCGCATGCTGGTGACATTGACGCGAAAACCAGAGATTTCGGTGACTGCATCAAGCCGGATCATCGGCATCGACAAGGGTGCTGTCAGCCGCGCCCTAGGTCGTCTCGAGGCCAGGGGCTTAGCCATGGCTGACGGCAGCAAGCAACGGAAGTGGCGCCTTACGCCGGAAGGAGAGGCCCTGCACGACGAAATGCTCGCTGTCTCAATGGACCTGCACAGGACGATCTTAAAAGGGTTTTCCGAATCCGACGTGACCGGCCTAAACCGGTTGCTGCAACGGATCATCGATAATTTGGAAACCTGCGACACCGCTGACGGGTAACGCCAGCGTATTTAAGAGCTGCCAAGCAACGTGAAAATCAATTCGTCGTAGCCCATACCCTTCTCTTCCAACACGGACACCAGTAGATTGAGACCCGCGTCCATGCCCTCCTTGGCACTTGCGTGCTTTTGCTCCTCTGCCAGGATTTGCTGGTACAGGCCGGCAACGATGTCGCGCGGACCTGGGTCGGGCACGCGCCGCACCGAATGGTAGCCGATTATATTCTGCCCCGCGGCATCGTAAGACGGCGTCACATGGGCGAACACCCAATAATGATCACCGTTTTTTGCCTGGTTCAGGACGAAAGCAAAAATCTCCTTACCGGTCGAGATAGTGTCCCATAAGTATTTGAACACGCATCGCGGCATGTCTGGATGCCGCACGATGTTATGCTGTTGGCCAATAAGCTCTCTTTCGTCGTATCCGGCAACGTCGCAGAAAACCCTATTCGCGTAAGTGATGACACCGGTTAAGTCGGTTTTCGAAACAATAAGGTCGGCAGGATCGAAAGTTCTCTCGACACCTGTGGGTGGGATTGTGGGTCGTACCATACTCATTCCCCCTTCAAACAACTGTCGAATATGATATCCGCCGATACCCCCTACTACAAGAATTATAACGAAAGCCATACCTCCCGGGTGGGAAATTTCGTGTCCACGGTCCACGATCCGACTTATGATATCCCAAGCGTCACGGTCCGGGACCCACTATGAAAATCATCCACCTAACCGATACACATCTCGTCGCACCGCCACAAATATTGTTCGGCCTCGATGGGCGCCAACGTTTGGCGGATGCCGTCGCCAGCATCAACATCGACCATGCCAACGCCGCGCTTTGCATGGTTACTGGCGACCTGACCCACTGGGCGGAACCCGGTGCCTACGACGCCCTGATCGAAATACTGGACCGGCTTTCCATGCCCTGGCACCCGCTGATCGGCAACCATGACACGCGAGAAACCGCACGTGCTGCGCTTCCCAATCTGCCCTGGTCGGACGACGGATTTCTTCACTATACACTTGATACATCCGCCGGGCGGTTCGTGGTGCTGGATACAGTAGATACCGGCAAGGCCGGCGGTCGTCTTTGCGAGGCACGACTGCGATGGTTGCGCGATCAACTCACAGACAGTCTCGCCCAAAAGCAACAGGTATACCTGTTCATGCACCATGCGCCGTTCAAGGTTGGAATTAATGGCCTGGATTTAATCCGGCTTGCCAACGGCGAGGATCTCGCCGCCTGCCTCAGGGGCTTCAACCATGTCCGGCACATTTTCTTCGGACACGTACACCGCGCGTGCCACGGTTCATGGAAGGGCATTCCGTTCTCCACCGTCAAGGCCACGGCGCACCAAATCGCACTCATTATCGATGAACAAACGCCATTGACGGCCAGCACCGAAAACCCGGCCTATGCGGTCTGCCTGTTAGAGGACGACCGGGTTGTCATTCACGATCACGCTTACTTGGAAGCAGATACCATCGTTGCTTATAATCGTGGCGCCCCACAAGGTGAGGACGTGCCAGCGCACCAAAAGGACTGGACCTAGGCGAGATTTGCGACCCATGACCGACCGACAAGGTAGATGGACAAACTTCGAAACTCGCCATAAGGTATAATACTCGATTTGATATTTGGACCAAAACGATAATGCACGACGCATGCACACAAGTGACCCGACCAAGCCGGGCGTGGTTCATCGGGATGCTATCCCTGCTCATATGGGCCGCCGCCGCAACACCGTCGGCGCTTGCCCGCTCCACCGCATTCGAAACCGAACATCGAGGAATCCGTCTGGTCGCCGTCACGCTGCCGCCTGCCGGCAGTCAGGACGTCGACGTCATGCCGATAGCATTGGCGATGAAGAATATCAAAAAGGCCATCGACGCTATCTTTGCTCGCTCATCTTTTAGCGCTGAGCGCATTGGCCAACTTCGCAAAAATGGGCGCGTCACACTCGTCTATGATGCTGAATTCCCAAAAGCAAAAATGGCTTCTTCGGTTATCGCCGCATTTTTTCCAGATTTCTTCCAGGCAGAAAAAAACGGACGCAAAGAGTTCTTGGTGGTCGTCGGTCGTTATGGTGCGAAATGGCCCGCCGACAAGTTGGCGGCTGTCATTGTGCATGAACTGGTCGGACATGGCCTGCAACACTTGCGCGGTCGTACAGGTAAGGACCGCAAACTCGACAAGGAATGCGAGGCCCTGATTTATGAGGAGAAGGCCTATCAAGATTTCGGCGTGCGTCGCGATACCCGGGATATGCAGGAATTCCGCCGCTCTATGAGTGACAACTGGTGCGCCGATTTTCGTCACTACATAACCCGCAAAGGCCTCAATGCCGATAAGGTCTGGAACTACGGCAAACCAAACGTGCCTAAACTGCTCGATCACTTCGAAGCCTATATCCTCCATCTCCGGAAGTCCGGCGTTGCCGGCGACGCCGTCGCAGCGACCAAAGCGAAGCGGAAGAACGATTTCGCCGCCATGCTGAAGCGCGCCGAAACGAACGGATCGTCGCGCGACATGTACGCCATTGGCAGCCGGTATCTGAAAGGCCTTGGCGTCAAACGCAGCACCGCCAAGGGAATCACCTGGATGCGCAAGGCTGCGAACTTCGGACATGCCCAGGCGCAGTACATCATGGGCGTCATGCACAGCGCTGGCCATGGCGTGCGTAAAGACCCGGCGGAAGCCTATAAGTGGTTGTCTCTTTCGGCCAATCGGGGTTTCCCCAAGGCCAAGCAGGCGCGACGTAAATTGAAACCGAAACTGACACCCGCACAAATGACCGAAGCCAAGCAACGTCTCGAAACATGGCGTCCGGCAAAACGCAGTTAATCATTACGCTGGCAATCGTCTGCGCGGCGTTCACGGCCAACGCCGGCCCCGTCCGCGTGGAAACCCGCGCCGTATTGCTGGCGCCCGACACTCCCGACATACGAACTGCCGGTACGCTCCGGTTTCTGGGCGGTTTGGAGATGGCCAGTCCCGATGGTCACTTCGGCGGTTTCTCGGCTCTTCACGTCAGCGCCGACGGCAAGCGCATGATCGCGCTTTCCGATGCCGGTATGCGGTTGAGCGCAAAACTGATTTACGACCGAAACGGCCATCTTTCGGACATCGCCGATACCGGGCTCGACGCGTTATCAGGGCCCGATGGCCGTCCACTGCGCGCCAAACGCCAAGCCGATGCCGAAGCCATGGCGCCGGGCGCCAAAGGTGAAGTCATTGTCGCCTTCGAGCGTGACCATCGGCTTTTGCGCTATATGGCCGACGAAACCCGCCCGCGCCCCATGATCACACCGGCGGGCCTGAAACACCTGCCGGCCAACAGCGGCGTCGAGGCGCTGACGCAGCTTCGGAACGGCGCCCTATTGGCCATCAGCGAAGGCTCCAAGGGCGGTGGTGATGCCGTCGCCTGGCTCGGCGATAGCCGCGGCTGGTCGATGATGAGTTATCAACTCGATGGCGGATTTCGTGTGACCGGCGCTGCAACGCTACCCGGCGGCGATGCCTTGGTGCTTGAGCGGCGCTATACGCTGCGTGACGGCGTCGCCGCACGGGTGCGGCGCATACGCGCAGGCACAATCGCAGCCAACGCACGCCTGACAGGTCGGGTCGTCGGCGAACTCCGCCCCCCCATGACCGTCGACAACTTTGAGGGCATTGGGATCAGGCGGGATGAAACCGGTCGCACATTGGTCTATATGATATCAGACGATAATTTCAATCCGTTGCAGCGCAACCTGCTGATGATGTTCGAATTGATGGAGTGAACCATGTGGTGCCGTCCCATTGCCCTCGTCGTTATTCTTAGCGTTCTTGGTTTGCCGGCGTTTGCTTTGGACTTGCCGCAAATACCCGTGGCCAAATCCGAGCGTGTGTATGGCCATCCGCACGACGTTGAGCTTTCGCCGGACGGCAAGCATCTTTATGTCGCCGATTTGGATAACGACCGCGTTGCTGTGCTCGACGCCTGGACATTGAAGCTGGTGTCGACCATCGGCGAAAACGAACTCGCCAGCCCGCACGACCTCACCTTTGCGCACGACGGCCGCCTGCTTGTCGCCGATACGGCCAACGACCGCATCGCCGTTTACACCCTTTCCACCGGCACCGACGGCAATCCTACAGGCAAATTGACCGCATCGTGGAACAGCGGCATGGCCAGCCCTGAAGGAGTCACGATCAATGCCAAGGGCGACGTGTTCGTCGGCAATACGGGTTGGGGATCGGTGGTGATTGTGCGTCGTGGCCGAGCCGTCGGTGCCCTGGCGGAGCCCGCGCCCGGCAAAGGCGCATTCCGACGTCCGCACGATGTGATGATCGCGCGTGACGGGCGACTGTTCGTCGTCGATTCGGGCAATCATCGCATCGTCGTCTTCGGCAAGGATCTGAAGTTGTCAAAGATCCTTCATGGCCCGCCTTACGATTTCAGCGAACCGAAATACCTGGCTGAAGGCGACGACGGTTTGATCTATGTGGCTGATGAACATAACAACCGCGTCCTCGTATTGGACACAACCTTGAAGCCGGTCGGCACCATCGGGTCGGGCGCGAAAGGTGACGCGGACGGGCAGTTGAACTGGCCCGAAGGCGTGTTCGTCAAAGGCCCCGACATCTGGGTCGCGGATACCTACAACAACCGCATCCTGCGGTTCCGGCGGAATTGATAAACTTGAACGATCCAGGCCGCATCACGTTCGGATGCATGGAAACCATCAGTTACGGAACGCCTGCCATTGAAGGGCCGGCGGCGGTCATGGAGATTTTCGAACTGGCGGCTTAATCCAACGGTACATCCGCCACCCAAACATAACCGTCAGGATCGATCAGGTAAGCTTCTCTAAGGCCGTGCGGTTTATCCATGGCGCCGGCCAGCACCACTTCACCACGCTCGCGCGCCCGCTCTTGCGCCGCATCAGGGTCGCAACCGTGCAGCCGAATCTCGACGCCGATACCACGCGGTAACTCACCACCGAGACTGCCCTTCAGAGGGTGGTCGGAATATGTGTGGTCCGCATGCAGCATCCATTCCGCCCCATATCCCCGGAGCACGGCGAAATCGGGATCCGCGTAGACGACTTCGGCGCCCAACACGTCGGTCTGAAAAGCAAGTGCGCGGTCCATTTCCTGAACCAGAAGATTAATACCCAGGCCTTTCAACGACTTCCCGTACTCGTCGGCCGGCATCCACGGGTCGCCTTCGCGCAATTTTGTCATCAGCATCCCTCCTGGGCATATCATCGGGCCATTGGCGCACGGCGGCAACAGGCATATTGTTGCCATAGCAATTTCCAGCAGGTCCCCAGGGAGGTCCCATGAGCGAGCCAGAATTCGTCCGATACGATGTCCGCGACCGTGTGGCTGAAATCACACTGGCGCGCGAGCCGGTCAACGCCATCAATCACCAATTGATCGAGGAACTGCTGGCGGCCTATGCCCGCGCCCGCGCCGACGATCAAGTTCGCGCCATTATCCTGACCAGTGCGTGTGAAAAGGCCTTCAGCGCGGGCATGGATCTGAAGATGATCCGCGGCAAGACCGGGCTCGATCTCAGGCGGTTCCTCGAAAAGCTTTATTTCGGCATGCATGATGCCCAGTACCGCATGGGCAAACCGACCATCGCTGCCGTCAACGGGCCGGCCCGCGCGGCGGGTGTTACGTTGGCGGTTTCCTGCGATTGTTTGATCATCGCCGACGATGTGGATATCTCGTACCCTGAGATCGTGGTCGGGGTTATTCCGGCCATGCACTTCGTGCACCTGCCCAAGCAAATCGGTCGTCACAAGGCGTTCGAGTTGCTGTTCACCGGCGATACCATGACTGCCGTGGAGGCCGAGCGCCGGGGACTGGTAAACTACGCCGTTCCCCGCGACCAAGTCCTTGAAAAGGCCAGAGAAATGGCCGCCAAATATGCATCCATGTCTCCGGTCATTATGGAGCTGGCCCGCGATTCGTTCATGCGTGCCAACGACTTCGAATACCGCCGCGCCATTGAAAATACCGTCGAGACCATTTGCAACATCATCAACACCGAGGATGCTCAAGAAGGTTTGAATGCATTTGGTGAAAAACGGTCTCCCAATTGGTCATAAGGCATGGCATGGTAGCGCCTTGTGGAGAGGGGTCTCACATGTCCAAGGAAATGAAGGCCGCGCGCCTCATCGCCGCAGCCAGGCTTGCTCATACGCCGCTAATGCCATTACCGGAATCGTGCCGGCCAACAACGCCAGACGAAGGATATTCCGTGCAAGAAGTGCTGCACGGCATTCTGAAGGACGACGACAAGCAGCGCCGCATCGGCTACAAGATCGGCTGCACCACGCCGGTCATGCAAGAAGCCATGGGGATCGACCATCCTTGCGCTGGCTCCATCACCGATATCCAGGTCTACCGCGAACACGTCGAACTACCTTATTCGGAGTTCCATGATGTGGGCGTTGAATGCGAAATTGGTGTCGTATTGGCGCGTGATTTGGCCCCTGATAATGCGCCCTACGACCGCGAGCGCGTGATTGATTGCGTCAGTTCGGTCATGCCCTGCATTGAGATTATCGACCGCCGCGCCCAAGGCGGTCCCGCGGTCGTCGGCATTCCGACCATGATCGCCGATGACTTTTCCGCCGCAGGCGCCGTGTTGGGACATCAAACCCACGCATGGCAGGACTTCGATCTCGCCAGTTTGGCCGGTCGCGTTCTCATCAACGGCGAGGAAAAAAGCGCTGGCGTCGGTGCCGACGTGATGGGCAACCCGTTGGAGGCCGTCGCCTGGTTTGCCAATATGAAGGCTGCGCGCGGTGAAATCCTTAAGGAAGGCGAGTTCATCCTGACCGGCAGCCTGACCCTTGCGCAATTCCCCGATGGCCCGTGTGAGGTCACGGTGGAGATTGATCAGTTGGGAACGGCGGGCGTCACTTTCACATAACGCCAGGCACATAACGACGGGCCTTACGACCACTTATCAGCCATCCCCTCCTTGCGCTCGGCGATAAACGCCTGCAGGGCCTCATCAATGGATGCATCAAGCGGCGGCTGCGTGTAGTCGTGCAACCATTGCTTCCACAGGCCATTGGCCCGAACCGCCATGTCCGTGCGGCCGTCAGCCTCCCATTGCTCGAAAGAATTGTTGTCGGCCAATGTCGAGCGATAGAACGCGGTTTCGAAATGCGCCTGGGTGTGGGTGCTGCCCAAATAATGCCCACCCGGCCCCACTTCGCGGATGGCGTCCAGCGCTTGTCCGTCCTCGGAAAGATCGATCCCCTTGAGCAGGGTCGCCGCCATGCCGAGTTGATCGCTGTCCATGACGAATTTCTCAAAACTGGATGACAGGCCGCCTTCAATCCATCCCGCGCCATGCAACACGAAATTCACGCCGCTCAATACTGCCGGCATTAATGAATTGGCACTCTCGTAGGCCGCTTGAGCGTCCGGTAACTTGGAGCCGCAGAGCGAGCCGCCCGAACGGAACGGCAATCGCATTCTTCTCGCCAATTGCGCCGCCGCCGATAGCACCAGATTGGGCTCCGGCGTACCGAAAGTCGGCGCCCCGGACTGCATCGAAAGCGCCGATGAGAACAGGCCAAACACCACCGGCGCGCCGGGCCGCACCAGTTGTGTGAACGCGATGCCGGCCATGGCCTCGGCCAAGGCCTGGGCCAACGTGCCGGCGGCGCTGACCGGCGCCATGGCTCCCTGCATGATGAACGGCGTGATGATCACCGCCTGCCCTGCCCGCGCATAAGTTTTCAGCGCGCCGAGCATAACCTCGTCGAAAGCCATGGGGGAATTGACGTTGATGAGGCTGGTGCAAACGGCGTTTTCGGCGACGAAATCCTTGCCGAACAATATCTCACACATGGCCACCGTATCAGCGGCCCTCTCCGGCGCGGTCACCGATCCCATGAACGGCTTGTCGGACAGGCGCATGTGCGCATAGACCATGTCCAGGTGACGTTTGTTGACGGGAATATCGACCGGCTCGCATACCGTACCGCCCGAATGGTGGATGTGAGGCGCGACGTAAGCCAAGCGCACAAGGTTTTCGAAATCGGCAATGGTGCCATAGCGGCGGCCATGATCAATGTCGTGCACAAACGGCGGGCCGTAAACCGGAGCGAAAATCACGTTGCCATCACCGAAGGTGACGTTGCGGGCCGGGTTTCGGGCATGCTGCACATAGCTCGCCGGCGCCGTGGATATTAGCGAACGAACGAGACCATCCGGAAACCGCACACGTTCGCCATCGACATCCGCACCGGCATTGCGCCACAGGTCGAGAGCTTCCAGGTCGCCCTTAAAGTCGATGCCGATTTCCCGCAGTATCGTTTCCGCATTGGTCTCGATGATCTCCAACCCTTCGGTTGAACAGAGCTCCGTATACGGGATGTTTCGTTTGATGCTGCCCATGGCGACTGGCGCGTTGGCACTATCTTGCCGAAGCGCGCGCCGTGCAGCTCTGCCTCCACGGCGGGTTTTCGTTGGTGCCTCAGCCATGATGGCGATCTCCCCATTGAGACATTCGACCTTTTTCAAATATCTCCGTTTTTCGATCTTCGATTGGCCGACGAACGTCATGTTTTTGCCGAAATCCGCCACTGGGCGACGGAAATGGTCAAAAAATCGTCGATGTGGGACAATTGAGTCCCTTCGGATGCCCCTACGAAACATATGAGAATAACGCCGAGGTTCGAGAGGAAAGCTCATGAAAACCCAAGCGCGCGTGGTGGTCATCGGTGGCGGCGTGGTCGGCGTAGCGACCTTGTACCACTTGGCCAAAAAAGGCTGGACCGACTGTGTCCTGATTGAACGCAAGGAACTGACATCGGGCTCCACCTGGCACGCGGCAGGCTTGTTGCCGTTGTTCAACATGAGCTACAGCGTCGGCCAGTTGCACCGTTATTCGGTCGAACTCTACGAGTCCCTTGAGCAAGAAACCGGCAAGGATGTCGGTCTCAGGCAGGTCGGCAATATCCGCCTCGCCATGAACGCAGATCGCATGGACGAATACCATCAGTACGCCGGTGTCGCCGCAACCCTAGGCGTCGAGGTGAATTTCCTCACGCCGGATGAAATCAAGGCGCTTTGGCCGCTTTGCAATACCGAGGGCCTGGTCGGCGGCATCGTGCATCCGCGCGACGGCTACATCCAGCCCGCCGACCTCACCCAAGCCATGGCCGCGGGCGCACGCAGCATGGGTGCCGAAATCAACCGCTACACCACAGTCACCGGCATCAGCCGCACGGAGAGCGGCGAGTGGAAGGTCGCAACCGATAAGGGCGATATCACTTGCGAACACGTGGTCTCCGCCACCGGTAACTTTGCCCGCCAAACCGGCCGGATGGTCGGCCTCGATATCCCCGTGATCCCTGTCCAGCACCAGTTCATCGTCACCGAGCCACACCCCGACATCCTGGCCCGCCATGAGCAGGGCTTGCCGGAAATGGGGGTTTTGCGCGAGTCCGACGGGTCATGGTATCTGCGTGAAGAAGCCGGCGGCTTGATCCTCGGGCCCTATGAACATGGCGCACCGGCATGCTACGTCGATGGCCCGTCGGCTGAGAGCGAGTACGAATTGTTCCAAGAAGACCTGGAGCGCCTGGAGCCGCACATCGAAGCCGCCATCAACCGCGTCCCGGCGTTCGGAGAAGTCGGCGTGAAAGAAGTCTACAATGGCGCCATCTGCTATACCCCGGATGGCAGCCCGATTGTCGGCCCAGCGTGGGATCTCCCCAATTTCTGGATCAATGAAGGTCACAGCTTCGGCATCACGGCTGCCGGCGGTGCGGGTTGGCAGCTGGCGGAATGGATGGTCGAAGGGGCGCCCAGCGTCGATATGCTGGGTGTCGATCCGCGCCGCTTTGGCGATTATTGTTCCAAGAGTTACCTGATCGAGAAAAACGAGGAAGCCTACCGCAACGTCTTCACCATCCACTACCCAGACGAAGAACGCGAAGCCGCGCGACCGTTCCGTACCGCGCCTTGCTACGACAGGCTGAAAAACCTGGGCGCCGTATTCGGGCAAAAATTCGGTTGGGAGCGCGCCAACTGGTTCGCGCCCGAAGGCATGGCCCAGGAAGACGATTGGTCGTTCCGCCGCTCCAAGTGGTTTGAACCCGTCGGCGAAGAGTGCCGCAACGTGGCCGAGAACGTCGGCCTATTGGATATGACGGCATTCGCCAAGTGCCGCATTTCCGGTCCCGGCGCCGAAGCCTGGCTCGACAATCTGGTTGCCAATCGCCTGCCCAAGGCCGTGGGACGGGTCGGGTTGTGCCATGCACTCAATATTCATGGCGGTGTGCGTTCCGAGTTCACGATTTTGCGCAACCCCGACAACTCGTTTTATTTGGTTTCGGCGGGCGCACTGGAACGCTTTGATCACGACTATCTGAAAAAGCAGTTGCCCGACGATGGTTCCGTCCGGTTCGATCGGCTCACCAACCAGATCGGCGTGCTTGTCGTTGCCGGGCCGAAAGCGCGCACTTTGATGCAGCGCGTCTCCGATGCCGAATTCTCAAACGCCGCTTTCCCGTGGTTGTCCACACAGCGCATCGATATCGGCATGGCCGAAAGCATCGTCGCGCGCATGAACTTCGTGGGCGAGCTGGGATGGGAGATCCACCACCCCATGGAGATGCAAAACCACGTGTTCGACCGCTTGATGGACGCCGGCGAAGACTTGGGGATCAAGCCTTTCGGCATCCGCGCCATGGACAGCCTGCGCCTGGAGAAGTCCTACCGCTTGGTCGGCACCGAACTTTCCATCGAATACGCGGCTTTCGAATCGGGCCTGCACAGGTTCGTCCATCCCAACAAAGGTGATTTCATCGGCCGCGATGCCCTGGTCGCCTGGCAACAAAAGGGCTTCAAGAACTCCTTCGTCACCCTGGAAGTGCACGACGTCACCGACGCCGATGCGCTCGGCAACAACGCGATCTTCTCAGGCGCGGAGAACGTCGGCCGTGCAACGGGCGGCGGCTATGGTTTCCGTATCGGTAAATCCATCGCGCTCGGCATGGTGCGGCCCGACCTCTCTGAAACCGGCACCGAATTGGAAATGGATATCCTCGGCACCCGGCACAAAGTGACGGTGATTGAAGAAAGCCCCTACGACCCGCAGAACGAAAAGTTGCGGGCATAAATGTAGATTTTTTCTCGGAAAAATCTGCTACACTTCGGGCTCAGTGTACATCAACAGCCGATCGAGGTGAGCATGCCGAGTATTGACGACGACAGTGACCGTAGAATTCACGAACGGGTCGATTTACAGCGGATGATGTTTCTGCGGGTCGGTGAAGCGACGTTCATGGGCTTGCTACAGGACGTCTCCCATAGCGGCGCCAAGTTTGTGTTTGACGAAACCGGCGCAGCGGACGGACAGGTATCGGCCGGCGATGGCGGCATGATCGTGGTTGACGGCATCGGCGAGGTGCCGGGCACGGTTGCGCGCTTCGACAAGGAAGCCGCAGTTTTCACCTTCTCGATTTCGGAACGCGACCAGGAAGAAGTGGTTGCCAATATCATGATCGCCCAGAACGAAATGGACATGCGACCGGAAAGCTAGAGTCACTAGCCCCGTTTGGGCTCTTTGTTGGATGCCCCCAAGATTGACCGCGTCGACGGTTCGGCCAAATTGCAGGTCACGACCTCATAAAACGGCTTCCCGTTCACCATCGTGCTGTTGGCTATGTGCGTCAGCCTCTACATGGGACTCCGCCAAACCACCAAGGAAGGCTGATCGGCGTTTCCATTGTATGTAGTTAGGTGAAGCCGCCGGCTCAATCCGGCGGCTTCACTGATATTTGAGCACTAAAAACGACACCGTGTCGCAATTGGAGAAGTTGATGTCCGCAATTGGACAGATCATTCAGCTTGGGAAAATTAATGCTGGAGTCTGATCAATACGGTCACACAGGCCATCATACGGGCCACCACACGGGCTATGTGTCCGTTTTAAGGGGTTAACATGAGCGAGCAAGATCAGGTTTCCGACGACGTTGTTCTCAGCGAACTATCCGACGACGACCTCGTCATCCAGATGCACGACGATCTCTATGACGGTCTTGCCGATGAGATTGTCGAAGGCACAAACATTCTGCTTGGCCGTGGCTGGGCGCCATACGACGTGTTGACCAAGGCGTTGGTGGAAGGGATGCGGATTGTCGGGGTCGATTTCCGCGACGGCATCTTGTTTGTCCCCGAAGTTTTGCTCGCCGCCAATTCCATGAAAGCTGGTATGGCGATCTTGCGTCCGCTGTTGGCCGAAACCGGCGCACCCAGGGTTGGCACGGTGATTTTGGGCACCGTGAAAGGCGACATCCACGACATTGGCAAAAACCTCGTCGGCATGATGCTGGAAGGCGCAGGGTTCGATGTGGTCGACATCGGCGTCAACACAGACGTCGATACCTATATTGCCGCCCTTGAAGAACACAATGCCGATATCCTGGGCATGTCGGCATTGCTGACCACCACCATGGGCTACATGAAAGTGGTCATCGATACTCTGGAGGAGCGCGGTTTGCGCAGTGAATACGGCGTTATTGTCGGCGGCGCGCCGCTGAACGAGAACTTCGCCGACGAGATCGGCGCCGATGCTTATTGCCGCGACGCCACGGTGGCCGTTGAAACCGCCGTCGACTTCATGAAAACCCGTCAAGGATCTGCCGCCGCGCAGATGGCCGGCAGCTAGCTTCAACGGCTGGGTATTCCAATAACTGGCCACGGCGGAACTGTCGTGGCATGGTGCCCCCATGCCTACCAACTGGAACCGCCGCACCTGGCGTATCGCCTGGCCGATTATGCTGTCCAATGTGTCGGTGCCGTTGCTCGGCGCTGTCGACATGGCCGTGGTCGGCCGCCTGCCCGGTCCGCAATATCTGGGCGCGGTGGCGGTAGGCGCGCTGGTATTCACGGTTATTTATCATGGTTTCATCTTTCTGCGCATGGGAACAACCGGCCTGACGGCACAAGCCTTGGGCGCGGGCAAAGCCGATGAAGTGCGCGCCTGGCTCGCGCGGTCGGGATTGCTTGCCGGCGCCATCGGTGGGTTATTGATCTTATTACAGGTGCCGATTACCTGGTTCGGTCTGCAAATGATTGGGCCCGAGCCCGAGATCGCGGCCCTAGCGGCGGAATACATCTCCATCCGTATTTGGGGAGCACCGGCCGCGCTGTTTAACTTCGCCCTGCTTGGGTGGTTCTTCGGCATCCAGAACGCGCGGGCGGCATTGATCACGCAATTGTTTATGAACGGCCTCAACATTACGCTCGATCTGTGGTTTGTTGCCGGGCTGGGTTGGGGTGTCGAGGGCGTTGCATGGGCGACCCTGATTTCCGAAGTGTCCGCCATATTCGTCGGCCTTGCCTTGGCTTGGACAAACGTGCGGCGGATCGGTGGGCACTGGGTGCGGGATCGAATACTGGACCCAGAGCGCATGCGCCGCATGTTGCGTGTGAACGGGGATATTTTTGTCCGCTCGATTTTCCTGCAGCTAAGCTTCGCGGCGATCACCGCCATCGGCGCGCGCATGGGTGCGACAACCTTGGCTGCCAACGCTATTTTGTTCAACCTTTTGGTCTTTACCGCCTATGTTCTGGATGGCTATTCCCACGCTGCGGAGGCCTTGGTCGGCGAAGCGGTTGGTAAACGCGATCCCGCGTCGTTCCGCCAAGCGGTTTTTGCCGCCGGTCGTGGTGCATTTATCGGAGGTGTCGCATTCACCGTCTTCTATTGGATTGCGGGACCCTATATCATCGACATCATGACCACGGTCACGGATGTCCGCGGCGAAGCGCGGGAGTACCTGATCTGGACCATTGTCATGCCGGTGATTTCAGTATGGAGTTTTCTGTACGACGGCGTCTTCATCGGCAGCACCTGGACCCGCGAGATGCGCAACGGCATGATCGCGTCATCCTTGATTTACGCGGTCACGTTGGCCGGCTTCGTCCCGCTTTGGGGTAATCACGGTTTGTGGATGTCGGTTGCCGTGTTCATGGTGGCGCGCGCGCTCACCCTAGCGCTGCGGTATCCGCGTCTTGCTCCAACGGTGGGGGCGAAACATTCGTGAATTTGCGCCGTCTCTCGGCGCTTGGCGGCGAGCCGAATTGTTCGCGGTAGCATTTGGAGAAATGCGACGCCGAGATAAAGCCGGTCGCCAACGCCACGTCGAAAATCGCCATGGATGTTTGGCGCAATAGAAACCGGGCCCGATCGAGCCGCATGCGCAAGTAATACCGCGTCGGCGGTACACCCAGATAAGTCTGAAACAGCCGCTCCAACTGGCGTGTCGACAAACCGACGTCGCCCGCCATCTCCGAGCAGCTCATGGGGTTTTCTATGTTTTCTTCCATGGCGCCCACAACCGCCAGCAACTTCGGGTGCGAGATGCCCGAACGCGAGCGCAAATCCATGCGCTGTCCTTCATTCCCGTCACGGATGCGGTGATGGATCAATTCGTCCGATACGCCGGCTGCCACTTCGTGTCCGTGCTGATTGGCAATCAGATGCAGCATCATATCGAGCGCTGACGTACCGCCGGCGCAACTGTAGCGGTTGCGGTCCACGGCGTAGAGCTCGGTCGTCGCCTCGACATTGGGAAACGCCTCAACAAACGCCGGCATGTTCTCCCAATGGATGGTGCAGCGGTAGCCGTCCAGCAGCCCGGCACTGGCCAGCACATACGTCCCTGTACAAAGCGCCCCCAATGTTGCCCCATGCGCGACGCGGCGGCGCAACCCGGCGAGGACAGTACGATCGTCGAAATGATTGATGTCGCGACCACCGCATACGAACACGGCGTCCAACGGCCCTTCATCGGCCAACTTCGTAGCCGTACCCACTTCCACCCCGTTCGAAGCGGCAACGGGGTTGCCGTCGACGGATATCAGGGGCCACGAATAGATTTCACGGCTCACGACCCAATTTGCCAAGCGCAACGCCTCCACCGCCGATGAAAAGGCGATCATGGAGAAATTCGGCACCAGCAAAAAACCAATGCGGTATGGCGTCCCGCCGCCAGACGTCATGGCACGCTCCTATAAGAACGGAATCACATTACGCTGGTTTTGCGAAACTTGGGAAGTGAAAAAAATGTTACCCGGGAGACAGCCCTCTAAGCCTCTCTGAACGTCGGCGCAATAGCTCGATCGATGCCAGCAGCAAAACCGAGATAATGATCAGAATCGTCGCCACGGCCAGGATCGTTGGACTGATCTGTTCGCGGATACCTGAGAACATGGCCCAGGGAATGGTTCGTTGATCGACCGACCCAACGAACAACACCACAACCACTTCGTCAAAGGACGTGATAAAGGCGAACAACCCGCCTGAGATCACGCCCGGCAAAATCAAAGGCACAATGACTTTAAAGAAAGTTGTTGTCGGCGTTGCCCCCATGCTTTGCGCAGCCCTGATCAACGTGTTGTCAAAGCCGACCAATGTGGCCGTGACCGTGATCACCACGAACGGTGTCCCCAAAGCAGCATGGGCCAAGATCACTCCTAGATGGGTCGAGGCAAGCCCAATACGGGAATAAAAGAAATACATTCCGGCCGCGGAAATAATCAACGGCACAATCATCGGCGAGATCAGCAAGGCCATCAGGGGCGAACGAAACGGCATTTCAGGCCGACTCAGGCCAAGCGCTGCCAGCGTGCCCAGCGTGGTTGAGATCATCGTCGCAAAAACCGCGATGAAGAAGCTGTTGCGGACGGCTTGCCCCCAACTTTCGTCGGTCCAGAAATCCTCATACCAGCGCATGCTGTAGCCCGCCGGATCGAACGACATCATTTCCTGTGAAAACGTAAAATACGGCTGGGCATTGAAGCTCAGGGGCAAAATGACAAAAATCGGGCCGATCAAGAATACGAAGATCGCGCCGCATATCACCCGGAAAGTATAGTACCAAGTGCGTTCAAGTGGGCTGGCATAGGCCGGTAAAGACATGATGTGTGACTCCCTAACCCAGCTTCATATTGTTGATTCCGACGATTTTGTCGTAAAGCGAATACATGAACAGCACTAACGCCAACAGCAACACACCAAGTGCCGCAGCAAGCCCCCAGTTCAATGTCGTACTGACGTGATCGGCGATGAAATTGGATATAAACGTGCCGGACTGGCCGCCGACCAACGCCGGCGTGATGTAGTACCCGATGGCCAGGATAAACACCAATATACCTCCGGCGCCGATACCCGGAATGGTATTGGGCATATAGACCTTGAAAAAGGCCAATGCGGGGCTGGCGCCCATGGAGCGCGCAGCGCGCATATAAGATGGCGGAATGGTCTTCATCACGCTGTAAAGCGGCAAGATCATGAATGGCAGCAAGATATGTGTCATCGCAATGAAGGTACCGATCTTATTGTGAATCAACTGCACGCGCCCATCGTCGGATAACAAGCCGGCAACGACCATCAGATCATTCAACACACCCTGGGTCTGTAACAATGCAATCCATGATGTTGTACGCACCAATAGCGACGTCCAGAACGGCAACAACACCAATATCATCAGCAAGCTGCTGGTTCGCATGGGTAATGTCGAAAGGAGATAGGCGATCGGATACCCCAAAAGCACACAAAGCACCGTGATTCCGATGCTCATCGATATGGTACGGATGAAAAGATTGACGTAAATTTGGCGTTCCTCGGGCTGGTTCGCCATTTCGCCTTTCTCGTTGTAGCGCATATCAACGGCAGCAAGGAAATAAGACGCTGTAAGCGGATCACTCTCACGCTTGATCAACGACCATGTGGTGAGATCGCCCCATCGTTTATCAATTTTGAGAAACTGACCGCGCATATCCTCACTCGTCATGCGTTTGGACCGGCGACCGCTTTTGCGAAACAGGCTCGACATGCCCGGTTTGTCATAGTTTAACCTACGGGCCAACCGGCCCAGAGTCTTGGCTTTGAACCCCGCCACCATATCCTTTTGCAATGCGACATAAACCGCTTCAGGCGGAAGTTCGCCGAGATCCGGATTCCATTGCCCAAGCTCGACCACAGTGTTGGGGAGTACTTCTTCAACGATCGTGTTTTCGACACTGCGATAAAGCATGTCTATGATCGGGACGACAAAAAACAGGGCGATAAACGCCAATAACGGCGCGACCAATATAAATGCGCGCATACGAGACCGTCGGAGCGCCCGCTGCAAGCTCACCTTCAGCGGTGTACCATCAACCGTGGTCAACAACTCGTTGGTACTCGACGTATCCGACATATCCGTCCCTTAAGGTTGTAGCGCGCGCCGAAAAATCAAATTGATAAATCTATGGATCACCGGGGCGGGTCAAAGCCCCGCCCCGGATACCATTAAATTACTTGGCCAACCAAGCGTTGAAGCGCTCGTCCATTTCGGCCCGGTGATCAGCCCACCAGACATAATCGAAATTGAGCACGGTTTTGGCGTTGTTCGGATCCGTCGGCATGTGCGGCTTCATGTCGATGCCGAGATCGGCATGTTTGCCAACCAACGGTGCCGATGATTTACGCGCCGGGCCATAAGAAATGAACTTGGCCTGATCCGCGAGACGCTGGGTATCGGTCGCGAATTTGATGTACTTCTTGACCTCAGCCAGATTCTTGACGCCTTTCGGGATCACCCAACCGTCAAGGTCAAAGACCTGATAGTCCCACATCATGCCGATTTTCTGCTTTTCAACAGCAATGGCATTGAACAGACGACCGTTATAGGCGGAAGCCATGGCCACTTCGCCGTCGGCAAGAAGCTGCGGCGGCTGTGCACCCTTGGTCCACCAGACGGTTTGGCTCTTGATGGTGTCGAGCTTTTTAAAGGCACGATCAACGCCGGCCTTTGTGTCGAGCACCTTATAGACATCTTTGGCGGCGACGCCGTCAGCAATCAACGCCCACTCCAGGTTGCCGATCGGCTTTTTCTCAAGAGCACGCTTGCCCGGGAAAGTTTTGAGATCGAAAACATCGGCAATTTTTGTCGGCTTCTTGCCGCCGAATGCATCCGTCCGATAACCGAAAGTTGTCGAATAGACGATCTGCGGGATGAAGCAGTTGGTGCCGCCAGGCACCAAGGTACCCTCGAAGAAGTCCTTCGCGGCCGGCGTCCCGTCGGGTGCTTTGGCAAGCCACTCATCAGGATCGATTTCCATGGCCAGACCTTCGTCACAGGCCGTAATGGCATCGGATGCGACCATGTCGACGATGTCCCAGGTCAGGTTTTTGGCTTCGATCTGGGCCCGCAACTTGGCGAGACCTTCCGAGGCGGAATCGTCATTGACGATCTTAGTGCCACTCATCTTCGTGTAGGGATCGTGATAGGCCTTGGTCTGGCTGGCCGTGTAAGCCCCGCCCCAAGACACGATGGTCAGCGAATCGGCGGCATGAGCGCCTGCCGTTAAGCTCAATACGCCGGCAGCGGCGATTGCAGATAGTGTTTTCTTCATGAGGGTCTTCTCCCTGTTTTCTGTTTTGTGGTTCGACTTCAACTAACGTAGTGGCGGCCAAAACTCATAGTCAGTTTTTGAAACCGCCGGAAATTAGGCGTCAAGCGCCCGACAATCATCAATCGCCCAACCGAAGTTTACAGTCTCTCCCTCCTCCAAACTGGCGTGATGAGAAGCGTTGGGTATTTTGACGATGAAATCATCGTGTCCGCAAACGTTGGCACGTGTGCGAATGTGGTCTCCGAGATAGATCAATTCTTCGACATTGGCCTCAAATACATTGGGCAGTTGCCCTTCGGCCGGCGACACTTCAACCCGTTCGGGACGAAGGGACAATGTTGTTCGCTCGCCAACGGAACCGATATTGACGGCTTTCGCTTGAACGCTTCCGCCACCATCGACATCAACCGTGCAAGTACCGTCGCCGACGGCCGTAATGGTGCCCATCAACGTATTGTTCTCTCCGATGAACTGCGCAACGAAAGCGTTATCCGGTCGTTCATACAGATCACTCGGCGACGCCAATTGCTGGATCACGCCGTCGTTAAAAACGGCAATCCGATCCGACATGGTCAAGGCTTCCGATTGGTCATGCGTAACGTAAACCATGGTCACACCCAGATTCTCATGGATGTGTTTGATTTCGTATTGCATTTCTTCACGCAATTGCTTGTCCAAGGCCCCTAGCGGTTCATCCATCAACACCAACTGCGGATCGAACACCAACGCACGGGCAACGGCCACACGTTGCTGCTGCCCGCCCGACAGTTGGGCCGGGCGCCGGTCACCGAAACCACCCAAGCGCACCATATCCAGAGCTCTGTTTACACGCTCTTCAATTTCAGACTTGCTCATTTTTCGAACGTGCAACGGGAACGCCAAATTCTCGGCCACGCTCATGTGTGGAAATAGCGCGTAATTCTGGAACACCATGCCGATGCCGCGTTTGTGCGGTGGCACATTGTTGATTGGCTGCTCATCGAGAAATATTTCACCATGGGTCGCTGGCTCAAAACCGGCCAACATCATCAGGCAGGTTGTCTTACCTGATCCCGATGGTCCGAGCATGGTCAGAAATTCGCCCCGAGCCACGTCCAAATTGAGATTTTTAACAACGAGGATTTCGCCATCGTAACTCTTCTGTACCGCCTCGAAGCGGACGAGAACGTCGTCATTTTCAGACATAAATGAAACCATTTCCCTGTTTCGATTTTATACCGCCGGTTCGGAATGTTCTTAAACCGACAGAATTATTACGGTCATTTCGACCGATATTTTCAAAACCCTAACACGACAAATGCCGGAAACAAAAGGATAACGATCCCGAAAGCAAAATTCCCTTGATCTTCGAACGACGCTTTCTGGACAATTGGCCGCATATGCGCGCATTGTGCGCGAGAAGCGTATCGTGCGGAGAGACGATCAAGTCATGTGTGGAATTGCCGGTATATTTTATCCAAACAGCCTGACTCCGCCTGAGATGTCTACGCTCAAATCTCGATTGACTGAGATGGCTGAGGCCATGGCGCATCGAGGGCCGGATGGCGATGGCCTGTGGGCAAGCGATGATGCCCGCATCGGTTTGGCACATCGGCGCCTCGCCATCATTGATCTCTCCGACGAGGCCCGCCAGCCCATGGCCAATGCCGACGGCACAGTGCACATCACCTACAACGGCGAAATATACAATCACCTGTCTTTGCGCCAAGAACTGCAGGAGCAGGGCTATCAGTTCCGTACCGATCATTCCGACACCGAGGTTTTGGTTCACGGCTATACCGCCTGGGGTTTGCAGGGGCTGGTCCAGCGACTGGACGGCATGTTCGCGTTCGCAATTTGGGATTCCAAAAACCATCGCCTATCACTTGCGCGCGATCGCATCGGCATTAAACCTCTCTATTTCACCCGCGCCGGCAGTGCGTTTCGCTTCGCTTCCGAAATCAAGGCAATCTTGACCGACCCGGCCGTGCCCCGTGTCCCGGATATGCATGCTCTCGGACATTACCTGAGCTTCATGATCACGCCGGCGCCAATGACGCTATTCAAGGGAATCTACAAACTGCCCGCTGGCCACATTATGGAAATCGAAGCCAACGGCCATGCTCGGGCACAGCGATACTGGGATGCCGTACCCGGACAATCTCCCCTCGCCGCCCGCCATGGCCACAGCGAGCAGGACTTGGCAACAGGCATCCGCGACCGCCTGACGGAGGCGATCGAAAAACGCATGATGTCGGATGTACCGTTCGGCGTGTTTTTGTCAGGCGGAATTGATTCGTCCGCCAACGTCGCCTTGATGAGTGACGTCAGTGATCGTCCGGTGGAGACTTTCACCGTCGGGTTTAAGGATCACACGCACTTGAACGAGCTCGATCACGCGCGCCTTGTCGCCGACAAATTTCAGACCAATCACCACGAGGTGCTGATCGACAGCCGCGATATGCAAGGCTATCTGGCCGACCTCGTGCACCACCAGGATGAACCCATCGCCGATTGGGTGTGCGTGCCGCTATATTTCGTTTCCAAGCTGGCCAAGGATTCAGGCGTCACCGTCGTGCAGGTCGGCGAGGGGGCTGATGAGCAATTCTGCGGTTACGACAGTTGGATGACCTATCTGAGCTTTCATGAAAAATTCTGGCAGCCCTATCACAGATATACGCCGCAACTGTTTCGCCGCGGCATCGGCGAATTGGTAAAAACCTGGGCGCCAACCGCGCGCGGTGCCGGCGCGCAGGGTGTCGAAGCCCTGTTGCGTGCCGGACGCGGCCAAGAATTGTTCTGGAGCGGCGCCAACGCGTTTTGGAACGTGCACAAGGAACGCGTACTCGGCAATCTGGGCGAAAACGCAGACTTGAGTGACCTCAACGATATGGGTTTGGACGTGACCGGCCTAGCCTCGCATGACAGCGGCGACGTAGCGGGTGGGTATTTCAATGCCTTCGACCGGCACCACCCCGCTCAAGACGCCTTGACTCGCATGGCGCATGCCGAGTTTCGCCTGCGCCTACCCGAATTGCTGCTAATGCGGGTCGACAAGGTTACGATGTCGACCTCGGTAGAAGGCCGGGTGCCGTTTCTCGATCACGCGCTGGTGGAATACACCATGGATATCCCGATGGCGGACAAGCTGAGAGGCGGGGTTAAGAAGCACATCCTCAAACGTGCCGTTGAGGGCTTGATCCCGGATCAGATCATCCATCGCCCAAAAATGGGTTTCGCCGCACCGGTGGCGGATTGGTTGCGCGGAGATTTCGGCGCCGAAGCAGAGCGCGCCGTTCTGACCTCTCCGTTGGTCAACGGCGGTCCGCTGGACAAAGCCTACATTTCCAGGCTGTTCGACGAACATAGACGACACGGTGCCGATCATGCTTTGCACCTTTGGACACTGCATAACCTGACGGCTTGGCATGATCACTGGATCAGTTAGCTGAGTACTCTCTCATACAAAGCCAAGGCGCGATCGACGTAATCGTCCCAACACCAACCATGTTCCACCCGCAATCGTGCCGCCGCTCCCATCTGCCTGCGAAGCTCGGCGTCAGTACATAATTTCGCGAGCGCCGACGTCTGGAGTTCAACGTCGCCGCTCGGAACAATATACCCTTCCCTGCCGTCGGTCAGGATATCTTCTGCGCCGCTTTCCGGCGTCGTCACCACCGCCAACCCCGACGCCATCGCCTGCAAGAGCACAAGCGGGAACCCTTCCTCGAGTGACGGCAGGCAAAAGATATCACCGTCCGCATAAACCGATGGCAGTTGATCGGCCGACACTGCGCCGCGCACCGCAACGTTGTCCATGGGAAGCGTGGCAAACAGGTCTTGCATGGCGGGCTCAACAGGGCCCACCAGATGCAACTCGGCTTCGCGCGCCAGCGGCGCAAACGCCTTCAGCAATCCAGGCACGCCTTTGCGAATCCCAACCCGCCCAACAAAGACGATGCGCACGCGTGCCCCCCGCTCTTCGCGCCTTAGCGGCGCGAACTGCGCCAGATTCACACCGTAGGGATTGACCAGCAAACTTTCCTCGGGCACGCCGCGCTCAACAAAAGTGCGCGCCGCGAAAGCGGACGGAACGGCAATGGCGTCGGCGTTTTGGTATTCCGCCAACTCACGTTCAATGACCTCGGGCTGTGTATCTTCGAACGGCAATCCGAATGCTGCGTAGGCATCGCGCAGCACCTGTGTTTGATGTTCAATGTGTGACGAGCCCCGCTCAATGACGACTTTCATCCCCTTGGCCTTAGCCGGCGTCATGGCTTCCAAGGTTGAGGCACTCCACCCCACCAGCAGATCCGCGCCGTCGGGTAGATGGGTTGCCGCGAAGCGCCCGAACGCCGCCGCAAGCTCACCATCGGTTATCGCCAATCCCGGCACACGACGCCGAGCCTCCAGCCACCAAGCGGCGCGCACCGGCATATCGGTGCCCGCCAGACGGTCAACAGCGAAGCCCGGATAGGTCGTCAGCAGCGACGCCAATCGACCGCGCCGCTGCAATCCGGCCGCCAACTCAAAAGCGTGGAACCGCCCATGCACGGATACACAAACCTTCACGTTCCCTTCCCCTTATCCGCGATTGCGTTTTGCAGCACCGTTTCCAGCACAACGGCGCGCGCCGCCCATGTGAATGCCATGCGGCGGGCCAACTCGGGAACCTGTGGCGGATTATTGACAATGACGTCCAGAGCCTCGCTAACCGCCGTTTCGTCGGCACATGCAAACAGACACCCGCCAATCTCCGACGCCAGGGTTTTGACTTCACTCGTCTCACCGGGGAACACCAGAATAGGCCGGCCTTGGGCGAGCAATTCCAACGCCTTGTGGTGCAGCAGACAACGCGGATTATAAACGTAAAGATTTGCTGATGCTTCGGCCTGCATGGCGTGTAAGCGGTCTTGCGTCAGATACCCTTCGTAACTGATGGCAAGGTTTGTACCATCCGACGCGGTACGCACGGCGGCATCGTCATTTCCGGCATAGTGAAGACGCAGAGAGTAGGCTTGGTTTTGACGCGTCCAGGATTCAATCCCCGCTATGAGTTCCCGTAATTTGGCAACGTCGTAAACGCTTCCGGTTAAGAAGAGGGAAAGTTGATTGTTTCCTTGTGCGGCCCCTTTGTTTGCAGCTTTATCAGCAACATTGTCGACGCCACTGTACAAAATCGTTTTGATGCGCGCGGGAAACACCTCATCCGCTTGATCACAATGCGCCATTGAGAAAACCGTCATATGCGCCGCGTCGCCGTAGCGCCTAGCCACTAGAGTTCGCAACACGGGAGGGACAAAGGCGTTCCAGTTGTCTTTGAAATCAGCAACCCAAGGGCAATCCGCCTGGCGTGCCAAATTCTGACAAAGCCGCCATGTATCGGTATTGCCAAAAGTTCCCCAAACGACGTCGGGCTCGAAGACACGCGATAGCTCTGGCAAATACGGAGCCGTCCCCGACTGCCAATCGGGAAACATTCCACCGTGAAACAGGTACGATGCCGCGATCACGATTTGGCGCCAGCCTGTATGAAGGACTCCATCGCGCGCCAACTTGATCTGATTGTGAGCGACGGGCGGGCAGGCCAAAATGAAAGGCTTCGCCCACTCGTGCTCAGTCAAAGCAGACTCGAGGTTCGATGGCGGCAAGATCGACGTGTCTCCTGGCAGAGCTTCACACAGAACAACAATCTGGTGCCCCCGCGCCGCCATGGCATTGGCGAACCGCCCAACACGCAGGCCGCAAACATGATCCATATCCGGGTGGCAATGATTGACGAATACCGCCTTCATGACGCCGCCTCGGCAAATACGGCGTAGCGTTGCTGCCGGCTCACAACATCGACGAAATGACGCTGCCAAACCTCAGCCATCACCGGCTTCCAAAGATCCCATGCCAGGTGGCCTTCGCCGGCGGTCATGCGCCGCATGATTTTCTGCCACCAATCTACATCCCAATAGCCCCGCTGCCGAAAGGCGTTACTGGCAATAATCTCCCGCGCCACGACACCGAAACTACCCTCAAACCATTGCTCTTGCGGTGGCCGGAAACCTTGCTTGTTCCAACGCGTGCGGACGGGTTCGGGCAATATGCCTTTCATCGCATCTCGCAGCAGCCGTTTGGTCTGGGCGTCTCCCATCAAATGGCCGGGCGGCATCGCGAATGCGAATTCCGCCAATCGATGATCGCAGAACGGCAACCGCACTTCGCGCGAATGCGCCATTGAGTTCCGGTCACCATAACGCAGGAGTGTCGGCAGATGCGCCTGAAATGCATCTTCGTTGAGCGCATCCAGCAATGGCACATCACCTAGGTCGTCGGCCTGCTGCCCAAGAGCGTTTCCATGCTTAGTGGCGACGCCAAATCGGAAATCGCTGCCTTTGTTTGTCAGGTGCGCCAATGCGCGCCGAATTCGGAATGGCAGACGGGTCTTCAAGTTTTCCGACGTATCAGCGAGGGCAGCCGGATAACGCAAGTGAATTGCCGCAATTTCATCGTCTCGGCGATCAATTTCGCCAGATTGCGTCAAGGTCGCGAGGTAGTTGCGGAAGTATTGCTCGTACCCGCCCAAAATCTCATCCGCGCCTTGTCCGTCGAGCAAAACCGTGACGCCATGCTCTGCAGCCAACCGAAACACACACCATTGCGCATACTGACTGGAACTGCCGACAGGCAGTTCGTTGTACCAGGCAAACGCCGAGATTTCATCCGCAAGTCCCTCCGGCGTCGGTGTTGTCTCGTGACTTTCGACGTTGGTCGCCTCAATAACTTGCTGGGTGAACGCCCATTCATCAGCCGGCGTGCCTGGAAACCGCCCCGTGAAAACATGATAACCGGCGGAGGGTCCAATATGCTGGCGATTGAGACAAACGATAGAACTGGAATCGAGCCCACCCGAAAGGCATGACCCCACGCGTACATCGCTTCGCATGCGCAAAGCCACCGCGTCTTCCAATAGCTCGCGAAATCGCACAGCCGCACCGTCCGTCGTCATGCGCGCCGCGTCGGCATCGGGGGTTAGAGTCCAATAGCGTGAGACCTCGGCCTCCAGCGTCCGGGTATGGATGCACATGACCTCGCCCGGCAGCAGTTGGTTGATGCCTCGGAACACGGTTTCACGGCAATCGTCCAATCCGCGCCGAGGCTGATGCAAGAACGCCAGCAACTGCTCATCACGAACCTCGGCCGCGACGCCGTCCAGGCAAAACAATGCCTTGTACTCAGATGCAAAGGCCACGTGTCCCTCACGCTCGACGTAGAGGAAGGGCTTTTCGCCAAACCGATCACGCGCACAGATCAATTGGCTCGTGTTGGAATCAAAGATTGCAAAGGCGAACATGCCATTGAGTTCGCTGAATCCCCTTGTCCCCCATCGCTCATAGACGGCGAGCAGGACTTCGGTGTCGGATTGCGAGCGAAATACATGTCCCTCACCCTTCAGACGTTCGGCCAGCTCGAGGTAGTTGTAGATTTCTCCGTTGTAGGTCACGACCAGATTGCCGTCTGCGCTTTGCATGGGTTGATGACCGGCTTTGGTCGGGTCAATGATCGCCAGCCGCCGATGGCCGAGCACCACCCGGCCATCATCCGACGCCCACAACCCGCCGTCATCCGGGCCGCGATGCTCCATCAGATTGGTCATGGCCTGAACGGCCTGTCGATTGACCGGCCGGGAACCAACAATGCCCGCGATTCCACACATGCGTTTGCGAATCCTTTTCCCCGGGCAATAAAGCACAGCCCACGGACTTCCGCCACGATGCGAACACTCGTGTACCTACCAGAAGCGAAATTTGGTGATTGCGGACGGTCAACCGACCCCATTGGTCTTATCAAAGCGGACCGAAACACTGCGTGCGGTCAAAGACTGAAACTGGCTTATTGTCGGCACATGCCACCGGGTAAGTCGAATAGAACCAGCGAACAATTCATGGTTTCTCAAATCGGACCGTTCCCCTACGATCTGGCAGGGTTTTAGGCATTCTGGGAAATGTCGGCTAAAGCCTCGATAAATTGAGGAGCCGTGTAAGAACATGGGAACACTACTCAGCGATGCAGACGTCATTGAACGCATCTTTCATCACGCCGACAACAACACCACCGATACCGGCGATACGATCTGGCGTGAACCCACCGAGAATTATCTCTCGCCCGAGCGGTTCACGGCCGAGCTTGAGTTGTTGCGCCGCCTGCCGGTCCCGTTTTGCCCTTCTGCCGCTTTGCCTGACGCCGGGTCTTATATAGCCCGCGATGCCGCCGGCGTGCCGCTGCTCGTAGTGCGGGGTGAGGACGGCAAGGTGCGGGGCTTCCGCAACGCGTGTCGGCACCGGGGCATGGCGGTGGCCGACGGCTCGGGCTACACCAAGGCGTTCGTCTGCCCCTATCATTCCTGGGCGTATGGACTTGACGGTGCGCTCAAGCATGTGCCGGGTCCGGAAGGGTTTCCGGGGCTGGATCAGGCCACACATGGTTTGGTGCCGGTTCACACCGTCGAAGAGCGCGCGGGCATGGTGTTTGTCACTCAGGACGAGCCTGTGGCGACGGATACGTTGGCTGATATCCCCGACATCCTGTCCGCCGATCAAGTGCACTTCGACACAATCGAGCTTGTTGATAAAGCCAATTGGAAGCTGATTGCCGAGCTTTCCATGGAGGGGTATCACATCAAGGCGTTGCACAACCGCACGTTCTATCCCTACGGTTTCGATAACCTGAACTTGGTCGAGACCTACGGCCCCAACTCGCGGATCACCTTCCCGTTTCGGCGCATCGAGAAACTTCGGGACATGCCGCCCGAACAGCGCCGCGTCGACGGCATGCTCACATATGTCTATCAGATGTTTCCCAGTACACACGTATCTGTGCTTTCCAGCCATTCGATGCTGATCATTCTGGAACCTATCAGCCCGAACGAGACGCGCTGGGTTATCTACCGGCTCAGCAACAACGGCGCCGAAAGGAAAAACGATGACTCGGTGGAAAAAGCCAAACGCGATGCCGAATTCATAGAAAGTTCCGGCCTCAATGAAGACCGCGACGCGGCATGCTCTATCCAGGCGGGGCTGGCCACGAGGGCCAACGAGCATTTCACTTTCGGCAAATTCGAAAAAGGACTGGCCCACTTCCATACCAACTTGCGCGACTACCTGGCGCTGTTGGATGGCAGGTAAAGCGAGCTGCAACCCAAGTCCGTGCAATGCGGTGTTCAATGCATCTTTTGATTTGAGCAGCTTTCACGTTGACAGCCGGACCATCCAAGCCATTGATTAGGCATGCTCGATCAACCACGTATCTTGTTCGTTGCCGACCTCAACGTCTACGCCAAGGGCCATGCGCGTTTGCGGGCGCTCGGGCGCCTGGGCGCCGAGGTCACGGCGATAACGCACACGGCGATTGGCGGCGACGACAAAGGCCATCTGGATTTCTCACTCGCCTTTCGTCTGGCATGGAAGCTCGGCATCCATCTCGATACCGAAGGAGTCAATGCCCGCCTGCCCGATGCGGCGCGCGATTTGCAGCCAGCCATCATATGGATCGAGAAAGGCAACATGATTCGACCGGCCACACTGCGGCAATTGAGAGAGGCTTGTCCGAACGCGATGATCTGCGCCTATTCGGAAGACGACATGTTCAATACCCTCAACCGCACCCGCGCATTCACGAAGGGTCTTGCCGGCTATGACATCGTGTTCACCACCAAATCCTACAACGCAAATGCGGATGAATTACCCGCCCTGGGCGCTCGGCGCTGCATCATGGTCGACAAGGCCTTTGACCCCGAGCAGCATTTTCCCGTCGATTGCAGCGACGAAGAGCGCGCCGCATATGGTGGAGATGTGGGATTTATCGGCACTTACGCTGTTGAGCGCGGCACTGATCTGCTGCACTTGGCCAATGCTGGTTTTTTCGTGCGCGTATGGGGAAATGGCTGGGAGGCATTCAGCGAAACCCACCCGAACCTTGTCATTGAGCGCCGCGCATTGGTTAACACAGATGATGATTTGCGCTACTCCAAAGGCATTGCCGCGACACGCATCAACATAGGCTTCCTGCGAAAAGCCAACCGCGACTTGCAGACAGACCGCAGCATCGAAATTCCGGCCTGCGGCGGTTTTATGCTGGCTGAACACTCAGACGAACACGCGCGCCTCTTCGCCGATGGCAAAGAAGCGGTCTATTACCGCGACCATGACGAATTGGTCGAAAAGACGAGATACTATCTGAGCCGTAAAGACGAGCGCCAAGCCATTGCCGCCGCGGGCCGCCAACGGTGTCTGGATAGCGGCTATTCCCACGATGATCGGTTGAAGTTTATGTTGTCCCAGGCACTGGACACACGGCGTTGAGCGCCGCCTTCATACCAGCAATATCTTCGTCAAATCCCCATGCTGAAATACGCTGGTGCGCGGCGCAGCCCAGGACCTTTAAATTGTCGACGTCGGAGGTCAGCTGGCGCAAAGCAGATGCCAACGCATCGACATCACCACTGGCAACCACGGCGCCACAATCATCCGACACCAAATCAACTGCGCAGCCGCATTGATCGGAGACAACCACCGCCGTACCGCAAGCCATGGCCTCATTGACAGCCAATCCCCAAGGCTCGCGCTCGGACGCCAACACGAACACATCAGCCATATCGTAAAGCGCCGGCAATTCGGTCTGGTTTCGAAAGCCCAACATCTTGATGCGTTCATCGTCTCCGGCTTCGGCCTCAAGCCCTTCGCGCTCTTCACCGTCACCAACGTACACCAAGTACGGCGAGGCAGAGTTTCCTTCGACTAATTTCCGCCACGCCTTGAGCAAGGTCTGCGGATGCTTGCGAGCCTGGAGCTTTCCCGCGAACAACACGACGGCACGGTCAGGCGACAGACCGAGTTCACGGCGGAAATCTTCGCGCCGCTCTGCGGCCTCCGCAGCGCAGTTGGCAAAGAAGACATTGTCGACCGCGTAAGGCATGGAAAATAATCGAGCATCATCAATGCCATGCGCTTCGAAGTATCGCCGGTTCTCCGTGCCGATACAGAGGAACCCGGCGCAATGTTTGAAAATACTTTTCAGATAATGGCGCTTAACCATGCCGCGCAACCCTGCCCCATCGGGCATGGCGACCATCGTATTTTCACCCCGCATCAAGACAGGCACCCGAAGTTCCTGGGCCAAGAAAAGACTCCGCCGCTTTAACTTGCTGTCCCATCCATGCAGCCACAGAACATCGCTTTCGGTTAACTGTTGGCGAAGACCATCGGTATCGGACACTTCGCGATGGCGATATCCTTCTGTCAACGGCACATCCCACGCCACGTCTCGTCCAAAGCCATCATCGCGGTAAGCACTTGCCGTCGCCAGTGTTTCAAACAAGACCATCAGTTCGATATCGGGATCTTCAGCAATCCGTCGCAACAACGGCGCCTGATACTGAATAGGATGGCTGACAAGATAGCAAACGCGGTGGGTCGGCATGTATCAATAAACCTCTTCGCCGCTACCGCGATTGTTCTGGCTTTTAGTCTTCGCGGTTATGAAACAGCTATTTAACGTCGTTGCGCGCCTAAATTAAAGAAAGAAAGGATCAGCTGGAAACCCGCAGTATATTCACCATCTTGCGGAAATCCACGACCCCCGCAACATGTGATAGAGGCAGATAGAAAATTATAAAAAACACCGTTGCGGCCAATATCTCCTGCCATCCAACACTGAAAACCGACCGCTGCGCCATAATCGCCGGACCACAGGCAACGAGCGCCACCACCAAAGCCCGGATATGAATATCGAAGAGTTGAAGATTAAATGCCTTTTTTGCCAACGCTGCTACGCACACCCACACCACGAGCTGAGTAACCAGTGTTGCAGTTGCGGCACCTTCGATTCCATAGATTGGAATCAGTACGAAATTCAGCACAATATTCAACCCAGCTCCGATACCAAGAATGGTTGTGTAGGCTTTGTCGCAATGCGCCGCTAATAAGAACGTTCCGACAGCCACCGACAGATAGACGAATACGGCGTTTGCCATCAGAATCTGCAATGCCAGTTCAGCACCTGAATAATCTTCGCCGAAAAGCAACGGTAGCAAGATTGGAACAAACAGTACACCGGCCGCGCCGACACCTGCGCCCAGAAACGCCAGAACGCGCGTTAAGTTTTTCGCCATGTTCTCCCGCTTGGCGTCGTCATCCATAACCTCCGCAAGCGCGGGATAGAACACGCTGTGCAGCAAGTTCGGAAGAATAACCGCGACTGTCAGGATACGGGTCGCCGCCACATAGAGCCCGACTTCGGTTTCATTGACGATGAACCCCAAGATTACGATATCGAGGTTGACATAGATCGTCGTCAAAACGCCCATCAACGCTACGGGTAAGGCGCGTTTAACGAAATCGATTCGCGAAGGAACCGGTATGTTTCCTGCATTGCCGCGAGAGATAAAGACGAAATATAAACAGAGTGCGATGGCGCTCAAAATAAGGACAGCTACTGGTACCCCCGCAGCGAAATAGATGTCGTCAGAATCGCGCACCCAAAGCAATACGGCAACCATGCCCATCACGGCGGCAGACACCTGACGAAGCGCAACAATCTCCATTTTCTGACGCGCCTGATAGAAAAAATCCAACGTCAGCGCCACCCCAAACAAACCCAGGCACTGGATTTTCACCACCGTTTGCACCTGGTCCGACAACCCCATAAGCGGCACCAAAGCCATCACCGAAAAGGCGATCAAAACGGCCAGCAGCATGCGGCTTGCCAGCACCAATTTCACAACGCTCTTGCCATGTGCCGGGGTTTTGGCGACGACGCGTACGGCGTGAGCATCCATTCCCATATTCACGGCTAATCCGAAGTAGGAAAGCAACGCAACGCCAAATCCCAATACACCGTAAGCTGCAGGACCTAGCACCCGTGCCAAGACAACCGCCGTAACCATCCCCGTCATCATCGTGACAACCTGGGCACCACCCAATGCAAACAGATTGTGAAAGATACGTCTTCCTGCCCCCATCACAGGCCTCGCCAACTTCTTGCATCGAAAAGCGACGTCATGTCACGCTAAATCCTCGTCCCAGGTTTCTTGCCAAGCCTGCCGAAGTCGCCGAGCAAATTCTCGTGGCGAATACTCAGTCTCGGCTGCATGGCGGGCATTGTGCCGCAACTTCTCCGACAAATCTCGATCGGCGGCGATTGCTGCGATGGCATCCGCAATCTCATCGGACGAAAACCCTGTCAAATGGCCTGTCCTGCCAGTGACAACGTAATCAGCCGGTCCGCCACAATCCGTTGAAACAACGGGAATTCCGCACGCCATAGCCTCAATCCCGGCAATGGCAAAACCCTCTTGATGGGATGTCAGGACGAAAACGTCCAGCATCTGATAGAAGCGCCGCAATTCGCTGCGGTCCAAAAAGCCACAAAATTCGATACTACTGCTCACGCCGTGTTGGTCGATCAACGCTTTCAACGTTGGTGTCAGATTACCCGTAACCGAAAGCTTGGCATCAATTCCACGTCCACGCACTTTGGCCAAGGCTTGAAAGAGCAACGGCGCGTTTTTGCGTGGGTCATCCAGCCGACCGGCGAAACCCATTCTAAACGGCCCTTCAGGCCTTGTGGCCGGTTGGAAGAAATCCGTATCAACGGGGATCAACAATCTGCCAAACTTGGATGCGTGTTCCGGCGCCCGCCGGGTCAGCCGGTCAACTGTATCGTTGCTAACCCCGTAAATCCGATTGTCCGCATGCAGCACGGAACTTTGTTGGCGAGCGAGTCCGGGTACTACCATTAATTTATCATACAACCGTCGATACCAAGCCATGGCGGATTGACGGTCTGATCGATCTCCCTCCAGATCGCTGGCGCACCAAACCATATGCCGGATGGCGGCCCTGGTCAGCGGATTGGCGATTAAGACCGTTCCTCCCACGGCGATATGCCTGTCGTGTTTATCTATGATGTCCTGCCACGCAGATGAGGGCGCCGTGTAATTTTGCTCGAAAAAAGTGCCGCGGCATTCGATTTCTCGTTGGGGGAGATCACCGAACACGCCCCGGACAGCCTTCCTTGGCGCGGGCAGCCGGTAATAGGCAAGTGTTACGTCATGCCCCGCACGGACGAGTTCGTCGGCAAGAATCCGAGCTTTTGCCGCGACGCCGCCAACCGATAGAGGCGGCAGGGTCATGAGTAACGTTCGTTTGGACATATCTCCACAAACCCAACGTGGCGTTAATCGCCATTCCGCGCGAGTATAACATCAACCGTACGCTCCATCGTAAGCCTCCACGAATAGGACTTTGCTCGCTGCCTTGCTCGTTCACTCAAGTCCTTTCTGGTGTCTTCATCGCTCAACAGATCAGAAATTGCTTCTGTCATTTCTTCACAATTGTGCGGATCAAAGAACCGAGCCGCATTTCCAAGAACTTCCGGCATCGCTGCCGTGCTGGAACTGGCGATCGGCGCCCCACATGCCATGGCCTCGACCAAGGGGTTGCCGAACGTTTCGACGGTAGACGGAAAAACGAAAAGCGCGCAACGCTCATAAAGACTACGCAGTTTGACGGCATCTACACTGCCAAGGAATTCAATTTGCTCCACCATTTTCTGATCTGCAATAAGGACCTTCAATTGGTTAAAATAGTCATCATCCACAGGTCGTCCGGCAATTTTTATCGTGTAGTCGGGAAACTCCTCGAAGATTGGCTTAAGCGCGCGGACAAGTGTCGTGAAGTTTTTCTGCACGTATATATCCGACACCGCTAATAAAAATGGCTCTCGTATCGGCAGGGGGGTCGAATCAAGAAACAATTGTTCCACGCCGTGCGGCACCGTCACGATTTTTTTTCCGAACAATCCGAAAAACGCGCGTTCGATCCCGCGTTTGGCGTAGTCCGACACCGCAATGGCACGTTTGCTGCCGACAAACGAAACGAACGTTGCTGCATATAGCAAAACCCAATAAGCCAACTTCATTGGCCGACGCTCCACGAAACCGACACTAACGGCGTTGCGCGCCATGACCACATGGTTTTTGGCGCGGAACGGGCCATAGTTTGCCGGAGAGAACATGGAATCGGCCGCAAGCCGCTTTGCCAAACGCGGAAGATCCAACTGCTCGCGAATAAGCACCCGCCAAAATCCACGCGGATAGCGTTGATAATGATAAGATACATTTTCCAATTCTGTGGGGAGGACCGCCTTTTGATCCTCGTGCAGGCACACGTGGACCTTGAGGCGCGGGTCGTTCTCCAAAAGAGGCAACATATTTCGCAGATACGTCACGCCGCCGCCCGTGCGTGCATGTAAGGCGTTAATCAATATTCGGTGGCGGTTGTGCTCGATAATATCTCGCATTGTGGTGACCAACCCGAGTACGTGGCTTTCCCATGTAAAATGTCCTTCGACACGGGCTCGGCCACGAGCAACCAACGAAGTCCGAAGTTCGGCACTGCTATTGAGTTCGCGTATACGCGCGGCGAGATCTTCAGCATCGCCTAAATTGAAATACAAAGCCGCATCACCGCATATCTCGCGATGAATCGGAATATCAGATACGACGAGCGGCACCCCGGCACGCATCGCTTCAACCATGGGAAAACCAAACGTCTCCGCCATGGACGGAAACACAAACGCATCAAACTCTCGCAGTGCGTTGCTCAGTTCCACGTGGTCAATTCGGCCCATCTCAAGACAATCGTCGTATTTGGGGTCACGTAACGCGTCGAGTTCAGCGCCTGCATTGTCCCAGGCATTGAAATCGTTAGATTCCATGGTTATCCGAGTCCGCGTTTCCAACCCGCTCTGGCTTAATAGGTAGGCCCCTTCCGCCAGAGTCTCAGGGTCTTTGTGCGGGTAGTACACCGATACATAGAGCAGACGAATAACACCGTCGGCGCGCCACTGACGGAGTGAACTCTCGACATCGAAACGTGGGCTCACGCCGAGATAATTCACTGAAGCGGTATCAACCAACCGTGTATCGAAATCTGCTGCCGCATCCAGAGCGACCTGGGACGGAAAAATGGTCTCTCGAGAGTATCGCGCGGACCATAACATCAAGTGTCGACGCAGGAATGCGGACAACCTCTCGCGCAAACTTAGGCGCGGCAAGACCTTCTCGCGATAAACAGGGTTCAGGTATATCTCGCCCTGCACCAACAACACCTGCGGAATGGGCGGAAAAAGAACACCATAGTTTGCCGATGAAAACAGCAAGTCAGCGCCGCACTGTTTGACGATCTTCCGCCACCCGATTTGTTCCCATAGAAATCGGTGAACAGGCCCCCAGAATTTTTTGCGAACCGATTTTACCGTGACGCTGCCCGTATCTGACACGCTTTTCTCAAAGCCCGATGGCACATATACGATTGCATCAACGTTCGCACGCGCCAAATAGTCGATCAAATTGGTGGTATAGGTGACAATACCACCAGTGTTCGCAGAAATGGCGTTTACAATTATTCGCATGGCAAGGGCTTAGCCAAGAATTGATCCGGTGTCGAGCGAACAATATGATTTATGCGCGAACACCGTCCTCACCATGCTCACCATTCCCGGCCCCAATCCATCAGCCCGTAGAAGCTCCACCTACGTCCGTCATTTTTTCCCGGACAACCATCTTCCGGAAGGCGCCTGACCGCCCAACAGTTCAACGATTGTATTGGCCAACACCTCGGTAGCAACGCGCAGATCATCCAGTACCACTGCCTCGTCCGGGCGGGTTGCCATGTGTCCGCCCGCTCCGACACTTCCAGCGCCATACATGACTACCGGCACGCCAGCGGCGGCGAAATCTCGGGCCGATGTTTCAAACGCCGCGCCATAAATAGCTGGACGTTCTTCGGTAACCGAATCACCAGCCTTAGAAAGTAAATCCCGGAGCTTGGAAACCTCTTCTCCAGGCACGACGGCAGGCAATAGTCGACGTCGCCGCACTCGGCACACAACGCCTTGGACCGGCGCTGCCGCGCGCCCGATGATGTTGGTCACTTCGCTCTCCACCGCGTTGGCGTCCTCCTCCGGCAACAGGCGCCGGTCGACCAGCATTGTCACCTCACCCGGCACCGCCAATGCTCCCTCGCCGCCCCGGATTTCAGTGACGACCAAGGTCGGCGAGCCAATGCCCTCGACCTCCGACGTGCGAGCCGACAAAGTATCACGGTGCCGATAAAGTGCGTTCAGAACGGCCGCTGCACCTTCCAAGGCATCAGCACCCGTTTGTGGCGCGCCGGCCGGCGCAGGGACGCCCTTAATGCTGACGTCCAAATCCAGGACGCCTGTTGCCGTGGTGCCGATCGCGCGCGCAGCACCTGGCACTATAGCGAAGTCTGGCATTCTCTCGGCTTCCGCCAACATGCGATGTGGACCGAGGTCTCCTCCGCTGGCGCCATCAAAGCCAACTTGCAGTTCCACACGTCCCTGCAAGCCGCGGGCGCAATCGCGCACCGCCAACATCGCATAAACATATGCCGCTAAATCGCCCTTGCCGTCGGAGACACCACGCCCAAACATGCGCCCACCATCGATCACGGCTCCTTGGGGATCATGCGTCCAGTCCTGCCCTGCCGGAGCCGTGTCCGCGTGGCAGGCCAAGACCAGCATCGGCCCAGCACTCGGGTCGTCTCCGAACTCCAAACAAACGACCATATTGTCGTACGGTGCCCGTCCCAACGCCAACGCAGCATCCGTATCCACAGGCCGGTGGTTGACAGTTAAATCCTGTCCGACAAAGAGCTCTGCCAGTTTCTCGACCACGGCAGCGGTATTTCCCGGCGGATTTTCGGAATTTATCCGTACCAGCGCCGACAAGAAAGCAAACTGCTCCGCGCGCCGCGCCACGAGGTAGTCGCGCAGTCCGGGAGGTGATTCTGGTGTCGGTTCAGGTTTGTCGTCCGCCATGCGCGAAAACGTCTCCGCCAAAGAAAATTAAGATACGCTCCCCCAAGAAGCTTGCAAACTGTCGCGGGCAGGTCAATTTTGAATATACACCCGCGCCCGGCATCCCAGGAGTCCTCATGCCCGAATTTACGTCCATCGAGATGATCAAGAAACTGATCGCATTTGATACCACCAGCCGCGAGTCCAATCTCGCACTTATCGCCTTCGTGCAGGATTATCTGCAAGGCCTCGGTATCGATAGTCAGTTGGTGCACAACATCGAAGGCACCAAAGCCAACCTTTATGCCACCGTTGGTGACCAGGCCACACCCGGCGTCATGCTTTCGGGCCATACGGATGTGGTCCCCGTAGACGGGCAGAATTGGTCGACCGATCCGTTCGAAATGGTCGAGAAGGATGGCAACCTTTATGGCCGCGGCACATCGGACATGAAAAGTTTCATCGCCATCGCATTGGCCATGTTGCCGAAATTCCAGGCACGCGGGCTGAAAACCCCCCTGCACCTAGCGTTGTCTTACGACGAGGAAATCGGCTGCATTGGCGTTCGCCGCCTGATCGAGAAACTCAACGGCATGCCCGTAAAACCCGCCATGTGCATTGTCGGCGAACCGACATCAATGCAGGTGATCACCGGTCACAAAGGTAAACGCAGCTACAATATTCATGTGCGCGGCTTTGAAGCCCATTCGAGTTTGGCCCCACATGGCGTCAATGCGATCGAATTCGCGGCACGCTTCATCGCCAAATTGCGCGACATCGCCGAGCGTATCCAGGGCGAAGGCCCGTTTGATGAGCTGTACGACGTCACCCACACCACCGTTCACACAGGGGTAATCTCGGGCGGCACGCAGCTCAATATCGTGCCCAAGGACTGCCGCTTCGAATGCGAGTTCCGCTACATCGGTGGCCAGGACGACGACGCACTGGAAGAAGAAATCCGCGCCTACGCCCGCGACGTGCTGGAGCCCGCCATGCAAGCCATCCACGCCGATACGGGTATCGACATTGAATGTGTCAATCACATGCCTGGACTTGAGATGAACGTCGACGACGAAGTGGTCACATTTGTAAAAGCTCTGGCCGGTCGCAATGACCACGCCAAAGTCGCTTTCGGCACCGAGGCGGGCCTGTTCAAGGATCGTGCCGGCATCCCCGCCGTGGTCTGCGGTCCGGGATCCATCGACCAAGCGCACAAACCCAATGAGTTCATCTCGCTGGAGCAAGTCGCCGCCGGTGAGGCTTTTCTTGAGCGCCTGATGGATCGGGTATGTGAGAACTAGATTGCGCGTGCTTGGCCGACTATCCACGACCTGAGAGAATTTCCCTATTGCCGCCGCCGACCCATCCTGTAAACAGTGGCCTTCAAAGGCGACAACTCCGCCAGAAATGAACAACAGCGGTAATCCATCGTGAACGAGCTCAAAAAGAACCCGTCAAAGCGCTACGTCAATGACCTCAGGCGTTACGGATATATTGAATCGCAATTTTACAATTTGCGCGGCACGATCGTACCCGTTGGGCTGTCGGTGCTTTTCCTGGCATTGGTCGGAATTATTGTCGCCGGTTGGCAGAATACCTTTGGCGAAGACTGGTTGGTGGTCGTCGTCGCCGCGATTTTCGGCGGGTATATGGCGCTGAATATCGGCGCCAACGATGTTGCCAACAATATGGGACCGTCAGTCGGAGGGAAGGTCCTGACCGTGATGGGCGCCATTGTCATCGCCGCCGTCTGTGAAAGCGCCGGTGCATTGCTTGCGGGTGGTGATGTGGTGAAAACCGTTTCCAAGGGGATCATCGCACCTGGCGAGAGTGTCAGCATTTCCGAGTTCCGGGATTTGATGCTGAGCGCGTTATTGGCGGCAGCACTTTGGATCAATTTGGCTACCGTGCTGAGCGCTCCGGTATCGACAACACATTCTATCGTAGGGGGCGTCTTGGGTGCTGGCATCGCAGCCGCCGGCGTCGGATTGGTCAATTGGGGGACGATGGCAAAGATCGCTGCCAGTTGGGTCATTTCACCTGTGCTGGGCGCGGTGTTTGCGGCAGCGATCTTGCTGTTCATCAAGGTGCGTGTGCTGAA
Source organism: Rhodospirillaceae bacterium (assembly GCA_016845145.1). GTDB lineage: Bacteria > Pseudomonadota > Alphaproteobacteria > Rhodospirillales > Casp-alpha2 > TMED8. The sequence goes on from JAERTE010000117.1 coordinate 72,270, forward strand.
CGTCGAGAATCGCCTGGAAGCGGCAGCAAAATGGGTGCCCATGTTGATTGCCCTGATGGCCGCGGCGTTCGCTGCCTACATGTCGATGAAGGGCCTGAAGAAAATCTGGAAGGCCTCACCGATCGAGATTTTTATCTTTTCAGGCGCGGCATTTGCGATTGCTTATTTGCTGTCTCGTCCTTTCATCGCCAAGCGTATCGAGAAACTGGAGAACCGAAAGAAAGATATCTACAGCCTGTTTGATGTCCCGCTAATTGCCGGCGCTGCACTGTTGTCGTTCGCACACGGCGCCAACGACGTGGCTAACGCCGTTGGGCCATTGGCCGCCATTGTTTCCACCGTCGGCAGTGAAGCCGGAATCGCCAGCAAGGTGACAATACCGCTTTGGGTGATGGCGGTCGGTGCGTTCGGCATTGCACTCGGGTTGGGTTTGTTCGGGCCTAAATTGATTTCAGTGGTGGGTGAGAAAATCACCAGGCTGAATTCGCCGCGCGCCTACTGCGTCGCTCTTTCCGCAGCCGTCACGGTGCTCATCGCGACCACCTTAGGGTTACCGGTCAGTTCAACGCATATTGCCGTCGGCGCGGTATTCGGTGTCGGTTTTCTGCGGGAATACCTGGAGAACCCGAATAAGCGAAAGCTGCGCCCTGGCCACAGACTCAACACGACCGCCGACGAAGCCTTCAAAACCATTGGGTTTCGTTCCGGTCGCCGATTGGTACGGCGACGTTTCGTAGTGTCGATTGCAGCCGCCTGGGTCATCACGGTCCCGGCTTCGGCGGCATTGGCGGCTACGATTTACTTTGCTCTACGGCTTCTTTGATCCACGGCATTAAATCTTCAAACTGCTTGATCAAGCCCAGCAGATCTTCGCGGTACGCAACCCGCGGCGTATCCCCGATCAGTGCCCAATGGCGTTGACGCTTGTCCTTTTCGGGCCAGTCATCGACCTGCTCTGTGACCAGAAACGGATAATACGTCACGGGAACTTCTCGTTTTCCATCGTCAGTTTGCTTGGTAATGATGACGGTTATCGGAAAATCTTCCAACACCGTCCCACGCACCCCGGCTTCTTCGAATCCCTCCCGATGACAGGTATCGGCATGGCTTTCGTCTTGATTTTTCTTGCCCTTCGGCAATATCCACCGACCGCGCGTTTGCGACGTTACGAATAGTAACGCTGTCGCGTCTTTTCGAGTGTCGAAAGGAATGATCCCGACTCTATGCATGCATATCTCTCCCGTGCTGTCGCGCGAGTATACTGCTTCAAATGTTACGGAAAAGTCACTATTGACCACGCCTTGTAACACCCCACCATGATAGCCGTTAGGGTGTGCGGTTTCCGGATCGATTTACCTTTCGCAGCCCTTTTTGCCTGCTTATGCTCTCGCAATGTTGTACACGCCACGCCTTCCTTTATTTCTTGTTTTTCTTTGGGGGATCGCGCTGGTGATCTCTGGTGCCGCCCCCCATGACCGCCTTACCTGGTTTCTCGAGGTCGCACCGGTGATCATCGGCATCGCCATCATGATTCCGACACGCCGTTCTTTCCCGCTCACGCCGCTGTTGTACTGGCTGATCTTCGCTCACGGGCTGATCTTAATACTGGGAGGGCATTATACCTATGCCCAAGTCCCCTTGGGGTTCTGGGTGCAGGATGCCTTCGACCTCGCCCGCAATCATTATGATCGGCTTGGTCATTTCGCCCAAGGCTTCATCCCGGCGATTTTGGCGCGTGAGGTTCTATTGCGGAAGACTCACCTTCGACCCGGCAAAATGTTGGCCTATCTCGTGGTCTCTGTTTGTCTGGCTTTCAGCGCGTTCTATGAATTGGTGGAATGGTGGGCCGCCGTGGCGCTGGGCGAAGACGCGCACTCATTTCTTGGCACGCAAGGCGACGTGTGGGATTCACAATGGGATATGTTCATGGCCATGTTGGGCGCCGTTGTGGCGCTGATTGCATTGTCAAGCTGGCACGATCGGCAATTGGCGGCATTGGTCCGCCGATTGATTTCAGCATAAACTCAGTCAACTTCGTACAGACTGGTCAATTGGGGAGAGATCATCATGACCGACGATACGCGTTCGATATCGGGCCAATGTCTCTGCGGCGCCGTCACGTTCAAGGCCGACGCGGCACAGCGACACGTCGCCGCTTGCCATTGCGCCATGTGCCGGCGCTGGGCCGGCGGCGGACCATTCATGGCCGTGAACTGCGGCACTGATATCAATTTTGAAAACGCCATTGCGGACGGTGACAATATCGGCGTTTTCCGGTCATCGGAGTGGGCGGAACGCGGATTTTGCAAAGCCTGCGGCACCAGCCTGTTTTATCGGCTTGTCGACGCCGGAGTCTATTACGTGCCCGTAGGACTACTGGAAGATCAGAGCGGCGAAGAGCTGAACTTACAAATTTTCATCGATGAAAAACCGGCGTTTTACGAGCTTGCGGGCGACATACCCGCCATGACCGGCGAAGAGGTATTCGCAGAGTTTGCAGACGAAACCGACTAGATTTTAGTTGGCTTTTGCACGCGGCACGAAACGACCGTCTTCTTCCTGACCAATGAAAAACTCATCCAGGTCTGGATGGTTGATTGGGTCGTCGTCGCCATCGGCAACGAGGTTCTGCTCCGACACGTAGGCGATATAGGGCGAACGTTCGGGCTCCGGCGTTTCAGCCAGCAAGTGATAGTAGGGCTGCTCTTTCTTCGGACGGGCATCTTCGGGAATGCTCTCCCACCATTCCTCGGTATTGTTAAACACCGGGTCGACATCGAAGACCACACCACGGAAGCCATACTTCCGATGCCGAACCGGCATGCCGATCTCGAACTTGGCGGTCGCAACCACACGCGGCACTTCGACCGGCGCGTCGCCAACTGCATCATGATCCTTGAACGTGAACATGGGGAGATTGTAACCCGCCCGGACGCTAGGTCAATTGAACAAAATCAATGACACCGTACGGGGCATTGTTATTGAAAAAGGAATGGCACCATGGATCTGCCCCCGGCAGACCCATGGCGCCGTATCCAAATGCCCTGTTAGGCGGCGATTCCCCCAGAGCGCCAGACCGACGTCTCTTTGCACGACGGGCAGACCCGCTCGCCGATATGGCTGGAGTTAAACTCATTCCGGCACATCAGGCACTTGCGAACCTTTTTCACCGGTGCGCGGTCCGGCTCTGGTTTCTTGGTATCGGTACGACGAGAGGCCATTATGCAGCCTCCTTCGTTTCAACCAGGGTGCTTTCATAGCGGCCCAAGAGGCTTGAGCTCAGAGCCATCAGTTCCTCGGCTTCGTTAAGTAGGCCTTCAGCGGCCGCGGGCGCCGAAGCTTCGGCCTTCCCAATCAGTTCGTCGGCGCTATCGTTGAGATAGCGCACAAGTTCAAATGTTGCCATTTGCAGATACCCCACAAAATTCTCTAATTCGTCACAATTTAGTAACAGTAACGAACTTCATATACACGAAACTGTGTTGCAATGCATCATTTTTTTGTGCACCGCAAAACAATTTATAAATTATGAAACTGACATCTAGCTTAACTGAATCAAATTTTCTCCTTTCCCTTCCAAGAGCAGCGCTTAGGATTGTTGTGGTTTCACCCCGACAATGGGTAATGTTTTTTCCGTTAGCGCATTGATATATTTCTCTTTTTCCATTTTGCTGCCGAGCAGTTCCTGGGGCGTTTTAGTTAGGTTTCTCAAGTAAAAACGCCGCGCCAAGATTTGCGCGTTTTTCACGTGTTTAGCGGCTTTCCCGTCAATCATGGGACAACTCCGGACCTGGGATAATGTTGTATTATTATCTTCCCAGTGTGGAATCGGAGTCGTTAAGGAATATTGAATCATCGAGGCAAAAGCCTGAAATGACGCTACCGCAGGGTCTTCGCCTACGCGCCAGCTTAGCTCATGTTATCAAATTTCTGGGTTTTGCCGAAGGATTGGCTGGGGTACCAGGACTCGAACCTGGAATGACAGAATCAGAATCTGCTGTGTTGCCAATTACACCATACCCCAATTTTATTTATCAAAATCAAACGCGTACGAGCATATCCGCTAACTCAAGACTTTTGGAATGTCTGATAATCGTAGTTATATAAATCGTCTGAAAGATAACGCCAGTCCTTTTTCTCTTATTTAACAACACTTTATAATTTTCTACCTGTGCAAAATGCTAATATGGGTTTTCGTATGGCAAACGTCATTCTCGCAGGGCTCGACCAATGCGCCAATCGCTGTAATATATCACTTGTTCGGTGCGCCCCCACCAGTTATAGCAAAATGACCTGGAAATTTGGTTTTTGAGTCGATTGGGGGATCGGAACTTGAGACAGCGATGGCAGCAAACCCGCAACGGTGGCCGATCTCGGCACCGACGCGGCCGTGCCAATGGGTCAGAGTTCGCGGCTATCGATCTCGGCACCAATTCATGTCGCATGCTCATCGCGCGCCCCGATAACCAAGCCCCCGTTTTGGATGGCGGCTTCACCGTTGTCGATGGTTTCTCGCGTATTGTACGGTTGGGCGAAGGTTTGGGCGATTCGGGTGAGCTGTGCACGGGCGCCATGGATCGCACACTTGCGGCTCTGACCATTTGCGCCGACAAAATTGCTGCCCGGCGCGCGACACAGACCCACTGCATCGCCACCGAGGCTTGTCGGCGAGCCACCAACAGCGCGCATTTCGTCAATCGCGTGACACAAGAGACAGGCCTCGACATCGACATCATTTCGCCTGAACGCGAAGCCGAACTGACCTTGTTGGGCTGCAGTTCATTGCTCAACACCGGTCATGCACGTGCGCTGTTATTTGACATCGGTGGCGGCAGCACGGAAATCCAGTGGATAGAGATTCCGCGGCAAGGAGGGCGCCAGCGTGGGGTCAGGCGACGGCCTACGGTGCAAGATATGATATCTCTGCCCATAGGAGTGGTGACGCTGGCGGAAGAACATGGCTTCGGCGCCATGACTCCCGAAATCCACCACGCCATCATACAGCAAATCGACGACCATCTCGAAGCGTTCTCGGTCCGCAATGATATTGATGCGCATATTGCCGAGGGCAACGTCCAGATGTTGGGCACCTCAGGTACCGTTACCACCCTGGGCGCATTACATTTGGGTCTGCCACGCTATGACCGATCACGTGTCGATGGGCTGGTCATCGATTTCAGCTCCATCAACGCCATGTGCGCACGATTGTCGGGTCTGGGTCATGCCGAACGGCGCGACATATCGTGCATCGGACGCGGCCGCGCCGACCTGATGCTCATGGGGTGTGCAATGCTGGGCGGCATATGCCGTCGCTGGCCTGTCGGCAAGCTCAGCATCGCCGATAGAGGTATCCGCGAAGGTCTGTTGGCTGAGATGATGCAACAGTCCGCAACATCTGACGAGAATGCTTCCGTGCTTCCCGTTAACGCGCCCATCTGATACATCCTCCCTATGACTGAGCGAATCGGCAGCGGTAAAAGAGGCCCTCGCCCTGGCAAAGGCAAGGGAGGGAAAAGCGGCGGCAAGGGGCGTGGCGCACGCGTCACGTCACGCAATCTGATGACTCGCGTGCGCACCGCAAAGGGCCGCAAGACATCCTCGACGCGTTGGTTGCAGCGGCAGTTGAACGATCCCTACGTCGCCGAGGCTGGCCGCTTGGGTTACCGCTCACGCGCCGCCTTCAAGCTGATCGAGTTGGACGACCAGTTCAATTTTCTAAAACCTGGTGGCCGCATCGTCGATTTGGGGGCCGCTCCTGGCGGCTGGACCCAGGTCGCCGTCCAGCGCACCACAAACAAGGGCAAAACCGGAAAGATCGTCGGTATGGATATTCTGGCGATGGAAGCGGTGCCCGGTGCCACGCTTTTCGAACACGATTTCCTCGACGACGACGCGCCCGCGCTTTTGATGGAGGCGCTGGATGGTCCAGCGGACGTGGTGCTGTCGGATATGGCAGCATCAGCGACCGGCCACAGGGCGACCGACCACATGCGTATCATGGCGTTATTGGAAACAGCGATAGATTTCGCATATCAGGTTCTGGCGCAGGATGGCGCGTTCATCGGCAAAGTGCTGCAAGGCGGTACCGAGACGCAATTGCTGGCCGCCATGAAACAAAATTTCCGCATTGTGCGCCACGCCAAACCGCCGGCCAGCCGTGATGGCTCGGCCGAGTCGTACGTCGTGGCGCTGGGATATCGCGGAGCTTCTAAAACATGAAGATCACGATTATGGGCACCGGTGGCGTGGGCGGTTATTTTGGCGCACGCTTGGCCAATGCCGGTGGCGACGTATCGTTCATCGCACGCGGCGCGCACTTGGATGCCATCCGGACATCCGGCCTGAAAGTTGAGAGTGTGCTCGGCGATATCCATCTGGCCAACCCCACCGCAACCGATACCGCGTCGGATATCGGCCCTGTCGACATTGTCATGTTTGCCACCAAGCTTGGCGATATGGAAGCCGCCGCCGAAGCCTGCCGACCGATGATCGGGGCGGAGACGGCGGTGATACCTTTCCTTAATGGCGTCGATGCACCAGGGGTCATTTCCCGCGTGTTGGGTGATGAGCACGCCTGCGGTGGCGTTGCCTATATCTCTGCGCACATCGAGCGACCGGGATGCATCCGCCATGTTGGTGATTTCGCCCGCTTGGTATTTGGCGAGCACGATGGATCGAAGACGGATCGGTTGAGAGAATTTCACAGCCTTTGTGCCGATTCGGGCATTGATGCCACACTGAGCACCGATATCGAGGGTGCACTGTGGGAAAAGTTCGCACTGCTCGTTGCCATGAGCGGCACCACGGCGGCAACCCGCGGGCCTTTGGGTCCAATCCGGGAGAACCCCATCAGCCGCGACGTGTTTGAGGCTGCCATGCGCGAGACGGTTGCCGTCGGGCGTGCCAAAGGCATCCAGGTGGCGGAGGATCTTGTCGATAAACAAATGAGCTTTCTCAACACCTTACCAGCAGAGATGAGAGCCTCCATGCTGGTTGACCTAGAAGCCGGCAAGCCTTTGGAAGCGCCGTGGTTTTCGGGCGCCGTGTCGCGCATGGGACGTGAATTCGGGGTATCGACCCCCGTCAACGACACCCTGTTTGCCGCCATGCAGCCATTTTTGAACGGCCACAGCGAAAGCTAAGTCTCACCGATCACCGATGCCGCTTGGATTCCACTTCGGCATATGTATGATGGGGCGCCAACCCGATACGCCCTTTCCCCGGAGGTTGGCATGGCGAATATTCCCGAAGCTTTGACATTCGACGACGTTCTGCTCGTGCCGGCACGCTCCGATGTGTTGCCCTCCAATGCGGACACGCGCACGCGCCTGACACGAACCGTAGAACTTGGCATTCCATTGGTCTCGGCGGCCATGGATACTGTCACGGAAAGCGGCCTAGCCATCGCGTTGGCGCAAGCCGGCGGCGTCGGCGTCATCCACAAAAACCTGGAACCGGCCGAACAGGCCGAAGAAGTACGCCGGGTGAAAAAATTTGAGAGCGGCATGGTCATCAACCCCCTGACCTTGCCGCCGAACGCAACCCTGGCCGATGCCGTGGCATTGCAGGAACGGCATGGGTTTTCAGGTTTTCCCGTGGTGGAGCCTGATACTGGCAAGTTGGCCGGCATCCTGACCAACCGCGACGTGCGCTTTGCCACCGAAATGGATCAACCTGTCAGCGAATTGATGACCGTGCATACGGATGACAGGCCGCTGATCACCGTGCGCGAAGGCATCGCCCGCGAAGACGCCAAAAAACTTTTGCACCAACATCGCATCGAACGTTTGCTCGTGGTCGACGACGAGTTCCGCAGTGTCGGTCTGATCACGGTTACGGATATCGAGAAAGAACAAAAGCACCCCAATGCCTGCAAGGATGAAAACGGCCAGTTGCGTGCCGCCGCCGCAACGGGCGTTGGCAAGGCCGGCGTAGAACGCGCCGAACATTTGCTCGATGCCGGTGTCGATGTGATTGTCGTCGATACCGCACACGGACACTCGACCGGCGTGCTGGATGCCGTCACGCAAATCAAGAAGCTCTCCAACCGTGCCCAGGTTGTCGGCGGCAACATCGCGACCGGTGACGCGGCGCGCGCGCTGATCGATGCGGGCGCCGATTGCGTCAAGGTCGGCATCGGCCCCGGGACCATCTGCACGACGCGCATGGTCGCCGGCGTCGGCATGCCGCAATTATCGGCCATCATGGACGTGGCTGAGGTCTGCAATAAAGCCGACATCCCGTTCATCGCAGACGGCGGCATCAAGTATTCCGGCGACATTGCCAAAGCCATCGCGGCGGGCGCGGAATGCGTGATGATCGGCTCGCTGTTCGCCGGCACGGATGAGAGCCCCGGCGAGGTGTTCCTGTATCAAGGTCGCTCGTACAAATCATATCGCGGCATGGGCTCTATCGGCGCCATGGCGCGCGGCTCCGCGGACCGCTATTTCCAGGCCGAGGTTTCCGACAACCTGAAACTGGTGCCGGAAGGCATCGAAGGCCGGGTTCCCTATAAAGGCCCCATCGGCACCATCATCCACCAGTTGGTGGGCGGGTTGAAGGCCTCCATGGGTTATACGGGTTCCAAGGACATCTCGGCGCTGCGCAACAACTCTGAATTCCGCCGCATCACCAACGCGGGCTTGCGCGAAAGCCATGTACACGACGTCACCATCACCCGCGAAGCCCCCAATTACGGTAGCCGCAATTAAGGCCCACCATGGTTGAAGGTGCGATCCGAAATCCGAACAACCCCAACCACTTCATGGTGGCGCAGCCGGTTGGTCGGCGTGTTCGGCTCTACAGTGGCGAGACCCTGATCGCTGATACGGACGACGCACTCAGGGTCATTGAAGTCGGGAAAAGCATCTATGCACCCTGTCTTTACATCCCGCACGCCGACGTTGAGGTTGATATGGTCAAAACCGACAAGACTACCCATTGCCCGCTCAAGGGCGATGCGGCTTACTATGCAATTGACGGCGTAGAAATGGCCTGGAGATACGACACGTTCGATTTTGCCAAGGTCCTCGAGGGGCACGTGTCATTCTGGCCACAAGAACTGCGTATCGTCGAGGGTGACGGCTAAGGGCCGGATACCTATTGCGCGAGCGCTTCGCCGATCCGCGCCGCCATGTCTTCGGGATCAATGTTGTACATGAACTTGACGCGAAACTCGCCCTCAGGCCCCATGAGATAGACCGACGCCGTGTGATCGACCGTATAGCCGTCGGGGTCGCCATCCTTGTCCGGCACCATGGCGTATTTGACTTTGTAGCGCTCGGCGGTTTTGTCGACCATCGGCTTCGGCCCGGTCAACCCGATCAAACGCGGATGGAAATGGTCCACATAATCGTCTAAGCGGCCTACCGTATCGCGCTTGGGATCGACCGAGACGAAGATCGGCACCACTTTCTCCGCTTCCTTGCCCAATTCCTCCAAGGCGTCGCTCATGGTTGAGAGCGCCATGGGGCAGATATCGGGGCACCAAGTATAGCCAAACGTAATGAGCATAAATTGGCCACGGAAATCATGGTCGGTCATGACCTTGCCATCGTGAGCCTGCAGCATAAACCGACCGCCGATCGACGCTCTGGTGGGCGTATTGGCGGTTTCCGCCGCTTGAGCATGCGAGACCGTCGGCAGCACGGTGAGCCCCGCCCCCGAGGCAATGATCAGGAGGAGGAGGAATGCCTGGGAAGCGGGCGCTCGACCGTGTCTACCTATGGAAGTCATGGCCGCACTCTAATGTCCATAATCGGACTGTACTTTGACCAATGTTAAGGCAGCGTGCTGCACCGCACCCTAAAACGGTTGCAATACCGGTTTTCACTCGCCGTCGGGGGAGAGGGCCGACCGGTTTTCGTTCAGCCCAGTCCAGCTCCAATGAGGAGGCAGAAATCCATGAAGTTTATAAGTAAGAAGACAGGACTAGCCGCGCTAGCGTTCGGTATAGGTCTGTCAGCCGCGGCCGCAGCATGGTCAGCGGAAAACCTCGACGCCGTTATGAAGCGCCGCGGTTTGACACAGAAAGATGTCCTGGCCGCCGCCAAGACCTACGTACCGACCGGTAAACGCGACGAGTTCATCGTATTCAGTTCCGGCGGCCAAAGCGGCCAAGTCATCGTTTATGGCGTTCCGTCAATGCGCATACTGAAGTACATCGCGGTGTTCACCCCGGAACCGTGGCAAGGGTATGGTTTCGACGACGAATCGAAAGCCGTTCTGGCCCAAGGCCGGATCGACGGCAAAGATATTCTCTTCGGTGACAACCACCACCCGGCGATTTCGGAAACCAACGGCGTGTACGACGGCCGGTATCTCTTCATCAATGACAAGAACAATCCGCGCCTGGCCGTCATCGACCTGCATGACTTCGAAACCAAGCAGATGGTCGTCAACCCGATCATGAAGTCGGAACACGGCGGGCCATTCGTCACCCCCAATACCGATTATGTATTGCAGGCGGCCCAGTATCCGGCCCCCCTTGAAAAAGGCTACGTGCCGCTTGAGCAGTTCAACGAGAAATACCGTGGCGCGGTGACCTATTGGAAATTCGACAAGAAAATTGGCCGGCTCGATCCGTCGCAGTCGTTCTCCGTTGAGTTGCCGCCCTACAGCCAGGATCTCTCCGATTTCGGCAAGGGGCCGTCCGACGGCTGGTCGTTCACCAACTCGTTCTGTTCAGAGCGCTACGTTGGTGGCATCGAACGCGGCCGTCCCCCGTTCGAGGCCGGATGTTCGCAGAAGGACACCGACTTCTTCCACATGATCAACTGGAAGAAAGCCGCCGAACTGGTCAAGGCCGGCAAGGCCAAGAAGGTCAATGGCCATGACATGATCTCGATCGATACGGCCGTTGCGGAAGGCATCCTTTATCTGGTGCCGGAACCCAAAAGCCCGCACGGCATGGACGTCAGCCCTGACGGCAAATACATGATCGTTTCGGGTAAGCTCGACAGCCACACCTACGTGTTCAGCTTCGAAAAAATGATGAACCTGATCAAGGCCAAGGATTTTGCCGGCAAAGACCCCTACGGCATTCCGATCCTCGATCTGAAAAAGTCTCTGCATACGCAGGTTCAGGTTGGTCTTGGCCCGCTGCATACGCAGTACGATTCGAAACCTTGTGTCGTCTACACCTCGATCTACGTCGACAGCCAGGTGACCAAGTGGGACTACTGCGAAGGTAAGGTATTGGATAAGATTTCCATCCACTACAACATCGGCCACCTGATGACCATGGAAGGCGATTCCATGACACCGCAAGGCAAGTACCTGGTGTCATTGAACAAACTGGCCATCGACCGCTTCAACCCGGTCGGCCCCCTGCACCCGCAGAACCATCAGTTGATCGACATCTCCGGCGACAAGATGCAGCTCTTGTACGATATGCCGGTGCCTTTGGGCGAGCCGCACTATGCGGTTGCCATCTCGGCCGACAAACTGAAGCCCATCGTTCGCTACAAAAGCGGCTGGAATTCGCGCACCGACAAGCGCCATGCCCACCGCACACGTCCGGGTAAGGAAAAGGTCGTGCGTGACGGCAATACGGTGCGTGTCTACGGCACGACCATCCGTTCACACATCACGCCTGAGATCATCGAGGTCAACGAGGGCGACAAGGTCATCATCCACATGACCAACCTGGAGCGCGCGGAAGACGAAACCCACGGTTTCGCCATCTCGGGCACCAACGTCAACCTGTCGCTGGAACCGGGCAAAACCGCGTCGGCCACCTTTACCGCCGATGTCCCGGGTGTATACCCCTACTACTGCACCGAGTTCTGCTCGGCGTTGCACCTGGAAATGCAGGGCTACCTGCTGGTCAAACCTAAGGGTTATAAGGAAGCTGCCGTCAAAGCCACCGAAGGCACGGTCTACACCAAGGCCGACTACGACAAGCAGCATAAGACCAACGTAGAAACCCAAGGTGTCATCGACAGCGTGGTTGGTTACATCACGGCTCGCAACTACGCGGACTTCCCGTCCGTCGTGGCGCTGGTCGAAGATGCCACCGAGCAGTTGAACTTCGCCGCCGACACCAAGAAGAAGGCGGAAGGGTTCGCGGCCAAGGAAGACTGGCAGAATGCCACGCTCTGGGCTGGCCAATGGTGGCAGTACCAGGTTAAAGCCGCCGACATCGGTCTGCGCGCCAAGACCTATCTCGATCAAAACGGAGCCAAGGTGATCAAGAAGTAGACCTAGGTCTGATTGAGAACGGAAACGGGGGAGCATGAATATTTCAATGCTCCCCCGCCTTTCCAAAGACGGAGAAACGACCCAATGAAATCTCGGCTTTATTCGTTAGTTATTTTTGCAACGACCCTGGCGATGGCGGCAGCCGTCGCCGTGACGGCGGCCGAGGCCGCCAAGAAAAAACGCGATCCCGGCAAACGCGCTTATATGCGCAACACCTGTATCGCGTGTCATGGCCGCAATGGCCGCGGCGCCATGCTCGATTATCCGAATTTGGCCGGCCAAGACGCCAAGTACATGCGCGCCCAAATCAAGGACATCATGGCCGGCAAACGCAAAGGCAGCCCCGACCCGACGGGCAACCCGCGCAGCGAAGGCATGCGTGGCGCGCTGGTGACACCTGAGGGAGAACCGCGCATCACGGCCAAGCAGATCAAAGACATCGTCGCGTGGCTGGCGAAGCAAAAACCCGCCGCCCCGACACCGCCGGAGAAACCCATTGCCGCAGAGCGCATTAAGGCCGGCGAAAAGCTCTACAAAAAGAAATGCCGCAGTTGCCACGGCAAGAAAGCCATGAAGCCGTTGAAGGGCTATCCCATCATCGCTGGGCAGAAGCACGCCTATCTGGTGACGCAGATGCAAGACATCAAAACCAAGGCGCGCACTAACGGCAAATCGAAACTGATGCTGTCGACCGTCAAGAAACTCAGCGACGACGACATCGCCATGCTGGCGGACTATCTGTCGCAAATCGACCGCACCAAGAAATAACCCTAACACGGAATTGAAACCCTGATCCGAACAGGACCGATGGAGAACAGAGATGAGAGTTAAAATCATTCTTGCCGCAATTGCCGGAGCCGCGCTGCTTTCGGGCGCCAGTTTAGCCGCCGATTGGAACAAAGGCGGCGGCGAGCAGGACGAAGCCCTGAAGCTCAAGCCCGACCTGGAAAACGGCCTCGAAGTGTATGAGGTTTGTGCGGCGTGCCATCTACCGGAAGGCTGGGGCAAGCCGGATGGCACCTTCCCCATGCTCGCAGGCCAACACAAGAACGTCATCATCAAGCAGTTGGCCGACATCCGCGCGCTTAACCGCGATAACCCGACCATGTATCCGTTTGCCCTGCCTAAATCCATTGGCGGCGCGCAATCGATCGCCGATGTGTCGGCTTACATCGCCAAGCTGCCCATGAACCCGGAGCCCGGTTTCGGCGACGGCAAAGATTTGGCGTTGGGCGAAAAGCTTTACAAGGAAAACTGCGTGCGCTGCCACGGTGACAACGGCCAGGGCATTCCCGAGAAATACTACCCGCGCATCCAGGCTCAGCACTACAAGTACCTGGTGCGCCAGTTCGAATGGATTCGTGACGGCAAACGCCGCAACGCCAACCCCGACATGGTCAAACAGATCGCCGAGTTCTCCGACAAGGACATGCGCGCCGTGATGGACTTCGTGTCGCGCCAAAAACCACCGAAGAAAGATGTCGGTCCCATTGGCTGGGAAAACCCCGACTTCGACTGACCTTCGTTAACCCGACAATGACCGGCCACGGAACACAACAAACATGACGACCGAAACACAAAAAAAACAATTGCTAAGCTTCCGTGGCCTGACGCTGGCGGGGCTGATTCTCATCGCGCTCGCCTATGTCTCGCCGATCTGGTGGGTGTCGCTGACAGCTCCGCAATACCCTGAAGTCGCGTTCCCGCAAGGCATTCGGATTCACTTCCACATGGACGGTGTCTTTAACGGCTGCAAGAAGGTCGAGGTCGCTGAAAAGCAGGAGGACGAAGCGCTCAACTGCAAACACGAGATGGATGCCATCAACCACTTCGTCGGGATGTACCCCATCGCCGCGGGTGGTCCGGTGGAGCGCACGCTGTCACCGTTCCTATTCACGTTGTTAGGAGTGATGCTGATCAGTTTCATGATCACCGACAAACGCATGCGGATGATGGTATTCGCCGGCGGCTCGGCAATAATCATCGCGTGGATGTCCTACGCCATGTATATGCCTGGCGGGGTCAAACTGCTTAGCCCCAACTATATATCGGACTTCGTCGGCACCATGGATTTGGAGCCTGAGGATTGGGAGGAATGGAGCGGCGTTGAAACGATCAAGGAGAGCTACACCGAAGCCTTGGGCCGCTATTTCCGGGACCGCACGGCTATCGCGCGCGCCGTTGACCTGATGCTGACGGCCGCGGATATCGCTTACGCACTGATCATCGCCGGCGTATTGGCCATCCTATTTGCCCTGTGGCGCATCCGGCCGGCCTATTGGTTGCTGGGCTTGATCCCCGCGGCACTACCGGTGTTTTTCATTATTGAATACGCGGCTTGGCTATGGTGGTTCGGCCATAGCCTGCACGAGATGGCGGCGTTTACCGTGAAACCGTTCATGCCGACCGTATTGGGGCAAGGCAAGGTGGCCCAGTTCTCCACCTTCTCGTATCCGCACTACGGCTTCGGGCTAATCGTGGCGGCGTCCGTTTGCCTGTTGCTGGCCATGCTGATCCGCTACAAGCAGATGCGCGACGCGGAACCGTAAATCGGCGGAAACAGGTGATGGGGAAGACGCGAAAAATTTGGTCCGTGGTTGTGGTGGCGATTGTCGCCGCGCTCCCCACCCTGCCCGCCAAGGCGCTTGACCCGCTACAACCCTTGATCGATGCGGCGAAGGCCGGAGACATCATCACGCCACCGCCCGGCACCTATGCCGGTCCCGTCGTCATCGAGAAAGCGATCACCTTGGATGGTAAGGGCAAGGTCACGCTCGATAACACCGGGCGCGGCAGCGTGATCACGCTGAAAACCAATGGCGCCACCATTCGCGGCATGAAATTGGTAAACTCTGGCGAATCGCACAATGACATCGATGCCGGCATCCAGGTGCGCGGCAGCTACAACGTGATCAAGGACAACATCATCGATAACGCCTTGTTCGGCATCAACATGCAGCAATCCGACAACAACGTCGTGCGCCGCAATACCATCCGCTCCAAACGCTTTGACTTGGGCGTGCGCGGTGACGGTATCCGGCTTTGGTACAGCCGCGCCAACAAGATCGAAAACAACATTGTTGAAGGTGCCCGCGACGTGGTGATTTGGTACTCCGGCGACAATGTATTTTCCGGCAACGAAATTTCCGGAGGGCGCTACGGCCTGCACTTCATGTACGCACTCGCCAATTTGGTGGAGAACAACCGTTTCCGGGGCAATTCGGTCGGTATTTTCCTGATGTACTCCGACGGCGTCACCATCCGCAACAACCACATTTCGCATGCCCTGGGCGCCACCGGCATGGGCGTGGGCATGAAGGAAACCAGCGACGTTACCATCGAAGACAACGCGATCGTCTACTGCGCCACCGGAATCTATCTCGATGTTTCTCCGTTCCAGCCCGAAACCACCAATCGCTTGTACCGCAACCGTCTCGCCTTCAACGGTATCGGCGTGCTGTTCCACAACGATTGGCAGGGCAACCGGTTTCGCGACAACCGGTTTGAGAATAACTTCGTCCAGGTTTCGGTGAACGCCAAGGCCAGTGCCAAACGCAACGATTGGGACGGCAATTTCTGGGACGATTACCGGGGCTTCGACCGGGACAAGGACTCGGTCGGTGACAGCGCGCACCAACCCCGCGTTTATGCTGACCGTTTGTGGATGGACGTGCCCGCGGCAGGCTTCTTCAAGGGCTCTCCGCTGCTTTCGGTCTTGGATTTCCTGGAACGGCTGGCGCCGTTCACCGAGCCGTTGTTGCTGCTCAGCGACGGCAAGCCGAAGATTGACCCCGAAATCGCGACGGTTGCAGCATACGAAGACAAACCGCCACAGCCGAGCGTTGCCGATGAGCGCTTCAAGTACGATCCTTTTGGTCTCAAAAAGCGGGTTAAAAAACACATGAAAGCGGGGACGCAGTAGTGAGCGACAACCCGACCCCACGTAAGAAGCTCTCACGCCAGCAACGGCGCAACCGGCGGGCGTTGCTGCGCTCCGTCGGTGCCGGCATCGGCGTCGTCGGTGCAGCCCTGTTGGGTTTCTTTCCGGTTGTGAAGGCCTGGGCCAAACGCTTGCGGCCACCTGGCGCCATCGCCGAAAAACCTTTTCTCGCCGCCTGTATCAAATGTGGGCAATGCGTACAGGTGTGTCCGGTGTTAGCCATCAAATTGGGAGATTTGGATGAAGGCTTCGGCGTTGGCGTGCCCTACATCGATGCCCGCGATCAGGCATGTGACTTCTCGTGCGACGCGGTGCAGTGCGTGTTGGCATGCCCGACTGGCGCCTTGTCGCATGAAATCGACGCCAAAGAGCAAGTCAAGATGGGCGTCGCCCGGCTTTCGCGACCCGATGCATGCCACGCCCGACAGGGCCAGGGCTTCAAGGGCAAGGCGCGCAAGCCCGGGTTCAAGGGGCTGCATCGCTATCCGGAAATTGACCGCTGGACCCCAGTCCGGGTCACGGAAATAGACTACGACGTGGACCTCTGCGATCTGTGTGCACGGGAATGCCCGATTGACGGCGCGATCACCGTTGAACGCAGCCTGTTTGGATTGGGTGAACTGACCGGGACGCCGGTGGTGTTCGACAAATGCGTCGGCTGCGGCATGTGTGAAATGATGTGCCCCATCGACCCGCCGGCGATTATCGTCGATATCCGCAAACCCTGGGAGGGCGTGTGATGGCTTTCCTCTCCTCCATGAAAGAAATGCTTGGCGGCCTGCCGGATAAACGACCGTCGGCCCGCTCCATCGAACCTGCCGCCCGCGCCATCCATGAGAAGAAAAAAGGCACCGAGGGTAAAAAAGCGCGCGTCGCCGCCATCAAGGCCGAGCGCGACCTGCACCGCTCTCACAAATGGCGCAACCGCCGTTGGGCATCGATCATCATCGTCAATTTGCTGTTTGTGTTATCGTTTCAATTCGACGTTCAATTGATCGAGGGATCACTGACCGCATCACGCGTTATCGGATTCCATTTCGCCGACCTCAATGCCGCTTTGCAGGTGATGCTGGCTTACAAAGAAATCCTCATCAACCTGGTGATCGGCACGGTGACCGTGTTGATCCTCTGGTGGCTGTTGGGTGGGCGAACGTTCTGTTCGTGGGTGTGCCCCTACCATCTGTTGGCGGAGATCGCCGAGTTCATCCATCTTAAGTTTGCAGCTGAAAACCTGGTGCGCGACTTCCAACTGCATCGGGGCCTGCGCACGTTTTTGTACGTGGTCTTTGCACTGCTGGCCGTTGTTACCGGCTACACCGTATTTGAGGCCATCTCGCCGGTCGGTATCCTTAGCCGTGCCATGATCTACGGCCCAGGTCTGGCGCTGATCTGGGTGGCGGGGTTGCTGTTTTTTGAAGTGTTCATCACACGCCGTGCCTGGTGCCGATATATCTGTCCTATCGGTCTGACTTACGGCTTCGTCGGTACCATTTCGCCGGTGTACGTGAAATACAATTTGGAGGAATGCCTGCACGAAGGAGATTGCCGACAGGTGTGCATGGTGCCGCATGTGCTGGAAGTGACAAAGAAGGGCTACGCCAAGGATGTCGATGTCGGCATTGGGCCCGACTGCACACGTTGCGGACTTTGCGTGGACATTTGCCCAACCAAGTCTTTAACCTACGACATCAAAGGCCTGAATAAGTTTATCTGATGATCGAACTCGACGCCGTCACCAAGACTTTCAAGCGCCACCGCGTGCTCGATGCCGTATCGACCTCGTTCGCCGATGGTGACCGCGTGGCGCTGATTGGCTCCAACGGTGCCGGCAAGACGACGCTGATCCGCTGCCTGCTGGGTGAGTACAAATGCCTGGGCGACGTAAAAATCAACGGCATGGACCCGACCCTCAGACGGCGCGAGGTGTTGGCCAAAGTCGGTTTCGTGCCGCAATTGCCGCCGCCACTGAAAATGCCGGTGGGCGAATTGATCAACTTCGCCGCCGCCGTCAGCCATGCCGATCCGGCGCGCATGGAAGGCGTATCAGAAACCCTGGGCCTCGATATCGCTTCGATCCGCCATCAGCCGTTCGTCAAACTGTCGGGCGGCCAGAAACAGAAACTCTTGATTGGTATCGCGCTCGGTCGCGATTGCGATGCGCTGATCATGGATGAGCCCGCCGCCAATCTGGACCCGGAATCACGCCAATCCTTTTTCAAACTGCTGGCCGAGCGCCAGAACGGCACGGTGATGCTGATCTCCTCCCACCGCCTCGACGAGATCGCGGCACTGGTCAACCGCGTGGTGGAACTGGACCGGGGCCAGATCGTGCTCGACGACCACGTGGCCGACGCCGTCGACCTGGATGCCGAGCTTGCCTGTACGGTACGCCTTTCGCGCAAGGAAGAAGCGTTTGGACGAGCCTTGGCGGAATGGGGTTTCGAAACTGTCGATGATGGGCTGACATGGCACGGCAGCGTGGCCGGCCCCGACCGTTTGCGGTTCCTGGGCATGGTGTCGCGCTACGCTGGAATCTTGGCCGGGCTCGATCTCAGCGAAGGCGGGCGCGCATGACACATGTTTGCCGCCGTCATGCATTGAAGCTTTTGGGCGTTGGCAGCGCGGTGCTGATGCTGGGCGGATGTTGGGAAGAGGCAACAGGCCCCGTCGATATCCATTGGGATCGCGATTCCTGCGAGCTTTGCCGGATGATTATCTCCGACCCACGTTTCGCAGCCCAAGTGCGTGGCGGCCCCAAGCACAAACCCTACAAGTTCGACGACATCGGCTGCGCCATCAATTGGCTGAATGACAAACCTTGGGCGGGCGACCCGAAAACCGAAATCTGGGTGGCCGAGCGTTCCAGTTCGCGCACCCAACTCACATGGCTGAATGCCCGAGATGCACGATACCTGAATGGCGAGATGACACCCATGAACTACGGCTTCGGCGCAGTGGCCGCGGACGATCCCGCAGCCAGCTCGAAAAGCTTTTCCTTTGAGCAGGTGGCGGACAAAATTCTTGAATACGCGCCCAACCACATTTGCCGCCCCAGCGGCAACAAGCCTATCGGATAGCCAGAGCATGCGTAATCTTTGGCTCACTGCCAGCCTCGACATCACCGAATCGCTGCGCGCGCGTTGGTTTCTGGTCTACACCCTGGTGTTCGGCCTCGTGATGGTGCTGTTGTTGGTATCGGGGCTGACGGAATCCCGGGTCATGGGCTTCACCGGCTTATCGCGGACGCTCATTACCTATATTCAGATTTGCATGGCGATCTTGCCGATATTCATCCTGATTACCACCGTGCGCTCCGTTGCCGGCGACCGTGAGGCCGGCGTGCTGGAATATCTGCTGTCTCTACCCGTGCCCTTGGCCGCGTGGTATTGGGGCAAGTTGCTGGGCCGGTTTGTCGTGGTTTTCGTACCGGTGGTCCTGGCCATGTTGGCGGCGATATTGTGGGCTGTGGCACAGGGTTTCGCGGTACCCTGGTTCGAGTTCCTGTTCAATACAGCGCTGCTGGCCGCATTGGCCTGGTGCTTTTTGGGCATCGGTATGCTGATCTCCACATTCGCCCGCTCACCCGATGTGGCGCAAGGCATGGCCTTTACGGTGTGGCTGGCGCTCTTGTTATTTCTGGATTTGATTTTACTGGGCGCCATGGTGCGCGAGCAAATGCCACATCAGGCCATTGTCGCCATCGCGCTGGCCAACCCCATGCAGGTATTCCGCACCGCGACCATGGCCATATTCGATCCGCAGATGGTGCTGCTGGGCCCGGCGGCGCATGTTATTTTGGATGCCTTCGGGCGGATCGGTTTTGCGGTCTATGGGTTTGTCTATCCCGTGATATTCGGCGCCGTTGCCGCCGGTATCGGCTATTGGAACTTCCGGCGCGGAGATTTGGCGTGAGGGCGCTCGCTTTGGCATTGGCAGTGGTCTTGATTGCAATTCCAGCGTACGGGGAAGACCTGGAAAACGGCGAAGAGATTTACGAGGTTTGCGCCGCGTGCCACGGGCCTTACGGTCAGGGCGGTGGCGGCGGAGTATATCCAAGATTGGCGGGCATGGACGCCGAATACCTGGCCGACCAGATGGAGGCCTTCAAAAGCCGGGAGCGCGAAAATATTCCCATGCTGCCCTACGCCACAGAGCGTGAATTGCCCGAAGAGGACGTGGAAGATGTCGCCGCCTACCTCATGCAGATCAAGCTCGCCAAACACCTGCCGCCCATCGATGTTCCCATGGATGCATTGGAGCGTCTGAACCAAGCGAAGAAGGTGTTGAATATCCCCCTCGCACCGGGCGACCAGGCCAACGGCAAGAAATTCTACGACACCTCTTGCGCCCGATGCCACGGAACTCAGGGTGAAGGCACGGCTCGCGGCCCGTTACTGGCTGGTCAACACATCAAATACCTGAAGAAACAGATCGAACGGTTTGTCGACGGACAGCGCAAACACATGAAAACGAAACGCGATTTCGTCGACCGTCCAGCCACGGATATCACCGATCTTTGGGCCTATCTCTCGACGCTGGACGATTAATTCCGTAGCGGCGCCGTGCCTCGGCGGCAAACGCGTCGATCACGCGGGTTTCCAGGCCCGACGCAAACAACCCCGCAAGCACATCGACCACCCCGGAGCGGAAAGCCTGTAATATCTCGAATGTAACCGCGCACGATCCCGGCACCGGCTCATCGAAGCGCCAAATAATCTGCAGCCGCTCAAACGGATGATCTTCAGAAATGATCTCGATGCTTGCCGGGGGAGAGAACGCGGCCTCGGTAATGAACCGTGTGCGAAATCCCTGCCAACCGAATACGTTGTCGACAACCAGCTTCACACCGCCACCGTCCAGCGCATGGGTTTCAAGTATGCGCGCGGCGCGGCAAAATGGCAGAAACGTGGGGTAACTTTCGATATCGGCGGCCAAGTCGAAAAGCTGTCGGCGAGTAAACCCTACCAGGGTTTCCTCAACTTGCGCCTTCATAAGCCCTTCGTCGCTATCGCGACAACCAGCCACAGCGTTCCGACCGCGTGCGAAGCGAGTGTCATCTCAATGCCCTTGCGCAGCTGCACCGCGTCTTCTCCCGGCTCGGCAATGCCACCACCGGCGATAAACGCCCCGCCCGCAATCAATGCCGGCACGATCACCGCCCAAACCGGCAAAACGCCCACATAGACAGCTCCCGCCGTTGCCGCCAACGCGGCAATCTGCAACGCGATGTACAACAGCCGCCCGCCGCCCTTGCCCAGTTGCACGATCAACGTGCGGCGTCCCGATTTGCCATCGGCTTCCATATCAGGCACTTCGTTGATGACCAGGATTGACGTCACCCACAGACCCACGGGCAACGACAGTATAAACAGCTCCGTGGTGAGCGCGCCGCTTTGCAGCCACGCCGCCCCCATGACGGGCAGCACCCCGAACGCAATGCCGACCGCCGCCTCACCCAAGCCACGCCCGCTCAGCCGTACGGGTGGCGCAGAATAGAGTACGCCCAGGCCAATGCCGATCAGACCGAAGCCGATCACCATCATGCCCTTCACAATGGCCAGCCCCACACCGGCAACAGCGCCCATGGCCAACAGCAGCAGTGCCCAGCGGGTCATCTGCTCAACACTGAGCACGCCGTTCTGGATAAACCGCGATCCGCCGGTGAACGGATAGATGCGGCCCTCGTTGATGCCGTCATTGCCGGTAGCTTCGTCATAGACGTCGTTGATCACATTGGCGCCGGCATGGACGAAAACCGTCGCGGCAAGGGCCAACAGGAACACCTCGGCGTCGACGCTACCGACCAAAGCGAAACCGGCCGCCGTCCCCAGCAACACCGGTAACACCGACGCGGTCAGAAACTTGGGCCGCGTGGCCAAGAGATAACGCTTGATCACTCGGCCTGGTGACCGGCCCCCGAGTGCGGCAATGCTTGGTTCCATGGTTCTGTATTTGGCTCCCGATTTTTCGAAACGGTAGCACGCAATCGGACTGCGTGGAAACGCCGGGGTTGGCGAAACATCGGCATGATCGTTGAAAAACCCAGGTCTGCCTTGATTTTGGCAAGGTCAAACACGGCACGTTTTTGATATGATTTCCGCTACGTGACGAACATCAGGTAGGTAACACGATGGGCATTCAATGGAACGCCCCAAGGCGTTTGCGCGCAATCATTGTTGCGCTGGCTTTGTCGTGTCCGGTTTCTTCCGCTGATGCCGCCGGGCGCGATAGCGACGTCATGGTGCTGCGCAATGGCGACCTGCACGTCGGTCGTGTGGCGCAAGAGACCTTCACCATGCAAGCACCCTACGGGGTTGTCGATGTGCCGCTCAGCCATATCGCCCGATTGATCCTGCCCAAAGGCAAAGCCACAGACAGCACCCTGGTCACGGTGCACGAGGAGCGGATATCGGGTCCCCTGTCGCAAACAGAGCTGTTTATCATGCGCGGCGTACTCGGCGCGTCGCTGTCGGTCGATGTTGCCGATATGGCCCGCGTCGCCTTCGCCCCCTTTCCCATTGGCCCGAAACTGGATGGTGGTGCCGATGTGGTGGTTCTGCGGAGCGGCGACCGACTGCGCGGGCAGGTCATTACCGGTGACTACATGATCAAGGGCGAGACGGGGTTACGGTTGCTTCCGCGTGGGCGTATCAAATTCCTGGATTTGGATTCCGGAGAAGATGGTGCCGGTACGGTTGCCCAGGCGACTCTTCGCTCTGAATCGGAGCTCGAGATCGGCACGCTGCTCAATCCGTCGGTGGTTTTTCATAGCCAGTACGGCGCGATTCTAACGCTTGATATGGGCATGATCAGTTCCCTGGCTTTCGATGCGCTGCCCGCCGACGCCTATGATGGCGTCCGCATATCGAAAGGTTTGGCCCGAGGTCAGCGAGCCCCTGCCCCTGTGCAAGATCTGCTCACGGATGAAAGTCCGGGCCCGCTGATGGCGGTGGTACGGCCCAAGCCGTTCCGCCGGGGCGACCTGCAAGGCGATGGTGATGGTGATGAGCGTCCGGCGCAATCGGTGACATTGCCCGGGCCCTTTGCCATCGGTGTCTATCCCATCACGTTCGCTCAATTCGACCGATTTTGCGCCGCAACCGGTTGCCGCCCTCCCGCTGACGAAGGGTGGGGACGCGGCGACCGGCCGGTGATCAATGTTTCATGGGAGGATGCCACGGCCTACACCAAATGGCTCAGCGATGAGACCGGACAGACCTACCGATTGCCGAGCGATGCAGAGTGGGAATTCGCCGCACGCGCCGGCACGGGGACACGGTTTTGGTGGGGAAACGCCAACGCACCGGGCCGCGCCAACTGCTCCACCTGTGGCAGCCTGTGGGATGGCGAGAAAACCGCCCCCGTGGGCCGCTTCCCACCCAACCCGTTTGGGCTCTATGACATGGCCGGCAACGTGTGGGAGTGGACGGCGGATTGTTATCACGACACACTCAAAGATGCGCCATCGGATGGCGGCGTCCGCGACAAACCCGGCTGCGGCAAGCGCGTGATTCGCGGTGGCGCATGGAGCTTCCCGCCCAAGGAAATGCGATCCGCCAACCGCTGGCGGGATTTCCCCTCGCGTCATAGCGACGATACCGGCATTCGACTGGTCCGTGAGCTCGAGGCGGCGCGCTAACAGGCGTTGCGCCCCAAATCCGCGCCAAGTACTGTGCCTCGCGCAGGACATAACAGACATTCACGGGAGCAGATCATGCGGGCTTGGGAAATCATATCCGATGGCGGCGTTGACGCATTGGCCTTGAACGAAAGGCCAGACCTCGAACCCGGCCCCGGTCAGGTATTGATGAAAATCCACGCGTCATCCATCAACTACCGCGACCTCACAACCATCGAAGATCCGGTTAGCCGCAAACTCCCCTTCCCGACCGTCCCGAATTCAGACGCCGCCGGCGAGATCGTCGCGCTCGGCGCGGGCGTCGAGGGGATGGCTGTCGGAGACCGCGTCGCCAGTTGTTTTTTCGAAGACTGGCCCGCCGGTCCCATATCCGCCGCCATCATGAACACGGCGCTGGGCGGCGCGCGCCAGGGCGTATTGGCCGAACATGTGGTGCTGAATGCGGGTGGCGTGATTCCAATCCCGCCGCATCTGTCGTGGCGCCAAGCCGCGACCCTGCCTTGCGCGGCCCTGACAGCGTGGCACGCCTTAAACCAGCCGCACCCTGTCCGCCCCGGCGAGACCGTATTGCTGTTGGGTACAGGCGGCGTTTCGGTATTTGCTCAACAGTTCTGCAATATAATGGGCGCACGCACCATCGTCACGTCGTCCAGCGATGCCAAGCTCGCGCGCATGCGCACCTTGGGTGCCGCCGAAACCATCAACTACCGGAACAATCCCGACTGGGAACGCGACGCGCGGCAGTTGACGCGCGGCATCGGTGTCGACCGGGTTGTCGAGGTCGGCGGTCCGGGGACACTGCAAAAATCCATCTCGGCCACCCGTGTCGGCGGGCACGTCGCCCTGATCGGTATCCTGTCAGGCGTTGCCGGCACCGTGTCACCCACTGATATCATGCGAAAATCGATTACCGTGCGCGGGATTTACGTGGGTTCGCGGCAGATGTTTTCAGAAATGAATGCCGCCATCGCTCATCACAGGCTGGATCCCGTCATCGACGAGAGCTTCGCCTTCGAAGATGCGCGAACAGCGTATCATCGCATGCGCGAAGCGGCGCATTTCGGCAAGTTGGTTATCGATGTCAGCTAAGCCCCCGTTCGGTCAGCGTGGCCGCGTGTTCAGCGTCGCCAGCGTATAACCCGCTAAATCCGCGGCGGCATCCGCCTGCAAGTCGAGACCCGTCGCCATATAACGTTTAACGGCGCGGATTTGCGCAACGTCGTAGGTTTTCATTTGAGCCAACAAGGCGTCAACAGTGCCCTCCAAACCGTCCGCTGCAACGACTTGCCCGACGAGGCCGATAGCCAGCGCATGCCCGGCGTCGATTCCTGCCGTGGAATAGATCATGCCGGCCAGGGCTTTCGGCGACACCTTGGACAGCGCCGACATGGCCAGCGTCGGCGCCACACCGTGGTTCATTTCCGGCAACGAAAACCGCGCATGCTCGGATGCAATGGCGACATCCGCACCACCGGCCAATGCGCAGCCAAACCCGATCGCGCGCCCCTGTACGATGCTGATGATCGGTGCCGGGCAATCGCGGAATGCTTTGTAGACCGCCAGAATACGCGCCATCACCCGGTCGTGCAGTTGATAAGCCGACGGCGGGCCCGATTTTCTTTTCGGCGTCGGGCGTTCGCGGCCCTGGCAGAAATCTGTCCCCCGTCCGCGCAAAACAACGGCGCGCAGATCATCCTCGCCGGCAAGGCCATGCATGATATTCGTCAGCCGTGTCAGCATGGCATCGTTGATCGCATTGCCGGCGCGCGGACGGTTCAATGTGACATAAGCAATGGCGCCTTTGCGCTCGAACAAAATCTGCTGTGCCATAAGGCTCTCCTTGAATGAATTCGATCAGACCAGAGCCGGATAGGATCCGCCGTCGAGGTGAAGGTTCTGACCCGAGATAAACCCCGCCGAGGCGCTACACAAGAAGGCAAACGCAGCACCGAATTCTTCGGGCCTTCCCATCCGTTTGGCGGCAACCGACTGAACCTGCAGCGCGCGAGCTTGGTCATAGGTAATACCGTCCCGTTTCATCGTCGCATTGGCCATTTGGTGCTGGCGGTTGGTGTCGAAACGCTCCGGCAGCATGTTGTTGATGGTCACGTTGTGCTTGGCCACATCAAGCGACAGCGCCTTCAGCGATGCGGTCAACCCGGCCCGTGCACCTGCCGATAGCGTATGATGCGGACGCGGCGTCGTCACCATGGCGGATGTGATGTTAACGATACGCCCGAATTTGCGATTGATCATCTCGGGCAGCACGGCGTGGATCAGCAACAAGGGCGCCACCATGTTGCCGTTCAGTGTTTGGTTCCAGTCATCGGGTTCGGTATCGAGGAACATCTTGGCGCTGGGACCGGCATTGTTGTTGAGCAGAATATCCGGCGTCGGACACGTGCCCAGCAAGGCTTCGCGTCCGGCGTCGGTTGTGACATCGGCCGCGACGAAATCAACGGAACTACCGCCCAAAGCGGAAAGAGCGTCGGCGGCTTTTTTCAACTTCTCCGGATCGCGGCCATTGATGACGACATTGACGCCCTCGCCAGCCAAAGCCTGAGCACAAGCGAACCCAAGCCCATCGCTTGACGCACATAACAGCGCCGTGCGGCCCGATATCTCCAAATCCATGGTTTTGTTCCCTGTTCCACGTTTTCGCCGTGCGCATACTATATGCCGAACCATCCGGGTACGGGCCACATATTCCATCACACACCTTTGATGTCATAGTCGCCCCTGGAACGAAGCATGTCGCAAATTTGCTACTTGCCCAAGTCTGAGCGGCGATACCGTCATTCATATAGTCAAGCTGCGGGGGAAGTCGCGTAATGGACATGGCAGACACCACCAAACGCCGGGGACGCTCAGCCAGGCGCCATGCCCGGCTGTCGGAGCCGGAATTGCGGGCGTCCGCCGGGCAACCCGTCTATGCCGGGGGTAGGTACCTGCCGCTTGATGAAACAGACATGCGGCGCATCCACGCCTCGGCGCTCGATGTGCTGGAAACCGTCGGCCTGAAAAAGGCCATTCCGTCTATGGTCGCGTTGGTTTCGGCCAAGGGCGGGCGGTTGACTGACGACGGACGATTGCTGTTTCCCCGCGCCCTGGTCGAGGATGTCATAGCGAGCACGCGCCGCAAGTTTACCCTGCCCGGTCAGGAATCGCGCCACGACATGGAGCTTTCCGGCACCAACGTCCATTGCGGCACCGGCGGTGCGTCACCCAATATTATTGACTTCGAGACCGGTGCCTACCGGCCCGCCACAATCACCGACCTCTACGATATTGCGCGCCTGGTGGACCGGCTGGATCATATTCGGTTCTTTTGGCGTTCTGTTGTCGCCACGGACATGCCGTCTTCTGCCGCGCTGGATATCAATACAGCCTATGCCGCCATGATGGGTACCACCAAACCCATCGGAGTCAGTTTCACTCATGCCGATCATGTCAAAACCGCCGTCGATATGTTCGACGCGGCTCTGGGTGGCGCAGGCCAATTCCGAAAGCGGCCGTTCTGCACGATCTCGTGCTGCCACGTGGTGCCGCCGCTGACATTTGCGGAAGAGTCGTGTGAGGTGATGGAAGCCGGTATCCGCCACGGCATGCCCGTATTGGCGTTGTCCGCCGGACAAGCGGGTGCCACAGCGCCGGCGGCCTTGGCGGGCGCTGTCGTCCAAGCCGTCGCCGAGTGTTTGGCGGGGTTGGTGTTCGGCAACCTGATCGACCCCGAATGCCGCGTCATTTTCGGCACCTGGCCGTTCGTGTCGGACCTGCGCACAGGGGCCATGACCGGTGGCAGTGGAGAACAGGCCCTGTTGGCGGCTGCCGCGGCTCAGATGCACCAGTTCTACGATTTACCAGGGTCCGTTGCCGCGGGTATGACCGACGCCAAGGTGCCCGACGCGCAGTCGGGTGCCGAGAAAGCCTACACCATCACACTTGCCGCCCACGCGGGCGCCAATATGATCAACGAAGCCGCCGGCATGCATGCCAGCCTGCTTGGCACCGCCATTGAGAGCTACGTCATGGACGACGATACATTGGGTGCCATTGGGCGCACCGTGCGGGGTATCGAGGTGACAGAGGACAGCCTTGCGTTCGGTGTCATGCAAAGCGTCTCCACCGACGGCCCTGGACACTATTTGGGCCATGAGCAAACATTGGCACGCATGCAATCCGACTACTTGTACCCCTCTATCAGTGATCGGCAGACACCGGCGGAATGGGAAGACGCGGGCGGCCAGGATATGCGCGTGCGCGCGCGTCAAAAAACCCGCGATATACTGAGCAGCCATTACCCGGCACATGTCGATGCGCACGTGGATAACAATCTGCGCCAAAACTTTGAGATATTACTTGATGCAGACGCCATGCAGAGCGGTAATGACCGCTGGTAGGCATCTAAGGAAAACATGAAGGAACCGATCCCATGATTGAGCACGCACGGGTCGTCATTGTTGGCGGCGGCATGATGGGCTGTGGCCTTTTATATCATTTGGCCGAAGAAGGCTGGACCGATGCGGTGCTGATCGAAAAGGCCGAATTGACGTCGGGCTCGACGTGGCATGCCGCCGGTCAATGCCCGAGCTTCGCCGGCAGCTACAACCTGGCCAAGATTCACCATTACGGCAATACGCTCTACCCGAAGTTGGAGGAAATGACCGGCCAAGCGACGGGCTGGCACGGGGTCGGCGGTATCCGCCTCGCGTTCACCGATATCGAGCAGGACTGGTTCCGCCACGTCGCCGACTATGCGCCCAACATCGGTTTTGACTTGGAGGTCATTCCGCCCGAAGAGATCAAGCGGCGCGTGCCCTATATGGAACTGCACGGTGTTGTTGCCGGTGCGCTAACCACCATGGATGGCCACGTCGACCCGGCAAGCTGCTGCCAGGCGCTGGCCGCGGGGGCGCGGCAGATGGGGGCCAAAATCATCCGTAACAATCGCGTTCTTGGGATTACCGCAACGCCGTCGGGCGAATGGCGTGTCGAAACCGAGCAAGGCGACATAACCTGCGAGCACGTCGTCAACGCGGCCGGATGCTATGCGCGTTTGGTTGCGCAATGGGTCGGTACAGACGTGCCTATCACCAACATGCTGCACCAGTTTTTCGTCACCGATACGGTGCAGGAATTCGTCGACCGCGAAGACGAGATGCCGGTGATTCGCGATCCCGCCGCCTCGAGCTATTACCGCCAAGAGCAGAAATCCGGCCTGATCGGCATTTACGAAACGGCGCACGAGCACGCGGCGGAAGCCTGGGCACCAAAAGGCGCGCCCGAGTGGGAATCGGAGAGCGAGCTGTTCGCCGAAGATTATGAGCGCATTTTGCCCTACATGGAGAAAGTGCTGGAGCGCGTCCCCATGTGGTCGGAGCTTGGGATCAAGCGTGTCGTGCACGGCGCCATCCCGCACACACCGGACGCCAATCCGCTGCTTGGCCCGGCGGCGGGGGTCAAGAATTACTGGATGTGCAATGGCTCATCCATCGGCATCGCACAGGGTGCCGGTGCCGGCAAATACCTGGCGCAGTGGATGGTACACGGCGATTCCGAGATCAACATGGCAGAGTTCGACCCGCGCCGTTTCGGCACTTGGGCGGATGAAGACTACACACGCGCCAAATCGTTCGAAGACTATAACCGCATGTATGCCCTGCCCGCGCCGGGTGAGGAGTTGGATACCGGACGTCCCCGGCGCACGTCAGCGTTATACGACATCCTCAAGTCCAAGGGCGCCGTCCACACGGTGGCTTATGGATGGGAGCGGCCCAAGTGGTATTCTCCCGATGGGCGAGAAGAAGACTACGGCTTCAAACGCAACAACACGTTCGAGTTGGTCGCCGCTGAATGCCAAGCCGTGCATGAGCGCGCGGGGCTCATGGATATGACGAGTTTCGCCAAGCTGGACGTTAAGGGTGCGAGCGCCGAGGCCATGCTCAACGGCATCTTCGCTAACCGCATGCCGAAACGCCAAGGCGGCATTGCGCTGGCCCACGGGCTCAGCTTCGGCGGCGGCATTGAGACCGAATGCACCGTTACCCGCCTCGCCGACGACCACTTCTTCGTCATCACCGGTGCTGCCTGGGAAAACCGCGACTTCGACCGGCTGAGTTGGGCCGCGGGTGATGATGTCAGCGTCACCAACGTCACCGACGATTGGGGGGCGCTGGTGCTGGCTGGACCAAATGCGCGCAATATCCTCAGCACACACACCGACGCCGTTCTCTCCAACGCCGTCTTCCCGTGGCTGACCGGCCAGGAGATCGAGGTCGCGGGCATTCCCGTCCGCGCGCTTCGCGTCAATTATGTGGGTGAACTGGGCTGGGAGATCTACGCTCCCATGGACCGATTGGCCGACCTATACGGGGCGCTATCAGACAGCGGCGCCGAAGACTTCGGGGCCTACGCCATGAACAGCCTGCGCATGGAAAAAGCGTACAAGGCCATGAGCCTTGAGATGACCAACGAGATCACCGTGTTCGAAGCCGGGCTGGATCGCTTCACAAATATGGACAAAGGCGATTTCACCGGTCGCGACGCGACATTGAAGCGCCTGGACGCGGGCAAGACGCAGGAGATCATCTATGGCGAAGTGGCAACGACGGACCGCGATGTGCTGGGCGGCGAACCGGTGTTTGCAGGAGACGCCGTGGTCGGTGTCACCACGTCAGGCGGCTACGGCCACAGAACCGGCAAAAGCCTGTTCTTCGCCTACGTGACACCCGATGCGGTGGGCAAGGAACTGACCGTCGAGATATTGGGCGAGCGGTTTGCCGCCACCACGCTTTCGGCACCCGCTTACGATCCGAAGAATGAGCGGTTGAGGGCCTGATACCGACCGTGACAGGTTTTAGGTTCAAGATGGGCGCGCGGCCCTGCCAGGCACCTTGCGTATCTTTCCGGGCGCGGCGAACCAGATGGCAATGATGGAAACAATGCTGCACGATAAGGCAACGATGAATGCCGGGCCGTAACTGCCTGTTTCGTCAAAAATGACGCCGGCAGCCCAGGGCCCCGCCGCGCCACCACAGATCAGTGCGACCGTGATGGTTCCGAATATCGTACCATAATGCGGCCCCTCAAAAATTTCCGCGACAATCGGCCCCATGACCGAGGTAATCGCATAACCGAGCGCACCTTGGGAAACGATCATCACATAGAGTAGAAATCGCGACGGCGAGTGATCAAGGGCGATTAATGCCGTGTAGCACACAGCGAAACCAAGACATCCGATCGACCATACCCACTCTCTGCCGATCCGGTCCGAAAGCGCGCCGAGAACAATTTGTCCAGGAATAGCAACAACGCTGACGATTCCTAGCGCCCATGCGGCGACCATTGGGCTGAACCCTACCTCGACCAAGTATTTCGTCTGATGCACCTGCACCGCGTACCAAGCGACAAGGGCACAAAAAAAGGCCAGCACCACCCACCAAAAACGGCGAGTGCGTATGGCACGTGCCAGGGTCCATTCGATCGCGGCCCATTCCTCATCCACGATCTGAATTTGGCTGTTTTTGCCGGAACCCACATCGGCATTGGAATCGCCGTCAGCCGAAAGGCCCATGTCTTCCGGTTTCCGGCGAACCAACAGATTGAGCGGCACAAGCACGACGGCCACAAGCACCCCCATGGCCCAACAGGACTGACGCCAGCCGCTCTCGTCGATAATCGCCTGAAGCCATGGCAGCAACACGATTGCACCAGCACCGACACCCGAAAAGGCGATACTGATGGCCAGCCCGCGTCGACGCCGGAACCAGTTTGGCAGATAAAGCGATTGGACAGTGAAACTCATAAGATTTCCGCCGCATCCTACCAAGACCCCAAGCGAAAGATACATTTGCCAAGGAGCCTCGATATGGGCCGCTAAAAACAGGCCGCTAGCGAGCAAGACAACGCCAGTAAGAATGATCGGTCTCGGGCCATGACGATCCATGAGACGTCCGACAAAAGGACTAATCAGGGCGGAAACCAGGAAACCAAAAGAAAAAGCGCCGGCAACAAGACCCCGCTGCCAGCCGAATTCCTCGATCAAGGGCGGCATCAGTAATGAAAAGGCGGTCCGGGCGGAAACGCTGAGTGCCATTGTCACGAAGGCAACACCGACGATCACCCAGCCGAAGTAAAATGGCAGGCGTGACGCCCACCGGGACGCCCACTGGGACACCCACTGGGACGGCTCTCGATGCATCACATCATTCCGGCCCGTTGGCGTGAGCGCAAATGCAACCTCCGTTGTCCCGGAGTATTCAGCAGCGCTGTCGATCCATCAACCGGTTTCGCCTGCCGGCCGGCGTTCCAAGCGCTGATGTTGATGATCTTGAATATGATCGCGGCGGCGACCGGGCACGCTCCCTAGGTCTTGGCCTTCACGTCTAGACATATACTGAAACCGATTTGATTGCTTAGCCCCTGAGCTCAATCTGTTCGCCGTCCGGACCCAAAAAGACAACCCGCATCCAGCCTTCCTCGCGAGTCTCGCGCGCGGGCACGTCATGGGGAGGCTGCATGACTTCAACACCGGCGTCACTCAGGCAGGCCACCGCGCCCTCGAAATCATCGGTCTCGAGACAGAAGTGAAAGCCCGAGACCGTTTCACCGCGTCCAACCAGTTCCAGCACCGTGTCACCGAGTTTCAAATAGTAGATATCGAACCCGGCCGGTGTGTCGTGTTCGAAATATTTCTCGAACCCGAAATGCGATTCGTAGAAATTTCTCGATACCTCGAGATTGCCGACATTGATGGCGATGTGATCGATTCGTTTGTATTGCACTTGGTCTCTCCTCGAAGGGTCCCCCCACCGGTGCGAACGGAAAATCAGAGTAAACCGTTTTTCTTGCAGGTTGCGGTGCCCGTTGCGCCGTTGTCGGCTGCCACGACGGCACCGTTGATCCACACCGCTTCCGGCGTCAGCAGGAATACGGCGACGTTGGCAATATTATCCGCCGTGACGGCAACCGTTTTTCCTGAAAAAGACATAACACCTCCTGCTCAATATTGTTTCGCCTGACGATACCATATATCACTTGCCGATACGCTATCGAATCCGCTAGTTATGGGTCAAGAAGAAAATTGGAATTGATCTAAAAAGCCGAGCGGCCGGATCGGTTGCGTAAATGAAATCGCCGCCGTCGCTTCACGCAAAAAGAAATGGAACTGCCATGACACTCACTGAAACGGTCGGCGATTTCGCGGCCCTCGCGCGCACCAAATCGGAATCCTTGCGAGATAACCCTTTCGGTTTCGTCGTCGCATCAATGATGGCGGGCGCCTATGTGGGAATCGGTATTCTGCTGATCCTGAGTGTCGGAGAAACCATCGATCCGTCGCTCCGAAGTCTGGTCATGGGATGCAGTTTCGGGATCGCGCTCACCTTGGTTGTCTTCGCCGGCGCGGAACTGTTCACCGGCCACGCCATGTATATGACACTGGGGGTCCTTACCGGTGTCACGTCACTCCGCGATCTGGGGCGGAGTTGGGGAACAACCTGGATCGGAAACCTGGCGGGATGCGGCGTACTGGCGTGGCTGTTCGTCGCCGGCGGCGGCGGTGCGGTGCTTCAAGACGGCGCCACTCTTCTGCACACCGTCGCCGCAAAAAAGATGTCGGCCCCGGTGGGTGAGTTGGTGGCGCGCGCGATATTGTGCAACTGGCTCGTGTGTCTGGCGATCTGGAGTTCGGCACGAACCGACAATGACGCAGCGAAATGCATTTTGATCTTCTGGTGTTTGTTTGCCTTCATTGCGTCAGGGTTCGAACACTCCATCGCCAACATGACAATTTTCTCGGTCGCCCTGCTCGCCGATCACCCCGATGCCATTACCTTGGCGGGCGCCGGGCGGAACCTGCTATGGGTCACGCTCGGCAACGCCATCAGCGGCGCCGGCCTGATGGGCGTCGGTTATTGGTTGGTGAGCGGACGCCCAAAATTACGAGCAACCTAGGCGCCGAAATTGATGATCTTGTACATGATCGAGACGTACATGAACGCCGCCACCGCCACCAGGACCGCCGCGACGGCCCAGGGGCGAAAGCGTTTCTTTTGAGCACCGGCCATCACGCTAGATCTTCCGCGTGTAGTCATAGGGCGACCAGCCTTCCTCGACCTCGACGGCCTCGGGGAAATTGCCGGGCCCCGGCGGGCTCGGGCAATGCGTCCACTCGATCGAGCGCGAACCCCAGGGGTTCTCGCCCACCTTGGGCCCGCGTATGGCCGAGTTGATCCAGCCGCCGACCATCAGCAGGATCGATACGCCCATGATGAACGCGCCGAGCGTCGCCACCTGGTGGTAGGGCTCGAACTCGGGGAACATCTCGTAGTCCCAATAGCGCCGGGGCATGCCCTCGGTACCGACGAAGAACAAGGGCCAGAAGGTCAGCTGCGTGCCAATAAGCTGCAGCCCGCCCGCAAAGTTGGCCAACTTGCCATCCGCCGAGCGCCCGGTCATTTTCGGGAACCAGTGATAGACGGCGGCGAACACCGCGAAGGTGGCGAACAGGCCCATGATGAAGTGGAAGTGCGCATGCACGAAGGATGTCTCCGACAGGTGCACGGTGATCGAGGTGACGGCCAGCGGAATACCCGTGAGGCCGCCAAGCAAAACCAGGATCATGTTAGCCACAACGTACTTCATGGCCACGCTATAGGTGATCGAGCCCTTGTAGAGCGTCCCCCAAAGCGAGATCACCATCAAGCCCACCGGCACTGAGATCATCAGCGTCGTCACCATCTGGCCGATGCGGATCCAGTTCGGCATGCCAGCGATATAGAGGTGGTGCACCCAGACCTCGCCGGTAATCACCAAGATACCGATGATGCCGCCGTAAACGGCCGCGCGGTAGTTGAAGATACGGTTCTTGGCCATGGTCGAGATGATCTCGTACATGATGCCCATGGCCGGCAGGAAGATGACGTACACCGCCGGGTGCGAATAGAACCAGAACAGGTTCTGGTACAAAAGCACGTCTCCGCCGGCGTCCGGGTTGAAGAAGTTGGTGCCGACGTACTTATCGAGCAGCAATAGCGTTACCGCCGCCGCCAAAACCGGTACGAACACCAACTGGATGATGAAAGCGCCGAAGATGGTCCAGACGAACATGTTCATTTGGTTCCAGCCCATGCCCGGTGCGCGCATGTAGATGATGGTCACCAGGAAGTTGACCGCGCCCAGGATCGAAGAGAAACCGATCAAGTGCACCGTGAACACATAGAACGCCGTATTGCCTTCCGTGGTGATGGAGTACGGTGGATAACCCGTCCACATGACGTCGGGCTTGTCGGGAATGACGAAGGTCAACAACGCCACAACGATACCCATCCAGAACAGCCAGACACTGAAGGCGTTGATGCGCGGGAACGCCACATCGGGCGCGCCGATCATCAACGGCAATAGATAGTTGGCGGCAAACCCGGTGAGGCCTGGGATAAGAAACGCCAGGATCATTGCCGCCCCGTGGAAATAAAGTGCCACGTTGTAGGCGTCACCGGTGCTCATCTCACCGGAAAAATCCCCGACAAAGAAGTTCATAAATCCCGATTCGCCAATCGCATATTGTTCAATGCGGATGCCGAGCGCCATCAGGCCGGCCACCAGCAAGGCGGCGATGGAGCCAATCAGGTAGAGGATACCGATGCGTTTGTGATCGGTGGTGAAAATCCATTCGGAGAGCTTGAAGCCCTCGCTGGGTGCCGTGCCTTCGGCGGTTGCTGCGGTTGTCATAATCTAGATTCCCCTATCCTCAATTGCTCTTGGCCGCGACGTCGTAAGCCTTGACGTCCAGCGACGGTCCCTTGGCGACCTTGATCACCGGCAATGCGGCTTCCGCCTTCTTTGCCGCCAGCCACTTGTCGTAGTCGGCCTGCGGCACGGCAACGACGCGGTTAAACATCTGCGCGTGCGCGGTGCCGCAGTATTCAACACAGACCACCTGGGAAACACGGGGCTCCTTGGCGACAAACCAAAGGTACGTAATGCGGCCCGGCATCATGTCTTCCTTGAGGCGGTAGTCCGTCAGGCCGAAGGAATGGATAACGTCAGTCGCCGACATGCGCAGCACGATGGGTTGCCCCACCGGCACCACCATGTCGCCCTCCATGACTTGGTCGGAGAACAGGTCGGCATCCTCATCGCGGTCTGTCGATGAAATCTCGACGCCGTTCGGGTACTCATAACCGAATGCCCATTGGGACCCCGTCACCTTGATCTCCATGGCATCCTCCGGAACCGTGCGCTGGATGTTCCAAAGACTCCACCCCTTGGCCGAAAGCAGGAAGTCATCGGCCAGGAACAAGGCGGACGGCACCAGGGACCAGGCCAGGATGCCACCCAACGACAAGCGTTTCAGTTGTCCCA
Source organism: Rhodospirillaceae bacterium (assembly GCA_016845145.1). Lineage (GTDB taxonomy): Bacteria > Pseudomonadota > Alphaproteobacteria > Rhodospirillales > Casp-alpha2 > TMED8. Next base: position 108,413 of record JAERTE010000117.1, read on the forward strand.
CATCGTCGGGGCTCTTGGCGCGGTAACGCCACAGGAAGTAAATGCCGATGACTCCGAACACGATTCCGATGATCCAAAGATCGACAAGAACCAGAGTCCAGGTGTGGTTCCAGGCGTCCGTGGGATTGGGGCCCTGACCTTCGTGGCCGGCCCAGGCCGGCGCCGCAAGCAGCGCGCCAGTCATGCCGGCGACGAGACCGAATACTTTGTTAGGCGACATTCGCATGGTTTATCTCCCCCATTGCTTTTCGCTTCTTGGATTTGAAAATAAGGATGGATGAAATCAGGATGGTGAGCCCCAGCCCCAAGGCTCCGAAACCGACGAAGATCGGAATACTGAGCGTGTATTTCCCCTCTTCGTAGTTGTAGCTGTAGCAAAGGCTGACGGCGAAATTGATGATCTCCTGCGGGCGAAACTGGCCCTGTTTGGCATCCAGAACCGCCAGTTCCACATCGCCGCCGTCGACCTCGGGCGGATAGAGGATGCGGATCAAACGGCCCTCCGGCGACAAGAACAGAAACGCGCCCGGATGCAGGAACAATTTGTCCTGTGGCGACCAGAAAAACTTGAACCCGATGCGCGCCGTCTCTGCCTTCAGGTCGGCTTCGGATTTAAACGTGGCAAAACGCCATTGGTCCTTATAAGCATCGGGCACGTTCAGTTTGGCGGCAAAAGGTTCGGCGGTTTCCAAGTTATCGTTGGTGTCGAACGACAGCGTCAAAATACGAAAATCCTCGCCCGGCGTTACCCGCCGCACATCGTCCAGCAAATTGGCCAGCTCGTTGTTGATGACCGAGCAACTGCCGTCACAGGTGTAATAGGCGAGCACCAGAATCAGAGGCTTGCCGAGCATGTCTGACAGCGGAAACTCCTGTCCGTCAGCTCCGATCAGACGCGTCTCGCCTTTCAGCTTGGCGCCGAGATATTTTTTTTCGTCAATCTGCATGATCTCTGGGTCGAGATCGGATATCGGCGGCTTGTAATACTGTGCCAGTGCGGTCTGCGCCCAAAAAGCGCAGACCGCAATCACCCCACATCTGAACAAGAAAGCCCGCAAGATCCTGTTCTCCGGGCTACCAGAGGTAAACCTGAGAGGCGACGAAGAACCAGATGACGTCAACGAAGTGCCAGTAAATCCCGGCTCCCTTGACGAACATGTGGCTGATCGGCCCCCGTATCACCGCATAGAGCATGATCACGAAGCTCAACACGCCGATCAAAACGTGAGCGGCGTGAAAACCGGTCAATCCGTAGAAAGCACTGGAGAATGAGTTGGTGCCCGGCGAGAACCCTTCTTGCATCAAATGCGAATATTCGTAGGCCGTGCAGCCGAAGAACGCCAAACCGAGCACAATGGTGACCATCAGCCAGGTCTTGAAGCCCGCACTGTCGCCTTCCTCATATTTCATCTCACCCAAATGATAGGTGGCCGACGACGCCACCAGGATGACCGTCATGATCGCCGGCAACGCAAGGCTGATATCCGGCGTGCCTTGCGGCGGCCATTCACCGCCCGCGGCGCCAACGGAGATGCGCATGGTCCAGTAGCTGGCAAACAGCGACAGGAAGATCAGGATTTCAGAGACGATGAAGATGCCGATGCCGAGATCGGAAACGTTCTCGATCGCCATCTTCTGCGTCGCACCCTCGTAAATCCACTTGGTAATGCCAAGCAGCACCAGGGGCGTGCCCAGGCCGGCGAAGACAATCGCCATCAGCATCGATTCGTAAACGAAGTAGGATGCGAAGGCCATCGGCACCAGCAACGTGATGCCGACGGAAATGACGATCGGCGCCCAACTGACTTCCCAATGATGTTCGTGAACGGCTTCGGTATCGCTGCTCATGGGTATGCTCTCCCCCCTCTATCTGCCCGCGTTTCGGCGATTTCACGCATGACCCATCCGGCCACGCGTTGATCACTTAACAAATGTTAGGTCGACAATACCCACATAAATATTGCGGTTTCAATATATACCTACAAAAATTATGGCTATTAGAGTGATTTTAATGTGCGGGTGAAGCTTCGTGGTTGAGGAGATTAGCGTGTTTTGTTCGTTTAGTTGGTTTCGCGAAAATGTTTTAAAACGAAAATTGCCATGAAGAAAAGGAATACAGAGATACCCAATACAATCGCATATTCAAGCCACCGGGCGTACTCCAAGGGATGATTCTCCGGCGTAGATTTTTTCATTGCCAACAAACGCTGGCCAAATTCATCATACCAAAAAACGCCGCAAGATCGTCCAAACTTATCCCCAACCAGTCCGTACTCACCGTCAACTCGAAACGCCACTTTTGTTTTCGGGGGGGTGAAAACGTTCTCAACCTGCGGTCTCAAACTTGACGTGATTGGCATTCCCTTCAAACCAACGAAAAGGCATTTATCGAACAAGGGGACATATCTCGTGACGATATTTGATGCCGATTGAGTTCCTCCCACTTTCTCGTTGCACTCAATATCGGTATGTGTCCGCACGAGCGCCTTACCTCTCGCATGAGGAGCCCGGCTGCCATTTGGCTGTCTATCCGGAATGTTGACCAATATTGGGTTGATCGCGTTTTGGTTTGCGCAGAAGGACGGATCGCCGTGGATTAGAGTAGTTTGAAAATCCAACCCTTTTACTTTGTCGTACCATATCCCTTTCCCAGGTTGCATCAGCCCCCCGGCGGCTTCAGTGCGTGTTTCAATTGTTATGGAATGATCCACTCCTATGAAATCTAACGACACCCCTTTGGAACCGGCATAGAATCTCGCTTCGCTCATATACCCGCCTGCAACCGCAATTAGGCTGCCTGCCGCCAGGCAAAGCACAGCGATGGAGATTGTACTCACCCGGGATTTGGGCAATTTAATTTTTAGCTTTATCCTTATTGGCTTTTTCATTTTCCACCGACCTCACGCGCTTTTAAGTTTGAAGCGCTTTAGCTTGATGTAGAAAACACCGACGAGAATCGCGAGCGTGTGAATAATCGCTTCCAACATCAGAACGGAGCCCGCCCCGGACCCAGATCCTCGTTCAAAACAGAAACCAAAACCACACCAACCGTATATCGTCGCAGCGGTTGTAAATCCTTTGCCAAAAATTATCGATGTCAGGAAGACGACTACGAAGGTTTTGTCATCTCCCTTGAAAGCCCAAGGAAAAAACACGCGGCATATGAACATGACAATAAAAAACACTGCAAGTGACCCGCAAACCAAAATACCAACTATTGACGCGATAACGTTTAGCTCCGAAAAACCACGCCACGCATATAGTCCAAGCACTGCCACGAGTGCCGTGAGAAACGCAATCAAGACGATGCGCCGTAGATCATCAACCTTATATTGGCGATGATTTGTTTTGGCGTTTTGGCCCCAGTCGCGGGTCATTTGAGCGATCGACATCAACGTCGTATCAAGGGTCGTCATGGTCAACGTACTGATAAAAAGCAGCAAAGCTATAACGGTGAAAGTTCCCGTATTTACGGTACCGAGCAAAGGAGCGAAACCATCATTGGCACTGGGCGCAGTCAAATATCCCAAGGCTGTTGAAAAAATCAGATACGGTGCGTCCATGATGAAAGCCGGATCAAAATCGATCTCGGAAGTCTTCTCGAACCCGAAAACACCGAGATATCCGGTTAGCAGATCAGCAAAAAAGAACCCCAAAGCAACGAGGACGATCACGCCCCCTAGAGTTCTAAATCCTTTTCCCTCGCGTTCATTTTCTTTCTCAGGAGAGAAATAGCGCCATCGTATCAATCGGTTCCACACATCTGGACCAGAGGCGAACCAGCACCCCATGACGAAAAACGCTCCTAGGCCTCCAAATACGTTGACCTGCAATGCACTTGCGCTCGTTGCTTGTCGCTTTTTCTCAGTCGCCGCCCACGCCAACCAGTCTTCCGTCACGAAGTTGCTGTAAATACGCGTGAACTCGACCCAAAGATCAAAATTTGGCGCAAAAACAGCAGCCAACTTCAAGATCACGAACAACGATACGGCAAACAGAATTATAAATTGCAGATAGTCAGTCCGGAGCGTTTGTGAATAACCACCGGCGTAGACATACAAAAAGGAAACAACGAACCATAAAGTGGCGATGAGCCAGGGGCTGCTGAATCGGCTTCCAAGAAGATGCTCTGTCCACAACAAAGCAAAGGCCATTTCGATGAATAGCAGACCGCAAATTGCGACCATGAAAGCGATGTATATAAAATGCGTCGCACGGGGGCCATAATTAGATCCGACAAACGAAACGACGGTTTTCCCGGTTTCTTGAATTTTCTCGGCCGAGTCCGAGAAATATTTTTCCACTTCTTTCGAACTCAAAAACAGATACAGCAGTATAGGAAATACGAACACGCCGCCAATGATCCATGCAACGAACGGAGCGCTCCCCGCCATGAATAGTGCGCCCAACGTAGCCATAACGACAGACCCCGTCGTCAAAACCGAGCCAAGAGTACTGGTTACAGCATGGGGAAACGACAATCCGCCAAAGCAATAGACCTCCTCCTCACCTCCCGGCAGAAAGGCCGGAGTCGCCTTGAGTGCTCTGTAGGCTGGCACCACCGCATAAAAGAAAATGATCGTCGGCAACCCGATCAGGAGCACAATCATGCCAACCGATGAAGGCAGATGAAAAAGAAAGAAAAGACAGAGCAGTGCAATGCAAAACAACGATGCAAATTTCACAAGAATTTCCTCCTTGCCGACATTGAGCCAACGATCATATCTCGAACCGGATCACCCCAACCTTGGCCAATAAACAGGAACCTCAAGTGCACTTCCGCCCGAAATCAATTCCGCTTTGATTGCGCCGCAGTGAGGATTGCACTTTAAAAATGCATTATTCTTTTGATATTGCAACCCGCTCTGTAATTGGCGGGGCTGGTCCTCTTCCTTGGAATGTGATTGGCACCCGTACCATCAGTAGGCTGTTGGCTACGAACTTTCGACACCTGGCGGCACCTGAAGTAGGAAAATATTGACTTTTAAGAATTATTTACTATTTTGTGGATGCGGCATGGCCTGACGCTCATGCGGGCACGCTATTTGATATTCGAATAGGACATGAAGGGCACCGACAACTCATCGTTGGGGCAATTCAAAATTCAGCTGATCATCTCATTACCGAGAAAATTGGGTTCGGTCCCCAGATTTTTTTATGTTTCTATTAAAATCAATGGGTTCTGACCCGGAAAAAACGGATGCGAAACGATTTTTCCGAGGCATTCGGCGCTTACACCTCCTGCTTACGCGGATTGAAGATTCGCGGCGGAAGTTTTGGTTTTTTCAGCGGTTGCAGCGGTGGCGGGATGATCTGGATGTTGAGGTCGCCCATGGGGTCGCCCTCGGGGCGGCGCTCGAACGGGTTTTTGATGATCAGCCGCGAATTGCGCGCGATGGCGTTATCGACGTCCTCTTCCAGGCGCTCGGCCAGCTTCAGGTTCCACGGGAACTCGTAGTAGCGGGGCTCCAACGCGCCATCCAATCGCAGCCACATATAGATGGCCTCGCCTTCCTTCAGGCTGACGGCGAGAATTTCCGCCTCCTCCACGTTGCTTTGAAACCACTCGAAGCTTTTCGGTTTCGGCTTGGACAGAAACTCCACGAACTGCACGTAGGAAATCGGAATGGCCAGCGCGGCAACAAATAGCGCAGCGAACCTGACGCGGGTTTGCCGGGGCGCCCAGATGGCGAGACTGGCCAGCACGGCCGTCACGGCGGTCGCGGCGATAAAGACGTAGATCAGGGTATCCATCTCTCGAAGCTCCTAAGCTACCGGCGAAGGCCGGTGATCAGCGGGTAGCGCAACGTCGATACACTCCCCGGCACGAGGTCTGCGTTGGAATTGAGGCGGAAACGAAACGCCGTCTCCTCCTGGTTTTTGCGCACCAACTCGATGGTCGTCTGCAATATCTGGCGCGTATCGAGCCCGGGTTGTTTGACACTGACCACCACCTTGACCGGGATCGTTTGGCCCTTTTTCAGGTTGCCGTACATGTGCACGTTGGCCACATACTCACCGGGTGGGATGCCGCGGGAGTATGAGACCTCGTAGTTCTCGTCCGTCGCGTCGCCTTCCGATCCCAGGTCGTCGCGCAGCAAATTGAACACTTTCGCGCCCTGGTTCCAAAACCCCACGGGCGCTTCACGCGGCGCCTTGACCCAGAGATCCACGTCATAGGGCATCTCGGACGGCCAGTGCATTTCGACGATGATGTTGCCGGGCGCTTTATGATCTTCGGTTTCTTTTTTCTTCGGGCTGATGTGTGGCAACAGCATGATGACCATGGCGACGAACCCAATGAGTGCGAGCAAGATCACGTCACGAAAGACGGTTCCGGTGCTGTCGTCGTCGAGATAATCAAGTTCTTCCATGAACTTGCCCGCGCTCGAGTGTCGCCGTCAAAAGGTCCACGGTGCCGGTGGCGAGCAACCGGTGATTGACGATCAGCCAGACGTACAGCACCGCGCCCACCAAGGTCGTGTTCAGCGCCACCGACATGCCGGAAATCAGGTTGGAGATGATCGCCCCCACCCGCTCCGCATCGCTGGCGGCCTCGGCGTCGACGCCGGAAAGCGCGATAATGAAGCCAATCACGGTGCCGATCAGCCCTAAGAACACCAGCGAATTGGCGACCTGCCGCACACCGGCGATCCGGTTGGTCAAGCGCAGGCGGAGCACGCCGGCGGTGACGTCGTTCTTGCCCTCGCCGGCCGGCAGGCTCTCCAAATACCGAGCCGCATGGGAGTCGGCTGCAGGTTGGCCGTCGTCGAGGTCGTTCAGCTCGTTACTGGTTAGCCAAACGGCCCGCGCGCAGTTGACGAAGCCATAAACGAACAACGCGGCGATGGCGCCGCTCAGTTCCACCAGATCGGCCTTGATAATCGGATCGAGCCAGCCCTGCAGAAAACCGGCGGCCAGAAACGAGGCAGCGACCAGGTTGAGTAGCCCAAAACGCACGAGCAAAAGATAACGATACACGGTGGTTGCCTCCCACAAACACAATGCCGGTGAATGCCCGGTAAATGACAGCAACGATTTTAGACCGATTCTGAACAGTTAGGGAATTACCGATGGCCATTGCTGGCGGCAATGTTACTTTGGCCCGGGTAATTCTGGGGAGCAAATCATGACACCGGGCGCAAGACTACAGGCGGCGGCGGAACTGCTGGATGCGGTTTGGTCGGGCACGGCACCGCCGGACGTACTGGTTGACGACTACTTCCGCAAGCGCCGCTATGCCGGCTCGTCGGACCGTCGCGCCATCCAAGAGCGCCTCTATGGCGTATTGCGTCGGCGCGCACGGTTATTGTGGTGGATTGAGCGTACCGGAATTAATATCGGCGATGATGACACCCCTAACGCCCGGGCCGCGCTGATCGCCATCCTGGCGACCGAGGACCGCACGCCGCCAGACGAAATCAACGGGTTGTTTTCCGGTGAACGCCATTGCCCCGCCGCCCTGAACACGCAGGAATCCGAGCTTGCCGAAGCCTTGTACGGTCGCCCACTCAACCATCACGACATGCCGGCGCCCGTGGCCTATGAATTCCCCGCCTGGATGGAACCATCCTTATCGAATTTATGGGGGGACCGTCTGATCGAGGAAATCGCCGCCCTCAACCAAACCGCGCCGGTGGATCTTCGCGTCAACACCCTGAAGACAACGCGTGAAGCCGCGCAAAGCGCCTTGGCTGGCGCCTTTATCGAGACGGCAGAAACACCGTTTTCGCCGATCGGTCTCCGGGTCGAGGGCCATCCGCGATTGGGCGGCACCGAGACCTTCAAGCGCGGTTTCGTGGAAATCCAGGATGAAGGCTCGCAATTGATCGCGCTGTTGAGCGACGCCCGTCCCGGCATGACCGTCGTCGATTACTGCGCCGGAGCCGGCGGCAAAACGCTGGCCTTGGCAGCCGCCATGGGCCGCGGCAGCCGGATATCGGGCAAATTGATTGCCTGCGATATTTCCAAAACCCGCCTCGACCGGTTGCGCCCGCGCCTTAAACGCGCCGGCGCACATAGCGTGAAATGTCGGGTCATCGCGGCACGCGACGATAATTGGGTGTCGGAGCAGGCAGGCCGCGCGGATCGCGTCTTGGTCGACGTGCCCTGTACCGGGACCGGTACCTGGCGACGCAATCCCAACGCCAAATGGCGCTTCACGCCGACCGATCTGGACGAATTGATCGACATGCAACGCCATATCCTGAAAGACGCCGCGGCGATGGTGAAGCCCGGGGGGCGGCTGATCTATGCGTCGTGCTCATTGCTGGAGCAGGAAAACGAACAGCAAATGGCTTGGTTTTTGGATCAATTCCCCAATTTTCACCCCCTGCCTATCAACGAGGTCTGGGCGCAAACGATCGGCGGCGCACCGCCACCACCGGGCGCCGGATTACGTCTCAGTCCAGCTTCTACGGGAACTGACGGGTTTTTTTGCGCGGTTTTAGAGACATAGTTTCACCATGCAAAACTAGCTAAGTCCTTGCAAAATTTCAAACTTTGCTGTAGTTTATTTTTGGAGCTATGTGACATTGTGAAGACGGGGGTGCGGAAGCTGGTTTGAATACCGGCACCGCAAGAGAGGGTCTTTCGCTAACGTCATATGTTTAGAAAGGAAACGCTACCCGGGAGGGAATGAATGTCGTCGAGAAGTAACAATAAGAAACCTGAACCAGACCAGCCGCCGATCCGCAAGGACCGAAGCTGTCTCATGTGTGGTAAGAAATTTACCTCCAGCCATATCGGCGAGCGGGTTTGCACCAATTGCAAAAGCACCGCTGCCTGGCGCGAAGGCAGCTTCGCCGCCTAACGCTCTTCAACCCAATTCGACGGTGCCGGCCCTGAGATTTCTTTCGGCCGGCACTGTTTTGCCATTTACCGATTGGCAATTTTTTTCGCATACCCTGTTGTGATCGCCGTCACTGACGCCCGATTGGCTCGGACCTATGGTCCACATAGGCCAGAACGGCCAAGCACGGAAGGAGAAACGACCATGTATGCGAAACAGATGGGTGGCACAGAGCATCCGCTGGATGGTCCGCATCCCACGGACTGACCAGAAACCGAGCAACTGAACGAATACCTGATAGGCCCGCGGAGCCGCCTCGCATCTCGCGGGCCTTTCCCGTTGCGTTTTTGAGTACGTCACCGAAAATGGCGTCCAATATGTCAAAACTCGTCCGCCGAAAACCTATCCCGATACCAGCAATTCACCCGGTTCCGGAATATGCCGTCGAAGGTGAGGCTGCGCGTTGGTATGCTGAAATGAAATCAGCTCTCCAGGTGCCGTGGATGGGCGTTGTGACCATGGCGTTTGCACACTACCCCAATTTCTTCGGGGCGCTCTGGCAAGGTGTGTCCCCTATTGTCACCAGCCAAGCCTTCGTCTCGGCCGCGCAATCGTTACAAACCACCGTCGAGCATGATGTCGCAGCCCTACACCCACCCGAAATTGCCAGCAGACTCGCCGCCACCAGTTTTGGTGCGCGCGAAATCGAACAAATCCGCGCTACCAACAAGGTGTTCTCGCATGGCAACCATCACTATGCCCTGATCGCAACCATCGCGCGGACCTTGCTTGAAGGCGGTGAACTGAGTAATTCGGATTTAGCGCAACCGTTCGTCGGTCGGCATGCGCCTGAAGTCTCCGTACCTTTCGTATTGATGGAGGCGCATCACGCGGATGAACCGACGCGAGCCGTTTATGAGGATATTAAAGCCGTATTGGGGCTGCCCTTCGTCAACACCGACTACCGCGCCTTTGCCCGTTGGCCGAGCTACTGGGCCATGGCCTGGAACGACCTGCGAAATGTCGCCGGCGACAAGGCATACGAAAGCATATGCCAGTCCTATCATGATCGCATGGCAGAAATGGTCGCAGCCAAAATCCCCAATCCGGCTGGCCTGACTTCGGGGATTCTTCAAGACGCAGCGAAAACCGATGCGGATTTGGAAGAAGTGACAAATGTCGTACGTTTGTTTCAGTGGCTGCTGCCCGGCCTTACCGTCAATGTCGCCTATCTTCGCCACCAACTCAGAGAAACGTAGATCCCCATGAAACAAGCATTCGACATCAATTGGCAGGCCGAACCTGCCAGAGTCGTGGCGGAAGTTGCCTCCCACGCCGAGCGGATTGAAACACCTTGTGCTGACGGCACCATGGTCTGGCACCGCTGGAAGGGGCCCGAGGGGCGCCCGCCACTGGTCTTGCTGCATGGGGGTTGGGGGTCATGGACTCATTGGATCAAAGCCATCCCTACCTTAGCGGCACGCACAACGATACTCGCAGGAGATATTCCAGGCATGGGAGATTCCGCCGATATCGGGCGGCCTGAAACTATAGACCCGGTAGCACCGATCATTGCAGACGGGATCGCCGACTTACTCCAAAACGCTCAGCGCTTCGATATCGCCGGGTTTTCTTTCGGCGGCGTCGCCAGTGCTCATGTCGCAGCGCGGCACGGCAAACGCTGCCGCAGTTTTACCGCTGTCGGCGCCGCCGGTTTTGGGCCCCTGCATTACATTGTGCAGGGCATTCAGGTCCCGGACCCCCGCCTTTCCGACAACGAGATCGACGCCATCCACCGCACGAACTTGAAACTGCTGATGCTGGCGCACGAGACATCCATCGATCCGCTGGCCGTGCTTGTTCATCGCACCAATATCGAGCGCGGCCGGTTGCGCAGCCGGCGCATCTCGCTCAGCACCGCACTGCTCGATATCCTGCCAAGAATCGAATCCCGCATCGGCGGCATATGGGGAGAGTTGGATGTCACCGGTGGTGGCTTTGTTGATATCGAAGAGCGACGCGAGCTGTTCCGCGCCCAACAGCCCGCCTGCTTGTTCGATATTATCTCGAATGCTGGTCACTGGGTGATGTACGAGGCCAGTGATTCTTTTGTTGCTACACTATGCCGTCATCTTGAACACTACGATACGGAAGGCGGATAAGGGGAGTATTATGAGATCACGGACAATGGCAGTTTCGTTTTCGTTGATGGCGTGTGTTGCTGTTGCGAACGCGGCCCAGGCGCACGGCGTCAAACCGACCGCCGCGCCAAAAGCGGAAGAAAAAGCCGCAGCATTCAATCCTTGGTCTTTTTTGACAAATCCAGCCGAAGCGGCAGTCCAAATATCCATCGACACCACTGATGGATACCGCTTTATCCGTTCCGATGGCATACCTGACCACCAAACGGGAAGCTTCCCAAACCGCGGCAATCCGCACCCGATTACTGAACAAAGCCATAATTTCCGAGTCCCGCTCAATCCAAGCAAGGCTTCCAGCCCGACCGTACTCGGCCACCAGGATTTCGGCGTGGCATTGAATGGCGTTCCGTTTGATCCGCTGACGGCAGAGTTTTGGAACAGAGACCGATCATCCGGGTGGAACGTTGAAGCGATGTCGGGCGCCATGAATTTGGGCCTTGATCGCCATAACGCACACGTCCAGCCGACAGGCGCATACCATTACCACGCGCTGCCCACCGGCTTGATAGAGCAGTTTCCGTTTCGGGATAAACCGGCCCTCCTTGGATACGCTGCCGACGGTTTTCCAATATATGGTCCTTTCGGTTATAGCGACCCGAATAATGCAAGCAGCCAAGTTCGAGAGCTGCATGCAAGTTTTCGTATCAAGAACGGCACCCGGTCGTCTGGGCCCGGCGGTGCATACGACGGCACCTATGTGCAGGACTACGAATACGCCCCCGGCACCGGCGACCTTGATGCCTGCAATGGCCGCGATGGGATTACGCCGGAATTCCCCAACGGCACTTACTATTACGTAGTGACCGCCCGCTTCCCCTTTATCCCCCGCTGCTGGACCGGCGAACCAGACCGTAGTTTCGATCGTGTTCCTGGCGCGGGTGGTGGTCCCGGCAGGCCACGTATGGGGGGTGACGGCACCCTGCCTCACATGCAGGGGCAACCTCGTGGCCCTGGCCCCGCGCGTCCCGCGGCTATGAAACCGCACCAGGGAGGGTTTGGTGGCAACCGACAAGCAGGACCGCGCCGAGGCCCGCCGGATTTGAATGCCGCCGCGGGCCGTTTGGGTATCTCTGTTGACAAATTACGCCGCGCGTTGGGCCCACCGCCGCCAAACTTTGAGCGCGCGGCCCGGCAATTGGGAATCAGCGCCGAGGAATTACGCAGCGCCCTGCATCCATAAATCAGATCAAGCTGCCGTCGACCTCGTCGTCATCCTCGTCCGCAGAAAGAGAGCCTGCCGCTACCGCCAGCGCGCCGGCAGGCAGCATTTCAACGCCCGCGCTTTTTAGCGCCGCCATCACCGCACCGTTGACGGCGTAACGGGCCTGGAAATATTTAGCGCTCGGCACCCAGAAGCGAACGCCGATGACAATGCCGCCGTAGGTGAAATCGTGAATGCCCACCAGCGGCGCAGGCCCGTCTTTGAGTTCGGGAAGATTGCCAAGCGCATCACGCACGGTGGCCAGCGCGGCATCAATATCTTGCCCTTCCCCGACGGATATGCGCGTTTGCACGACGCGGCGTTCATCGGAATTGACGATAACCCGCCCGACGATTTCCTTGTTGGGGATGGTGATGCGCTCGCCGTCCTCACCCATCAGCAACGTATGACCGAGCGTGATGTCCTCAACCACACCGGAGGTATTGCGGTTGACCGTGATGGTATCGCCAACGGCGAACGGTCGGGCCAGGATGATCGACAGGCCGGCGCCGTAATTCGATAGCGGCCCCTGGATTGCCATGGTGGCCCCGAACGCCGATGCGCCCGCGAGCGCAATTAGTGGTGCGATGGATATGCCGAAGTTCCCCAGCGTAATAATCACCAGGAACACCACGCCGACAATCTTCACGACATTGCCGATAAAACGCGCGAGCGTCTGATCGATTTCCTTGATTTCCAGAAGACCGGCAACCCGTCGCCCGGCCCAGCCAGCGACTTTCAGGCCGATAAACAGGAAAACCAACGCACCGAAAATCTGGAATCCGTAGGTGACGCCGAACTCAATCAACGTGTCGACCCACTTCGATACAGTCTCTACCTGATGGGCAAGCTGTTCCTCGACCTGGGCAACCGCTTCGGGTGTCGACGGCTGTTCGGTCATGTCTTGCGCACCCTGCACGCCGTGCCACTGACCACCACGAGAAGCATGCTCTTACCGTCACCCGAGATCTCCGAGTAATCGAGATCGACCGCGATCACCGCGTTCGCGCCGGCAATCAATGCTTCACGCCTAAGCTCAGTCAGGCTCGTGTACCGTGCGTCGCGCAATACCTTTTGCGAAGCCGAGGAACGACCGCCAATGATATCGCGGATACCGGCGAACATATCTCGGAAAATGTTCATGCCGAACACGCATTCAGCGGTCACGATATCTATACGTTCCTCAATTTCATAACCCGACAACGTGGTTTCGGTGGTGACGATCAACTCCTTGCCCAATTCATCAATCACCTCAACAGGCAGTTCGTCGAACTGCTTGTTGTCGATGAGCTCCTGGATCTTCTCGTCGCTCTTGCCGAATAAGCCGAAAACCATGTCGCGTCTCCCGTATCTGGGCGTTGGATGATTACTCTGTGAAGCGTAGCTCGCCGCTCATGAGCGTCAAGGAGAGTCTCCAATATCAGCGTTTCTCAATTGCGGCTTTCCCTGCGGCACCCACCTGCTATACCACGCCAATGCTCTATCATGCTTATGAACTCACCCATGCGGCGCTGGCGCCCATGAAAGCACTTTGCGAGGTGCAGAAGTCACTGACTGATGCGGGCCTGAACCCCTGGATCGGAACGCCTGGCGGACGCATGGCCGATGCCGCCGTGCGCTGGTTCGACGGCGTCACCAAACGTTATGGCCGGCCCGAATGGGGCCTTACGGAAACGCCGCCAACCATCGAAATGAGTGCGACGTTTTGCGATCTGGCGCATTTCGTGACTCCGGGGTGCGAGGAGCGCCCCAAAGTGCTGCTGGTTGCACCGCTCTCGGGCCACTATCCCACGCTGGTGCGCGGCACCGCCCAAGCATTGCTTGAAGACCACGACGTTTTCGTCACCGATTGGCACGATGCGCGCTTGGTGCCATCGGCCCGTGGTGAGTTCGGGCTGAGCGATTTCATCGATACCTGCATCCAATTCATGCGGAACCTGGGGCCCGATCTGCATGTCATTGCCGTATGCCAACCGGCAGTGCCGGTGTTAGCCGCCGTGGCGCACATGGCCATGCTTGATGACCCGAACCAACCCCAATCCATGGTGCTCATGGGCGGCCCCATTGATGCCCGCGTCAATCCGACACCGGCCAATGAGATGATTCGCGGCCATGATCGCGCATGGTTCGAGCAGAACGTCATCTCACGCGTGCCGGCACCGCATCCAGGCGCCATGCGCCAAGTGTATCCGGGCTTCGTGCAGCTTTCGGGATTTTTGTTCAAGAACCTCGATCGCCACATCGACGCGCAGATGAAATACTTCGAGCATTTGGTCGCCGGCGACGGTTCGTCCGCCGAACAGCATCGCGCTTTCTATGAGGAGTTTCTCGCCGTCATGGACCTGCCGGCGGCATTTTTCCTGGAGACCATCGAGACCGTATTTCAGGATTTTTCACTGGCCTTGGGCACCATGACGCACAAAGGCCTGGTGATCGATCCTGGGAAAATCACGAAAACCAGCCTGATGACTGTCGAGGGCGGCAAGGATGATATTTGCCCACCCGGCCAGACATTGGCCGCACATGTGCTCTGCACAGGCTTAGCGGACACCATGAAGAGCCACTACCTTCACCCGAAAGTCGGCCACTACGGTGTTTTCAACGGCAGCCGCTGGCGCGCTGACATCGCGCCGCGCATCACCGCATTCATCACTGATTCAGCAAAAGCCTAACCAACAATGTTGCTGGGCTTTCCGGCGACAAAGTTTTCAATATTTTCTATCGCCATATCGGCGAGGCGTTGCATGGCCTGATCACTGGCCCAAGCGACGTGTGGGGTGAGGATGAAGTTGGGACGCTCGAGCAATTGGTAATATGGGTGCCCAACTGCGGGCGGTTCCTTAGCCAGTACGTCGATGGCGGCACCGGCGATTGTGCCGCGTTCCAAAGCCTCGACCAAATCCGGTTCGCTGACGATGGCGCCGCGCGCCGTATTGATGAGGATGGCCGAATTCTTCATCCGGGCGAACGCATCTCGGTTAAGCAAGTTCTCGGTCGCCGGAGTTAGAGGACAATGGACAGTGATAACATCCGACGACGCCATGAACTCATCAAACGCCAGAAACGGCATATCATTTCGCTGCGCATCGGTGACACCGTCGTGCTCCAGAAACACAGCCTCCAAGCCGAAACCGTTCTCGCCGATTGAAGCAACCGCGCGCCCCAGTTCACCATTTCCGACAATGCCAAGCCGGGCGCCTTTTAAGTCAGCAATTGGATGCGTGAACAAACAGAACCGCGTGGCCCGAGACCATTCGCCTGCCGCCACATCGCGGCTGAATCCAAGCAACGAGCGACGCAATGCCAAGATCAGCATGAAGGTATGTTCCGGCACCGTGTCGACGGCATAGCCGCGCACATTGGAAACCACAATGCCGCGCGCCTTACAGGCCGCCACATCGATGATATCCGTACCAGTTGCGGATACGGCAACCATCTTCAAATTCGGGCAGGCATCCAGCACGTCTCCGTCCACACGCGCCTTGTTGACAATAGCAATGGTTGCCTCCCTAAGCCGTTCAATGACCTGGCCTGGCGCAGTGCTCGGGTATTCGGCCCAAGCGTGCGGAAAATCAGGCCGCCGCATGGTGATTTGCGGCGGAAAAGACTGTGCGTCCAAGAAAACGATTTTGTGGTCCATGTGGTTTCTGTCATCCCGAATTGATGGTTTAATCAGGGAAACCACGCTGATCGATGCGGGTCAACACTTCCGAGGAGCTTTCACTATGATCGCGGTGATATTTGAGGTCGTTCCCGACCCGGACCGAGCCGAGCGGTATTTCGAACTGGCAGCCGATCTGCGAGCCCAACTCGAGCATATCGACGGGTTTATTTCCATCGAACGCTTTCAGAGCCTTGTGGACGAGGAAAAGTACGTTTCGTTATCGTTTTGGCGCGACCGCGCCGCGGTCGAAGCTTGGTACGCCGTTGAAGGTCACCGTGCCGCGCAATCGGAAGGCCGTGCGGGCATCTTCAAGGACTATCGCATCCGCGTCGCTGATGTATTCCGCGACTACGATATGGCCACCGGACGCCCTGCCCCATGACCCCTCCATCTCCACACGCGGAACGGTTCAGCTTGGCCGGTCGACGGGCCCTGATCACCGGGGCATCACGTGGTCTCGGCTGGGAGATCGCTAAAGCCATGGCCGAAGCCGGCGCCCGGGTACATATCAACGGCCGCGATGCGGGTGCCCTGGACAAACGTTGCCGGGGTATGATGGGGGCTGGTTTCGAAGTCTCACCAGCATTGTTCGACGTGACTGACATCGGGGCGGCGGAAACCTGGCTCGATGCTCAGGCGGAGGCGCCCGATATTTTGGTCAACAATGCGGGGCTCCGGCACCGAAATGCTCTTACAGACATTCCGCCGAGTGCTTTCGCCCAGGTTATCGATAGCAATCTGAATTCAGCCTACGCCTTGGCACGGAGTGTCGCCATGCGTCTCAAGGACTCCGGGCGCAGCGGCACGATTATCAACATCACCTCTATCGCCGGTCCACGAGCACGCCCAGGGGACGCAGCCTATACGGCAGCCAAAGGCGGGCTCGAAGCACTGACACGGTCATTGGCCGTGGAATTGGCGCCCGACGGTTTCCGCTGCAACGCCATCGCACCGGGCTATTTTGCCACCGAAGCCAACGCGCCCTGGGTAGAGGATCCCGGCGTGAAGAAATTCGTGGACGCGCGGATACCGATGAAACGTTGGGGACAGCCTCATGAAATCGCCGGCGCGGCCGTGTTTCTGGCCTCTGATGCGGCGTCTTACATCAACGGTCACACGTTGGTGATTGATGCAGGGATGACCATCAACTTCTAAGTCCCTATATTGAAAGTGCAGGATCAGGGAGCAACTCATGCAAATCACCGGCATCAATCACCTCGCTTTTATCACCGACGACATGATCAAGACCGTTCGCTTCTATCGCGACCTTTTGGGCATGGAGCTACATGCGGGTATCGGACATGACGGCTACCGGCATTATTTTTTCCGGTGCGGCAACACCCAGGTAGCGTTTTTCGAATACGAAGGCGCGAAACCCATGGAGCGGAAATTTCACGGCTCGCCGACCGAACAGCCTCTGGGTTTTGATCATGTGGCGTTTACGGTGGACTCGCGCGACACGCTGTTTGCTTTCAAGGATAAACTGGAAGCCGCCGGGTTGGATGTCGCGGGCGCCGTGGACCACGGCACCATTTGGTCAATCTATTTCCATGACCCCAACAATATCCCGCTGGAAATTTCTTGGGATATCATGACCGTGACCAAGCCGCCCGCGATCCAGGATGACGACCCCATGGCCATTGCCGCCGAAGGCGCCGACGCACAGCCCGGCCATTGGCCCGAAGTGAGCAACCCGACACCGCCCGCGCAAATGACAGCCCATGGCGGCAACGGCTTGGACATGCGCGAGCGAATCCTCGCCGATGGTTTGGGATACGAGAACGACGACTATGTCGCCATCAAGGATACCGCCGACGCCGCAGAATGAATTAAGGCTTCAAAATCTGGCGCACTACATCGCCGTCAGACAGGCGATCGAAGCCGAGATTGATCTCATCGAGACCGAGGGTACCGCTGCGTAAACGGTCGACCGGCAGCCGACCCTGACGGTAGTAGTCCAGATACTTCGGCAAATCGTGCGTTGGTGAGCACGACCCCATGTAACTGCCCTGCACGCGCAATTCCCGCGACACCATCTCGTAGGGTTTGAGGGCGAATTCCGCATCCGCCGGCGCAAGCCCGGCGCTGGTCAAGACACCGCCTGTCCGCAGGCAGGCGTAGGCCGTCTCCAGTGCTTTCACGGTCCCGGCCATATCGAACGCATACCGCACGCCGCCGTCGGTCAGATCTTTGATTTCCTCAATTGCGGTGGACGCGCCGGCATGAATGGCATGATCCGCCCCCAGGCTTCGGGCCAACGCCAATTTCTCGTCGTGCACGTCAACGGCGATCAGCGGGTGGGCGCCGGCGATGGCGCCGGCCATGACCGCATTGAGGCCAACGCCGCCCAAACCAAATACGGCCACCGATGCGCCTTCCGGCACACCAGCGGTATTGAGCACCGCGCCAACGCCTGTAATCACGGCACAACCGAACACCGCCGCGTCTTCGAGCGGCACGTCGTCCGGCACCTTGACCACCGAACGCCGGTCGACCACAGCATATTCGGCAAAGCAGGAAATACCGGCAGCGTGATTGATGTCCGCGCCGTGCAAATGCAAGCGACGCCCACCGGCCACCAGTTCACCCTTGGCTTTGGCGGCAATGGACGATCCGCATAGATTTGGCCTGCCGCCATGGCAATCGGGGCAGACGCCGCAGCTCATGACGAACACCATGACCACGTGATCGCCGGCTTTGAGATCATCAACACCTGGGCCGATTTCACGGACAATGCCAGCGGCCTCATGGCCGAGTACCGTTGGAACTGGCCTTGGGCGGATGCCTTCAATGGTGCTGAGATCAGAGTGACAGAGACCGGCAGCGGCAATCTCAACCAAAACCTCGCCACGCGCTGGGCCGTCAAGGTCGACCTCCTCAATTACGAGAGGTTGCGTTTCGAGATATGGACGCGGCTTACCTTGCTCGCGCAAAACGGCGGCTTTCATTTTCATGAGTCAAGAATACGTGAGGAGGATATGTTTGCAAATCTGGATTATGGCGATCATATGTTTGTATGCACGATACTATAAATAAGGCGCGGACGCAGATTGAAAATGGCAAAAGACACCCCGCATCAGTTTGAGCTTTTGCTTAGTATTTTCCGCGACACCGCAGGAGAACTCGGTGAAGGGCTGCTGCGCGCCATGGTGCGTGGCCTTGGTGAAGTTCTCGATGCAGAGACCACATTTGTCGCACGCGCGCTCGACCATCCAGCAAGCCGAGTGCAAGTGCTCGCGGCATGGAAAGACGGCAATTTCCGAGATAGCTGGGAATACGATCTCGCCGGCAATCCCTGCTTGCTGACCTACAATGGTGAGCCGACCTTCATTCCGTGTGAGATTGGCGAGCAATTCCCAAACAAGAAGGATAGCGGATACGAAAGCTATATCGGCGTCCCGCTAAAAGGGGCCGAAGGCGAGATGATCGGGCACATCGCCATATACGCTTCGAAAACTCGCCCATTTGACGACTTCGCGGTTGAACTGGCCCGCATCTGCGGCATCCGTGCCGAATTGGAGATCCTTCGGTTAATTGACGACCATGCCAAACGCGAGAAAATGAACCGCCTGAGCAAATCCAACCAAGAGCAAGACGATCTACTGGCTTTGGCCGGGCACGAATTACGTTCACCGTTGGCGTCTGTCATCTTTACGCTAGATGCCATTCAGACAGGCATCTTTGGTGAGATACCAGAGAACGTAAACGATTATGTCTCAGGCGCACTCGGTGCCAGCGAGAAACTCCTCGCCATGACCAACGACATTCTTGATCAACAACGTATTGCCGCGGGTAACGGGTCGGTATCATCAGAACCCGTAGTACTCGGCGATTTAATTGCCGATGCAGTTGAACAGCTGCGTGCGCTCGCGGATCAAAACGAAGTCACATTTGATATTCGCGCCGTTGAGGAAAACATCTCCATCAATGCCGATCCCATATTGCTCGAACGGTTATTCCGGAATTTGATTTCCAACGCGATCAAGTTCTCCCCTGAAAATGGCAAGATCGAACTTGAGGCAGCTACACACGAGGGTGCTATTCGTGTTGCCGTAAAGGATCACGGCCCAGGCATTGCGAAGGAATTGCACGATCATATATTCGAACGTTTTGCCCGCGGTCCGACCACAGACGACAAGATAAAGGGTACGGGACTTGGTTTAAGCATCGCACGAACCATTGCCGAAGCGCATGGTGGAAATATCCATGTCGAATCTGAGCTGGGGGCAGGCAGCAGCTTCGTTGTCTTGTTGCCGAAATCCCTAAGCGCGTAGCCGGCTGGGTGAAAGCGCCGTCACGGTTAAACCAAAATCGCTCAAGTCTGATGAAATCTCGCCCGAGCCAATCAAGGTGGCGGTAAATGCCGCCAACGCTGGCGCCGTCTGGATTCCGTAACCGCCCTGGGCGGCCAGCCAGAAAAAACCGTCGACGTCATCGGCAAATCCCGCCACTGGGCTTTTATCGAACACGAACGAGCGCAGACCCGCACGTTTGGAGACCAAGCGCGAAACAGTCATGGTCGTATGTCGTTTAATTCGATCAATGCATACGGCGATATCCATTTCGTCGGGCTGCGCATCATTGGGCGGCTGCGGCGTCTCATCGCCGGGCGAAATCAGCAAATCGCCACCCTCGGGTCGGAAATACCATTCCTCATCCACCGAAATCGTTAACGGCCATCTCGCAATATCAACACCTGGGTCGAACGTCAGCGCCGTTCGGCGTTTCGGCACCAAACCGATGGACGCCGTACCGGCAAGGGCCGCAACCTCATCTGCCCAAGCACCGGCGGCATTTACAACGACCGGGGCGGAAAATGCGCCAACATTGGTTCCCACCTGCCAAGTACCGGCTCGGCGAAGCAAGCTGTCCACACGCGCTGACGTGACCACGCGCCCGTTCGCGGCCTGCAATCGCCGCAAATATCCCTGTAGCAACCCGTTGACGTCGATATCGGCAGCATTCTCCTCATAGGCTACCAATACGGCGGACTCGGGCCTCAAGGCCGGCGAATATTCCAGCGCAGTCTGAGTATCGATAGGCTCCAGCAATCCGGCATTTGCAGGGTCGTCCAATGCCGTTCGCAAATCTGAAATATGGGCCTCGTCGGATGCAAACAGAGCACCACGCGGAGACAACAGCGGAAAATCGGCAAACCCATCGGGTGGCGTATCGAAAAACGGGCGGCTTGCAGCATTAAGAATACGGATGGTGTCGTTGCCGTAACTACTGACGAAGGTCGCTGCGGAGCGTCCGGTCGTATGATAACCCGGTTGCGGCTCCATCTCGAGAAGAATGACGTATGCACCCGCGCCAGCGAGCGCCGCAGCAGCCGACGCGCCGGCAATGCCGCCACCGACAACCAGAATATCGCAATTTCGGGGCGTTCCACTCATGCTGCACCATGCCATGACCAGCGGTACGCGGGCCAGCACCAATCTCCCATGTCATGAACTATTCAGTTATTATTGTTACCAAGACCCACAAGCCGTGGATCGCGGTTGCATTTTGATGATTTGGAGAATTTCCTGATGATAGTTCGGAAACTGTTAGTAGCCTTTCTTTTCGTTATGTTTCTAAGCGGCGGCATCGCGGCACCGTTAACGCTAGAGACCGCAAACGGTGTAACTGTGTCGCAAAAAGCCGCTTCCGCTAACAGCCACAAAGCAAAGAAAGATAAAAAGGCGAAGAAGTCAAAGAAGGAAAAGAAAGCCAAAAAAGACAAGAAATCTAAGAAGGAGAAAAAGGGTAAAAAGGCCGAAGATTCCGACGATTCCGGTGAAAAAGCTTCCAAACGGAAGAACGAAGAAATGGAAGGCGTTGGTAAGAAAGGCAAAGGCAAGGGCATGGAAAAGGGTAAACGAAAGAAACAGAGCGAGTAACTCTCCTGCCATTATATGGTTTCATCGGGCCGGCATTGCCGGCCCGTTTTCGTTTAAGTATTGCGTCGTAACAGGAAAAACGAAAATGCCTGTGTCGTGCCGCTAGGGGTAACGTGCTGTTCATCGCGCTGTTCGATCAACATGAAATCCGGCCCCAACTCGCCGCACAATTGCTCCGCGCTATAGCGAATTACCGGCAAACCGCTGCATTTCTCCGGCCCATCCATAGCAAACGTGGCGATGACGGCGTGGCCACCCGGTGCAAGGGCCTTTTTTAGGACCGCTTCATAAGCACGTCGATCAGCATCAGCGGTCAAAAAATGAAACACCGCACGATCATGCCAGATATCGTACGTCTCGGGTGGTGCCCAATTGGTCGCGTCAGCAACGTACCAGTTGACCAGCTCTGCCTTTTCGCCGAGCCGGACGCGAGACTGTGCAAGACCGCTGGCAGCGATATCAAGCACGGAAACGTTTCGATAACCACCAGCCAGCAGATGATCCACCAAGTTCGATGCGCCCCCACCGATATCCATAATCCGCGCAACGGGCGGCGCGGCGATCGAGTGAATCAATGCCAGGGATATGGTTGGCTCGGACTGGAACCAACTGACTGTATCGCCTGATTTTTCAGCGTAAACCTTGTCCCAGTGATTTTGCGATCCCACGTCACTCAACTCCTTTTGCTCGTAAAGATCATAACCAATGGCTCCAGGGGGGCGCCTTGATCTCATCCCGCCCACGGAACAAAGATCGGTGTATCTTGCTCCGGTTCTTCGGCATGCTAAACTTCGCCAACAACGACGCCAATCCGACGGGAGGACCATGTGATGAAAATGCGGGCCGCAGTTTTGACTGCGACGGAAACACCGAAACCCTATGCCCAATCACGCCCCGTCGAGGTTGCGGACGTGGATCTGGATACGCCCGGCGAAGGTGAAGTGTTGGTAGAGATGAAGGCCGCCGGCGTCTGCCATTCGGATCTTTCCATCATCAACGGCACGCGCCCGCGTCCGACGCCAATGGTGCTGGGCCACGAGGCCGCCGGCGTGGTTGCCGAAGTCGGCCCCGGCGTTAAGCGGCTAAAGGCTGGTGACCACGTGGCATTTGTGTTCGTCCCCAGCTGCGGCCACTGCGAGCCTTGCATGTCGGGCCGCCCCGCCCTTTGCGAACCCGGCGCCGAGGCCAATGCGGTCGGTACGTTACTGGGCGGCGGGCAGCGCTTGAGCTGGAAAGGCGGCGAACACGTCAACCACCAGGTCGGCGTGTCGTGTTTTGCTGAATACGCCGTGGCGTCCGAATGCTCATTGATAAAGATCGACAAAACCCTGCCGCTGGATGAGGCGGCGTTGTTTTCATGCGCGGTAATCACCGGGGTTGGGGCGGTGCTCAATGCGGCGCAAATGCCGTCCGGCGCGACAGCCGCCATCGTCGGATGTGGCGGCGTTGGGTTGAACGCCCTGTTGGCGGCCAAAATGCTTGGTGCCGAGCGCATTGTTGCGATCGATACGGATGAACGAAAACTCGGTCATGCGCGGCAGCTGGGTGCGACAGATACCTTCAGTGCTGCGGACCCCAATTGCGTCGAAAATGTTCGTGATGCCACCAGTGGCGGATTGGCCTTTGTCTTTGAAGCAGCGGGCACCGTGGAAGCTATGGAAATCGGCTACAAAGTCACACGGCGCGGCGGTACGCTGACCAGCGTTGGCCTCAGCCATCCGGACACCAGTTTTTCCGTGCAACATGTAAACTTGGTCGCAGAGGAAAAAACCATCAAGGGATGCTATCTCGGAAGCTGTGTTCCCGTACGAGATATTCCCCGATATATTGATCTTTACCAGCGTGGATTGCTGCCTGTAGACAAGCTTATTACCCGAAAAATTCCACTAGCTGAAATCAATGAGGCATTTGACCGACTTGACGCGGGCGAAGAATTGCGTCAAGTGATCTTATTCTGAGGCTCGGTCTTACGTCGAAAACAGGGCTGAATAAGCGCTTGCGACTATCGACTTCCTCTTTGGTAACACCCTAGGACAAAGGCAAGCACTATGCCCACAGGTACCGTAAAATGGTTTAACGCCACCAAAGGCTTTGGATTTATCGAACCCGACGACGGCGGCAAAGACGCCTTCGTGCACATTTCCGCCGTTCAAGAGGCTGGCATGCAGCAGCTTCAAGAAGGCCAGAAGGTTGAGTTCGAATTGGTACCGGGCCGTGATGGCCGTCAGGCCGCCGGCTCCCTTAAGGCCGTCGAATAGACCAGCCGCACTTCTAGTTTGAAGCCAGCAACTCGGTGACGGCTTGTAACAGCCGCGCCGGGTTCAGTGGCTTGGTGACATAGGCATTGCAGCCTGCCGCATGCGCTGCATCATGATCGGCCGCCGTAGAATGGGCCGAGATACCGAGGATCGCCGTCGCCGACGTTTCCGGCATTGCCCGAAACGCCTTGGCGGCCTCCCAGCCGGTCATGCCCGGCATATTCATATCGACGACAATCAAATCCGGTTTTTGGTTCTTGGCCCGCTCCAATGCCTCGCTAGCGGATGCCATGGTCAGCACATCATAACCCGCGCTGGCCAATATGCCCTCAAGCAGGTTGCGCGCGGTTTCATGATCATCAATCACAAAGATGGTTTTGGTGTCCGGCATAACATCCTCCCGCAATTTCTGGGATACCTCTTTCATACATAAGCCCACATCGACTCATATACCACTTCCTTTACCCCACCTCTTGACCCCGAGAGGGAAAACCCCCACATTCCATTTGTTCCACGGGGAGCCTCCCGCAGGTTGCGGGGCTGAGAGTTCAGGGGCGTTGTGCCCACTGAAGACCCGTTGAACCTGATCCGGGTGAAACCGGCGTAGGGATCGGAACGTGGGGGCAGGAAACCGATCTTCCCCATTCAAGAACCAACGCATTTCCCGGGTCTCCGCAAACAGTTGTAAGGAGATCCCTAATGAACATCATTCGCAAACCCGACACAGCCGACGTCACCACCGGTGCGCTTCCGGCGAGCCGTAAGATTTATGTCAGCGGCGAACAACACGCCGATGTGCGCGTCCCCATGCGCGAAATATCTCTACATGAAACCTCAGGTGAGCCGCCGCAGGTCGTTTATGACACGTCGGGCGCCTATACCGACCCCGATGCCACCATCGACCTGGAAAAAGGCCTGGCACCGCTCCGCCGAGAGTGGATCATGGCGCGCGGCGATGTGGAGGAGTACGAAGGCCGAGCCGTCAAACCCGAAGACAACGGCAACATCGGCGATGACAAACTGGTCGACGAATTCCCAAACAAGCGTGCGCCGCTGCGGGCCAACAACGGCCAACCTGTCAGCCAATATCACTATGCCAAACAAGGCATCATCACGCCCGAGATGGAGTTCGTCGCCATTCGTGAAAACATGGCGCGTGAGCACAATCCCGAAGCTGCCGCCAAGGCCATTGCAGATGCCGAGAATTTCGGTGCGGATATCCCCGAATACGTCACACCCGAATTCGTCCGCGACGAACTGGCCAAAGGCCGCGTCATCATCCCGTCCAATATCAATCATCCCGAAGCGGAACCGATGGCCATCGGACGCAACTTCCTGGTCAAGATCAACGCCAATATCGGCAACTCCGCAGTCACGTCGTCGGTCGCCGAAGAAGTGGACAAGATGGTCTGGGCGACGCGTTGGGGTGCCGACACCGTGATGGATCTCTCCACCGGCCGCAATATCCACAACATTCGTGAATGGATTTTACGCAACTCCCCCGTGCCAATCGGCACCGTCCCGATCTACCAAGCACTGGAAAAGGTAGAGCGGGCTGAGGACCTGACGTGGGAGATCTATCGCGACACCATCATCGAACAGTGCGAGCAAGGCGTCGATTATATGACGATCCATGCAGGCGTACGTTTACGTCACATCCATCTCACGGCTGACCGCGTAACCGGCATTGTGTCGCGCGGCGGTTCGGTCATGGCCCAATGGTGCTTGGCGCATCACAAGGAGAGCTTCCTCTACGAGAATTGGGAGGAACTCTGCGAGATCATGGCATCCTATGACGTTGCCCACTCCATCGGTGACGGCTTCCGCCCCGGTTGCGGCGCCGATGCCAACGACGCAGCCCAATTCGCGGAGCTTGAGACGTCTGGCGAGTTGGCCCAGGTCGCCTGGGAGAAAGGTTGTCAGGTGATGGTCGAAGGGCCCGGCCATGTGCCTATGCACAAGATCAAGGTCAACATGGAAAAGCAGTTGGAGACCTGCGGCGAAGCGCCCTTCTATACGCTTGGGCCACTGGTCACCGATATTGCGCCCGGTTACGACCACATCACATCGGGGATTGGTGCCGCAATGATCGGTTGGTACGGCTGCGCCATGCTGTGCTACGTAACGCCTAAAGAACACTTGGGGCTTCCCGACCGTGAGGACGTGCGTGAAGGCGTCATTACCTACAAGATCGCCGCCCACGCAGCCGACTTAGCCAAAGGCCACCCCGGCGCGGCAGCACGCGACGATGCGCTCAGCCGGGCGCGTTTCGAGTTCCGCTGGGAAGATCAGTTTAATCTCGGCCTCGACCCGGACCGGGCACGTGACTTCCACGATCAGACCATGCCAAAAGATGCGCACAAGACGGCGCACTTCTGCTCCATGTGCGGGCCGAAGTTCTGCGCCATGGAAATCACCAACATGGTGCGCGACTACGCCAAGGACGGCATGGACGAGATGTCCGAGAAGTTCAAGGAAGAGGGATCGGAGTTGTATAAGGAAGATTACCTCGACAAACCGGCGGCGGAATAGTCCGCGCCGGTATCCGGAGGGGAAATAGAATGCCCAATTCTGCGCCACGTGTGCTGTTGATCGAAGATGCAAATATGCTGCGCGAGATCTTCAAGCACACGTTCACCCATATTGGCTGTGAAATCGTCGCCGAAGGGACAACGGAAAAGGCGGCTGTCGCTCTCTATGAACAACACAGACCGGATATCGTATTTCTCGATATCCGGCTGGCCATGGGTGACGGCATCGATGCGCTCAAGGAAATCATCGCGCGAGACCCAAAGGCTTATGTCATCATGCTGACGATCTACGATGATGCTAAGACACGAGAAAAATGTATGGAAATCGGTGCGCGGGGCTACATCATCAAAGGCCGGCCCGCCGAAGCACTGATTAAAGACGTCAAAGCCGTACTGCAGGATTTTCAATAGCCAAACGCTTCCAAACCAGAGAGAAGTGCTTCACTCTCTAACGCATTGTTTTTCCAATACACCAAATAAAAACCGCCGCCTGATGAATACATCGGGCGGCGGTGTTTGTTGTCCTTATCTCTAGGGTCTTAGGGCTGCCGGTTTATTCCTCTTCCGTGGTCAGCATTTTGTTCTTCCGGTCACGGATGCCGGCGCGGATCAAGGCAATGACGGTGATCGCCGTAAAGGTCCAGAACACCCAAGTAATGGCGCTGCGGAACAGGATATCCAGGGTCCCACCCGACATGAGCATTGATTGGCGGAAATTATCCTCCAAAAGCGGCCCCAGAATAAACGCGATCAGGAAAGGTGCAGCGGGCACTTTCAGGCGCAGCATCAAATACCCCACCCAACCGACGGCAAACATGGTGGCGATGTCGAAGATGTTGTTGTTAACCGCATATACGCCGTAAACACAAAGCACCATGATTCCCGGGAACAGAAGCGATGCCGGCACGTCAGCGATAAAGCGGAACAACCGGATCGCCACGGAACCGACGCCGAGCAAGAAGATCGAGCTCAGAATCAATCCCATGAACAGGGCGTAGACAATGTCACCGTTGGTGGCGAACATCATCGGGCCGGGCTGCAGGCCGTGGATCATGAACCCACCAATGATGATCGCGGTAATGATATCACCGGGCACACCCAGCGCCAGCAGCGGGATCAGGGTCGCCCCGCAAACACCGTTGTTGCCGGCCTCCGACGCGGCCACGCCCTCCACCTCGCCTTTGCCGAAGTTGTCGCGGTTCTTGGAATTTCGGCGTGCCTCGGAATAACTCAAGAAAGCCGACGGCGCGGCACCGATCCCCGGGATGGACCCAAGAACAACACCGATAACACCGCCCCTAAGAATACTTTTCAGGCAGCGTCGGTATTCCGCAAAAGTCACGTGACGTTCTCCCAGTTCACGTACTTTTTCCTCCTCGTTGCGAGGCTTCCTGGCGTATTCGATGATCTCCGGAATGGCGAACAACCCAATCAGTACGGCAATGAAATTAAGACCGCCCATGAGGTTAGGCTCATTGAAATTGAACCGGTTTGTGCCGTAAACGAGATCAAGCCCAATCGTTGCGACCAACAGGCCCATGGCGGCGGAAATCAGGCCTTTAAGCAAATTGTCACCGGAAACACCGGCGATAATGGTGAGCGAAAACAAAATGAGGGTGAAGAATTCCGGCGGGCCGAAACTGAGCGCAAATGACGCCAGCCAACCGGCAAACAAAATCAATGAAAGATTGGAGATCATATCGGCCGTGCACGATGCATACAGCGCCATGCCCAATGCCTTACCAGCCTGGCCTTTTTCAGCCATGGGATAGCCGTCCAAAATGGTCGCCGAGGATGCAGGCGTGCCGGGCGTCTTGATCAAGATGGCTGGAATTGAGCCGCCGAAAATACCGCCCTTGTACACGCCCAGCAAAAGCAAGATGCCTTGGATCGGTTCCATGGCGAATGTAAACGGAAGGGTCAGCGCCACCGCCATGGTCGCCGACATACCCGGGATCGCTCCCATGATGACGCCAACAACAACACCAATGAACAGTGACAAAATGCTGCTCCATTGGGCGACGAGTTCAAACGCAGCAGGTGCGAAATCAAGAAAACTCATAATAACCTCAAGGCAACTTCAGAAAATCGGCCTGCGGAATGGGAATTCCGGCCGCGTAATTGAAAAATGCATAAAGAATCAGTGGCAGCACCACGGAAATGATCAATGCGGCCTTCTTGCGTGGAAATCCGATAATTCCCATAAATGCAACGTATGCCACGACCGAACCCCACACCATGCCAAGGAAGGGCATCACATAGAAGTAGGCGAGCATCAAAATGGCAACGAGTCCGATCCGCTTCCCGCCACCAGCCGGTGCATCATCAACCTCTTCTTCGACGCCGTTATGACCGATGAAGTAATGTTGCGCCAACATCGCTGCGCCGCCGATGGCCAGTAGCGCGGAAATGATGTAGGGCCAGAAGTCAGGGGAAAGAACCAGAATTTGAATATTGTCCGGCTTGATGACCCATGTTGGGACCATGTAGACGGCTAGAAAAATGCTCAACCCGAGCATCCCAAGCCCAAGCCAAACGGTACTATGCAAACGCGGCATTTCCGGAATCCTCCCTATTGTGCAGCAGTTGACTGAAGCCGTGCCGTGAAAAACGATGGGGCGGCCACAAGGGCCGCCCCATACATCTGAAGCGAATTATTTGATCCGCATATTCAAGTCGTCGACCAACTTACGGAAAGCCGTGTACTGGCCCTGAATGAACTCATTCGACTCTTTCGGGTCCATCAGACGGATCACGGAACCACGTTTGCCCATGGCATCGAGGAACTTCTGATCTTTGACCGCAGTGGCCAAGTAACCGCGCCACTTGTCAGCAACCGCACTAGGCAGACCTTTCGGGCCGGCGATACCGGTCCAACCGACGAGTCCCTCCAGTTCCGGATGGCCGAGGCTACGCGCACTCGGGGCATCGAAGCCCGGCACCGGCTCTTTGGTGGTGACCATCAAAGGACGCAGTTGTTTGTTGGCAACAAAGCTCGCCAAAGCCGAGGAGTTCGTACAGATGTAATCTGCCGTACCCGCCAACACAGCCGTAGCAGCGGCTCCGCCGCCCTTCAACGGCAGGTGGACTGCAGCCGAAGTCGCGTTTTTAACACCAAAACTATCGAGCACCATGGTACCCGCGAGGTGCAACAAGGAGCCGACACCAGCTGACGAGAAACGCACCTTGCCGGGATTTGCTTTCACCTTGGCAATCAGTTGATCCATGGACGTAATGCCCGACTTCATGCCTGTCGCACACACAACCGGGTTGATTTCATACACACCAACGAAGACGAAATCGTCCAGCGTGTAAGGCAGTGCCGCTTTCATGGCCGGGTTGACCGAGTGCGAACCAACACGCGCGAACAACATGGTATAACCATCGTTCTTGGCATTCTTGACGGAGACCGAACCCGTGGCGCCACCGGCGCCGGTGCGGTTGACCATCAACAACGGCTTCGGCACGGCTTTACCAAGCGGCTCGGCGATGGTGCGCGCGGAAATATCCGTGGCGCCGCCCGGGCCGTAAGGAATAACCATTGAAACCGGACGTTCCGGGTATTCAGCGGCAGCAATGCCGACAAACCCGATTGTCGCCAATGCGGCGACGGAAGCGGTTAGCGCCCCCTTTGCCTTACTTTTAAAAACACTCATGCGTAGTCCTCCCAAGTGTTAAATGAACGCTGAAAATAATAACCCATCGCCCTGCGTTCTCTTGGGCGAGGGGGCCAAACGTAAAACTCGACATCAATTCCCGGCGGCTCGGTAGAGCGAAGCTGAGTCCCATCCTGTGCGGATGTTAAGCTTCCCTACTTACACCGACAATATTTCTTTGAATTGGGCGCCGATTACCAGCCGCGTTGACCTTCCGTGGCACTCCGCGATTTCCCAAAAAAATTTCTCCCCTGTACTCCCATATTTATTATCCTTTTTAATTTTTGTTAATGAAAGGAAATAAAAATTACCTTTTAGTTGATTATTTTTTACTTTAAAAAATGTATTTACTGCTTTGCTTTTATGGGATCAGTCATATGTCGATCCGCCGCCTCAAAACTCTGCTCGCCATCTTCGAAACCGGTAGCTTCGGTGAGGCCGCCAAGGAAATGTATGTATGCCGCTCCGCTGTCAGTCTTCAAATGAAGGCGCTGGAGCAGGAGTTTCAAGTTACCCTATTCGACCGCACCACCCGTCCCCCGACGTTGAACTCGGTCGGCAAGGCGCTTATTCCGAAAGCTCGGAAAATTGTCGCCGCTTACGAGGCGATGGTCTCTGATGCAAACGATGAAACAACGCTTTCAGGTGAATTGAGCATCGGCGCGATGCCGACGTCGATGGCAGGGATTATTCCGGGTGCCATCAACGCCATGCGCGAAGAGTACCCGAATCTCCATATAACCGCGTCTCCGGGAAACTCGCCGGCCTTGTTGCCGATGGTCGATCGCGGTGAGGTGGACGCAGCGATCATCACCGAGCCCCCCTATATTAATAGCGAACTTGAATTCCGGGTATTTGCCAAAGAGACGTTCATTGTATTGGCTCCGCTCGATTGTCCACTCAACGATCCCTTCGAAATTCTTCGCACCATGCCCTTTATCCACTATACCCGCACCCTGTGGGCGGGGCAGTGGATCGATGATTGGCTGGCGAAGCAGCGCATTCAGGTCAATCAGACTATGGAACTGGACAATTTTGAAACCATCGCGAGCATGGTTTACCACGACCTCGGGGTTTCTATCGTTCCGCTTCGCTGTATTCCATCGCCAAACCCATGGCCATTGAAACGGTTATCCGTGGGCCCCGACGGGCCTGTCCGGGTTGTCGGCTTACTGCTACGCCGCGACAACCCGCAGGCCCGGCTGGTTGACATATTATTCAAACAAATCGTCCGGCTGGTTCAATCCCATTCTCCGCTTGAAACAACGCCATATGTTGCGTCCTAGCGGAGCAAGGAGCGTGGTCTCGTACCGACTCCGAAATCAACCACCGGCGATATAAGTGTTCCGGAACCGTACGCGGCATTCGGCCATATCCATGTTGCGCTTGAACACGCTCGGCGGCGTCGGCAACACACGAATCAGCAGAAAACGTGGACCAGGCGCTTCGGTAATGAAAGCCGCCGCTTCGGCAATCTGAGAAGGCTCAGATATGGTCATCGTCGATTCGATACCGGAACCTTGCGCGATCATCTCAAGATTGGCGCCTCCGGCCGTGTGCCCTTTCTGACCACCGGTTTCGCCATGCATGGAATTATCTTGGCAGACCAGTGTCAAATTGTTGGGCTGCGCCGAGGCTACGGTGACCAGCGCGCCAATGCCCATCAACATCTCGCCATCGCCATTGATGACGGCCACATTGCGGTCCGGCGCGGATAGCGCCATTCCGAGTCCCATGGGCACGGCCGCGCCCATGGTGCCGGCCATGGTGTAAAGGTTGCCACCGTCGTTTGTCAGTGCCGCGGCATCGCGCGACGCACCTGCTAAACCGCTGATAAACAACCAATCCTCTGAATTGGGAAACAAATGCGGCAACAATTCACGCCGATCGATATTGGCTGCGGGTGATTTGCTCATGATCAAAATCCCTTCGCGCCGAGAAATTTCTGGCTCAGGACAATGGCCGCGGCCTGTGCGCCGTTGCCGGATGCGTTGAGCGCCGCCGATATCGCTTTCTCAAGGTCATCGCGGTGTTCAACCTTGAACATCAAAACCCCCATGGCATCGAGCAGCGTTTCAACCGCCTCGCCCATGGGATACTGCCAGGGGTTTTGCTCACCGTAGTCACCACGCATGGAAATCATCATCAACAATGGAAACCGCGCACCCTTGGCCAGCGACAGATAGTTCGGGCAGTTGCCCAAGCCGCTCGACTGCATGCACAGAACCGCGCGTTCGCCTACCAGATCAGCGCCCGCACAAATGGCGACGCCCTCCTCTTCAGTGGTCAACAATACGGTTCGAGTTTCGTTGTGCGTCTCGGCGAGTGCGATCAGCCGATCATTACCCGCATCCGGCACATGCGTGAATAAGTTGACGCCGGCATCTCGAAACATATCGAACATCACGCCGGACCATTCGGCGTGCGGGTGGTCGTCGGTCATTTCAGCTATCCCTCCCTGGATGCTGCTGACCATAATCGCGCCCCCGCAGCGACACAAGGCCCTACCCGGCAGCAATCCGGTCCAAAGCCAGATGCACCACGACAGCGCCAAGCGCCACCACAACGGCCATGAACCCGAGCAGCAAATAACGGTGGATATTGCCCTCGCGCGTCGACTTGGCCGCGCGGATATTGCGGAACAAGTTCGACATATGCGGATTCATACGATCAATCTTGGCCGCTTCGTTGTGCATCCAGAACTGATAAATCACCAGCGTGAAAATCACCGCCGTCGCCAGCAAGATCGTGGTCGCCATCAATTTGTTGATCATTTCCGGCCCGGCATGTGTCCATCCAGCAACAAAGATCAGGCCTAGATAGGTCAACAGCGTGGCGCCGACAGTTTTCCATTGATGATTCTTGACGAAGCGTAGCGTTTCCGTCGATTCCGCATACAGCATACGGATTTCGGCATGGGTTTTGTCATCCAGTTCCGAAGCCTCAACGCGGATGTCTTCATCGAGAGTATCTTCGGTGGCTTTGCTATCAGTTTTATCGCGTGCCATAAATTCGCTCCTTTTCGTCAAATATCGCTCAGGCCATGCTGGTAACGGCGCATTCAATAACGCGGTCGGCGCACCTCAAGGATTCATCGCATAAATATCGCAAGCACTTTGGGTTTTTCAGCATTTCCCGAGTTTGCCCGACCGAATAAAACGATGCCATGGCAATCGCGAAGTTCGTCAATGTCTCATTGCACACCGGTGAGCAGCGACCGCCCAATACAACGTCGCGCCGTAGCGATTTATATGTGGTCCATATGGTTTCCGCTCGATATGTCATTGCCGTCTCCTCATTCAATAACCAACAAATGTTACGATACCGAAATGATTGTGGCGACAAAAAACCACATATGCAGATGATAAGCGCAGGGAAAAAGCTTTGACCAACCTGGCGCGTCAGCTTCTCGTCAGTTATTTCTCCGGTGTCCTTTAGGCGATCCTCAGGCCAGCACCGGGTAGCCCATATCCTCGGCTTGCCGCTCGAATGTCAGGATCTCGCTGTACGCATCGCGGCCTATCACCTGAAACCCGGAAATCCCCATGTTCGCCAAGGCGGGCCGAATTTTACGATCACCAATGGTATCCATCACCGCATGGCGAAGAACCTGAAGATCGGCATCGGATCGCCCTCCCGCCGTAATCAACGGCAATCCTGCCGCCGGCAGTGTGGTGGTTAAGATGCGGACGGCGCCCGTCAATTTCGGTTTGCCACGAGACATCAGATGAAAACTCACTGCATCAATTGCCGCCACATCCGCTTTACCCGTGGCGACGGCCTGAAGCGCTCCCATATGGGTACCGCAATAGGTCACGTCGGCGAAAAACCTTCGGCGTCCGGCCTTGTCCGGCTCCAGGTTTGAAAGCGGTCGATCCTGACAGACATAATCCGCAACCAACCGGCGGAACGCATTGTAGCCGGAATGGGATATTGGCTTGTTGGCTGCTGCAATCCGCCCTTTCAACTGCGATAGACTGGTAATTTCTGAGTTTTTCCCGACAACAATCAACGAGCAATAATTGGCGCCATCACAATAAGGCGCATTAAACGACGGCGTCACCACCAACCTTACTTCCCCGGTCAACCCCTTCATCAACGGATATCCACACGTCTGGCCAAGCAGCAAATTTGGCGCGTGCCATTGCGCCTCTTCGGGTGTTTTCCAGCTCAGCCTTGATGGCACGTCGGCCATGCCGGCATCACGCAGGCGCGCCGCCACACCGGCCCAGAACGTGCGAATATCCGCACGTAACCACTCGAACCCATACATCGTATAAGCTGCGATCGATATCGTCATAAAACCTCCAGGCGATACTATACCGGAAATCGGCCTTCACGGCGTGACTCATCGGGCCCGAGGCGCTAGAAGCAAAGCACCATGCCAAATACAAAAAATGATACCCACGCCGAACGCATCCTGATCGTCGATTTCGGCTCTCAGGTGACCCAGTTGATCGCCAGACGCGTGCGCGAATCCGGCGTTTACTGTGAGATTCACCCCTTCCAAGCGGTAACAGCTGACACGATTAAGGCTTTCGGCCCCATGGGCATCATTCTCTCAGGCGGACCGGCGTCTGTGCACGAGATTGAAACACCGCGCGCGCCGGACGTCGTGTTTGATGGTTCGTTGGGGCTCCCCGTACTTGGCATATGCTACGGCGAGCAAACCATGGTGCAGCAAATGGGCGGTGCAGTTACGCCGTCGGACCACCAGGAGTTCGGTCGCGCCATGCTGCAGGTATCCGACACCTGCGTGTTGTTTGATGGTGTGTGGAGCACAGGTGAGACCCATCAAGTCTGGATGAGCCACGGAGACCGCGTCGACGCCCTGCCCGACGGATTCCGCCCTGTGGCAATTACCGAAAACGCGCCTTATGCCGCCATCGCCAATGACGATAAACGCTTCTACGCCGTGCAGTTCCATCCGGAAGTCGTGCACACACCAGACGGCGCCAAGCTTTTGGCCAACTTCACCCATCGTGTCTGCGGCTGCGAAGGGTCCTGGACCATGGCAGCCTTCAAAGATGAAATGATCGAGAAGGTTCGTGCTCAGGTCGGTGACGGCAAAGTCATTTGCGGACTATCAGGCGGCGTTGATTCGTCCGTCGTCGCGGTGCTCCTGCACGAAGCCATCGGCGACCAATTGCAGTGCGTTTTCGTCGACCACGGTCTGATGCGCATGAACGAAGCCGACGAAGTGGTTGGTCTGTTCCGCGACCACTACAATATCCCGCTGATCCACAAAGACGTATCGGATATGTTCATCGGCGCGCTGGAAGGCGTCACCGACCCCGAAGTCAAACGTAAAACCATCGGTAAATTGTTCATTGATGTGTTCGAAACCGAAGCGAAAGGTATCGGTGGTGCCAAATTCCTGGCACAAGGTACGCTCTACCCCGATGTGATCGAAAGTGTTTCGTTTACAGGCGGGCCCAGCGTTACCATCAAGTCGCACCACAACGTCGGCGGACTGCCGGAACGCATGAATATGGAACTGGTTGAGCCGTTGCGCGAACTGTTCAAGGACGAGGTTCGCGAACTGGGGCGCGAATTGGGCCTGCCCGATACGTTTGTCGGACGGCATCCGTTTCCAGGACCCGGCTTGGCGATCCGCATTCCAGGCGCCATCACGCGCGAGAAGCTTGATGTGCTGCGCAAGGCGGACGCCATCTATCTGGACGAGATCCGCTCGGCTGGCCTCTATGACGCGATTTGGCAGGCTTTTGCCGTGCTTTTACCGGTGCAGACCGTTGGCGTCATGGGCGATGCTCGTACGTATGACCATGTCTGCGCGCTCAGGGCGGTCAATTCCACCGACGGCATGACAGCCGATTACTATCCCTACGACCACGCCTTCCTGGGCCGCGTCGCCAACCGAATCATCAACGAAGTCCGCGGCATCAACCGAGTGGTCTATGATGTTACGTCGAAGCCGCCCGGGACGATCGAGTGGGAGTAATACATATATATTTTATTATTTATTTTCAATAGATTAGTTTTTCAAACTTGCTTCATAGTCAAAATGGAGATATAAAAACATCAATGGCTTAGTCAGTCTACATTCAAAGAAAGTTTCAAAGAATGAAGACTATTGAAAAACATAAGTTGCAACCGTCAAAATCCTTCACTGAACAGCATTCAGTTCTGGATGGATCAGCCATCGTCTATCGCACCCCTCAAAGTGGCGATATGTACCAGTTCCGAACATGGCTACCTGACGAACGAAAATACTATCGTCGCTCTCTAAAAACCCGTGATTTGGAAACTGCCAAAGCAAAAGCCATTAGTGAATATGTGGCTGTTAGGCAGCGTGTTGATAATGGATTGCCAATGTTCACGATAACATTTGGCAAGCTAGTTGATTTGTATTTAGAGCATCAGGATGAACGAGTAGAATCTATGTTCATCACATATGGGCGACGGAAAACGATTGAGAGCCAACTCAAGCATTTGCTCCGCTATCTTGGAAGAGATCAACACACAAAAACTTTAGGCAGATATAACTTCGGTTCTTCTCTGAAGATAAGTGAAGTGGATCGCAACTCATTTGCCAAATACGCGTTTTACCGACGCGCCACTAATCCAGAAGTCCGTGATGTCACATTACGCAACGAACAAACAACAATAAATGCGCTGTTGAAATGGGCATTTCGCAAGGGATATGTGCATTTCGAGGATATTGATTTTGAAGAAATCAAGATTACCCAAGTTGAAAAACGAGATGCATTTTCCAGAGATGAGTATGGGCGGCTGTGGAGGTTTATGCATCACAAGTGGCTTAAGGAAGAGAACCTTGAACCAAAGCAACTGGAACAACGAAACTTCATCCGTGACTTCATTCTGATAAAGGCGAACTCTTTCCTTAGATTTGGTGAACTCAAACAGTTGAAGTGGAAAGATATCAAGATTTACAAAAACGAAAATCGGGGACCACATAACTGGGGATACTATTTCGTAGACATCAAAGTCCGAGCCGAGATATCTAAAGTCCGAAAAGACCGAGAACTGGCAGCAAGGGGTGGCGACTTTTTCAAACGCGTAAAATCGTATTCAATGCATACCAAACCAGACGACTTTATTTTCGTTGATAACGACACTGGAGAGATGATTACGAAAAACGCATATTACCGTGCGTGGAAGGATATTATGTCCAAGGTAGATATAGATACTGATGGCAGGAAACTGTCTTTCTATTCCCTTCGCCACTTTGGCATCACGATGAGATTGTCTGCAGGTGTATCATACGAAACTATGAAAGTATTCGCTGGAACATCGTTCAAGTTTCTTGAAGATCACTACGATCAGAGAACCATAGAGCAACTGCGAGATGAAGCCCTAACACCAATCAAAGGTGATGAATGGGGCGTTGCCTATGTGGATTTATAAGCTCCACAACTGACTGAATGTTGTTCGTTCTAAAGTGTTGGATCAAGCTTCTTCAAAGCCAACAAATGCTCGTTCTTCTCCAGCCAAGACTTGTGAGCTTCATATTCTGGGATGATTGATTTCACCAATCGCCAGAACGGTGCGTCATGATTGCGATGGCGGAGATGGCTCAGTTCATGGACGACAGCGTACTCCAAGACTGTCTTGGGGGCGAATATCAGATGCCAGTTGATGTTAATCACTCGATCTTTGCCACAGCTTCCCCATAGATGCTTCTGTTCTTTGATACGAAATGACTTCGGGTTTAAGTCGTTGGGGTTTCCATGACGACGAATAATGGCCCCAACATCGTCGCGAAGTTTCTTTTTGAGCCACAATCGCAGAGCATCTTCGACCAACGCATCACGCGAGCTTTCCGATGGTGCTGTGGGGCATTCAACACGAAACCCATTCACATATTGCACATGCGCCAAAGTGTCGTCAGTGGGAACAACGCTCAGTCTCATCATGCGTCCACGAAATGGGATCTTCGCACCACTGACGAATCGAGCCAGCTTCGGAGTTGATGATGCGATGTCATCCATCTTTCGTCGCTGATCAAATATCCATTTTCGGCGTCTGTGAATGGCTCCGTTGATTTCGCTATCAGTTGCAGTGGGTGGAACGACGACTTCAACGACCTCTGGCGTGACAGTGATCCTTGCTCGCTCACAAGATCCATTGCGCTTCAAGATGTATGGAATGTCTGTCTTTCCAACAGTAAGAACTAGCATCGTGCTACTTGGCAAAGTTCTTAAGCGTGAACTCTTCGATTTCTTCAGCCAGAGCCTTCAGATCGCTAAAACCTTCGCTGTGGATCTTCTGGCGCACTTGCTGTCGCAATGTCTTCTTAAGTTCGGGCTTTTCCTGCCACATCGATGGTGTTGCCCCATAGATGGTCGCTATATGGATGGCAGTGTCTTCCAGAGCGCCAGTAGAAGCATTATCTGGCTTGAATGCTTCCAATATCTTGAGAATGCCATACGCAGCTTCAGACAGCCCAGATCCTTCATGTGCTGATGCCTCAGCGTCCAAATCTTTGGCTAGTTCTTCTGCTGTTTTCAGCTTGTCAGCCCAAGACAGTTGAGCATCATCCATTTTCTCCAAAAGCTCTTTCAGACGCTCAGAAAACTTCCCGAACTGATGTGGGTTCTCTGACAGCTTTTCGTACACTGTCTTGCGAAGTTCTGTCGTCTTGCGGATGGCGGCAGTTTGGATGTCGTCTTCAGTCTTATCTTCTGTTTCGAAGTCTTCCCAGAAGTCTGGATCAGTGATTGAGCGCAACTTGACGGTGACGCTCAGCCCAGTCGCATCGAGGTGCTGTTCCAACATTTCTCTGATCTTGCGACTGTAATCCTTCTGGTCGAACGCTTCTTTCTTCTCAAAAACCTGGGTGGCGTATTGCAAGAACCCAGCGACCCACTTCAGATCGTTTGTGAAGTCCAATACTGACTGATCTGGGCTTAATGCTGCATAGATGGATATGAACTCGCGAGACACAGTGCGGAAGACGAACCACTGATCTTCAGTCTTCAAGCTCTCTACCAGCGCATCGTACTCAGCTTTTAAATCACCAGTCCCACGCTTCACACCCTTCATCATTTTCGTGACGGCGGCATGGGCTGCGTTCAGTTGTGAGCGAAGGTCATCGAGATCCAGCATTGCGTTTTTAACATCATCAGATCTGTAAGATGACAGTGCATCGTCGAGATTTTTCGATACGCCAACATAGTCAACGATCAGACCATTTTTCTTCTTGGAATCAGCCACACGATTGGTTCTGGCGATGGCTTGCAGCAGCGTATGTTCACGCAGTGGCTTGTCGAGATACATCACGGATTCAATGGGCGCGTCAAAGCCAGTCAGAAGCTTATCGCACACAATCAAGAAGTCTGGATCTTCACCTTTCTTGCCGAACGCTTGCTTGATGATGGTTTCTGCATCGCGATCCAGATAATGCTCCAGCAACCCAGTCCTGATGTCAGCTATATGTGGGTCTTCCGATGGCTTGTCGTCTTCTTGGGACTCGGAATAGACACATGCTGATTTTTTGGATGCGATAGCATTGGCTTCATCCTCAGACACGCCCTGCTGTACCAGATCATCGGCGATGGCTTTATCTAAGGCCCGCTTGTAGAGAATGACAGCTTCACGATCCAAAGCGACGATCTGAGCTTTAAAGCCATCTGGCGCTGCGTATTCCTTGAAGTGCGTCCAGATATCGAAAGCGATTAGTTCAATGCGTTTGGGATGCTTGACGAGATCAGCAATACCAACGCCACGCTGCTTCAGTTCGTTTAGTTCGTCTTCTGGAAGATCGGCGAACCATTGATCGAACAGAATATCGATTTTGGCTTCATCAATATGCCACTCCGTCTTCCGACCAGTGTAGTAAATGGGAACAGTCGCACCATCAGCCACAGCATCATCGATGCCATATTTGTCCAGATATCCTTCGCCCTCGATACCAAAGTTACGATATGTGTCTTGGTCGCTCTTCTTGATCGGCGTTCCAGTGAACCCAAAGAACCGAGCATCTGGCATGGTGGCACGAAGATATGCTCCCAAATCCTTTTCCTGAGTGCGATGGCATTCATCCACCATCACAATCCAGTTTTCTGAGTTCTTGATGGGCGTCTTCGAACCCTGAAACTTAAAAATCGTGGACAATGCAGTCATTCCATCGATTCCACTGCCAATGAGCTTGTGAAGCTCAGCTACTGACCCAACTCTGGTAGGGTTTGGCAAACCACAAGCTTGGAATGTGCCACTGATTTGGTCATCGAGATCGATGCGATCTGTCAGCACCATCAAGTTTGGATTAGCGAGTTCGTCTGAGCTTTCTGTCAGATGAGTTTTGAGCTTTAGCGCAGCAAACACCATCGTGAGTGATTTGCCAGACCCCTGTGTGTGCCAGATTAATCCCCGTCGATGTTCTCCATCAATGACGCGCTGGACGATCTTGTTGACCGCACGAAACTGCTGATAGCGGCATATCTTTTTAATCTTTCCAGAATCGTCTTGTTCAAAGACGATGAAGTGCGCGATCAGATCCAGTAGACGACTGGGCTCCAACAAACTCCACAACCCCATGCTTAGGGCATCTGGAAAATCTTGGTCAGTTCGCGGGCATGGGTCGCTCCATGCCCCATAAAACTTCGATGGGCTACCAGTGGCTCCATAAAGGCAGTTGGTGCCATCAGTGATGATGTTAAAGCAGTTGGAATAAAACAGTCGTGGAATATCTCTCTCATACTGCTTGATCTGCTCAAACGCCTCGCCAGTTTTGTCTTTATGGTTCAGTGGCGACTTGGCTTCGATCACAACAATGGGGATGCCATTGATGTAGACGACGACATCTGGAATGCGGGATTTCTCAGCTTTCACATAAAGCTGGTTGGTGACGACGAAGGTATTATTAGATGGGTTCTGAAAATCGATGATCTTGATAGTTTTGTGTTCAGATTGCCCAGCCACCTTGCGACTGTAGTTGCCACGCAGAACGCCCAACCAATCTTCGTTGTCACTTTTACCCAGCAGTTCCACATAAACAGCCTGGGCGTCTTCAGCAGACAGTTTATTCAAGCGTTGGATGGCGTCGATCAGATGTGGACGGAACAGCACATGGTTTTCACCTTCTCGCAATCCTTCATGTTCGGCCTTTGCAACGAAGGTGTACCCCATATCCATCAACATTTGGATGGTCGGCTTTTCCGCCAGTTGCCATTCGCTACCCATCTTTCACCACCCCATCAACAACCTGATCTGGCCTACTTCTTGTTACTTGGATATCCATCCCAATACTGGCCTCATACTCTTCGTCAGCACCTAAAATGCCGCCAACCAAAGGGTTTTTTGCATTAGGATTATGAACGAGGACCAAAGGCGCGTTTTGCCCACATGCGGCATTTACGCCAGCTGGTGAAGCGAGAATAGCACTGACTGATTCGTACTCTGGCCTCAGAAATATATCTGTAGGTACATCGGCTCCGTTGGGGTTTTTAATAACAGGGCGATAGGAATGATGGCTTCCAGTCTGTTTCCCTGATTCTCTGTCAATGGTGATAACTATAGGGCCAACTGCCAGTGTCATTTCTACGGCATATGGCCAAGTTGAAATCCCCTCATGATTCAGGAGCTGTCCTAGTCCAAGCTGACAAGAAGTTACAGCGATGACATATGGCTCCCTCTCGCCTACTTTGCCTTTCTCCACCCATCCAGGAACCCAAGTTTTCTCTCCCTTAATAAGTCTAATGCCACCAGAGTGCTGTTCCATTTTTGACTTTACCGCGCTGGTCCACCTCAGAAGTATTTCTTCATGCGGAACATCGGAAACCTTGATTTCTTCAGGGGGACTAGATTCAAGCCAATCCTCTGGTATACCCCTCGGAGATGGAGCCACCGCTTCGACCCAAATCGGGCCATTAGAATCTTGGATACAAAAATCTGGACCATCATCTGCAGAACTTAACGCTAAGCCTAAGCCTTTAAAGTGCTTTGCAAGCTGCATCTCCCATAGACACCCATGAAAATGTTCTGGGCTACCTTTAGAAAACTTTTCGGCAAAGTTCGAGTCGTGGATACCCCAGGATATATACTCTGTGTAAAGGCTATACAGGGCTCTACGAACATCTTCGTTGTGTTCGTATTGTGCGTCCAAGAATGCTTTGACAACATCCACGCCTCAAATCTCCACTCGTTTGCTGCCAGACAATAAATCGGACATGAGGCCAGATTTGAGTGTCAGGAGTTGAGCAAGCTTTGCTTCGTTTACTTCCAGTGTTTCGACAATATTTTCAAGGTAAGCGGCTATGCGCGGCTGTTCGTTTAGGGGGGGGATTGGCAGATAAAACCCATTGATCACTTTTACTGTGAGTTGTGGTTGTGCGCTCCCGAATGCTAGTTGTTCAATCTGATTTTTTACTACTGGCGCGCCGAGTATCAGGTGAAGCAAACTAGTCGTTATGCGAGATTGGTCATTTCTCAGGATTACCATTCCTGAGTTGATACGAACAACATCGTAAGGGATCGAATAGTCGTATAAGCCAATATTTCCCACTGTTCCGCGAGTGGTCAAAACTATGTCATCTCGTTCGAGCAATCCTTTGCGAAGAAGTTGGTGTCTTTCCTCGCCAATAAACTGATTTTCAATAAGGCGAAACCCACTTTTTGAAATATTCTTGGCACTCAAAAATAAACAGAAACCAGTGTCAGTGAACTCGCTAGCTTTAGGGTATGCTTTCCCTCTATCGCCATCGATGACTTTGATACCAGAATCGTCCAGCCTCGCAACTTCCCAACTCTCAGGAATCTGACCAAGTTCAGTTTCTTTGAACTTCGTGTGGCTGATGCCTTTGGTCAGCAGCGTTTGCAGAAGGCCTTTTTTGACTTGTTTGGTCTGGTCGATCACAGCTTTTGTGGCTGAGATGGTTTCATCCACGCTGGTCAAAACTTCTGCGATTTTCTTTTGTTCGGGAAGTGGCGGCAAAAGCATCGTTTCACTGAGAAACTCTGGTTTTTTGAAGAAGTTATATGCCCCACCTTGCTGCTTAGATAGATGCTCATCCACAATCACATGAACCGCGTTCCATAAATATTCAGCGTCCAAGTGGTCGCTTCTGGGGGCAAGGGTCCACATGTTCTGATTTAACAAAGCTGGACATATTTTGCTGGGAACTCTTCCCAACTTGCCAACCGTAGCTCCTACCATGACCAGCACGATCTCTCGCCCGTTCAATCGATAATCTGCGTATTCATCTAAAAAGCTTTCTGGAAGAAACTTTGTGTCCCCTAGGTTATTTGCATCATTCGCCACATTACTTACACGGTAGTTTACGATCCCATCATCGACATAGTCTTTGCTCTTAAAAGCGAAGCCCCGCCCAAGGTTGATAAGATCTTTTAGTTGTTGTCTTTGCCACCCAGCAGGAATCTCAACTGTCATAACCAAGCTCCTTCAAGAACCCCATCATCCTGGACTCGACAGCATCACGCTGTTGACGAAGTTCACTTAACTTGACGACTTCAGCAGCCACATCAATCTCGACCTCGTCTTCTTCAGTTGAGACAAAGCGAGATATGTTAAGATTGTGGTCGTTCTCTCGGATTTCATCTAAACCCA
This sequence comes from Rhodospirillaceae bacterium, assembly GCA_016845145.1. Lineage (GTDB taxonomy): Bacteria > Pseudomonadota > Alphaproteobacteria > Rhodospirillales > Casp-alpha2 > TMED8. Next base: position 152,146 of record JAERTE010000117.1, read on the forward strand.
CGACACGGGAGAACTTGTCTTCATCTTCGAATGAGTTAAATGCTTCGGCAAATCTCTTCACATTTTTTTCTGACAAGTGGTTCTGGGCTTTGCCTTCGACGAACTCATCATCGCCATTGATCACCAGAACCTTGCCCTCGCGTTCTGCTGGCTTGTTCTTTCGAATGATCAGAATGCTGGCTGGAATGCCAGCGCCATAGAACAGATTTGGGCCAAGTCCAATGACTGCTTCGATCAGATCGTCTTCCAGCAAACCCTTTCGTATTTTGGCTTCAGCACCTCCACGAAACAAAATGCCATGGGGAAGAACGACCCCCAACATGCCATCGTCTTTCAGACTGGCGACCATGTGTTGGACGAACGCCAAATCTCCATAAGACTTGGGGGGACATCCATACTTGTCGCGCCCAAACTTGTCGCCAGAAGACCAAGTACCATGACCCCAGTTTTTCAGTGAGAAAGGCGGGTTCGCCAGTACACGGTCAAAGGTTCTAATGGCTTTGACGCCATCGCCAACCAGATGCTTGGGATCCAGCAGAGTATCACCACGCTCAACGAACGCATCGTCGATGTCATGGAGAAACAAGTTCATAGAACATATGGCCCATGTGTTCAGATTCTTCTCTTGTCCAAATAGCGACAAGGAACGCGGATCTTGGTTCTGTCGTTCAAGATGGTGGAACGCTTCCAGCAACATGCCACCAGAGCCACATGTGGGATCGTAGACAGACATCCCTTCTTCTGGCTTCAAACACTCCACAATCAAGCGAACAACCATCTTGGGCGTATAGAACTCGCCACCCTTCTTGCCAGCATCATCAGCGAACTGAGCAATCAGATATTCGTATGCATTTCCAAGAATATCTGCTTCCACATCAACATTTCGCAGGCGATGTTCTTCAAAATGCTGGAGCAGACGCTCCAAGACTGCGTCTGGGAAGCGTTCTTTGTTATTGAAGTCCACATCTTGAAACACCCCACGAAGACGATGGTTTGCGTCTTCAATGGCGTGGAATGCCGAGTTCAGATGTTCGCCAATGTTGGTGGTGTGTTTGCGAACATCCTTCCAGAAATGACCTTCTGGAATGTGAAATCGATGCTCGTCAGGATCAGCAGCAAGATCGGCATCATCATATTGGGCCAGTTTCTGTTCGTATTCTTCTTCCCAGACATCGCAGAGACGGCGGTAGAACAGCAGACCAAAGATGTAGTGTTTGAAATCCCCAGAATCGATGGATCCACGAAGTATGTTCGCAGCGCCCCATAAATGAGATTCCAACTGCTGTAATGATAATCCCGACATGTATGTTCCGTCCCTGATACAACCGATACTGTTTTTATGGTTCTCAAATCAGCATAGCCGAATGTTGCCATCTGGCAATAAAGCGTTACTTCCAAGTGGTTGATTAAGCAGATGAAACAGGATTTTGGGGCTTTTTAGGGTACGAGAGCTTCATCAAACATACATGGATGACACTCAAACGCCCATTTCCTTGCAGATTCGATTGACAGTACCACCACCAACACCAAGCGTTTTAGCGATCTTGGTCATACCAAGACCATCGCTACGAAGTTGGATGATTCTATCGATCAAATCTTGGGCTATTTTCGGACGCCCAAGCTTCACACCATTGCGTTTAGCTTTCTCAAGGCCAGCAACCACTCGGTCTTTTATTAAAGAACGCTCGTATTCACTGAACACGCCAGCGATCTGGAGCATCATACGACCAGATGGCGTGTTCGTATCGATTCCTTGCTTGTGGGCATAGAAGCCAACGCTCTTGGCTTGCAGATCGTCCAGCAGAGCCACCAGATGACTCAATGAGCGCCCAAAGCGATCCAACGACCACACAACCACCATATCGAACTCTCTGCGAATGGCAGCTTTCATAAGCTGATCCAAACCTGGGCGTTGATCTCGCCCTTTGGCTCCACTGATGGCGTGGTCAGTATATTCGGCAGAGATTTCCCAGCCATTGCGCTCACAGACTTCACGCAACTCTGTTTCTTGGGCTTCGACAGATTGGTGGTTCGTTGAAACCCTTGTGTAGATCGCCACCTTCATCGTTATCCACCTTATACTAAAACCATCTGTTTTTAGTATACACAAAACAAGCTTTTGCAGTCAAGCATTCCTGCGGTTTCTCGAGGGCGTTTTCCCAAGGGTTTTCAGTATAATCAGAAGATATTTGTTTAGCAGTTCGGAATGATAATAAATCGGCAAAGCAGATAAACACCATCAGTTCATGAGATAATAGCGCATCAAATGGAGGTCGTTGTTGATCTCCATAAACCACCAACAGATGGAGCAGTCTTATGAAGACCCAAAAAGTGAGAAAGATACTTGTGGAATATGGTTGGTACCCCAAACGCCACGGGGCAACCACACACGAAATATGGGAAGGCATCCACGCTAACGACAATCGCAGAGCTATAACTGTCGTTCATCACGAACAAAAAGAAATCAACAAAGCCACGCTTGCCAAGATCAGGCGACAGACTGGCATCAAGAAACTAAGAAAATAATGTTTAGCAGTTCAATATCTATCTAAAACGGCAATGCTGATTAACATCAGCGAGTCGTGAGATAATACACATACGATGATCAATGGAGATCATCAGCAACAATGGAGAAAGACAATGGAAGCAAACTACGAAAAAACCAAAGAGCGTATGAGCAAAGACGAAGAATATGGAAACTGCTGTTTCTGTGGCGTGTCACTATTCGATCCAAATGGCATTTGGCACTTTGGACACAATCCAGCGCCATATGGGGATGATGACGATAGGTGCTGCAACGAATGCAACGAAGTTATCGTTGTGCCAACTCGCTTTCAGCAAATGAGAGATCTCATAAACGCAGCAAATGACAATGGAGAAGAAGAATGATGACCACATACGACGAACTCGCACAGCTCATAGATCAAATGGAACCAAACGAACTGGCTGAAATGATGGACGACTTCGTGAGATACGAAACCAACGATATGTTTCCAGAGTATGGGAATCTCTCCACGCTTGAATACATTCTCTACATCGCAACAAATGTTGGGAGAACTGGCGTTGGTGGTGTGGAAGATTTCTTGGAAACATTTTTCCCGCAAGATGAGGCAGACGCTCTGCTGGCTTATCTCAACAAAACGATGGCTGGTGAAGAAGCTGCGTAAGAGCCACGACTAAATATCTGTATGAGAGCAGCAAACTTCATCAAGCAGATCACCAAGACAAATCCATCCATCACACATATCCAAAATGATGTTGATGCTGATCATCGTTGCGATCTTCAAGACCACGATGATTGGCTGTTTGCAACCAATGACGAACCGACGCCACAAGAAATGCGGCGACTGACGGACGAAGCTGAATACAAGAAAGCCAGATGGGCTTTGATGAAAAACAATATTTCACCAACAGAACGACGCATCACGACGCTGCGGCGACATTGGGAAAGAGAGCGCCACAAGATCGTTATGCGGGCTCTCCAAAAACACAAAAACACCAACTAACAAACCATCAAATCAAGCGGTCGTCGTTTTGATGAAAATGGATCTAAAGCGTTAGCTTTCTAACCACATTAGATAAATAACTTTGATGAAAAAAACCATTCAACAAAGAAGGCGAGTATCGCTGAAGGTCTGGCGAGCAAAACAAGCTGAAGACCAAGAAACGCCAGAGAGCAAACAGCGATCGGCGATGGCTGTGATCGCCAGGCGTGACGCCACGCATTACATCGTGCTGACCACCAACTACGGGCCACAGAAAGATACTAACGAAGCTTGGTGGAAGATGCGTGAAAAGCTGAAACGCTGGTCAGCACAAGTGAATAGTCGCTTGTATGGTCGGCGTTGGTCAAGATCGCTGGATAAGCAGATATTTTTTGTCGCATTCGCAGAAAAGATGGCCACCAATCCACACTTCAATCTTATGGCCAAGATTGAACCACGCCATCACGCGGCGATTGAAGACATTGCGAGAGATCGCTGGCTGAAGCTGGTTCCATCTGGCGATCTATGGATCGTGGATACAGAAACTGCCAATGATAACGAATGGACATCGCTCTATTCATCAAAAGAGATCGCAAATCGTGTCCCACAAGTTGCGGTCTCTGGATCAGCTTATGAACGCTTCATCATAAGCACAGAGTTCAGCACCAAATACGAAACGAAGCAGCAGTATCGGCATAGCCAGAAAACGAAACGAAGCGGCTGATCAAAGCCATATCAACAGAATGTTGGGAACGAGCGTCGTGGGGAACAAGTGTCGTGTCCATAAGATATTTAGACTAATGCGGGTTCGCATTGGCATTTGATTACTATTATCTAACCACCACCCGAGATCATCCACTCTGATACTAAAACCACTAATACATCTCACCGAATATCATAAATATTTGTGAAAGTGATTAGACCACTAAGGAGGATCTAAATGGCTTTCATAACATAGGAGAGACATATTGAGGCATATTCTTGAAGACATTTACCAACAGCTTTCGGTGGATGATGAATATCTAACGGAACGAGATTTCAGCAAAGATTATCTTGGTCGCTGCGGTTCATATTTCGCTTATCTAAAGTCCAGTGACAGTCAACCATCAGCAGATGTTATGCTTCATCTCTGGGGAACGCTGAAACAGAAAAAACAGGTCTGTGAGTATCAGCTTCCGAGGGCGAGGCATCCATTGAACAAGCACAATCTAACCAATGCGCTCAGCCAATATTCATCGTTGGCTGAGCGTGCATTCCAGGCGTTGAACGATTTAGCTATAAGCTAAGTGGCTCTGTGAGCCAATCTAAGCTCCATACAGAGCAATCAAGGTTCTGGGATGGCTTTAGGCGTCACTGTGGCCCACGACCAGCGGCAACAGCTTCTAGACTGTTGTTTGCATTACTTTCCATATCCAAACCCATACAAAGTGCTAAACTTGGTTTTGTATCAGGTCAGCTTGGTTATTTTGGAGAATGACGATATGGGCGCGAAACCTGACCCAAAACGACGGCACTTTCGCCACGACCACCCATTGTTCAAAGAAAAGAAAACTGAACAAGGGGTCTGGTGGGAGGATAGCTATTATTTTCTCTGGTATCGGTGCTTAGTTCGCCACGAAGGCTACCAACGCTTCTGCAAAACAGGCCGCGGCAAGCAATATCAAAATCTCCACGCTGATTTTGGCGACATTACCAGCGACCATGGGTTCAAGGATTGGTGGAGAGATAATGCCAAAGGTCTCACCAGAGGCGTTTATCTGTTCGCAGAACCATCAGTGGTAAGACCACACATCATTGATCCCAAAACTGAGACAATCAGAGATGACGACGACATCATCTATCTGGCTCTGCCAGCCAACAAGCCAGAAAACTATTTGTTGACTGAAGCCAGCAAGCTGCTGAAGAAAGCCATACAGCGTCAGGAACGGGATCCAGCTACGACCAGCTACGCCAGATATCCATTATATTCGTCACCACAAGCTGCCAAGACATACAAAGCATTTTTGGACATATGGGATTTACGCCAGCAAGGGCTGCCGAGCGGCGTCATTTACGACAGGGTTTATGGCAAGCCAGATTGGGATGATTACGCCAAACGCTGGATGAAGAGGCACGAACTAAATGAGACAGACACCATCCAGAGCCAGCGCCAACATATCAATCGAAGTCTTCAAGTCAGCAAAGGGTCACAGATCAAGCGCAACTATGACAAAGCTTGTGCGCTGATCAAGAACGCAGCCAAGGGCATTTTTCCAAAAGCGTCATAAATGGACAATGGACGGAAAGCCAGCAATCTAGGGCAAATCGTCGCAAGGTTGGATCGAATCTTTCAGTTTCAGAGTCTGCAACTTGGGTTCCAGGAACTATTGGCTTACAGTAGGAACAGTGATTGAAGAAAAATGGATCAGGCGCGGCATAAGTTTCAAACTGGTGACTAACTTTTTTAACTCATTGATATTAAAAG